>JAGBSO010000051.1 GCA_017631795.1 Clostridia bacterium | reverse complement strand
TCCTTGACATTATGATGCCAAAAATGAACGGTTTTGAATTCACCCGTACTTTACGTAGTTGCGGATGGGAAACACCTATATTAATGGTCACAGCGAAAGAATCACATCTTGATAAAAAAGAAGGCTTTTTAGCAGGTACTGATGATTACATGGTCAAGCCTGTTGATGATGAAGAAATGCTTCTTCGCATAGCTGCACTTCTCAGGCGTTCTAAAATAGCAAGCGAAAGAAAAATAACAATAGGATCAACAGTGCTCAATCATGACTCTCTGACTGTAACAACGCCAGAAGGCACCGTTGAATTACCCCAGAAAGAATTCATGCTTCTGTTTCAGCTTCTTTCTTATAAAGACAAAATTTTCACAAGACGTCAGCTTATGGATGAAATATGGGATATGGACACAGACACGGATGAAAGAACCGTTGATGTTCACATCAACAGACTTCGAGAGAAATTCAAAAATAATCAGGATTTCTCAATTGTTACTATCCGCGGATTAGGGTACAAAGCTGTGTAAAGGAGTTTTTGTCGTGTTAAAATTTTTCGCAAATCTGCTGAAAAAAGACTGGGCAATTCATATCACAACAACAATAATATCATTCTTTGTTCTGCTCAGTTCAAGCGGCTCCACAATGCTTGTAATACTTCTTATAAGAAACCTTTTCCCTGATTTTTTCATTCAATTGGCACCCGTCACATTAACTTTCATTGCATTCATCTCCAGTACAATTATCGGCACATGTGTTTCACTTTTTGTGAGCCGTCATTTTTTTAAGCCTGTTGATGCCATAATAAAATCGCAGAAAAAAGTTGCAAACGGAGATTTTTCTGCAAAAGTCACCGCACCGAAAAGTGACACTATCATAACTGATCTTGTAGACGGATTCAATGCAATGACAGATGAACTTGCAAGTACGGAAATGTTCAGAAATGACTTCATAAACAACTTTTCACATGAGTTCAAAACACCGATTGTATCAATCAGAGGTTTTGCCAAACAGCTTCAGAATGACGAACTCAGCGATGAACAGCGCAGCGAATATATAGATATTATTGTCAAAGAATCTGACAGACTTGCATCAATGTCATCAAATATTCTTCTACTGACAAAATTTGAAAATCAGCAGATGGTTACTGATAAAACAGCCTTCTATCTTGATGAGCAAATAAGAAAATGTATCCTCCTTCTTGAAAAAACATGGTCAAAAAAGAATATTGACCTTGATATCGATCTTCAGGAAATCAGATACTATTCAAACGAAGAAATGCTTTCTCATGTATGGCTGAATATTCTCAACAATGCCATCAAATTTACCCCCGAGAACGGCGCTGTTGCAGTAAAATGCTATCGTGATTCATCCACTGTTACAGTAAAAATCACAGATAACGGAATCGGAATGGATGACAAAACACAAAAACACATATTTGACAAATTTTACCAGGGCGATGCATCACACACAATCGTAGGCAACGGTCTTGGTCTGCCCCTTGCAAAAAGAGTTGTAACCCTTTGCGGAGGAAAAATCACCGTAAAAAGCAAAATGGGCAAAGGCACAACTTTCATTGTGCGTTTACCCATTGAATCTGAATAATTTATTTAATTACGGTTTATTACCGAGAAGTCTTGCAAGTTCATCCATAAATGAATTAATATCTCTGAACTGTCTGTAAACAGATGCGAAACGGACATATGCAACTTCATCAATATTCTTAAGCTTGTCCATTGCGAGTTCACCGATTTTGATTGATGTGACTTCCCTGTCGATTGAATTCTGAAGAGCAGCTTCGATATCATCAACAGCTTCTTCTATAACTTCAAGAGGCACAGGACGCTTTTCACAAGCTCTGAGCATTCCGCCAATGAGCTTTGTTCTGTCGAAAACCTGTCTTGATTTGTCTTTTTTAACAACAACAATCGGAAGAGTTTCAATAATTTCATAAGTAGTAAATCTCTTCTGACACTGCAGGCACTCGCGTCTTCTTCGGATTTTTTCACCTTCATCTGTTGGTCTGGAATCAATAACCTTGCTTTCTTCGAAACCGCAGAAAGGACATCTCATAATATCACCTTCAATTTTAATTTACTTAATGATTTTAGCACAATATACCAAATATTGCAAGTAATTCAGAAAAAAATACTATATATATTCTTTCAGGAGAAAATGTATGATAAAAATACCAAATGATGTCAAAACCGTTATGGATATTCTTACAGCCGGCGGTCACAAAGCTTATGTGGTCGGTGGGTGTGTGAGAGATTCAATAATGGGAAGAGAACCAAATGACTGGGATGTCACAACTGATGCTGATCCGGAACAGATTCAGAAGCTGTTTGAATCATTCAGAACTGTTGAAACAGGAATAAAACACGGTACAGTTCTCATTGTTTCAGGTAAAACACCCGTAGAAACAACAACATTCAGAATAGACGGCGAATATTCCGACAACCGTCATCCCGATAAAGTAACTTTTACAAAAAATATCATCGATGACCTTGCAAGACGAGATTTCACAATCAATGCAATGGCGTACAATGAAACAGAAGGAATTATTGATCCTTTTGACGGACAAAGTGACATCAGAAATAAAATCATACGCTGTGTCGGAGATGCAGACACACGTTTCAATGAAGATGCTTTGAGAATAATGAGGGCAATACGATTTTCTTCAGTTCTCGGATTCAATATAGAAGAAAAAACCGCCGAATCTATAATCAAAAACGAGAATCTGCTGTCAGGAATTGCATGTGAACGAATAACAACAGAGCTTTTAAAGCTTCTGTGCGGAAGCAATGTATTCAGTGTACTCACTGAATTCAGAAGTGTTATAGGCGTTTTTATTCCCGAGCTGAAACTTGAGTTTGACTTTAAACAATACGGAAAAAAACACGGCTATGATGTATGGATGCACACAGTCCACACAGTAAACAATATTGAAAATGATCCGATATTGAGACTCACCATGCTTCTGCATGATACAGGAAAAATAGCAACACATGTTATAGATGAAAATAACAATTCAACATTCAAGAATCATGCTGCAGTCGGCGGTGTTATTGCTGAAAACATTTTAAGAAGACTGAAATTCAGCAAAGAGTATATAAATACGGTTTCTTTTCTTGTTTCTATCCATGACAAAGATGTTCCTGAAACACGAGTTCAGGTAAAAGAATATATCAGAGATTTAGGTGAAGAAAACTTTATACGTCTGATGAAAATCAGACGAGCTGACAAATCAGGTCTTGCAAAAGCCTTCCGTGACATCACAGACAAGCTTATTTTTGCATACAGCACATTTGATGACATTATGAATAAAAACGAGCCTTATTCTGTTCAACAATTGGCTGTGAACGGAAATGACATAAAAAAATATGTTTCAGGCAGTGAAATCAAAAATGTTCTGAATCACCTGCTTGAAACAGTTATACATGAACCTGAAAAAAACAACAAAGAAACTTTGCTTGAACTTGCAAAAAGATATAAATAAAATGAAAAACTCCCATCAGATGATGGGAGCACTTTTCATTTAAACAAAATATTTGCTAACAAATTAAGCAGCTGTAGAATCTTCTACTTCTGCAACAACAGCGTCGCTTGATGTTTCTTCACCGTCTGTTGTTTTTGTACAACCAGCGAATGAGAAAACCATAGCAGCTGAAACGAGGAGAGCAGCAACTGTAAGAACAACCTTCTTCATTATATGTTAGCTCCTTTCATAATAATCACAATATATCGGGATTTAATCCGCAAATTTATACAACGGACTGTGTCTCATTGCAGAACATACTTTACACCAATCAGAAAAAAAAGTCAATGATTATAACAAACTTGTAATAAGTTGTTACAAGTTTGTAACTATTTGGTTCCAAATGTTACAGTTGACTTATTTTTTCTGCTACATTATAATATAAAAAGACTTATTTATACGGAAGGATTATAAGGATGAAAAAGAAAATTACAATTTCATGTTTTTTTATTTTTGTAATAATTACACTTTCTGTAATCTGTTCAGCAAAAGAAACTCACAAAATTACATATGATTTTGGTGTTGCAGACATCCGCTCAGAAACAATAGTCAACAATAACCCGAAATCATACTCAGAAAACGATGTTGTCATATTATCAGCTCCGGAATGCCCCGGATTTGAATTTATCGGATGGTATGCAGAATCAGATTACAAAACACCTGTTACCGAAATTGATACTTCTTCAGATACTGATATAACATTATATGCAAAATGGTATGAAATGACATACAATATAGATTACATACTTGAAACTCCGGGAATATCACTTTCTGAAGACGAAATCACTCATCTGAACATAACAACACGACTTGCAAGTGAAACAACATATTTGTCAGATCCTGTCTGCAATACAGATGTTTACACATTTGACGGATGGTATTTTGATTCTGAATATACCAATAGAGCTGAATACATCGAAGAATACACTTGCTCTGACATCACTCTGTATGCACATTGGATAAATAATAATTATAAAATTCATTATAATCTCGGTGATGTTGAACTCAGCTTATACCCTACCGAAAATCCGAATCCCGATTCATATGAATATAACAGTGAGACTGTTCTTCTTGATGCAAAAACAAATGACCCGTCTTTTGTTTTTGACGGATGGTATACAGATGAATTTTTCACTCAGAAAACTGCATCAATCCCAAAGGGAACAAGCGGCGATGTAGTATTATATGCAAAATGGAATGTTTTAGTGTATAACATAACTTATATACTTGAAGATTCAAGCGGCATCAATATAGCAAAAATCCATAACAATAATCCGTCAACAAGAACAGCAGTCAACCCCTTAGCATTGACAAATCCTGTCACAGACGACAGAAACTTTGAATTTGCAGGTTGGTATACATCGCCCGAATATACAGCAGAATCAAAAATCAGCTCAATACCTGCAGATCTTTACAGTGATATTACTCTGTATGCTAAATGGGAAAAAGCCGTATATAACATCAGTTACAATTACGGTGTAATCAATCTTTTATACAGACCTATCGAAAACAACAATCCGACAACATATGAGTATGGTGACAATAAAAAGTTGGAAGATATTGAAGCTGACGGTTTTATTTTCAACGGTTGGTGCACAGATTCAGCTCTGAAAAATAAAATTACCGCTATTCCTGAAGACACATACGGTGATATAACTCTATATGCTGATTTTACAGAAAAGACATACTCAATATCATATGTTCTTGCAGGAAAAGAAGTTACTGCTTCACAGGTTGTTAATCTCAATCCGAATGTCAGAACAACAACACAGCAGATATCGCTGGAAGATGCTGAAACTATAAACACAGAATATGAATTTGACGGTTGGTATCTCGATCCTGAATATTCAGAAAAAGTCAACTATATCAGAGCTTACACAACGGGAAATATAACACTGTATGCAAAGTGGCTGAAAATAATAGTATATCTTCCCTGCTGGGGCGATGCAACTCTTTCAGAGCAACTTTCCGCCGCAGATGCAAGATTGATACTCAGACATTCTGCAGGCCTTGAAACAGGCTTCACAGAGCTTCAGAAGCGTGTTTCAGATATCAACAATGACGAAAAAGTAAATGCAGCAGATGCAAGACTTGCACTCAGACTTTCTGCAAGCATTGAAACTGAAAAAGATCTTAAAAAGCAATACAATCTTCCCGACATAGAAATCGAAGACGGTGAAGTTGTATTCAGATAAAAAAATAACAGGTACTGCAAAATCGCAGTACCTGTATTTTTTATGTTCGTTTATTTTACGATTTCACCCATTGTAGCAGGTGTAGCTGAGCAAGCATTAGCTTCGTCTGTGTCGATATGCATTGCAAGTGCAAAGTTTGCGTTTACTCTTACAACAACATCACCGAAAACAAGGCTTCTGCCTTCTGTATCGATTTTTACATTTACAACTTCTTTGTCTGTAACATTGAGCTTTTCAGCATCAGCAGGTGTCATGTGGATATGTCTCTTTGCAACAATAACACCGTCCTTGAGTTCAACTTCACCCTTAGGACCAACGATTTTGCATGAGCCTGATTCTACTGTGTCGCCTGACTCTCTGATGGGAGCAACAACACCGATAGCTCTTGCATCTGTTGCAGAAATTTCAACCTGAGTAGCAGGTCTTACAGGACCGAGAATTGATACTGAGGGGAACTGACTCTTGGGGCCGACAACAGCAACTCTTTCATTTGTTACATACTGACCGGGCTGTGAAAGTTCCTTCTTATTTGTAAGTTCATATCCTTCACCAAAAAGGATATCAAGGTCTTCACGAGACACATGAACATGTCTTGCAGATGTTTCAACAATAAATTTTTCCATAACTTTTTGCACTATCCTTTCAATAATTTACAATTTATTCTACAACTTCACGAAAGAAAATGCAAGAGTAAAAAGGAAATTTATAAATTAATTATTTTAGTTTAACACCGTCTGAAACATCCAACATGCCTCCTACAATAAACATAAGGTCACTGAAATCAGCATCAGCATCGATAATAAATCCATAAGTTACTGTTTTCTTTTCACCAGCATCAAATGGAATGTGATAAAAACTGCTTGATTTTCCGTTCTGTCCGCTTATATATGCAGCTTCAAAGTTATTATACTTGTTTGATTCAAAAGTTCCGCTGATACTGCATACGGAAGCATCCATATAAAACTTATTTGCGGTGTTTTCATTATTTGCCACTTCAATATCAACAAGAATGATTCTTCTGCCTACTGTTTCTGTCTTTTTGAGTGTTGCAACACTGTTCACACCGTCGCCATAGTCATATATTTTTCTCTCATATTCTTTAAAGTAACCGTTATCATCAACCATTTTTTCTAAATCTGCTGTTGCACCGAATGAATCAACATTAAGTCCGTTGATATTATCACGAATTGCAATATTCTTAATACAGATAGCATAATCATTTCCGTCAATGTCACCATTATATGCGATGATATCAAACACTTCACCGATTTCTCTGACAGTTGCATCTGCAGCATATGAGAAAATAATATCTGATGAAGGTTCAAGTATTCCGCCGTTTTCTGTTGTCGGAATGTAGGTATCAACAACAAATGCGTTCTCCTTGTCTGATTCAACAAGTCTGATATTTTCAGCAATTTTCAGCATCTCATCTTCGCTTATTTTTTCAGAAACATAACAGCGAAGAACATAGCCGAAATCCTTGAAATAAATAAGGAACTGCTTATCATAATCATCCCCGTCAGATTCAATGCCTGTATCTATTCTTACAACCGCACCTTGATTTTCACCAAACATACACTCGGTCACATTGCCTGCATATAATATTTCAAGTTCTTTGGCAGTTTCTTTCTTAAACAACCGGAATGTAAGACCTGAACCTGTATCATCACCTGTTTCTGTTTTCACACTGAATTTATATGGAGCATCATGCGGATTAAGATAATCAGGCATGTAACCGAATTCAAGTTTTACATATTCAGGGTATTCCGCATCTGCCGTCGTGTCTTCATTCACATTCAATGAAACTTTATAATTACTTTTATTTACGAAGTAATCATAGACGGTGTTTGCAGCAAAAACGGTTACAGACAAAAAAATTATTGCAACAACAGCAGCAACAGCAATCATGCTGTATGTAGATCTGTTATACTTTTTTATTTCTTGATTGTCATTAAGGTTTTCAAGTGAAGAAACCAGATTTTCATGAAAAGATGCAGTAATTTCAGGATATTCATTTTTCAGATCTTTTTTCATTTTCATTCCTCCAAAATTGATTTAAGTTTTGCTCTGCCTTTTGAAAGACGGCTTTTTACCGTACCTGACGGAATGTGTAGAATTGAAGCAATTTCACCTACAGAATAGTCTTCAACATAATAAAGTTGAACCACAATTCTTATTTTCGGCGGAAGTTTCATTATCTCTGTAAAAACAAAAGAATAGTTATCTTCCACAGCTTCACTTGTCAGAGCGTACTCGGCAAATGTCACTTCTTTTAATTTCTGTTTGTTGATTCTGTAGCATTCATTTATAAGTATTCTCGTCAGCCATGTTCTGAAATACTTTTCTTCATGCAATGAATCAAGCTTGGTATATGCATTAAGAATTGCCTGCTGTACTGCATCTTCGCAATCCGAATCATAGAAACAGATTGATTTTGACACACGATAAAGCATTTCTTCCGAAGCCAGAACATTATTTTGAAATGTTTGTTTATCCATAGTTTTATCCTTTCCATGCAAACGGTACCGATTTTGCATTTCAATAATTAGATAACAAAAACATCATTATGGTTCACATTATATCACAATTTTTTTGCAAAAAAATTTAATTTCCCTATTTATATTTCAAGAGACATATGTTATACTTATAATGATTAATTATGTAAACATAATATTACGAGGTAAAAAGTATGTTTGTTGATAAAGCGAAAATAAAAATAAAGGCAGGTAACGGCGGTAACGGTGCTGTTGCATTCCACAGAGAAAAATATGTCGCATCAGGCGGTCCTGACGGCGGTGACGGCGGTAAAGGCGGAGATATTGTCTTCAAGATTGACACTAATCTTTCAACACTCGCTGACTTCCGTTATAAAAGAAAATATACAGCTGAAAGCGGTCAGAACGGTTCAGGTTCAAGAAAGAACGGTAAAAAAGGACAGGATCTTGTAATCAAAGTACCCAGAGGTACAATTATCCGTGAAGCAGAAAGCGGCGTTGTTATTGCCGATATGTCTTCTGATGAGCCTTTCATTGCTGCAAAAGGCGGTAAAGGCGGTTGGGGTAACTCACATTTTGCAACTCCCACCCGTCAGACTCCCCGTTTTGCAAAAGACGGTGTACCCGGTGAGGAATGGGAAGTTATTCTCGAACTCAAGCTTCTTGCAGACGTGGGACTTATCGGTTTCCCCAACGTAGGCAAATCAACACTTGTTTCTGTTGTAAGTGAAGCTAAACCCATTATTGCTGACTATCATTTCACAACAATCACACCTGTTCTCGGTGTTGTCAGAATGGGCCCTGAAAGCTCATTCGTTATGGCAGATATCCCCGGACTTATCGAAGGTGCAGGTGAAGGTGCAGGGCTCGGCCATCAGTTCCTCAGACACGTTGAACGCTGCCGCATGCTCATTCATGTTGTTGATGTTGCAGGCAGTGAAGGCAGAGATCCGAAAGAAGACTTTGAAACAATCAACAAAGAGCTTGTTATATTCAATGAAGAGCTTTCAAAATGTCCTCAGATTGTTGCAGGTAATAAAATTGACATGGCAACAGACGAACAGAGAGAAGAATTCAAGAATTATATCGAAAGCAAAGGATTGCAGTATTTTGAAATCTGTGCACCTATTCTTGAAGGTACTCAGGATGTTGTCAATGCTGCAGCAGCAATGCTCGCTACACTTCCACCCATTAAGCAGTATGAAGCTGAGCCTATTCCACTTGAAATGCTTGAAAAGAAGAAAAATACAGGCTTCAAAGTCTCAGTTATTGATGACACTTATTATGTGGAAGCAGAATGGCTTCTTAAAATTCTTAATAAAACAGACATGGATGACTACGAATCACTCCAGTATTTCCAGACTGTTCTCGGAACAAGCGGTATTCTTGATGAGCTCCGCAGAAGAGGCATTCAGGAAGGTGACACTGTAAATATCTACGATCTGGAGTTTGAGTATGTGCCCTGATGCAACACTTAATTTTGATAAATTAAAAACAGGAAATACTTCATCTGACGGATACCCTGTTTCAGCCCTTGCGTTTCTTGGTGATGGTGTCTGGGGTATTATGGTTCGTGAATATCTGACTATTTCAGAAAAATGCAAAGCTGACAAGCTGCATGAGCGAAACATTGAAATGGTCAATGCAACATATCAGGCAAATGCAATAAAAAAGCTTCTGCCACTTCTGAATGAAGAAGAAACAACCATGTTTATAAGAGGCAGAAACACTCATACAGCACACACTCCGAGAAATAAATCAAAGAGTGAATATCATGCGGCAACAGGACTTGAAGTGCTTTTCGGATGGCTTTACATAAACGGAAACACAGACAGACTTAAAGAATTATTCGCTTATGTTACAGAGGTGCAGATTGGCTGATAAAAAAATTAACATTAAAGACATACTTCTTGATATTCTGATTTGTTCGGCAGGTTCATTCATATATGCAGTTGGTGTAAATTGCTTTGTTTCACCGAATGAGCTTTCATCAGGCGGTGCAACAGGTCTTGCAATTCTTGCAAATTACCTTTGGGGATTCCCTATCGGTACAGCAATGTTTGCAATAAATATTCCGCTTTTTATAATCGCATTGATTGTATTCGGTAAAAGTTTTATTGTAAAGACACTGTTTTCAACATTCATGACATCACTTTTCATAGATGTAGGTACATTGTTTTTGCCGACATATGAAGGTGACAAAATTCTTGCTGCACTTTTCGGCGGCGCTATCATGGGTATCGGACTTGGCGTAATCTTCACAAGAGGTTCAACAAGCGGCGGCACAGATATCATGGGCAGACTGCTTAAAAAAGCAATCCCGCATTTATCAATGGGACGTCTTGTTATGATATGCGATCTTTTTGTTGTGCTTCTTGCCGGTGTTGTTTACAAAAACATTGAAAGCATACTTTATGCAACAATTGTTTTCATTGTTTCAAGCAAATCCATTGACCTTGTTCTTTACGGCTCTGACAGCGGCAAAATGATGCTGATTATTTCTGACAATGCCGATGAAATAGCAAAAGCTATCACAACAGAAACTCCACGTGGTGTTTCTATACTTCCTTGTCAGGGTGCTTACACAGGAATGGCAAAACACATGCTTCTTTCAGTTGTCAGACCTCACGAAGTTGCCAAGATGCGTAAGATTGTAAAAAGATTTGACGAGAAACCGTTCATAATAATATCAGATGCAACAGAAATACTCGGTCTCGGATTCAAACCGACAGATAAAGACCTTTAACACAGGAGAAAATATATGACAGAAAAGAAAAAACACATAAGAAATTTTTCAATTATCGCACATATTGATCACGGCAAATCAACACTTGCCGACCGTCTGCTTGAAGTGACAAACACTGTCGCAAAGCGTGATATGCAGCAGCAGATTCTTGATGATATGGATCTTGAAAGAGAAAGAGGTATTACCATCAAAGCTCATGCTGTAACACTTTGTTATAACGAAGACGGCGAAGAATATGAGCTCAATCTTATCGACACTCCCGGTCACGTTGACTTTAATTACGAAGTTTCACGTTCTCTTGCAGCATGTGAAGGTGCTGTTCTTATTGTTGACGCAACACAGGGTATTGAAGCACAGACTCTTGCAAATACATACCTTGCACTCGATCATGATCTTGAACTTGTTCCGGTTATAAACAAA
Source organism: Clostridia bacterium (assembly GCA_017631795.1). Classification (GTDB taxonomy): domain Bacteria; phylum Bacillota; class Clostridia; order Oscillospirales; family Acutalibacteraceae; genus UBA1081. The sequence goes on along the minus strand of JAGBSO010000051.1, from coordinate 44,742 downwards.
ATAGATCTCCCTGCGGCTGATCCTGAAAGAGTTGCAGCAGACATCGAAGAAGTAATAGGTCTTGACAGCGCCGAAGCACCGAGAGTTTCTGCAAAAACAGGCGAAAATGTGGAAGAAGTTCTCAAACAGATTGTTAAACTTGTTCCTTGTCCCGAAGGTGATGATGAAGCACCTCTGAAAGCGCTTGTTTTCGACTCAATTTATGATAACTATAAGGGCGTTATTGTATATGTCCGAATCATGGACGGTACAATCAAACCCGGTGATACAATGAGAATGATGGCAACAGGCGCTCAGTTTACTGTTGTTGAAGTCGGCAAAATGGCTGCGACTTCCCTTTCACCCAGAAGTAAACTATCTGCAGGTGAAGTAGGGTACATCACAGCATCAATCAAAACTGTACGTGATGCACGTGTCGGTGATACTGTCACACTTGCAACAAACCCCGCATCAGAACCTCTTGCAGGTTATAAAAAGGTAAACCCCATGGTATTCTGCGGTATTTACCCGGCAGACGGTGCAGATTATGAAGCACTTAAAGAAGCGCTTGAAAAACTTCAGCTGAATGATGCTGCACTTTCTTTTGAACCCGAAACATCAGGTGCGCTCGGTTTCGGTTTCCGTTGCGGATTCCTTGGTCTTCTTCACCTTGAAATTATTCAGGAAAGACTTGAAAGAGAATATAATCTTGACCTTGTTTCAACCGTACCTAGTGTTATTTACAAGATTCACATGAGAAACGGTGATGTCCTTGAAATTGACAACCCCACAAATTACCCCGATCCTGCAGAAATTGATTTCAGCGAAGAACCGATGACAGATGCTCATATCTTCTCACCGCCTGAATTTGTAGGCACAATCATGGATCTTTGTCAGGAACGCCGCGGTGTTTACAAAGATATGAAATATCTCTCAGCAGACCGTGTGGAACTCAGTTACGATCTGCCGCTGAATGAAATCATTTACGATTTCTTTGATGCACTCAAATCAAGAACAAGAGGTTATGCTTCATTTGACTATGAACTTGCAGGTTATGCAAGAAGTAATCTTGTAAAACTTGATGTTCTTCTCAACGGTGACACTATTGACGCTCTTTCATTTATCATTCACTCCGAAAAAGCTTATGGCAGAGCAAGAAAAATTGCAGAAAAGCTCAAGGATAACATTCCGAAGCATCAGTTTGAAATCCCCGTTCAGATTGCCATCGGCGGTAAAGTTATTGCAAGAGAAACGGTCAAGGCAATGAGAAAAGACGTTCTTGCAAAGTGTTACGGCGGCGATATCACACGAAAGAAAAAGCTTCTTGAAAAACAGAAAGAGGGTAAAAAGAGAATGCGTTCATTCGGTACTGTTGAAGTGCCTCAGGAAGCATTCATGGCTATCCTCAAGCTCGATGAACAGTGATGAAAGGTTTATATATACATATTCCTTTCTGCCGCAGCAGATGTCCTTACTGCGACTTTTATTCCTGCCTTTCAAAAAACGCCGACATAGAAAACTATGTCGGTGCTGTTATTGATGAAATAAAAACAGGCATAAGAACAACGGAATTCACCCAAAATGCTGATTTCAGCTTTGATACAGTTTATTTCGGCGGCGGTACACCGTCTGTTATCGGTGCAGACAATATCGGCAGCATAATAAACTGCGCAAAAGAATATTACGATATAACAGATGATGCTGAAATCACAGTCGAATGCAATCCGTCAACAGTTGATGAAGAGTTTTTCAACAGACTTGCATCGTACGGTGTCAACAGAATATCTCTCGGTATGCAATCGGCAGTTGATAATGAAAGAAAGAAACTCGGCAGATTTGCAGACAGACATCAGGTTAAAACTGTAATTGATTTTGCAAAAAACTACGGTATAAATAATATTTCACTTGATGTGATGCTCGGTATTCCCGACCAGACAATAGAAAGTCTTGACGAAACGATTGATTTCTGCATTGAAACAGGAGTGCCGCACATCAGCGCATATATGCTCTCGGTTGAAGAAGGGACTGTTTTTCACAAAAGAATTGACTCTCTGAATCTGCCAGATGAAGATATTGTCTGCGACATGTATATTCGTCTTTCCGAAAAACTCAGGAATGCAGGATTTGTTCATTATGAAATATCCAATTTTGCAAAAAAAGGATATGAAAGCAGACACAACACAAAATACTGGAATTGTGAAGAATATCTGGGGATAGGACCTTCCGCACATTCATTTATAGACGATAAGAGATTCTTTTTCGAAAGGGATATAAATTCTTTTATAAACAGAGAAAAGGCTGTATATGACTGCTCAGGCGGTGACAGAGATGAATATATAATGCTTCGTCTCAGGCTGTCTGACGGAATTATTTTTGAAGATTACAAAAACCGTTTCGGTGAAGACTTCCCTGCTGAAATAATGAAAAAAGCCGACAGATTTGTAAAAGAAGGAATGCTGACACTTACAGACACAGCACTTTCACTTACACCTGACGGATTTCTGATTTCAAACTATATTATAAGCGAATTAATAAATTAAGGAGATGGCAAAACCATCTCCTTTTTCTTATTCTTCAATCTTTGCCTTCTGCATATTGCATTCACGGATTTTTCTGCGGGCATCTTCACTGAATTTGTGCAGTCTTTCATATGTAACAAGACCATTCTGCTCCTGTTCAACGTCTGTAAGCTGAGTATAACACATACCCATGCAGTCACTCTGCATAATAGCTGTTGTGTCAGAAATGTAATGAGCTACAAAATCGTCTTCATTGCTTTCATTTACATAGCCCCATGCACCGTCACCGACATTGAAAGAAATTCCGCCGTATTCAGAGCAGAAAATGGGCAGACCCTTAAGGTCTTCCTGAGTGAGAAGACATGCATTCTCTTCTGCATTTTTCTTATCTACAACTTCGTGCTCATAAGTACCGTTTTTGTGATTATGAACATGAGAAATAATTTCTTCAGCTGTGTGGGAATAATCATGATAGTCGTCAATATCGGTAAAATAGAGATAACCGCCGCTGGCACCTATAACAGGTCTTGTTGCGTCGTATGCTTTTGTTGCATCAAAAATGGCTTTCTGAGAAACGGCATCACAGAAATGGGGTCCGTCCCATGTTTCATTAAGCGGACACCAACCGATAATTGACGGATGATTATAATCTCTGACAAGTTCTTCTTTCCACTCAGAAATGAAATTATCAAGCCCCGCAGGATTATTTTTACTGTCAAGAAGGCAACCCCAGTTTGGATATTCACCCCATACAAGATAACCTTTCATGTCTGCATAATAGAAATAGTATTCTTCAAAAATCTTTTCGTGGGGTCTTGCACCGTTGAAACCAAGATCAATAGCAATGTCAATATCTTTTTCAATGTCTTCAATTGTCGGGAATGTGTAAACACCTTCGGGATGGAAGCCCTGGTCAAGAATCTGACGAAGAAATACAGATTTTCCGTTAAGAAGGAATTTCCCGTCACGAAGCTCAATACTTCTGAAACCTGTGTATGTTTTTACAAAGTCTGACACTTCACCATTCTGCTTGACAGTAAGAACAATGTCATAAATTTCCGGATTCAGTACATCCCAGAGTTTTATATCACCGTCAAGAGTTGCTGTCATGTCAAAACTTCCGTTTGCAGATGTTTTACATTCTGCAACTTTTTCGTTCTTATAGAAAATTTCAGCACAGACTTCACAGTCGTCAGCATTGTTGAGTTTACCCTCAAAAACAACTGATTTTGTGTCAGGATCTGCAGTGATTTTTCTGTCAGTTATATATGTTTTTCCTGTAAATTCAAGCCATACTGTCTGCCATATACCTGTTGTTCTTGTGTAGCTGCAACCATAGCTTTCGAATCTGTCAGACTGTTTACCCATTGGGATTGCAGGATTTTTTGTATCGTCCTTAACAGACAAAACAAGCTCATTTTCGCCTTCAGCAAGATACTCCGTTATATCAAATGAGAATGAAATATATCCGCCTTTGTGATAACCTGCATTTTTTCCGTTGACAAAAAGTGTGCATTCGTAATCTACTGCACCGAAGTTGATAACAACACTGCCTGCAAGTTGTTCAGCTGTTATTTCAACTGTTTTTCTGTATTGCAGGTCATACATAAAATCCTTATGACCTATGCCCGAAAGTGAACTTTCAGGGCAGAAAGGCACTTCAATCACTTTGTCGAAAACATTATCATTACCTATTTCAAAATCCCATATACCGTTAAGATTAATCCAGTTTTCACGGACAAATGACGGTCTCGGATATTCAGGTCTGTACATTTACATCATTCCGTTTCACTTTTTATTCATTTATCTGAAATATAACACAAAAAATTCAACAATGTCAATAAAAAGTATTGCTTTCACCATAAAATAAAAAAAAACAGCGACAAATTTCTTCCACCTGCATGTTTTTATACATAATTGCCGTTTGTGTCGTTTTATTTTGATAATACACATTGAAAATTTCATATTTAAATATTAAAATAAAAAATTATCAATAATTATCGGAGGCTACCATGGAAAAATCAGAAATCAATGAAATAGTAAAAAAACAGCGGGAATTTTTTAATTCAGGAGCTACAAAATCGGTAGATACACGAGTTCTTTATCTGAAAAAAATCAAAAACTACATCATAAATAATGAAGCACGCATTGCTGCTGCTCTCAAAGCAGATTTAGGAAAAAGCCCCTATGAATCATATCTGTGTGAAATTGCTGTTGTCATGGCAGAAGTAAATCATATGCTGAAAAATATTCATAAGCTGACTAAGAAAAAAACAGTAATGACTCCTTTTGGCCAGCAACTGTCACACAGCTATGTCAGACCCATGCCTTATGGCGTAACACTCATTATGAGCCCGTGGAATTATCCGTTTATGCTTACAATTCCTCCGATTATTGATGCTGTCGCAGCAGGTAACACTTGCGTTGTAAAAACAAGTGCTTACTCTCCGAACACAAGTGCCATCGTCAAAGAAATGATAAATGAAATATTCCCTGAAGAATATGTAACTGTCATAACAGGCGGCAGAAATGAAAATCAATATCTGCTTGACGAAAAATTTGATTATATCTTCTTTACAGGCAGTAAAAACGTTGGTAGACTCGTTCTTGAAAAAGCTGCAAAAAACATCACACCTGTTACGCTTGAACTCGGTGGAAAAAGTCCTACAATCGTTGATGAAACAGCAAATCTCAGAATTTCTGCAAGACGTCTTGTTTTCGGCAAGGGATTCAATGTCGGACAGACCTGTGTTGCACCCGATTATGTCTATGTTCACAGAAGTATCAAAGATAAATTCGTTGCCCTTCTGAAGGAAGAGATTGTCCGCCAATTCGGTGACTGTGTCAACAATGATGATTACGGCTGCATTATAAATGACAAGCATTTCAACAGAGTTTGTTCGCTTATCGATGCACAGAAAGTTGTTCACGGCGGTAACAGCGACCCTGTCACAAGACGGATTCAGATGACTGTTATGGACAATGTGACATGGGACGATGCGGTTATGAAAGAAGAAATTTTCGGACCTGTTCTCCCGATACTGACATATGATAATCTTGATGATGTTATAAACACAATAAACAGTCATGATAAGCCGCTTGCTCTTTATATTTTCTCTACAAGCAAAGCCAACATCGAAAAAATTCACTCTTCATGCACATTCGGCGGTGGTTGTGTAAACGAAACAGATATTCATGTTATCACCACAGCTATGGGATTTGGTGGTGTAGGCGAAAGCGGTATGGGTCAGTATCACGGAAAAGACGGATTTGATACTTTTACTCATTATGCAAGCATTGTTGACAAAAAAACTTGGATAGACCTAGGTCAGAGATATCAGCCTTATAACAAGCTGAATATCTGGGCATCAAGAAATCTGAATTTCGGTTCAACAATCAGAACAACGCTTCAGACTGACTATAAATTATTGCCTGCTTCGTTTAAAGATTTCATAAGTTTCTCTTTCAGAAAAAAATAAACAGAGATATCCCATCATTTTTGGTGGGATATTTTTCTGTTTATAAACTATAATTTTCAAAAAAAATCTTTGAGATTTTTCTGAAAAATTAAAAATGTTTATCGACAAATGACGAACAATTCGCATTAAATTATTTTTTGTCTATTATAAAATATAAACAATCAAAATAATTCAATTTTTCTTCAAATTTTATTCTTAATTTAATAACAATTTACTCTTATATGATTGATAAAATATAATAGTTATAATAACAAATTTCTACAAATTTTTATTTCAGGAGAAATCGATTATGTTAAAATCACCCGAAAACAAAAACTGTTACCAGTACCTCAGAGAATGTACTGAAATCTACGACGATGTCTACATGATGCAGCACTTCGGTGTCAAGTATTATCGTTCTGAAATGTTCAGAGACATGAACTATCTTGCAGGTTATATTCAGAAAGAACTCGGCATCAAGCGTGGCGATGTTGTTACAGTATTCATGCCCACAACAGTTCAGAGTATCGTTGCATTCTATGCTCTTAACAGTATCGGTGTAATCACTAACTTTGTTCATCCTCTTATGTCAACAGACTTCCTTAAAGAAAGAATTGAAGAAGTTGATTCAAAGGCTGTAATGATTCTTGACCTTCTTGCAAAGGATCATATCCAGACTATCAACAATGCAGGTATCCCCTGTATCGTATGCTGTTCATCAGACTATTCAGAAGGTATCAAAATGGCAGGCTGTAAGGTCGGTGAAGCTCTTGTAAAAAAACTTTACCCAAAATACAACAAAGCTGTTTACTACAAAGATATTCTCGCAAAGAAAATCATGCCTGACTTCGTAAACGACAATGGTGATGACACAGGTGCTTACCTTAACGGCGGCGGTACAACAGGTAAGAGCAAGACTATCAGCATCACTTCAAAATCAATCAACGAACTCTGCTGGAGAGTTTCAGACCTTGACGAAATCCATGCACCCGGTGAAGAAGCAGAAGTTATCGTTCTTCCTCTTTTCCATTGTTTCGGTCTTTGTATCGGTATTCACATGGCAATGTGTAACAGTGCAAGAATCATTCCCATGATGCAGTTTGATGCAAAACTCTTTGTAAAAATCCTTAAACAGAACAGAATTGCCGGTGTTGTCGGTATTCCCCTTATGTTCCAGAAACTCATGAAGCAGAAAGGCTTTGACGGTCCCCACCTTAAGAATATGAGAATTATGTTCTGCGGCGGTGACGACGTTTCAGATGCTTTCCTTGATGAATTCAACACATACTTTGAAAAATGGGGTTCTGTTGCAAGACTCCGTCAGGGTTACGGTCTTACAGAAACAAACTCAGTTTGTACAACCAACTCAAATGATGACTATCGTCGTGGCAGCGTTGGTAAGCCTCTCCGTGGTGTTGAAGTTGAAATCTGGGACGACAACCATAAGAAACTCCCCGATGGTGAAGTCGGTGAATTTGCTATCTCAGGTCCCACAATCATGGAAGGTTATCTGATGGATGGCGAAGACAAGGAATACGGTATCTACACAGACGAAAACGGCAAGAAATGGGTTCTTTCAGGTGACCTTGGTTACAGAGCTCCCGACGGATATTTCTTCTTCTCAGGCAGAAAAAAGAGACTTGTTATCATTTCAGGTTACAACGTTTATCCCACTGATATCGAAAAAGTTGTTGGCGAACTTGAAGAAGTAAAAGAATGCTGTGCTGTTCAGGGGTGGGAAGGCAGCCGTTCAATGGTAAGACTTTATCTTGTTATGGCTGACAAGAAGTACGAAACAGACGAAACAAAAGAAAAGATCGCAAAGATACTTGAAGACAACTTCTCAAAATTTTATGTACCCCGTGACTATGTATTCATGGATAAACTTCCTGAAACTCCCCTTATGAAAGTTGACTTCATGAAGCTTACTTCAGCAGATCCCGAAAAGGCAAGAGCAGAAAGAAAAGTATAAAAAATAAAAAAAAGTTAATATTTTTTTAATTTACAAATAAGAATTTATGTGCTATAATGAAATGTACATAAAATATTCACCTTTTTCACAAAAAAAGGTAAAGGAGAACAGATAATGGTTACCATTAATGAACTTATGTGCAAGGGTTGCGGTTATTGCGTTAAATTCTGCCCGAAGCATATATTGGAAATGGGTAAAGAAAGATCTCAGAAAGGTCATTTCTACCCCGTTAATATTAACGAAGATGCCTGCACAACCTGTGCGATATGTGCTCTGATGTGTCCTGAAGGGGCAATCGAAGTTACAGCAAAGGAGAAGTAAGGAAATGGAAAAAAGATTTATGAAAGGCTGCGAAGCTATTGCTGAAGCAGCAGTCAGAGGCGGATGCCGTTTCTTTGCCGGCTACCCTATCACTCCTCAGAATGAAATCCCCGAATACCTTTCAAAGAGACTTCCCGAAGTAGGCGGTGCCTTTGTACAGGGTGAAAGCGAAGTTGCATCAATCAACATGGTTTACGGTGCTGCTGCAACAGGTACACGTGCTCTCACAAGCTCATCAGGCCCCGGTATCAGCCTTAAGGCAGAAGGTATTTCGTACCTTGCATCATCACAGCTTCCCGCTGTTATCGTAAACATTTCCCGTGGTGGCCCCGGTCTCGGTTCAATCCAGCCTGCTCAGTCTGACTATCTTCAGGCAACAAAGGCTCTCGGCCACGGTGGTTTCAGAGCAATGGTTTTTGCTCCCGCAACATTACAGGAAGCAGTTGACCTTACTTATGATGCATGGGAATATGCAGAAAGAGATAAGGGTCCCGTTCTTATTCTTATGGATGGCTGTCTCGGTGCAATCATGGAAGAAGTTGAACTTCCCGAAATGAAAGAAATCAGCTATGCAAACACTGAAGACTGGTGTCTTGCAAGAGTCAACGGCAGAGAAGAAAGCCACATGATCACTCCCATTCTTCCCGAACTCGGTCTTGAAATGCTCAACAGATTCAAGGGCATGACATATAAGATGTGGGAAATGACAGACGTTAAAGTTGAAGAGTATATGCTTGAAGATGCTGAATATGTAGTAGTTGCATATGGTATTGCAGCAAGAGTTGCAAAAGAAGCTATCAATACTCTCCGTGAACAGGGTCACAAAATCGGTATGATCAGACCCATCACACTTTATCCTTTCCCCAAGGCAAGTCTTGATAATCTTGACTATGACAAGGTAAAAGGTATTATTGATATTGAAATGACAATTCCTGCCCAGATGCGTGATGATATCGAACTTCAGGTAAAGGGTCGCTGCCCCGTACACGAATACGGTCGTTCAGGCGGTATCCTGCTTGATGATGAAGGCGTATTAGAGGCAATTGAAAACATTGTGAAAGGAGAAGCATAATTATGCCGTCATATAAAAGACCCAGCGCACTGCTTCCTATGGCTACCGGCTACTGTCCCGGATGTCTTCATGCACTCGGAACAAGACTTGTGGCTGATGTAGTGGATGAGCTCAATCAGCAGAAAAATGCAATCAACGTTATTTCTGTCGGTTGTAGTGCACTTAACCTTTATTCATGGAGCGGTGATGATATCGGTGCTGCCCACGGCAGAGCTCCCGCTGTTGCAACAGGTATCAAGAGATGTCTTCCCGATCGTCTTGTTTTCACATATCAGGGTGACGGTGACCTTGCCGCTATCGGTCTTGCAGAAATCATGTCTGCAGCAAACCGTGGTGAAAACTTCACTGTTATTTTCGCAAACAATCAGACATACGGTATGACAGGCGGACAGATGGCTCCCACAACACTTATAGGTCAGAAATCAACAACAACTCCCTGCGGAAGAGATCCTCAGACAACAGGTTATCCCCTTAAAATGTGTGAACTTATTTCTGTTCTTGAGGCTCCTGTTTTTGTTGCAAGATATGCTCTTAACTCACCTAAAGGTGTTGCAGATGCTAAGAAAGGCATCAAAAAAGCATTTGAACTTCAGCTTGCAGGAAAAGGTTTTACATTCATCGAACTTCTTACAAACTGTCCCACAAACTGGGGGATGAGCCCTCTCGATACTCTTGAACACATGAACACAAATTCAATTCCTTATTTTGTTCCCGGTGTTTATAAAGATAAGGAGGCTGAAAAATAATGAAACAGTCATTTGTATTTTCAGGTTCAGGCGGACAGGGCATCATGAGTGCAGGTATCACTCTTGCTCACACAGCAATTGATATGGGTAAGCATTCAACTTTCCTTCCCGAATACGGTCCTGAGCAGAGAGGCGGAAGCGCTAAATGTACAGTTATCATCAGTGACTGTGACATCGTTTCTCCCCTTCCCAAAAAGTGCGACACGCTCATCGCTATGAATGAACAGGCATACAACAAATTCATTGATGATGTTAAAGAAGGTGGCACAGTTGTTGTAAACTCAAGCCGTGTAACTGACATCGAAAGACAGGATGTTAAAACAATTTCTGTTCCTGTTGATGATGTTGCTCTTGAACTCGGCAATGAGAAAGTTGCTAATACTGTTATCATCGGTGCTCTCATCGGTGCAACAGGAATCGTCAGCAAAGATGCTGTAATTGCTTCTCTTGAAGATAAATTCAAGGCAAAAAGCCCCAAAATTATGGAACTTAATATTGCAGCTCTTGAAAAAGGTATTGCACTCGGTAAAGGTGCTGCCGAATAAACAACGTATACTATTAATATAGTAATATAAATAACACAAGCTATAAAAGGAGATTATTTATTATGGCAAAGTATAGTTTTGACACAAAATTCAGTGTTCTTATGAAGGATCCTGAGGTTATGAAGATCGTTGACGATCTTTGTCCCGACCTTCTTAACCATCCCATGAAGAACATGGCTGTTGCTATGGGTTTCACACCTAACATGGCTATGGTTGTTCTCAGCAAGATGTACTCAAAGGAAAAGATCGAAGAGTTCAAGAAGAGACTCGCTGAAATCGAATAATTAAACTCAAAAGTTTGAAAGGACAGTCATCATGACTGTCCTTTTTACTATAAAAAAAAGAGCCTGCAGAGGGCTCTTTAATTTGTGTTTATAATTTTTTTACATATTTCTTCATCAATAAAATCAGTTGAGATAATACCGTATAGTTTTCCTTTTTTGAAGTTATAATGCTTTATCAGCTTATTTATCTTAGGAGCATTAAAACGAGGCACAAATACTCTTGTACAGCTTGTCAGACAGATATTGAAATCTTCATCGCACAAACCGCTTTCAAGAAAACGTGTCACAGTCCCCCATTTGTGCTTTCCTTCCGACCTATAGGAATCCTGGACAAACATACCTGAGTAAACTTCACCACCGAGCTTTCTGATTTCACCTTTTTTCCAGTCATCAACATTATATGTGCTGACATGCGGATAAGAGCTGAAATTAATACCGCTGTTTTCATCAGTAAAAACATCTGCATCAACAGAAACAACACGAAGCAGGATAATCTTCCCTCTGACTTCACCGAGAGACGGTACTCTGTTTTCAACAAACCATGAATCTTTGTCATTTTCTATATATCGTTTATAGAATTCATTATAAAATTCATGACCGCTTTTACTGTGGGCTTCTTTAAGCTGAAAAAGAATAGTTTCAGACGGATTATTTCTTAAAAACTCAACACAATCTGCAACAATATCATCTGCCAGAAGAAGCTCATTCCAGAATCCCGATTTTTTTCTGCAATGACAAATACTGTGATTTGCAATGAACTTTGACGTCTCATATTTAAAACGGAAATCAAAGTATCTTACACCGATATTAAGTTGTTCCGAAACCGACAGGTGCTGCGTCTGACTTATAAACGCAAGGTCAATATGCAGGCATGCACTATCATGAGTTCCGGGCATGTTTATAGCTGTGATTTTCTTATCATCAGCAATATTTTTCATCCAATTTTTCATATCATTTCAACTTCAATATTGCATTATAATCGGAAATGTCGTAATTTCCTGCTGAATGTTTCAGAAGCTCATATAAATCTACTTCTTCACCCTGTGAACCATGAAGTTTTTTATTAAGAATTCTGAAAACAGGTCTTAATCTTCTGAACACACGAAGGATTGTATCACCTTCAGGAGTACCTTCTACGAAGGGCTGATCGCCTTCGAAAGCATTTCTTGCGATATCGACAACAAGATCAATAAACTTTCTTTTTCTGATATCCTTATGTGCCTTTACGAAGAAAATCTTTGCAACTCTGCCAACAGTCCATGTATTAAGAGCTTTTCCGACTACAGAAACTATTTTGTGGAGTTTTGGCTTATCGCCGCCGAATTTTCTGAGAATTCTGGCAGGATCATCCTGCATACTTGATACAAGGGTTCTGATCATACGTTCAAACTGTTCACGCATATAAACGGTACAATCCTTACCTTTCGTATCCCATGCAAAATCGGGTACAGGTATACTTTCGATCTTCATTGTATTTTCATCTTCAACTGTGCAAAGTCGCATAAATGCGGGACAACCGATAACAGAGCCTGTACAGACATCATAGAATTTATTTCCGTTTTCGGTTTCAACCATATTGATACTCTGATTGTGCATGTGACCTGTAAAGATAAGATGCACACCGTTGTCTGCCAGAAGTGTATAAAGCTTTTTACTTTCCTTCTGTCTTGCATCAGGAATAAGCGTAAGAATGGGCTGACCGGGAAGCACAGGATAATGCTCCATTGCAAACATCATCTGACCGTCTGATTTTGCCTTATCCATCTGTTCTTTTGCCCATGCAAGAAGTTCGTCAGTGTATGCGATATTCTTCTTTTCTTCACTATCGTTGCAAAGCACAAGAAGTCTGATACCGTCTGCGAGCTGAGCCACATAAGAAAGATTTTTCCTGTAAAACGAAATAGCATTATCATAACCGAAATCACGATAGTAATCATACAGATCAAAGAACTTTATTCCTTCAATATGATGCCTGCCTTCATCTGTATATTCAAACGGATTCTGCTCAATATCATGACCTGCAGTAACCACATAAATTTTCTTCCCTGCATCCTTGACCTTTTTCAGAAGTGCAGAAAATTCCTCGTGGCTTGCCTTTTCACCGTTGAATGAAAGGTCACCAGCAATAAGAATTGTATCAGTTTCAGTCTGATTTGCAAGATAATTAAATACAGCGTCATTTATATATGGAGTTTCAGCAAAACATTTCTGTTCAAAGTCCATGAAATCTTCATAATGTTTTCCGCCTGCAGACAAACTTTTTGCAAAATAATGAGTGTCTGTTATAACAAAAAACTTAAAGGGCTTCATCTGTTGCCTCCGGCTGTGCATTATTCTTTCTCATTTCAACAACTTTGTTGTGAATATCTTCCTTAGTCTTACCTGTAAGTTTGTAGAAGAAGAAAGGCACACCTGCAAGGAACATCATTATACCGTGAATGATTGTGTAGAAAAACAGAAGAAGAATCTTTGTCTCAAATGCCTGTTCGGGAACAATATTGCTGCCTTCTGCAGGGGGAATATAGTGAATGATTGAATTGTCACCGTAAAGAACAAGCGGAGCCAGTGAGCTTGCTATTGTGCCGCTGATAAGAGTACCGATTGAAATAACAAACGGCATTGAGGCATCAAGACGCTTACCTGTTTTAAGTTCGATATCTTCAAGAACGTCTGCCTGAAACATTGAGGGCAGAAGATTTGATGCACCGAACTGAAGACCGATAAGGAAAAGGAATGCAACAAAGACAACCATGAGTACAGGGTTGGGATTTTTGAAATAGAGATATCCGACTGTGAATGCAATGCAGTTTGCTGTAACTGAATAAATACCGCTGGCAATATAAAGAACTCTTGCATTGAACTTCTTGAGAAGAAAATTAATAACAAGCATACCAACAGCAGTACCGATACCAACGGGAAGAACAAAGATAATTTTCTTTGATGCTGAACCGAGAACTGCAATAGCAAGGAATGTTTCCATATATGTTGCAATACCTCTGAAGCTCTTGAGGAATTCAGAGAAAATAATTGTCCATGCATATTTATTGCTGATAATATCCTTAAAACCTTCAAGAGGATTCTTTTTCTCGGTTGTATAAGGAATTCTTTCTCTTACGACATTCATACCGAGAAGAACAGTAATAACACCAACAACACCGCACAAAGCAGCACTGATTATGTACTGAAGACCTTCATTGTCTTTCCAGATAAGACCGACAACAAGAAGAACAACAAGAGGTGCTGAGTTGCCGATTGCAGAAGAAATACTTCTGAATGAAAGCAACTGGTCGCGTTCTTTCATATTGGGTGTCATAACATTGGCAATCATGTTTATTGAGTTACCGAATGTACAGATAAGTCCCCATGAAATATTAACTGTGAGAACATAGATAATGAGTGTTGTTCCTGCAATCCCGGGAGGTGCAATAAAGTTAAGCATCAGAACAAGCAGCATAGGAACAGCGACAAGCATGACAACAGGTCTGAATTTGCCTTTCTTACCCATTTTTCTGCCATCGATGTACATAACTATAAAGAAGTTAAGAACAAAACATGCGATGCTTGTAACTGCTGAACAGAATGAATTGGTTTTCTCAGGAAGACCGAGAACGTTAACAAGATAAGCATTTCTGTTACCGCCGACCATACCTGTCATCATTGTGTAGAAGAACACACCGGCAAGATACAGTATCCATTCCTTTGATTTTAAGAATTTTGTTTCACCTACGGGTGCTGTTGAAGTTGCTGCGCCCATCAGCGATACCTCCTTTTTCAATAAAAACATTTGCCACATATGCAAACAATTAATTTGATTATATCATCATTTAATATATAAATCAACAAAAAATATATTAATTTTATATATCAGAAATCGAAAACGAAAATTACATAAGACTCGCAGACATGTGTTAAAATCACATCATAACGATAAAGGAATGAAAACAATGAACTATATTGTAATTGATTTTGAATTCACGGATGCACCAAAAAGAAAAAATAACATCAAATACATACAAAAACATGAAATTATCGAGATTGGTGCGATCAAATTAGATAAAAACTGCAACCGTGTTGATACATTTTCAATATTTGTCAAGCCTGACTTCAGCACACTGACACAACATTGCACAGCAATCACAGGAATATCAAGCGCTGAATTGCAAAATGCACCATCATTTAGAGAAGCTTTTGAATTATTCGAAGAATGGATTGGTGACGAAGATTACAAAATTTACACATGGAGCAACAACGACAAGATTCAATTCAAGAAAGAATGTCATATGAAACACCTGGATGATAGATTCAGCAAACTTTTAAACAGACATTGGACAGACCTTCAGAAATTATTCATGCGTTTCTCCGGAATAAAACAATGTATGCAACTTGAAAAAGCATTGAATTCACTTGATATAAAAATTGAAGGTAAATTACATCGGGCTGTTGACGATGCAATCAACACATCATCAATACTTACTATAATGAAAAACAAAAAGGAAGCCGAAAAAAGATTCGGGGCAATACACAACTTTTTTCAAATCAACGAAGAAGATCAGCATTCCACTCTTGGCGACATTTTCGGTGATCTGCTGAAACTTGCATTGGCATAAAAAAATTTTCAATATTTATTAATTAAATGTACTTTATTTCGGACACATTACAGTGTATAATTGAGACAGTTTAAATGAAAGTAGTGATACTATACTATGCCAAAATCAGCAAACCAGAAACTTAAACTGTTGTATATTGCAGACTTTTTAAAGCAATATTCCGATGAAGAACATTCTGTAACAACATCTGAAATAATTGATATGCTTCACAATGTGGGCATTGAGGCTGAAAGAAAAAGCATTTATTCTGATCTCGAAGCGCTCAGATTCTACGGAATGGATATAAACATTTCTAAAGGCAGAAATGGTGGCATATCGTTGCTTTCAAAAGAATTTCAGCTTGCTGAACTCAAACTTCTTGTTGATGCTGTGCAGTCTTCAAGATTTATAACAAAAAAGAAGAGCTTCGATATCATAAAAAAACTCAGTGAACTTGTCAGCACATACGAAAGAGAAGAACTTCAAAGAGAAGTATATATTCTCAACAGAATAAAGAATGATAATGAATCCATTTATTACAGCACAGATACAATCCACAAAGCTATCCAGTCTGACAAAATGATTGTGTTCAGATATTTCAATTACGGCACTGATAAGAAAAAGCTTTATCACAACGATGGAAAACCTATAAAAGTCAGTCCCTTCGGATTACAATACGACAGTGAAAAATATTATATGATTGCTTTTGACGGATATGCATCAAAAATCAAACACTATCGCGTTGACAAAATAGAAAATGTTGAAATTTTTGATGAATCACGTGACGGCAAAGGATATTTCAGAAAATTTGACCTTGCTGAATATGCTAACTCAACTGTTAAAATGTATTCAGGCGAAGTTGCACCTGTAACACTTAAACTTCCGGAGAAATTTGCAGGAGCGGTAATCGATAAATTCGGAAAACAGTGCAGATTCGTACCATTGGATGACGGAGAATTTTCAGCAACTATAAATGTTGCAATGACCCCGACTTTTTACTCATGGGTTTTCACTTTTGGCGGTGAAATAAAAATAACTGCCCCCGAAAAGGCAGTTAATGCTTATAAAAAACAATTGGAGCAAGCCATAGAAACCATGACAACATGATTTATTGATTTGAAACTGCAATTGCAAGAGCAGCATAATCACCTATACTGTCACCGAGGACAGCAGGTACAACTTTACACACAGAAGCAGAAATGCTCAGAGCTTCTTGTTCAATTGCGTTTTGCATCGTTTTATTCAAAAGATCACTGCTTCTCTCATAAATACTTCCGATCACAATTATTTCGGGATTAAGAATGTCTATCAGTACAGAAAGACCTCTGCCAAGATATTTTCCGCATTTTTCATATATTCTTACGGCAAGTTGATCACCGTTTTTTGCAGCCTCTGCAACAGATTTTGCAGTTACTGCTTCAAGCTCATCTGTACTTTCGCAGAAAGACGGTTTTTCACCTCTCTGTAAAGATTCAAGCACCATAGTTTTGGCAGTCTGAGCAATTCCGCCACCTGAGCAGAATCCCTCAAAAGAGCCTTCTTTACCATATCCGACAGGACCGTTATTTTCCATTCTGATATGACCTATCTCCCCTGCCATACCGTTTGTGCCTTCATAAAGTCTTCCTCCGAGAATCAGACCTGCCCCCATACCTGTGCCGAATGTGAGAAAAACAGCATTTTCAGCACCTTTAGCTGCTCCGAATTTCCATTCTGCAACAGCGCATGCATTTGCATCATTCTGAAGATATGCTTTTACACCGAATTTTTCTTCACACAATTCAGTTATAGGCACATTATCCCAACCCGGAAGATTCGGCGGAGACATAATCGCACCTTTTTTACTGTCAAGAGGTCCTCCGCAACTGATTCCGATTGACTTTAAATCTTCTTTTGAAACAGAATTATTTTCAAGCAAACAGCAAGCGGCATTAAACATTTTATCTACTGAATGCTGCCAACCCTTTTCTGTTTCTGTGGGAAATGTTTTTTTATCCTGAATCGTCATCACATCGTCTTCATAAACACCAAGCACAGCAGCACACTTTGTGCCTCCTATATCAAATCCCAAGTAGTATTCTTTCATTAAAACACCTGTTCTTTAGTTTTTTATTAGATAATAAAACATAATTTTCATATTGTCAAGCCTGCCAAAATTCAAAGAGAACATTAAACAAAGTTATACAACATAAAGTATTAAATATTGACAATTTTGTTTCTTTATGATAATATACAGATACTATATGAAACATAAATTAATCAAAAATGACAGAATATCGAAAATATTATCCTTGGTTTTAGCAATCGCTGTATTGGTTATATTTTATTACCTTGTGGGCTGTCCTATACGTTGGATATCAGGAATTACCTGTCCTTCATGCGGAATGACAAGAGCCGCAATATCTTTGCTGAAATTTGATTTTGCATCAGCATTCAACTACCACCCGTTAATATTTATATTACCGATAATTGCGATTATTTATTGTATTAGAAATCACTTGACAAAAAAAACGCAGACAATTTTTTTATTTATATTCATTGCTCTTTTTTTTATTGTATATATACTGAGATTGTTTGCAGGAAGTGAAATTGTTTACATAGATTTCAAGTCAGGCATTATCTATAAAATTTTTATTTTTTTAAAGGAGTACTAAACATGGCAGATAACAGAATTATCCCTATTAATCCCGATTCTGATTTAAACAAAATAATGAATCAGGCAATACAGAATCTTCAGACACAGGGTTACACCGTACACGCACAGATGCACAATCCTTCAAACGCATCTATGACAGTTTCAAAAGACAAAAGCGGAATCAATGATTTTATTGGTTTCGGTGTTGAATGCAGAGTTAATATTGCTTTAATAAATGCAGGTCAGCTCTCTGTAACAATTGACAGTGAATGGACAAATAAGATTATAGCAATCGGTATCGGTGTCTTTGCTTCATGGTTGATTGTTGGTGTAGGTCTTATTATAACAGGTATTATCGGATGTGTTAACCAAGCGGATTTACCGGCAAAAATCTTCGCTGCACTGAACTCAAGTTATGGTCAGATTCCTTTCAACAACTACCAGCCCCCTGTTAACAACTACCAGCCCCCTGTTAACAACTACCAGCCCCCTGTTAATAACTATCAGCCCCCTGTCAACAACTATCAGCCCCCTGTTAACAACTATCAGCCTCCTGTTAACAATTATCAGCCTCCTGTTGAGAATTATCAGCCTCCTGTTAACAATTATCAGGCTCCCGTTAACAATTATCAGGCTCCCGTTGAGAATTATCAGGCTCCTGTTGAGAATTATCAGGCTCCCGTTGATCAGCCAAGTGACAACAATTTCTGAACAGATTCTCACAAAAAAGCATAATCTTACTCCGTTCTTATTGAACGGAGTTCTTTTTTATTGAAATAAAAGAACTGATTCAGCAAGCTGAATCAGTTCTTTTCCAATAATCGTTTAATTTCGTTTATATATTTAAGACCGTCACGATAACCATTATCATAAAGTTTATCAACAACTTCACGGTCTTTGGCAAGCACTGTTGCACCAGGAATTTCTTCCGGTGAAAGCAACAATGCTCTGCCCTGCTGCACATATTTTCTTAAACATCTGATAAGATAATTATAAACAATCGGCCTGTCAACAATTATGTCATCGATTAAAGGATATTCTCTTAAAAGAGCAGGAGCTATTATATTCATTCCGGGAAGATGTTCTTTTTTCTGATCTGCAGGAGCAGATAAAACGACAACAATTTTATCACAACCATCATCAAAAGCTTTCATAAACGGTATCGGATCAACAAGTCCGCCGTCAAAATACTCTTTGCCATTAATTTCCACAGCTTTACTGACAACAGGTATGCAGCAAGATGCACATATTATATCAAGAACACTTTTTCGGTCTGTCATAGAACTACGGTCAAAATATTCTGTTACAGCATCAACAGCTTCAGTTGCACAAACGACAAAAGGTTTTTCTGAACTGAAAAAAGTCTTAAAATCGAACGGGTCAGCTCCATGATCCGAATAAAAATCTTCGCTGACTTTTTCATAATTCATATATGCACCGGAATGAATGAAGTTTGAAATGCTGAGATACTCATTTCCTTCAGCGCTGCTTCGGTAAATTTTGATATTTCTGCCTCTTTCACCCGCTATGTATGACAGCAGATTCATACTGCCTGCCGAAACACCAAGGTAATAGTCAAACTCTATACCATTATCCATAAAATAGTCATAAAGTCCTGCAGAGTATGAACATTTCATACCGCCGCCGACATCTATAAGACCGGTCAAATCAATTTGCCCCCTATTGCCTTATTAAACAAAATCTTTACCTCTGAGATACATCCATGCTGCAACATATTTTATTGCAGCTCTCTTTACTTCCACACCTTCAACATCAAAATAGTGTTCATCATTAACAACAATCAATGAATCCTTTGCAGCTATCCAGACTCTGTTGAGGCTTTCAACAGGAAGATTATATGTTTCTGTTTCTGTAATAATAACAAACTTATCTTTATAAAGCTGGAATGTTGCATGTTCAGAAACAGGAATTTTCTGGTCATCTTTAATTGTACGGATTACCTGATCCTTATCTTCAAAAATTAGTTCTCCGTCTTTTGCAGCAAGAACTTTTTCTTTCCATATCTTACGCTGCCACTTATCCCAGTCAAGAACGTTATCAAAAATAACTTCATTGTCTTCACTGTGGAAGAATGCATCTGTGCCATATTCCACATTATATCCGCATGAATGACACTTGAAGAAATCACCTTTACTGTGAAGATCACCGATTTCTTTACATTTGGGACAAACATAAAGAATACGTTCAAGATATTCTGCCATATTTTCGCCTGTGTATTTGTCTTTCTTTTCTCTCTGAACTTCAAACGCATTTACATATGTGTCACGACGGATTACTTCGTTTACTTCTTCAACAGTCATATTTGCCAATTCTTCAGGAGAATATTCATTGACAACACCGCCTCTTACGGGGCCTTTTTTATTTGTGTTTGCCCATCTGGGACTACGAAGATAACCACCTGTAAAACGCCATGTGATAAGTGCAGCACCTGAATCTTTTACAAGTTTACCGGTATTTGCAGACATGTAGCCTGTTTCACCGTTAAGACTTGTGCTTCCTTCTGCAAAAAGACCGACAGAAACATCAGCTTTAAGAGAATCAATGATATCATTGATAAGCACTTCAGGGGGATTGCCCCTTCTTTTAACAATACAACCACATAAAATTTTTACAAAAGGTCCGAGCAAGGGCGCTCTTGTAACATGATCACTTGCAACGAAACGGATATATCTGTCCATACCGCCGACGATAAATCCGGGGTCAAGGGCATCAGTATGGTTTGCAATAAGCAAAAAGGTTTTGTTCTTTGGCTTATAATAGTCCATTTTAACATTAAGCTTTTTGAATACGATAGGGCCTAATGTTCTTATGACTGCCATTGAAAAAAGTCTGTTACGCAGATACCCTTTTCTCATTTCTTTTCTGCTTCTGCTCATTTGTTATTTTCCTCCTCTGCAGCTTCTTCTTCAAGAACACGATAAGCAACTTTACCTACAAGTGTTCTCGGAAGTTCTTTTCTGAATACAATTTCTCTGGGACGTTCAATAACGTCAAGATATTTTTTACAGTATTCCAGAATCTTCATTTTTTCTTCTGTTGTTTCGGGAACACCGTTTTTGAGAACAATATAAGCTCTTACTTTCTGCATCTTATATGCATCTTTTATACCTATAGCGCATGAATAATCAACATCAGGATGTCTGTCCAATACTTTTTCAATCTGTGCAGGGTATACGTTATAACCGCTGGAAACAATCATTCTCTTGATTCGCTGTTTATAATACACATAGCCTTCTTCGTCTATACACCCCAGATCGCCTGTAAACAGCCATTTTGTGCCGTTTTTATCATATCGGAGAGTCTTTTCATTTTCCTCTTCATTTTTCATATATCCCAACATGAGAGTAGGACCGGAAATAATAATTTCACCGAGTTCACCTGCAGGTTTTTCATTGAATGTTCCGGGTTCAACAACCTTGAACTCCATATCTCTCAGAGGCAACCCGATACTGCCTTCTTTTGCTGTATCAATCGGTGTAAGACATGCTGCATTAACTGTTTCTGTAAGACCGTAACCTTCACGGATCTGCACATTTGCATTATGATCTTTAAAGAATTGATCACATCGCTTTTTTAGATCTATCGGAAGAGCATCGCCTCCGCAGAAAACACCTGCAAGAAAAGAAAGATCAGCATCTTTGAAAATATCTACATTAAGAAGTGCCTCGTAAAGAGTCGGAACACCTGCAATAAGATTAGGCTTTTTCTTCAGAACAGCCTGAGCATAAGTTTCTTTTGTAAACTGAGGAATAAGAATACATTCTGCGCCGTTTTCAAGAATTGTATGAATTCCGATACCAAGACCGAATCCATGAAAAAGCGGCATAACAGAAAGGAATTTTGCACCGCAAGTAAGATTGCATCCGCAGACTTCACCAACCTGCATACCGAGCGCATTGAAACCGAAATCAGAAAGGCAGATACCCTTAGGAGTTCCGCTTGTACCGCCGCTGTACAGTATAACCGCAGTTTTTTCTTTATCGTATCTGACAGGAGGAAGCTTTATTCCCCATCCGGTTTTTACAAAATCATTCCAGAGTATACCATGTCCTTTTTCAGGAAATTTCATATAAGCTTTTCCGGATTTGATTGTATAACCTACAGCAAGAACAGGATTGAGTTCTTCCTGAATCCTGGCAACAATAATTCCGATATCTCTCTTGGTTTCAGCTACAGCAGCCTTGACCTTTTCATAAAAATTATCAAGAGTCAGAACCATTTTGCTTTCGGAATAATCAAGGTAATATGCAATATTGCTCTGAGAAGAAAGAGGATGAATAACACTTGAAATTGCACCGATTCTGTTAAGTGCATAAATACACACTATTGCCTGAGGAATATTAGGTGTGCAGATAGTTACAACATCATCTCTTCTGATACCTGCTTTATAAAAAGCTTCTGCTGCCTGTTCTATTTTTCTTATCAATGTGCTGTATGTTGTTATTTTTCCCATAAAATCAAGTGCAGGACCTTTTGGAAAACGGTCTGCTGCAGCTTTGACAGCACCGAACATTGTTGTTTCCGGATAAGGATGACTTACCTGAGTCATATCAAGAATGTGTTTTTTCATTTATTTGCTCCTTTTCCTGACAGCATGTTAAAAAACATATATATCAAATTATACTAGATTATTTCATTTTTTTCAAGCTTAATATTTCATTTTTATTACTTATTAATATTTATATACAATATCTTATATAATTTTATAACCAATTGTATAAATTAACATTAAATATTGTGTTGAAATATACAAATGTAAAATGTATAATATAAAAAAACGAAAGAGGTGTTCTTATGAAAATACGTCACGCATGGTGTACTGATAATGGCGGTGTACCCCTTTTTTATGATAATGTAAAAAAATATATATCAGCACGTCCATCTGCCAGACAACTGCAATTCAATGAAATGAAATATTACAACTTCATTCATTTCGGTGTAAACACCTTTTCAGGCCGTGAATGGGGTGACGGTACAGAAGATCCGAAAATTTTCAACCCCAAAATGCTTGATACCGATCAATGGTGCAGAATGCTGAAAAAAACAGGTTCAAAAGGAATTATTTTCACTGCAAAACATCATGATGGTTTTTGTCTTTTTGACACAAAATATACCGATCACTCTGTAATGCAGAGTCCATACAAAAAAGATATTGTTAAAGAACTTGCAAAAAGCTGCAAAAAACACAGCATGAAGCTCGGTATTTATCTTTCACCATGGGACAGACATGAAGCAACATACGGAACTGAAGAATATAACGGTTATTTCGTAAACCAACTCACAGAACTCTGCACAAATTACGGAGAAATTTTCTGTTTCTGGTTTGACGGTGCATGCGGTGAAGGCGCAAACGGCAAAAAGCAGATTTATGACTGGAACAGATATTACGAAACAATCAGAAAATATCAGCCTGACGCAATAATTGCGAATTGCGGACCTGATGTTCGATGGATAGGAAATGAAGCCGGAAAAGTCAGAAATGCAGAATGGAGTGTTATTCCCTGGACTGAAGACTCTATTGATGATGTAGCTGCAAACTCTCAGAAAACTGAAGGTCTTGGTGTTACATTTTTTGACAGAGTTGAACAAGATCTCGGCAGCAGAGAAAAACTTCACAACATGGCAGACATCCGTTGGTGTCCCGCAGAAGCTGATGTATCG
Organism: Clostridia bacterium; assembly: GCA_017631795.1. GTDB lineage: Bacteria > Bacillota > Clostridia > Oscillospirales > Acutalibacteraceae > UBA1081. The sequence continues at coordinate 20,943 of JAGBSO010000051.1, read as the reverse complement.
ATAAATTACGGCTGGTTCTGGCAGGAAGATAAATATTATGCCGAACGCAATATGTCTGTCAGCAGGACTGCAGAAGAGCTCGCAAGGATCTATTTCAATACAGTCGGCGGAAATGCTTCATTACTGCTGAATGTCCCCGCAGATAAAAACGGTCTTATCAATCCCAGAGAAATAAAAATTCTCAAAGACTTTACAAAGATAATTGAAGATACTTTCAAAGAAAACATGCCCTTTGACCTATCTTTGACAACAACTGATGATGAAGAGTTTATCCCCGGCACAGACAGCTTTATGATGCAGGAAAACGAAGCAGGTATAAAACTAAGACCAAACGGAAAATTCAGAACAATGGTACTTGAAGAAGATATCAGATATTCGCAAAGAGTTGAATCTTTCTCTGTTTATGCAGACGGTAAAAAAATCAAAGACTGCACTGTTATCGGTTCGGGAAAAATCATCCGCTTTCCTGAAGGTGTTGATGCGGACGAAATTGATATTGTTATCACTCAGTCAAGATCGAATCCGATTATAAAATCAATAAGACTCTACAAATAAAAAAACAGACAGCCGAGGCTGTCTGTTTTTTATTCGGGTAACTTGCAAACATCTATCCATTTTGAATAGCCTGAAAGCCATTCAAGTTCCTGAATTGTCAGTTCAATAGCACTGTTTGAACTTCCGCAGGCAGGAAAAACAGTTTCGAAACGTTTGAGAGATTCATCAAGATAAACTTCCACACCGTCATTCACAGCAAAAGGACAAACACCGCCGACTGCATGACCGATAAGAGTTTCTGCTTCATCATATGAAAGCATTTTTGCTTTTGCATGAAACTCTGCTTTATATTTAGGATTATCAATTTTAGCATCACCTGCTGCAACGATAAGCACTACCCTGTCATCAACATGAAATGAAAGTGTTTTTGCGATTCTTTTGCCTTCGCAACCGAGTGCCTGTGCTGCAAGTTCAACTGTTGCACTTGAAACATCAAATTCAAGAATTCTGTCAGCAACGCCTTTTTCAGTAAAATATTCTCTTACTCTTTCAATTGCCATTTTTTATCCTCCGTTACTCAACATCTTCAGGAATTCCGCCTGTAAACTGGCTGTAATGAAGCATTGCATAGAAACCGTCAGCATCAAGCAATTCCTTATGAGTACCCTGTTCAACAATTGAGCCGTGACGCATAACGATAATGTTATCTGCGTTCTTGATTGTTGAAAGTCTGTGAGCAATAACAAAGCTTGTTCTGCCTTTCATAAGTTCCTGCATAGCTTCCTGTATCAACAATTCTGTTCTTGTATCGACAGAAGACGTTGCTTCATCAAGAATCAGAATCTTAGGATCTTTAAGCAGAGCTCTTGCAATTGTTATGAGCTGACGCTGTCCCTGAGAAATATTTGTGCCGTCTTCTGTCAGTTCAGTGTCATATCCTTTCGGAAGTGACATGATATAATCATGGATATTTGCTGACTTTGCCGCAGATTCAATCTGTTCATCAGTTGCATCATCCACACCGTATCTGATATTTTCTTTTATTGTCCCCTTAAACAGCCATGTGTCCTGAAGCACCATACCGAAATTATCTCTGAGTGCATTTCTTGACATTGTCATTATGTCTGTTCCGTCAATAAGAATCTGACCGCTCTGAATGTCATAAAAACGCATAAGAAGATTTACAATTGTGGTTTTACCCGCACCGGTGGGACCAACAATAGCGGTAATACTTCCGGGATGTGCTGAAAGAGAAAATTCTTCGATAAGAGGTACATCTTCTTTGTATCTGAAAGAAATATTTCTGAACTCTACATTTCCTGCAAAAAGTCCGTCAGGTTCATTTTCAGTGTTATCAGGTGACTGTTCCTCTTCATCAAGAAGTTCAAAAACTCTTTCTGCAGATGCCAGCGAAGACTGGATACTGTTTATCATTTTTGAAATATTTGTGATGGGTGTTGAGAACATTGATGAATAAGAAAGAAATGCTTCAATTGAACCGAGACTCAATGTATTTGCAATCAATCTGCCTGTATTGAACCAGCTGCCGATATAATAACAACCACCGATTATGCAAACAGAAACATAGTTGACATTTTTACACAATGTGAGAACTGGATTAAGAATACCTGCAATCATATTTGCAATAAAACTGTTTTTTCTGAGATTGTTGTTAATAATTTTAAAATCATCAATTGATTGCTTTTCATGATTAAAAATCTTAACAAGACTGTGACCTGAGTACATTTCCTCTGCATGACCGTTCATTGCACCCATTGATTTCCAATATTTTGCAAACCATTTTTTTGACACAACTGCAACTTTATATGCAATTGTTCCGCTTAAAGGAACAAGGAAGATAGCTGCAAATGTCATTATAAAATTGCCTGTTTTCAGCATCATATAAAGAGCACCGACAACCTGAATTATACCGGTGAGCACAGTAAGGAAACTGTTCTGAAGATTCTGTGAAACATTATCAATATCATTTACAACTTTACTGATAATTTCGCCTTTTGTATTTTTATCAAAATAGCTGAGCGGTAAATTTGAAAGTTTTACATTAACCTGCTGTCTCAGTTTAAAAACAAGTTTCTGTGTTACACCGGCACCGACAAACTGCTGTATAAATGTCATAAAACCGATCATAAAGTATACAGCACCTAATGTTACAAGCTGATAAACTATAGAATCAGGGTCAGACAGACTTCCGAAATTTATGGCAACACCGTGGTTTGCATAATTTTCTATTGCAAGCTGAATACTGTCAATTATATCTGCAAGATAATCAGGTGCAACAACACCTGCAAGTGTTGATACAATTGAAGATATACATACAATGCTTACCCCAAACCAATATGGTTTCAAAAGCATGAAGAATCTTACTGCAGTACCTTTTGCATCAGCAGCTTTTTTATCTTCATCTTTTTTGCTGTTATATGATGAATACTTGCTTTCAAAATAGCTGTCTTCGGACTGACTGTCTGCTGATTTGAAAATATCTTTGAATTTAAGATCATTTTTACTCATACTGCTGCCTCCTCCTCATCATCTGAAAGCTGAGAAGCAACAATGCTTTTATATACTTCGCAGTTTTTAAGCAGTTCTTCATGAGTGCCCATTCCGACAGCTTTTCCTTCGTCCATAACAATAATTCTGTCGGCATTGATAACAGTGCCCACACGCTGCGCAACGATAATTATATTAGCATCCGGAAGATTTTCTCTGAGAGAAGCTCTCAGTCTTGCATCCGTTGCAAGGTCAAGGGCTGAAAAACTATCATCGAAAATATAAATTTCTGCATTTTTGACAATGGCTCTTGCAATTGCAAGACGCTGTTTCTGACCGCCTGAATAGTTTTTTCCTGCCTGAGAAACAAAGCTTTCTATTCCGTCTGCCATGCTGCTTACAAATGCTTTTGCCTGCGCAATTTCAATTGCACGCCAAACTTCATCATCTGTTGCATCCGGATTGCCGAATTTTATATTTTCCTTTACAGTACCGCTGAAAAGATAACTCTGCTGAGGAACATATGCAATTCTTGAATGAAGATCTTCAAATGATAAATTTCTGATATCAACACCGTTTGTAAGAATCTGACCTTCATTGACATCATAAAGTCTGGGAATAAGATTCGCAATTGTTGATTTTCCGCATCCGGTCACACCGATAATAGCAGTGACTTCACCGGGACCTGAAACAAAACTGATATCCTGAATGGCATCCTTGTCAATTTTTTTCTCATTCTGGTCTTCAGAATCAACAGGCTGTAACTTTTCGTCCTTTTTGTCTTTCTTACCCTTTTTGCTGTCAGAAGAAAGCCAACGTACAAACCATGATTTTTTCTTTTTATTATCATCAACAGGTTTATAACGGAATGATACGTTTCTGAACTCTACAGTACCTTTGATATTTTCATCAGGCTTTTCAGGATTTTCTGATTCCTGAATTTCAGGAACAGAATCAAGAATTTCATTGATACGTCTTGCAGAGACTGCAGCTCTGGGGATACCTACAACAATGCCGACAATTGCACCTAACGCACCTATAATAAGAGCAAAGTATGTTATGAACATATACATATTGGGAATAGTTTCAAGCATCTGCTGCTGTGTGAGCCCCGGCTCCATTACATCAAGAACACTCATGTAAATGATGTAACAGATGAGTGAATACAGCGCAACCGTTATCACAGGAAGAAGGCTTGAGAGAATTCTTGTTGCACGAAGGCTGATTTTTGTAAGCTTTGCGTTACTCTCATCAAAACGTTCATCTTCATAATCAGTCTTATTGAATGCTCTTATAACTCTTATTCCGCTTATTTTGCCTCTGAGAATAAAGTTGAGTTTATCAAGAAGTTTCTGAACTTTTGAAAACATCGGCATGATAAAAATAAGAAGAAAGATTGCAATCGCTGCAAGTATCGGAATAATGATAAAAATAAGTCTGAGAAGCTTCTGATTTGTGGCATAAGCCATATAGAAACCGCCGATGAGCATGATGGGAATCGGAAGAATTGATTTGAGTGAGTTAAGAATAACATCATGCACCTGACGCACATCGTTTGTTGTTCGTGTCAGCATTGATGAAACACCGATTTTATCAACATCGCACTGTGAAAGATGTGCAACCTTTTCAAAGACAATATTTCTTATGCCCATTGCATAATTTACAGATGTCTTTGTAGAAAAATACGTATTCAGTACGGAAACAACACCGCCGATAACAGTCATCAACAGCATTATACCTCCGTAATAAATGATATTTCCCATGTCTTTTGAAATGATACCTTCACTGAGTATATATTTTGTAAATATTGGAATTGCAATCTCAAGCACTGCATAAACCGCTGAAAAGAAAATTGATAAAATCAATGTTCCTCTGTAAGGCTTGAGCATTTTCAGCATTTTTAACATATTTTCACTTCCGATGACAATTTAATAAAAAAGCAACATGCCATAATTATAAAAATTATAACATATTGCTTTATATTATTCAAGTATAATTATTCAAGTTCAAAAGCACCTGTATAAAGCTGATAATATTTGCCTTTTTCAGCAATGAGCTTTTCGTGATTGCCTCTTTCAATTATTCTTCCCTGTTCAAGAACCATGATAACATCTGAATTCTTGACAGTTGAAAGTCTGTGTGCAATGACAAAAACTGTTCTGCCGTGCATAAGAGCATCCATACCGCGCTGTACAATTGCTTCTGTTCTTGTGTCGATTGATGATGTTGCTTCATCAAGTATCATTACAGGAGGATCTGCAACAGCTGCTCTGGCAATAGAAATGAGCTGTCGCTGTCCCTGAGAAAGACCGCTGCCGTCACCTTCAAGCACTGTATTGTAACCTTCGGGTAACATTCTTATGAAGCCGTCGGCATTTGCAAGCTTTGCAGCAGCAATACATTCTTCATCTGTCGCATCAAGTTTGCCGTAACGGATATTATCCATAACTGTTCCAGTAAAAAGATTTACGTCCTGCAGAACGATACCCATTGAACGTCTGAGATCTGCTTTTTTTATTTTATTGATATTTATGCCGTCATAACGGATTTTTCCGTCTGCGATGTCATAAAATCTGTTGATGAGGTTTGTTATAGTTGTTTTACCTGCACCTGTTGCACCGACAAAAGCAACTTTCTGACCGGGTTCAGCAAAAAGTGAAACATTATGAAGAACTGTTTTGCCTTCTATGTAAGCAAAATCAACATCATCAAGAACAATATCACCTTTGAGCTGAGTATATGTAACAGTGCCGTCTCTGTGAGGATGTTTCCATGCCCACATACCTGTTCTCGCTTCGCTTTCGGTTATATTACCGTCCTTATCGGTTTTTGCATTTACGAGTGTTACATAACCATCATCTGTTTCAGGTTTTTCATCAATGAGTGAGAAGATTCTTTCTGCACCTGCCATTGCCATTGCAATTGCATTTATCTGCTGAGAAATATGAGAGATGGGCATTACAAAATTTCTTGACATTGTAAGGAATGATGCTATTGTACCGAGTGTTATAGCTTCTTCAAAACCGAAAAGAGTGAGATTGGTTACACCTTTTATTGCAAGAATACCGCCGAGTATTGCAAGGGCAACATAAAGAATATAACCCATATTATTCATAATGGGACCTACAATGTTACCGTATGTATTGGCAGTTGTCATATTATGACAGAGATCATCATTACGTTTGTCAAACTCTTCTTTGTTTTTGTCCTCATGGCAGAAAACTTTAACAACTTTCTGACCGTTTATCATTTCTTCAATAAAGCTGTTTACTGAAGCAACTGAGCGCTGTTGTTTCATGAAGAACATACCGCTTTTTTTACCTATAAAGCCGATAATTCTTGTTATTGCAAAAAGAAAAACAACAACAAAAAGTGTGAGCCACACGCTCTGACGAAGCATTGCAAAGAAAATTGACACAATCGTTACAAGTGATGACATTGCCTGAGGGACTGACTGAGAAATCATCTGTCTGAGTGCATCGGTATCATTTGTGTAAAAACTCATTGTATCGCCGAAATTGTGAGAATCAAAATATTTTATAGGCAATGACTGCATATGCTCAAACATTCTGTCTCGGATTTTCTTAAGAATCCCCTGTGAAACATTTGCCATAATGCGATTGTACAGAAAACCGGCAAGAGCACCGCAGAGATAAAGACAACCCATTTTACAAAGAGCTCCGAAAAGGTCTGTGAATGTTACAGATGCATTCGGGAAAAGCATGGGAGCAATATAACTGTCAATCAGAGTTTTAAGGAAGAGAGAAGATGCAACACTTGCAACAGAACTGAGAATGATAAAAAACATAACAAAGATAAGATGTATCTTGTATTTGCCGAAATAACTGAAAAGACGCTTCACAGTCTCTTTATTAACTTTCACATCAGGTTTTGCAACCATTCCGCCACGTCTTCCGGGACCGCCCATAGGGGGCATCTGACGTGCTTTTTCATCAGCCATTATCGTCTCCTCCTTTTACCTGTGATTCATATACTTCTCTGTAAATACTGCTTGTTTCAAGAAGTTCATCATGATTTCCGACAGCTGAAATTCTGCCGTCATCAAGAACAATAATTCTGTCTGCATCCTGAACTGAAGAAACACGCTGTGCAATGATAATTTTTGTTGTTTCAGGTATTTCTTCTCTGAATGCTTTTCTGATTTTTGAATCGGTTGCTGTGTCGACAGCACTTGTTGAATCATCAAGAATGAGAATTTTTGGTTTTTTAAGAAGCGCACGGGCAATACAGAGTCTCTGTTTCTGACCACCTGAAACATTTGCGCCTCCCTGCTCGATATATGTATCATATTTATCGGGGAATTTCTCAATAAATTCGTCGGCACAGGCAAGTTTACATGCTTTTATAATCTCTTCATCAGTTGCATTTTCTTTACCCCAACGCAGATTTTCCTTGATCGTTCCTGAAAAAAGAACATTCTTCTGCAGTACCATTGCAACTTCATTTCTGAGAGCTTCAATAGAATAATCACGAACATCAGTACCGCCGACTTTCACACTTCCGCCGATAACATCATAAAGTCTGGGGATCAACTGTACAAATGTTGATTTTGATGAACCTGTACCGCCTATTACACCGATTGTTTCACCCGATGCAATAGAAATGTTAATATTGTCAAGACAAAGTTTATCTGCATTCTTTGAATATGAAAAATCAACATTTTCAAATTCAACAGATCCGTCTTTTACAGTCTGCACTGCATTTTCAATTTCTGTAATATCGCTTTTTTCATCAAGCACTTCAACAATTCTTTCAGCACTTGCTTTTGACATTGTCATCATAACAAATATCATTGAAACAAACATAAGGCTGTTAAGAAGCTGAGCTGTGTATGTAAACAAACTCATAAGCTCACCTGTTGTAAGCTCAGTTGCGCCTGTATCAACAATAAGTTTTGCACCAAACCAGGAAATAAGGATTGTGCACAGATAAACACTCATCTGCATAAGAGGTGCATTGAATGCAATTGTCTTTTCAGCCTTAACAAAGTCATTATAGATACTTCCCGAAATCTCCTGGAATTTGTCGGTTTCAAACTTCTGTCTGTTGAATGATTTTACAACACGTATACCTCTGACATTTTCTTCAACAATTGAATTGAGCTTATCATATGTCTTAAAAACGCGTTTGAATAACGGATGCGCTTTTCTGATGATAAGAAACATTCCAAGAAGAAGAAACGGTACAACACATAAGAAAACTGATGCGAGTCTGGCATTGATTCCGAATGCAAACACAAAGCTGAAAACAAACATCATCGGGCTTCTTACAGCCATTCTGATAATCATCATAAACGACTGCTGAACATTATTGACATCTGTTGTAAGTCTTGTTACAAGACTTGCTGTTGAGAATTTGTCAATATTTGAGAATGCATAATTCTGTATTCTGTGAAACATATCATGTCTGAGATTTTTTGCAAAACCTGCACTTGCAACAGCACATGTTCTTCCTGCAACACCACCGAAAAACATTGATATACAAGCTGCAACAAGCAGAGCAACACCCATTTTTATGATGTAATTCATTCCCTCATCGCCGCCGACATTTATGCCGTTATCGATAAGGCTTGCCATCAGAAGCGGAATAACAACTTCCATAATAACTTCACCAACAACAAAAACCGGCGTCATAATTGTTGGAGTTTTGTATTCACGGATACATTTTGCCAATCTTTTTATCATTTTATTTGTTACCTCTCTTCTTTATTATAGGAAAACATTCACAATCTGCAGAATCTTCAGATGCACCATATAAATTGTTTTTCATTCTTTCCATGTATGTATAGATCTGTTTCTTTTCTTCTTCTGAAAAACCTGCCGTCAGAACATTTTCCATGTTTTCGTGATCTTCATGCATATAATCTATAAGTTCTTTTGCTTTTTCAGTCAGTGATAATTTTTTCAACCTTGCATCATAATCCACATCTGTACGTTCAATAAACCCCTTCTGAACCATAAGATTAACAACCTTAGAAACAGTTGAGCGTGTTATTCCGAAACTTTCTTCAAGATCTTTCTGAAAAACATCCTTGTCCTTATTCTGATCAAGAAATGCAAGAATCCAACCGTTTGTACCTGTGATACTGTCTACAAGTTTTTTATGGCTGTTATTATCCATATAACGCATTGCCATGTTGGAAAGAGAATGCAATTCCATGCTGATATAATGATTTTTATTCAGAAAAATCACCACCTGTAAAAAATGTACGATATCAAACATTATATATTAAATTAATCTGAATGTCAACAAAAAAACGAACAGAAAATTCTGTTCGTTTTATCTGACAACCGAAATTTTATCAATACCGTAATATCTCATTATTTCTGCTGTTTTTTCTGAAATTTTTTCTCCGCTTACAACAACAGATACTGCGGGAGGACAACCGACAGAAGTATCTGCAACTACCCTGCCGACAGCATTTTCAAGTGAAACGCGTTCATTCTGACTGAACAACGCATCACTTATTTCCATGCATTTTTCAGGAATGGGCAGAAACATCGCAGGCGGGGCATTTTTTATATCGCAGACTCCGAATGCAGATATAATTTTTTCATATGTAATATCGGGATTTTCCGGTGTAAACATCATTACCGTATAATCCGGGTCTTCATATTCACATTCGATTGCATTTTGTCTGAGTCTTTCTGAAAGATTGATACCTGAAGACAAAACAGTAAGTTTCAGCGGATCGCTTTGCTGAACTTTCCAGCCGTTATCTGAAAGCTGTTTTTTAAGCTTTTCAACCCTATTTATGCAATTATTCAGTTTATCTTTATAACCGTCTGCAAGATATTCATTGCACAGATCGAGTGACTGCAGAATCAGATATGACGGACTTGTTGAACCGAACATTTCAAGAGCTTTTTTTGCGCTGTCAACATATCTTTCATTATTTATATGAAGATAAGCACCACCTGTAAGTACGGGCAATGTTTTATGTGCCGAATCACAGCACATGTCAGCACCGAGATCCATCGGATGACGTGACTCACCAAGAAAATGCAGATAGGCACCATGTGCATTATCCACAAGCATAACAGCACCGTGTGAATGAGCAACATCCGAAAGTGCTTTTATATCAAGTTCACCGCCGAGATAATCCGGTGATGTGACATATACTGCATCTGCCTTTTCTTTTTCAAGTTCTTTATCAAGCTGCTGAGCAGTTATATTGCATCTGCATAGCGAAAATTTATCACTTTCATCGAAAAGCCAACGCACACGGATATTCAGAAGACCGCAGGCATAAATAAAAGCTTTATGCACATTCCTTGATGCAAGAACCGTGAAATCACTGCTGTCGCTTTTCATTTTTGCAAGACAAAGCATGGCTTTTATGCACTGAGAAGAACCTTCCGCAGAGAAAAAAGTTGCTTTATTTCCGAAAAGTTCAGTAGCATTTTTTTCACTTTCTGCTATTATTCCGTCAGCACCGTAAAGAGCATCCGCCCCTGATATTTCTGTTATATCAAGATTTTCACAGCCGAGAAAAGACATTCCTTTGTGACCCGGCATATGAAGTCTTAATGTGTCAGACTGAGCATAATTTTTTACAAAATCACAAATCGGAGTATTCATTATTTTCCGAGTTCCTTTGCAACCTGCATCATGATTGCACATTCCATTCTCTTTTTGAACAGTTCGCAACCGTATTTATAGATACCTCTGATTGAACCTGTTGCATGGTATGCATTCGCTGCACAGCCGCCTGAACAATAGAGTTTTGCCCAACAATCTTTACATTCGGGTCTTGCATAAACATTACAGCTTCTGAAATCTTCACGGATATCGTTATTTGTAACACCGTCAAAAACATTGCCGAGTCTGAATTTTTCATCACCGACAAACTGATGGCAGGGATAAAGGTCACCCCAGGGTGTTACTGCCATGTATTCAGTTCCTGAACCGCAGCCTGAAATTCTCTTATAAATACAGGGACCGCCTTTGAGATCGATCATATAGTGATAGAATGTGTAAGGTCTGCCCTCTTTCTCTTTTTCAAGCATATCCTTTGCAAGAAGTTCATACTGTTCAAGAACAACGGGCATATCTTCCTGAGTAAGTGCAGCAGAATCTTCGGGTGCACAGACAACAGGCTCCATGCTCAGTTTATTGAAACCCAGATCAAGCATAACATTTATATCTTTTGTAAAATCAGGGTTTGCATGAGTGAAAGTACCGCGCATGTAATACTCTCTGTTACCTCTTTTCTTGACAAACTCCTGAAATTTCGGAACAATTCTGTCCCAGCTGCCGTTTCCTGCATAGTCAACACGAACAGCATCATGAATTTCTTTTCTGCCGTCGAGACTGAGAACGACATTGTGCATTTCTTTATTTGAAAATTCTATAACTTCGTCATCAATAAGAACACCGTTTGTTGTAAGTGTGAAACGGAAATTCTTACCTGCTTCTTTTTCTATTGAACGGGCATACATAACAAGTTCTTTGACAACATCCCAGTTCATAAGGGGTTCACCACCGAAGAAATCCACTTCAAGATTTGTTCTGTTGCCTGAATTTTCCACAAGGAAATCAAGGGCACGCTTACCCACTTCAAATGACATAAGTCCTCTGTCTCCGTGGTAATTACCCTGACTTGCAAAGCAATAACCACAGTTGAGATTACATGTATGAGCAACATGAAGACAAAGTGCTTTTATGATATTGCCGCTTTTAGCCTTGAATCTGTCTGCTTCAGGCTCAAATGTATCGGGAGTAAAAAGCTTTCCTGCATTTTCAAGCGCAGCTATATCTGATATACAAAGACGAACATCTTCTTCTGTTACATCTTCCCTGTCACTGTACTTTGAAAGAATCTCTGTTAAGATTTCATCTTCGGTTTTATCCTTGTACATAGCTATAATATCGTATGCAACTTCATCAACCGCATGAATTGAACCTGAGCATATATCAATAACTATATTGAAACCGTTTAATTTATACTGATGTACCATAAAATATCTCCATTTAAAAAATTACAGAAAAAAATGCCGCTTAATGGCGGCATTCATCGTTGAGCAAAAAATTACTCTTCGTTTTCACACTGCTGGTTTGCGATGCCGCAGCTTGTCTTACATGCTGACTGGCATGATGTCTGGCATTCGCCGCAACCGCCGTTCTTAGCGCTTTCGCAAAGGTTACGAGTGTCAAGAGTTGTGATTCTTTCCATAATTCATATCTCCAATTCTTAATTGAAATTAATACTGTATAAGTATATCACAGCAGATTTGACTTGTCAAGACAAATTAAATATCATAATTGCTTTATTATATACATTATAATTGTGTAAAACCCTTGACACTTTACTGTTTTAAGCGTAAAATAATAATGTTATTCTTGTGAAAGGATTTTTACTTATGAATCAGAAGGTATTATCCGTTATCGGCGGTGGTGCATCCGGTCTCGCAGCGGCTATAGAAGCAGCACGATTCAGCAAAGCCAAAAACAGCAATATAAAAATCATCATCTATGAACGATTACCGAAAGTCGGCAAAAAAATCCTTGCAACAGGTAACGGCAGATGTAATATTATGAACACATCCGTCAATAAAAAATATTATCACGGTGATTCTAAACTACTCAGCAGTATTTTTGAAAATTTCACCATTGAAAACAACATCGAATTCTTCAGAAGCATGGGAATTTATCTTGCAGAAGAAGATGACGGCAGACTTTATCCGCTCAGTTTTCAGGCTTCATCTGTGCTTGATGCATTACGATTTGAAGCAGAAAACCTTGGCATTGAAATTAAATGTGATACAAAAATAGAAAAAATCAAACGCAACAACAACGTTTTTATTCTCAATGAAAATATATATTCAGATGCGGTAATAATTGCCGGCGGAGGCAAATCAGCATCAGTACAAGGCTCAGACGGATCTTGTTTTGACCTGCTTTCATCATTGGGAATAAAAATCAGACCAACATTCCCTTCTCTCACAGGAATTGTTCTTAAAAATAAAAACAAAGCACTCAAAGGTGTACGTGCCGCAGGTGAAATATATATCGTTGAAAACGGAACAGTTGTTGCATCATCCGAAGGTGAATTGCAATATACCGATTACGGCATTTCAGGTATACCTGCAATGGAAGTTTCAAGAGCAGTATCAGAACATTTTGCTCTTCATAAAAAAGGAAAAATTATAATGGCTGTGAATTCTTTACCCGATTTCACACCTGAAGAAATTTTCGATTACATAATAACAAGAAAAAAACAAAATCCGAATCTTCTGTGTGAAGATCTGCTTTCAGGTGTTATGCCCAAGAAACTGGGAATGGCAAAGCTTTCATCGGCATCAATCAGTTGCACAGCAAGGCTTTCAACACTTACAAAAAACAAAATTGCTTTTCTGACTGAAATTATAAACTCAGAAATATTTGAAATCAGCGGTGCTCTCGGTTTTGACAATTCACAGGTGACTGCAGGCGGTGCTGATACAAAACTTTTCAATCAGACAACACTTGAAGCAAAAAACATAAACGGACTTTTTGCATGCGGCGAAGTACTTGACATTGATGCTGTCTGCGGCGGATTCAATCTTTCATGGGCATGGAGCTCAGGACGATGCGCAGGCACAAACGCAATAAAATATTTATCGGAGAAATAAAATGCTTAGAATTAATGAATTGGCGCTGGGGGTCGGTGAGCCCGTTGAAAATTTAAAAAGAGCTGCAGCGCAGGTTATTGGTGTAAAACCTGAAGATTTTACATCTTTTGAAATTTCAAGAGAATCAATTGATTCAAGAAAACGTAACAACATAAAAATGATTTATTCTGTTGATATTGAGCTTGAATCCGGTGAAGAAGAAATTGCCGCAGGATTCCCTATCAACAAAGTCATGTTCAAGGAAAGATATCAGTATGTTATTCCGCCCGTAAAAAGAACATCAAAGCTAAGACCTGTAATCATAGGTTTCGGCCCTGCAGGTATGCTCTGCGGTCTGATTCTTGCAAAATGCGGTCTGAATCCTATCATTCTTGAACGCGGCAATGATGTTGAAACAAGAACAAAGGATGTTATTGATTTCTGGACACACCGCAGACTCAACACAAACTCAAACGTTCAGTTCGGCGAAGGCGGTGCAGGTACTTTCTCTGACGGAAAGCTGACAACCGGAATAAAAGACAGCCGTTGCAGAGAAGTTTTCAATCAGTTATATTTACACGGTGCTCCCGAAGAAATTCTCTACTCTGCAAGACCGCACATAGGCACAGACAAGCTCGGTGCAGTTGTAAAAAACATAAGAGAAGACATCATCTCCATGGGCGGTGAAGTCAGATTCGGCTGTCAGATGACTGATATTATTGTTGTGAACAATTTCATTCACGGGCTGACATACAGAACACCAGAAGGTACGGAAACCGACCTTGAAACTGACTGTGTAATTCTCTGTACAGGCCATTCTGCAAGAGATACTGTTGAAATGCTTTATAAAAAAGGCATCAACATGCAGCAGAAGGCATTTTCTGTGGGCACAAGAATCGAACATCCCCAGGAACTTATCAATAAAGCTCAGTACGGCAGCATGTGGAACAATCCTATCCTTGGTGCAGCAGATTACAAGCTTTCAAATCATCCTCTTCACGGCAGAGGCGGTTACACATTCTGTATGTGTCCCGGCGGTACGGTTGTTGCAGCATCGTCTGAAGAAGGCGGAATGGTTACAAACGGCATGAGCGAATATGCACGTGACGGGGAAAATGCAAACACAGCTATCCTTGTCGGTATTGAACCGACATATTTTGAAGACGATCATCCCCTTTCAGGCTTTGCATTCCAGCGACAGATTGAAAGAGCCGGTTTTGAATTCGGCGGCAGTGACTACACTGCTCCCGCTCAGCTTGTCGGCGATTTCCTGAATGGCAGACCTTCAAAAAAACAGGGTTCTGTAAATCCCACATGTCCGACAGGTGTTTCATTCACAGACATCAGAAATGTTCTGCCCGAGTGTGTAACAACAACCATTTATGATGCAATTGTCGCATTTGACAAGAAACTTCATGGTTATGCTCTTCCCGATGCGGTACTCACATTCCCTGAAAGCAGAAGTTCATCGCCCGTCAGAATTCTTCGTGATGAATTTTTCCAGACAAATGTAAGAGGCCTTTATCCTTGCGGTGAAGGGGCAGGATATGCAGGCGGTATAGTTTCTGCGGCAGTTGACGGCATGAGATGTGCTGAAGCTGTATTGAATGATGAAACATAAAATCAAATTATTTTACTTATTGAGTAATCGGATTTTTTATGTTATAATATTTAAATAATTATAAATTATAGTTTCCGGAGGTATTTTTTATGGGCTTTTATAACAACCTGTGTCCCGGTTGCATGAATGAGATCGGTGACGAGAAAAATTGTCCTTACTGCGGTTTTGATACACAATCTGAACAAGTTTCACCTTTCCTTGCATATGGCACAGTTCTTGCGGGAAAATATGTTGTAGGTGATATTCTTGAGCAAAACAGTGAAGGTGTGACATATCTCGGTCTTGACACAATCACAAACAACTGTGTCAGAGTGCGAGAATTTTTACCTGAAAATTTCTGCACACGTGAGGCAGGCAACACAAATCCTGCAGTAACACAGGAAAATTTTGCAGAATTCAAGGAGATGCGCACATCATTCCTTGACATGTGGCACAAAATCATGAAGCTTAAAACAAACGAATCAATGATCACTGTTCTTGATGTTTTTGAAGCCAATGAAACAGCTTATGCTATTGCTGAAGCTGACGGAAGTCAGACACTTACAGAGTTTCTTTACGAAAACAACGGCACTGTTGACTGGAATGTTATCACTGAAAAACTGTTTCCCGTTCTTGATGCAATAGATGCGCTTCACAAACAAGGCTTGATACATGGTGCTGTTTCCCCTGACACACTTTTCCTTTGCGGAAACGGTCAGTTCAAACTCTGGGGATTCGGTATCAATGAAATAAGACAGACAGAAGGTAAACTCGGCGCAGACATAAGACCAGGTTATGCAGCAATTGAGCAGTACGATAAGTCTTATGCACTTTCTGAGGCAACCGATGTTTACGGTATCATTGCAGTTCTTTATAAATGCATTACAGGTTGCACCCCCATCGATGCTGAAATACGCATGGTTGATGACAAACTTGAGATTCCTGCTGTTTTTGCAAGAGAACTTCCCGATTATGTTCTTGCTGCATTTATCGGAGCATTGCAGGTACGTCCTGAAGACAGAACAGAAAATATTGCGTTACTTAAAAATTCATTCACAAAAGAAGCCTTTGAAAAACAAAAAAAGGAAGCATCAATACTTACAGGGATGTCTCTTATTGATCCGATAAGCGATTTTGATTCAACTCCGACAGCTCAGGAAAAACCCGCTGCTGCCGTTATTGTGAACGCAACTCCCGAAATTCCAGTTCTTACAAAAGAAAAAAGCAAATCAAAACTCGCATCAAACAAATCAACAATATTCCTTAGTCTCAGTATTGTTTTTGTCATGCTCATTTTCTTTGTCTGCCTTTTCCTGACAGGCATTGTATCATTCAATACCGGCGGAATGTCAGGTTCTCTTGTTGAAATGCCAAACTTTGAGAATTACAGAAAAGATGATGCGTATATAGCTCAGGTTGCAGAGAAATACGGTCTTCACATAACACTTCAGCCTGCATCTTCTTCTGAAATCGGAAAAGACATCATTTTCGAGCAGAACGTTGCTCCCGGAACAAGAATTGCAAAAGGTTCAGATATTATTCTTACATACAGCAAAGGTGCATCAACCGTAACACTTCCGAACTTCACAGGTGTTCCCTTCACCGAAACTGTATATTATCTCGGCAAACTCAATCTGTCATATAACATTGTTGAAAAAACCAACACAGGCGGACAGACACCCGGTCATGTAGCAACCATGTCTCCTGCGGCAGGTTCAATAGTTTACGAAGGTACAGAAATCACAATCGAAATCTGGGGAGATCCTGCAGGCAGTCAGGATATTACCGGTCCCAACACAGGAAGCCAGATAACATCATCAGATTCTATCATTGACAGCGTTATCGGCAGTCTGGGTGATAGTGTAAGCGGTCTCGGAAGCACAATTCAAAGTTTCTTCGGATAAAGCTTCTTATGTTAAGGAGGAAACCGTATGCTTAACGATTTAATAAAAAAACATATCGATGGTATTTCTGATTATACAGAAGTACGTTCACAGATAAACTCAAACAACAGAATCAGCATCATTTCAGGAAATCTTGTCGGAAACTCAAGAGTAACCTCGGGCGGTGTATGTGCAAGAGTATACAAAAACGGTGTATACGGTTTTTCATCAATGGGTGAATACTCCGACGAAAGCATAAAAAGTGTTATAAATGCGGCACGTGACAATGCACTTTTTTTGGACAGACGTGTAAACAAAAACAAACTGCCGCTGATGGAAACACCGACAGCCTTTTACAAGGATACTGCAGATTTTATTGATGTACCTCAGAAAATACTCCTTGATTATGCAAAAGAGCTTGATGATTACATTGTCAACAAATATCCTGATCTTTCAAGCAGAGGTGTTATTGTAAGCTCAGACTGTATTGAAAAACTTCTTCATGTCACAACAGGCAGTTTTTCACACTCACTCTCCCCCAGATCATGCATATATGTTTCAATGTCTGCTGAAGCTTCAGATGGTTCAAATATTGAACTTTTCGAAGCAATGAACTGCGGCAAAGGATTTTTTACTCAGATTTTCTCAACACCATCAGAGCTTTATGAAAAAATCGACAATCTTTATGAAAAGCTTATGTCTAAAAAAGAAGGCGTTTTCTCAGAAGCAGGTGTCTGTGACTGTATCATAGATTCATCAATTTCCGGTATGATTGCTCACGAAGCTGTCGGTCATACCGTTGAAGCAGACCTTGTACTTTCAGGCTCTGTTGCTGCAACGAATCTCGGCAATAAGATTGCTTCTGACAAAATAACGATCATCGACTATGCTCACACAGCTTTCGGCAAAGAAGTTCCTCTCCCCGTTTATGTTGACGATGAAGGAACAGTCTGCGAAGATGCAGTTCTTATCAAAAACGGAATTCTCAAGGGCTACATGAACAACAAGGAAACAGCAATGCATTTCGGTGTAAAACCTTGCGGCAACGCAAGAGCATTCGGTTTTTCAGATGAACCTCTTATCAGAATGAGAAATACTGCAATCCTTCCCGGTACAGATAAACTTGAAGACATGATTGCTTCAATCGACAACGGATATTATCTGACAAAAACACAGAACGGTCAGGCTGATACCACAGGTGAATTCATGTTCGGAATCACTATGGGTTATGAAATCAAAAACGGTAAACTCGGCAGAGCAATAAGGGATACCACGATCTCAGGCGTTGCTTTTGAAACACTCAAAACCGTCGATATGCTCTCAGATGAAATTTCATGGGCATCATCAGGATACTGCGGTAAAAAGCAACCTATGCCTGTTTCTGACGGTGGTCCTGCTGTTAAATGCAAAATAAATATAGGCGGAAGATAAGGAGGTATTCACATGGAAATGTCAAAGCTTAAAGAAATTGCGCAATATACCCTCTCCCGTCTCAAAGAATACGGCGCTGATGAAGCACAGTGTAAAATCAAATTCGGTCTTGTTGATGAAATCAATGTTGACGCCGGTGAATTCAGTCTCATGCGTTCAACTTTTGACAGTGCAGTAACAATAAAAGTCATCAAAGATATGAAAAAAGGCGTTATTGCTATAAACAAGATTGATAAAGAATCAATTGATGCTGCAGCCAAGGAATGTGTTGAAGCTGCGATTGTTTCAACTGAAGATGACTGTCTTTCAATTGCTGAAAAAGATGAAAATGAAGACTTTTTCTGCGGTGCAGAAAAATGCGACAGAGATAAACTTTTTGACCGAATCAATGAATATGTTGAAGATATAAAAAACGATTATCCGAAAGTATTTATTGAGCAGCTGATTGCAGATTACGCAGAATCTCAATCTGTTTTTGCAAACACAAACGGTGTTGAATATTCATACACAGCTGCATACTACTCAATGGGTTCAATGTATTCTGCACATGACGGTGACAAAACAACATCATTCAATTCTATGGGAATTGATTTTGTCAGCCTTGATGAAAAGATTCTTGACAAAGGTACGCAGAGAATGATGTACGAAATGTGCGAAAAAGAGCTTGAAGCTATCCCCTTTGAAGGTAAATTCACAGGTACGGCTGTTTTTGCACCGTCTTGTCTCGGCGATATTGTCGCAACTGCAATTGACAATTTCACAGGCGATGAAACAATCATTGATAACACAAGTCCATGGAGAAACAAACTCGGTGAAAAAGTGGCATCAGAAAAACTTTCAGTTTCACTCATTCCCATCGATGACAGAATAATCGGTGGTGAGCGTTATACTGCAGAAGGATACAAATCTAAAAATTGCGATATTATCAAAAACGGTGTGCTTGAAAATTTCACTCTTTCTGAATATGCAGCAAGAAAATCAGGCGAAAAACGTTGCCCGACTTTAAGCAGTTGCATGGAAGTCAAATCAGGAAACACAGCTTATGACGATATGATCAAGAATATTGAACAAGGTATTCTCGTCTGCAGACTTTCAGGCGGTCAGCCTGCAAGCAACGGCGATTTCTCAGGAGTTGCAAAAAACAGTTTCCTTATAGAAAACGGCAAAATCACAAAACCTGTTCTTGAAACAATGATCAGTGGTAATCTTGCAGATATGCTCAATAACGTTATCGATATTTCAAAAGAAACTGCTATGGATGGTTCTACAATATATCCTTGGATAGCATTTGACGGAGTTACAGTTTCAGGTAAATAACAAAAAGTACCCATTATTAACTAATGGGTACTTTTTTTCATCAAAAATTATGCTTCTTCCTTTTCACCAAAGAGAGGAAGTTTGAAATCATCTACAGTTTTACCTGCAAGTATTGAAAGTGCATGTTCTGATTCTGCACATGCTTCACAGATGATTTCTTCATGTTCTGCACCTACAAACTCAAGAGCATCTGCAAGTATGTTGGGCTGATATCCTGTACCGACAAATGTTTTTTCACAACTGTCACATGTATGTACAAGTCTGGGTACAAATACCACACCAAGTACAACAACAATTGCAAGAACAGCAACTACAACAATGATATTCTTTGAACCTTTTTTCTTTTTTGCCATTTTTTACACCTCTTTTTTATAAGTAAAGTCTTTTACTTAATTAATTACTGTTTTTGTGTTAAAAAAACACATTAAGCATTGAATCAGATCCGAAACAATGTTTATGAATATATAATATCACAGATATTCATACATATGTTTTTTTCATTTTTCACTTATGATACAATGCCCTGTATTGATTTATATTATATCAATTGATATTTATTAAGACAAGGAATAATTCAAAATATTGCTTTTTTCTTCACTCAGATTGAAATTTCAATTTTCACTTGACATCACAGCAAAAAACACATATAATATATACGTTATTTTTCGTTAACGGGGTGTAGCGCAGTTGGGGACGTGCCCGAAGCGCTGCCGTTGGCAGATAAAGCGAGGGCTAAGGAGTGCCGCAACAAGGAGTATCACGAGGTTCGAGTGAGACGACTATGTTGCAACAGGAAGCGCGCCTGCAACAACAAAATTAATTATAATCGGGGTGTAGCGCAGTTGGTAGCGCGCCTGCTTTGGGAGCAGGATGCCGGGAGTTCGAGTCTCTTCACTCCGACCATAAAAAGAGTAATACCTTTTTGGTATTGCTCTTTTTATTTTTGTAATGAATGCTTGAACTTCTGACATTCTGAACACAAGCGGTGCCAGCCTGCTTTGGGCATCGAATACGACCGCTGCCGGTGGCAGATTAAGGGAGTATGAGATGGCGTAGCGGTCAAAATCGGCAGCGACGGAACGAGCGAAAGACGATT
>JAGBSO010000050.1 GCA_017631795.1 Clostridia bacterium | reverse complement strand
GCTTTAGTTCTCGTATGACATATAGACAGTGTCTTTGGCGCAGAGGTCCCACCTGTTCCCATCCCGAACACAGTAGTTAAGCTCTGCAGTGCCGACAATACTTGGCTGGAAGCGGCCCGGGAAAATAGGGCGATGCTGTCACAAAAACCGGACTTTTTATAGTCCGGTATCAACATTCCTCAATAGCTCAGTCGGTAGAGCATGCGGCTGTTAACCGCAGGGTCGTTGGTTCGAGTCCAACTTGGGGAGCCAAAAAGAAAAACCACTCATCCGAGTGGTTTTTTCTTTTTGCCTTTAAATTGAATCAAACCAACGATTTTGTGTTTCGGCAGACGGATTTGCGGCTGTTAACTGACGAAAAGACACCCGCTGCCGGCGGCAGATAAAGGGTGGCTTTGAGTAGGAAGAAACAAGGAGAATTTCAGAGGGGCTTCAGACCGTCTGAAAGGCGACTATGTTTCTGACCGTAAGGGTCGTTGGTGTTTGATTTTAAATTAACCCTTGATTTTTCAAGAGTTTTCTTTATTTATATCCTGATTTTTATAGTTTTGTCCCCTAAAACCCCTTTTTAGGACTGGTAGGACTCGAACCTATGACATTTTAACATAATAATTTGTTTTAGACCGATATTCTGTTTGTTTAGATTATTGGTCTTTTTGTCATAAAATTACTAGTTTCTTTTTATATTAAAAAACTGAAATATTTAGTTAAGGAGTTTTAGAATTGTTTAATTCATTATTATATGTTATATTCAAAAAAAACATTTAAATTTTTAAGACCAACGTACAAAAAAACGTACTTAATAGATGAAAGCGCTTTTAGAACAATAGCTGGGAGGTGAACAACATGGATGATTCAAAGATTATAGAACTCTATTTTGAGAGAGATGACAGAGCAATCAAAGAAACACAAATAAAATACGGTAAACTGTGTCACAAAATCGCATATAACATCTTAAATAATTATGAAGATTCAGAGGAATGTGTTAATGATACATATGTAGGTGTTTGGAACGCTATCCCACCTACAAGACCAAATAACTTTATGTCTTTTGTTTGCAAAATCACAAGAAATCTTTCTCTGAATCGGTTGGAGTTTATGAAAAGAGAAAAGAGGTCTGCAGATGTACTTGTCTCAATACACGAGCTTGAAGGTGTGCTGCCTGATGAAAAATATGCACCTGATGTAAGTGATGAAGACATAGGAAAATTGATAAGTGATTTTCTTTACACGGAAAAAGAAGATGTAAGAAATGTATTTATTCGCAGATACTATTTTTTCGATTCTATAAAAGAAATTGCAGTTGAATTTTCTTTTTCTGAAAGCAAAGTAAAAAATATGTTGTTCTATACTCGCAATAAACTAAAAGACTATCTGATTAAGGAGGGCGTTGAAATATGAAAACACCTAGAATAGTAAATGCCATCGGTCATATTGATGATAACCTTATTAACAGTGCAACAAAAAGTAAAAAAGTTGCCAAAAAGAATATTTGGATAAAGTGGACATCTCTTGTGGCTTCTTTTGCTATAATTATAATTGTTGCCGCAGTCGCTGTTCCGACATTGTTCGGAGACGGGAACACAACACTTCCTGTTGTAAACGGTGACAATACTACGATAAATAATAGTGAATCCACTGTTCCTACAACAAATGATAATGGTGCAACTACAGCTCCAACAGTAAACCAAGATACTACTCACATCAATAATGCAGAACCCACTACTTCCGGTGGCAATGACAATACAACCACTGCTACAAATAACGATAGTACAACTCAGCCTGCCATTGGTAATGAATCTGCATTTTCAGAAACCTATGTGTACAATGTGTCTGACGGTAAATTTTCAACTTATGTAAGCGGAAAAGTTATATCAGAAGATAAGATTGATTATAAAATCGCAGATGTTTCAGTTGCAGCAGGTTGGAAAAACAGCTTTGATGAACAACTTACCACCGAAACTCTTCGTGCTGAGGTATATTTGATAAAAGGTATTTCAAAAGATGTTGCAGTTGCTTTGAAATTCATTGATAAAGGTGATGCATTAACTACAACACACTATTATGTTATTATGAATCCGGATGTAGACTTAACCTCTGTTAAAGAGTATCTTATAGCGCCGCTTGAGCCGAACAATAACGGCGATGAAGTTGGCGGTGAAATTGTTGGTAATGAGCTTGTAGAAGAATATGTTGTTGAATATACAAGTCAGTTTGTAAATGAATAAAGAAACAATAAAAAGCCTCGTTTTTGCATATTTTGCACTAACGAGGTTTTTTCAGCGTTTGCAAGGGTTTTAAAGGTGTATTTATAGGGGTTCAAAAAAGGGGTGAACAGACAAAAAGAAAACCACTCATTCGAGTGGTTTTTTCTTTTGCCTTTAAATTGAATCAAACCAACGATTTTGTATTTCGGTAGACGGATTTGCGGCTGTTAACTGCTTCGCAGGCTTGCGCTGCCGGTGGCAGAAGAAGCAAGCCGAGAATAGGAAGAAACAAGGAGCAATGCTGCCAAATCAGGCGAGCAGTGCGACAATGTTTCCGGTCGGTTACAGGTCAGGGTTATGTTTGTAAAATGAAATACTCATTTTTTATTTTATATCAGTTGAATAAAACTTTTTTCATTATATTTATTACATTATATATGCTTAATCAAAGGTGAAATTATTCTGTTGTAATTAAATTATAGAATGTGTTATAATTGTAATGAAAAGACATTGAAAGGATGATTCGATGCTTATAAAATTAGTTTCATTTATTGCTTCAATAGTGATGTTGTTTACTTCGTCAGTAACAATGCCTGACAAGACAGATGTGTACGCCGAAACACTTAATAATTTAAGTGAAAGCAGGGTTGCAGACGAGATCAGCGGTGCAAACGGAATGAGATTCTATATCCAGCGACCGAAGAGTGAAAAGCTGAGGAAAATTAACGCCTCTGATTTCGGACTTTCTGAAGAAAATGAAGATAATTTCTCTGCTTTTCAGAGTGCACTTGATTATTGTTCTCAAAATCCTCAGACAAAGCTTATTATTGATAAGGGGATATATTATTTCAGGAACGAAAAAGGTCTTGATGCCAACAACTGTACGGATTTACTGATTGAAGGAAATGATGCTACCTTTATTTTCTCCTCAACGGGATATAAGTTTTTTATCAGAAACAGCGAGTGTGTTGAAATTCGCAATCTTAATTTTGACTGGAACCGCGATGAAAGTCCGCTTGCATCGGTTGTTACAGTTGAAAACAGTAATTCTGATGCTGATACGATTGACCTTGTTTTCAGAAATGCTGAAAATTGCAATGAAAGCAACAGTCTTGCGGCAATTACACAATGTGACCCCGAATCATATACTTTCGGTGCAAAATGCTCTACAAAAGAGGTTTATCTTTATCAGGATGAAGCAAACATAAAGTCTGTTCAGAAAATTTCAGACAATACTCTTCGTGTTATCCATAACGGCTGTATGGACAATTTTGAGAATGGGGAAACATACATTCTCAGACACTTCGTCTATGACGGAACGATATTCAGCATAAGAGATTACAGCAAAAACATAACATTTGATAATGTCAGCATTTTCGGCAGTCCCGGTATGGCATATATCTGTGAGGGCAATTGCTCACATTTTCAGATTATCAACAGCTATATCGGTGTAAATCCCGAATACAAAGACAAGGGAAGTATTTCTCTGACTGCTGATGCGATTCATATTGTAAACACCAACGGCTGCTTTAATATATCCGGCTGTGATATAAGCGGAATGGGTGACGATGCTGTTAATGTCCATGACGGTCTTGGTTATGTTTCGGCTGTAAACGGCAACACGCTTACACTTATAGCATCTGCAATGAGGCTTGAAGCGGGCGACACTCTTGCATTCAAAAACAGTAAATTTGAGAATACAGATGTTACTGCAAAGATTGTTTCAGTCAAAGCTACGGAAGGCATAACAAAAGAGGTTGTTGTTGAGGCCTTACCCGAAAGCATAACTGCAGGCTGGACCGCATACAACACGGAATGTTACAGCGGTAACTATGTTATCAGAAACAATTATTTTCACGAAAACAGAGCAAGGGGCTTGCTTCTGCAGTCCTCAAACGGACTTTGCGAGAATAACCGATTCTATAAAACAATGGGTCAGGCAATAAAGGTTGTAATGGATATTGAACCCACTCTCTGGCAGGAGGGTACGGGCGTTGATAATCTTATCATCCGCAACAATACCTTTGAAAAGTGTAATTACAGCGACTGGGGCTCGGTAATTGAAATAGGCACAAATATTGCAGGCAAATCTGCAGAAACTGCTGTTTTTACAAATATAGAAATCAGTTCAAACAGCTTTATCGATATACCGTCGATGCTTATGAGAGCAAATAACATAAACGGGCTTGTTTTTACCGGTAATACAATTGATACAGGTGATTTCTTTGACAGTACATCAGGTCAAGGCAAGCTTCGCTTTGGAGAGTATTGTGCAAATATATCCTATACGGATAATACTTTTGTTAATAGCGGCTTTTTACGATACAGAGAAATTGCAGAATCAGACAATGTTTTAGTCTGGGCTCAGGTCAATTCTCAGTTTTGAATTAACAGCAACAAACCACTCATCTGAGTGGTTTTTTTGAATGAAAACTGTTTCATCATTTTGTTAATTATGAATAATTGCAATCAAATTTCCTTTATGGTACAATAATATAAATATGTGAAAGGAAAGAGGGAGCACTGATGGCAAAAAAACAGTTAACTCCGGAACAGATAGCTGCAAAGGCGGAAAAAAAGGCATTAAGAGCAAAAAAGAATCATAAAAATCTTATGATATTTCTGGAACTTTTGGTGGTAGCTACATGTATATTCTGCTTCTTTACAACAGTATCTATCAATTCCGATATATCAAAAACAGAATTTGTTAATACTGATAATACAAATAACAGCGTGGCTGTGAATTCGGAAGTTCAGCAGAATGCGGCAAATAATAATGAAACATCCGATACACCGTCTGTTGAAACCGAAAATCAGGATGGTGCATTCAAAACACCTGAAGAAATGGTTGAATATTTCAATACATGTGCAAATAAGGTGAAGACTGATGCAACAGAGGTTGTCAAGAATTTTGAAAAGAGACAGGTAGGTGAACTTGAGGTTCCCGATCTTCTTCAGTCACTTGCAGAGACACTGCTGAAAGAGAATATGAAAGATGACACAGATCCTATTGTTTACAGCACAAAGGATGATATCAGAGAAAATTTCCTTGTTCCCGCACAGGATTATGTAAGCTGTCTGAAAGCAGAGTATGTTGAAACTATTTCATACGAGGATAAAGGCAATGAATATGAGTTTTACATCAAGCTGAAAGATGAAAAAGATCCGAGAGCAGGTTCAGGTGTAGGCTCAGTGTGCGACGTTATCGAAACACATGAAGTTGCGGAAAAAGCACCTTCAATACTTCAGGAGTTTTCAACAAATTATTATAACTGTGAAGTTACTGCCACAATTGACAAAGAAACAGGCAGAGTAACTCATATTGTTTACTCAACTCCGTTAACACTCAATGTTGTTGTCAGCATGTTGGGAACTCATACAGCAAGCGTCGGCTTCACATTTATAAAGGATTACACAGTTACATACTAAAATATCATTTCTTGTAGAAAACCCACTCATTTGAGTGGGTTTTCTTGTTTCTGTCCGTAAGGGGGGGGTGACGCAGAATATAATTTATTATTTACTTTTTATAAAAATAGTGTTATGATTAAGAAAAATGGAGGTATTATTATGAGTGTTTTTGGACCGAGCAAAAAAGAAATTGAACTCCAGAATGAGATATATCGATTGAGGCAATTGTTGACACCTGAACAGCAGAATATTGAAATGTTGAATCAACATTGTCAGCAACTTAATGTAGCAGTTAACAATTTAAATTATACAATAACTCAAAAAAACAATGAGCTTAATTATTTGAATAATCGTATAAATGAATTGAATTCAGCAATTATGTATAAGCAGAATCAATTAGCAATTTTTGATACTGAAATTAACTTTTTGGATTATGGTTTATATAAACCTACATATGAATTTGCAAACTCTGATTTATATAAGGATGAATTGACTAAGTTAAGAAATGCTCAAAAACAATGCATAAAGAATGATAGAGCAGCATACGGCAATAATAATTGGCAAATAAACGGAAGTGCAACTGAAGGACGAAAAATGATTGAAAATTATAAAAAATTATTAATTCGGGCTTTCAATGTTGAATGTGATGATATTGTTAATAATGTGAAAGTTTCTAACTTAGAAAAATCAGTTGAGAGAATATATAAAATTAGTGAACAAATTTCAAAATTAGGAAAATCAATGGGAATTGGCATCACGCAAGAATATATTAATCTGAAAATCTATGAAGTAAAGTTAGCAGTTGACTTCCAGCAAAAAAAATCAGCTGAAAAAGAGAGACTTAAAGAGTTAAGAGCACAGGAGCGAGAAGAGGCAAGGGTACTTAAAGAGATAGAAGAAGAAAGAAAACGTCTTCAAAAGGAACAGACTCATTATCAGAATGCATTGAATGCCCTTCTTGAACAAATTGCAAAAAATGGAGCGTCTGATGAATTGAATGAAAAGAAAAATCAGTTAGAAAACCTGATTAATGATACTTTCCATGCAATCAAAGATGTTGATTATCGAGAAGCAAACAGAAAAGCGGGTTATGTCTATATTATAAGCAATATTGGTGCATTTGGCGAAAATGTTTATAAAATCGGTATGACAAGAAGACTTGATCCTCAGGAACGTATTGATGAGTTGGGTGATGCTTCTGTTCCGTTTGATTTTGATGTTCATGCGTTGATATTCACGGACGATGCTCCTAAATTAGAGGCGGCATTACACAGTGCTTTTGATTCAAGAAAGGTGAACAAGATAAATACACGCAGAGAATTTTTCGAAGTATCTCTGGAAGAAATCAAGGCAGTAGTACGAAATAATTTCGATAAAACTGTAGAGTGGATTGATGTGGCTGAAGCAGAACAGTACAGACAATCAAAGTTGTTAAAACAGCAAGGTTAATATCTTTTTAACTGAGAAACAGCACACCAAAGAGTGTGCTTTTTTTATCCGGAAATTCTGAGAAACAGCTATGTTTTCTTTGTTATTCTGTTTTTAAAGGTATGAACAGTTTATTTCGTTAATTTATTGACATTTTGCTGTCTGTGATATATAATATTTCTGATAAAAATATATAGGAGTGTTAAACTATGCCATTAGTAAATGCAAAAGAAATGCTTACAAAAGCAAAGGCAGGCCACTATGCGGTCGGTCAGTTCAATATCAACAACCTTGAATGGACAAAGGCTATTCTTCTTACAGCACAGGAAATGAATTCTCCCGTTATCCTCGGTGTATCTGAAGGTGCAGGTAAATATATGTGCGGCTACAAGACAATTGTAGGTATGGTTGAAGGTATGCTTGAAAACCTCGGCATCACTGTTCCCGTTGCTCTTCACCTTGACCACGGTTCATACGAAGGTGCAAAGGCTTGTATCGAAGCAGGTTTCAGCTCAATCATGTTCGACGGTTCACACTACCCCATCGATGAAAACATCGCAAAGACAAAGGAACTCGTTGCTGTTTGTGAAGAAAAGGGTCTTTCAATCGAAGCTGAAGTCGGTTCAATCGGCGGTGAAGAAGACGGTGTTGTTGGTGCAGGCGAATGTGCAGATCCCGACGAATGCAAGATGATCGCTGATCTCGGCGTTACAATGCTTGCAGCAGGTATCGGTAACATCCACGGCAAGTATCCCGAAAACTGGGCAGGTCTTTCATTCGAAACTCTTGCAGCAGTTCAGGAAAAGACAGGCACAATGCCTCTTGTTCTTCACGGCGGTACAGGTATCCCCGCTGAAATGATCCAGAAAGCTATCTCTCTCGGCGTTTCAAAGATCAATGTTAACACAGAATGTCAGCTTGCATTCCAGGAAGCAACAAGAAAGTACATCGAAGAAGGTAAAGACCTT
The DNA here is from genome assembly GCA_017631795.1 of Clostridia bacterium. GTDB lineage: Bacteria > Bacillota > Clostridia > Oscillospirales > Acutalibacteraceae > UBA1081. The sequence continues at coordinate 16,280 of JAGBSO010000050.1, read as the reverse complement.
GTAGGTAAGGGCTTCGACCCCAGAAAGCTTCTTGCTCCCGGCGTAGAAGCAATCAAGGCTACTGTTAAGGAAAAGATCGAACTCTTCGGTTCAGCTGACAAAGCATAATTGAATTTTTTATGAAAAACCATCCGAAAGGGTGGTTTTTTGTTTTTGATGTATGATATACTGATAACAGATAATGCTGTAATCGGGGTATGAAAATGAAACATATTGCGTTTGTTGATTCCAATTTTAAAGTGAAAACAAAGCTTGATAAGAAAGATATAAAGTTTTATGATGTGAAGAATGCACCCTTTGAAGTCAGCGGAGTGTTTTTTGAATCGGGAAAATTCAGAAGACTGCCCGAAAAGGTTGCAAAAAGCGTCAGCGACGGAGTTTATGCTCTGCATACTCATACTGCAGGAGGCAGAGTCAGATTCAGAACAGACAGCAGATATGTTGCAATCCATACGAAGATGCCTGATGTGGGTAAGATGCCTCATTTTGCGCTGACAGGTTCGGCAGGTTTTGATTTGTACGTCGGCAATGAATCGCAGAAATATATGAACACTTTTATTCCTCCGTATGATATCCGCAAAGGTTACGAAAGCATGATCGAATTTGATTCCGCTGTAATGCGTGATATCACAATAAATTTTCCGCTTTACAGCGCAGTTTCCGAACTTTTCATAGGTCTTGGCGAAGATGCAACCGTGCTTGAGCCTGCACCATACAGAATCGACAAGCCTGTTGTGTTTTACGGGTCATCGATAACACAGGGCGGATGTGCTTCAAGACCGGGAAATTCTTATGAAAGCATCGTTTCCCGAAGACTGAATGCAGATTTTGTGAATCTCGGGTTTTCGGGTAACGCAAAAGGTGAAAAAGAGATTGCGGACTATATAAAAAATCTTGAAATGTCGGCTTTTGTGTATGATTATGATTACAATGCCCCCACGGTAACGCATCTGAAAGAAACCCATGAAAAAATGTTTGAAATTATCAGAAAAGCAAATCCTGAATTGCCTGTTGTTATGCTTTCAAGGCCGAAATTCTCTCCGAATGATGAAGAAAATGACCGCCTTGAAACAATCAGGGCAACATATCAGAATGCTGTGGACAGCGGTGACAAAAATGTGTATCTGATTGACGGAAAAACGCTTATGAATCTTGCAGGTGATGACGGTACTGTTGACGGTTGCCATCCGAATGACATGGGATTTATGTCTATGGCAAAAGCAGTGGGAGATATTCTTGAAAAAATTCTGTAAAAGATTCGGTATGAAAGTCGGGTGAAAAAATGCAATCATTATCATCAAAAATATTCATGTCATGTTTGCGGATGATTTTTCATTCGCCATTGTCAGACAGTTCAAAACTTTCGGACAATGCCGCAAAATTGACTAAAGACAAAAAGTCAAAATACAGACCTTCCAAAAATTTTGAACATTCAGAACATACAATTGACGGCGTGAGATATGAAAAACTTGTCAACAGAAACTGCCACACCGAAAAAATTATTCTGATGATTCACGGTGGCGGATTTAAAATCGAACTGAATGATTTTTATCGCAGACTTGCTGAAAAATACAGTAATATGTTCTGCGGTGCATCTGTTATAAATGTTGATTACGGCAGATTCCCCGAACATAAATTGCCCTCGCAGATGCACGATGTCGTAAAAATATATCTTCATCTGTTAAATGAAGGGGTAAAAAACACAGATATAATCGTTGTTGGTGACAGTGCAGGTGCAACTCTTGCTCTCACATCTTCATTGTGGCTTCGTGATAACAATTACCCGTTACCCTGCCACATTGTCTGCTTTTCTTTGTGGGCAGATGCCACATCAAGCGGTGACAGCAGGATTACAAACGCATATTCAGACCCCTTTTACGGAATTGCGAAGCATAAAAAAATTGAAGATAATCTGCATCTGCTCAGAAGAATATCAAAGTATGTTCTGGATGTTGACAGAACCGATCCCTATATTTCGCCTCTGTTCGGCAGCTTTGAAAAGTTCCCGAAGGTTACGCTTATTTGCGGAACGGCTGAGCTTGACGAAAGTGACAGCGACAGAGTGTATGCAAAAATGAAAAATGCTGATGTTGACGTAACACTTCATAAATTCGACGGTATGTGTCATTGCTTTCAGCTGTTTTCGTTTCTTCCCGAAAGCAGAAAAGCATACGGTATCGTAAAAGAAAGGATAATGAAAAATGAAAATTCTTGATAACAGCGATAAACATCTGTTGCCCCTTTTTCCTGATATCATTTCAGAAAAACTGGGCAAAAAAGGTGGAAAATTCAAGTTTATAGGTGGCGGAAGTTTCGGCAGAGTCTATAAAGCAGAGCTTTCGGACGGTGAAACAATTGCAATAAAGGCATACAGAGTTCAGGGCTCGCAATACGAAGAAGCCGGGCAGCTCAGACTTCTTGCAGAAAATACAAGTGTGAAGATGCCCGAAGTGCTTTTTACATACGAGGATGACGAAACAGCGATTCTTGCCATGACTTTTGTGGATGGTCAGAATGTTTTAAGTCCTGCATTTCTTTTGAAAAGCAAGGTGCAGAAGCAGAAATTTGCCGATGATGTAATTGCAGGCATGCTTGAGTGGCACAGCGTGACAAATGACAAATTCGGTTCATTGTCAGAGCCGACTTCTGACAGCTGGTATGAATATTACAGAGAAGAAAAACAACAGCCCTGGCTCAGGGCATTGACTGAGTTGTCGGAAAAAGGAAAGTTCAGCAGAAAAAAACTGCAACTTCTCACAGAAGCCACAGAGCTTTTCAATAAATTGCCCGAAGAAAACTCAAAACCCGTGCTCATACATGCCGATCTTAATATAATGAATATAATGGCAGACCCGAAAACACTTCAGCTGACTGCTTTTATTGACCCTTGCGGCAGTATCTGGGCAGACAGGGAATACGATCTTTTTCAGCTTCGTAACATGTGGGGTGATTCATACGGTCTGTATGAAACATATAAGAGAAAATGCAGGATGTCTGAATACACCGATTTCAGGGTTGCTTATTATGCATCAATGCACGAAGCTTCAATGCGTCTTAAAGGCGGACTGATAATGCCGTTATGGGAAGACCTTAATAACGCAAGACTCAGAAAAGAAATGAAAAAGCTGAAATCAAAACTATAATCAGACAGTTTCTCAGTAAAAAATATTTTTTCCACGGCATGGCTGATTGTTTCTATAATAGGAACTATAAAAATATTTTTTCGGAGGAATTATTATGAATTTTTCAGATCTTAAAAAATGCGATGCATATTCTACTGTGTATTTCGGTCAATACATGATTCCAAACGGAACAAAACCGATGAGCACTTTTGTAATCATGCCCATTGAATGGATTGTTGCTGAAATTGATGAAAAGAACAACAGAGCACTTCTTATTTCAAAATATGCCGTTGATTGGGAAGGCTATGCAGACTGTCCTATCTTATATACAAGTTATAAAACATCATGGGACGAATCATATCTTCGCAAGTGGCTGAACGGAGAGTTTTATTATGACAATTTCTCTTCAGATGAAAAAAATATGATCATTCCTGTTTATAACTCAGCAAAAAACAGCAATGAAAAACGCACAATTGATAAGATTTTCCTGCTCAGTAAAGATGAAGTAAGCAAATATTTTCACTCAGAAAGTGATGCGGTTTTGCTGTTGCCCATGGTTGATCTCGTTGATAGTGACGATGGTAAACATGAACTTAATCATATTACATATCCGAAGATAGATTGGTGGACAAGAACATCAGGGAAAACAAATGACGAAGTTGTATGCGTTAACACCCGTGGCAGATTTGTTGATATGGGATCAGGCTGTGATGAAGTGGGTGTCAGACCTGCGTTGTGGGTAAAACTTCATTAAATATCATTGTATAAAAGGAGATAGCAGTATGAATAACAAAGATTTACAATCTTTGAAATCAGGCATCGATGAAAATGAAAACATAATTATCGAAACTGAAGATATAGTGACAGAGACGATTAATATGTCCGACATGGTAAGGTCTCCGAGAGCAAAGGGGATTATTGAAGAACGAAAAAAATTCGAAGCTTTTGATGAAGACTCTAAAGCACAGATACGAAAAAAAGCTATTGCAAAACTGCAAAGGAAGTATGAAGAAACTCTCAGCAATAATCCTGAAAAAGAACAGCAATATATACAGGAGATTCCGATTCTGTTGCAAAGAGTCGCAAAAATTCAGAGTGTTAAAGGTTTGATTTTTAACCCGAGTTTCAGAATTATGCAAGGCATCATGGCAGTCAGTTTTTACCGTGCGAAAAATGAAAACAAAGGATTAATCAGAACCACAGATACGGTGGCTGTGGAAGCAAGAATTGAAAATTTGATCTGTTATTCTTTTACACAGGAAGAACTTTGTATGATAACTGATGCTGTGGATAACGGGGAAGAATTGACACCTGCACAGACTGAAATTATTATGCTGCTTCTCAATGTTGCTCCGAAAGTGCACACTCATCCTTTAAAACCGTTTCTGGACTGATACAAACTGAATAATACTTTTTTACTGTAAAAAACAAAACTTCCGTACATTTGCGTGTACGGAAGTTTTTATAAATCAGTCGGTTTTTAAATCCAGCAATTCGTCTGCACTCACATTGTAAAATTCACAAAGTTTTTTCAAATCTTCGATAGCGAGTTTTGCTCTTCGTTTTTCTATATGATCATATCCCTGTTGGGATTTATTTATTATTTTTCCCACAGTTTTCTGAGATAAATCATTATCAATACGTAAAGCTATAAGTTTTTCAAGATAATCCATAATTATCACCCGATAAAATCATACAATACTCTTATTTTGAGTATTGACAATAACTCATAGATTGAGTATAATAATCGTGATAAACAATATATTTTTTTATCTTGACAAAACCGAAATTTACAGATATATTAAAATAAAGAAAAGGAAAGGGATGTATATTATGTCAAAACTATTCGGAAAAAACAATCAGTCAAATCCGATGACAAAAAGAGATCTTTATGAAAGAAATTACAACAACGGTATTACAAATCTGTTGCTTGTTGTTGCATTCAGTGTTATAAACATTGTTTTGCTTGTTACAAATGCCGATACATATTTTCTGTTTTCTGCGTTTGTACCGTATTGTTTTGTTGATCTCGGAATGTATTATACGGGCATGTATCCCGAAGAGTATTATTACGGCATAGATTCTGCAGAATTTCTTGATAAATCTTTTCTTGCAGTAACGGTTGTTATTGCTGCAGTTGTTGTTCTTCTTTATCTTCTTTGTTGGTTTTTTGCAAAAAAGAAAAAAATCGGCTGGGTCATTTTTGCCGTTGTAATGGCGTGTATTGATACTGTTGCGATGCTGATTTTCTGGGGCATTCAATTGGATACACTTGTTGATATTATCTTTCATGCCTGGATTATTTTCAGTCTTGTAAATGCCGTTGTAACATACAACAAGTTGAAAAAACTCCCCGAAGAAGCCGTTGAAGCCATACCTGAAGAAAATGCTCAGATTCTTCAGAACAGTACCGTTCTCAGAATGGCTGATACCGAAGAAAAATCAAGAACGTTGCTTGAAGCAGAAGAGAACGGTTATCATGTGGTCTATCGCAGAATAAAAAGAATCAATGAACTTATCGTCAACGGAAGAGTTTATGATGAATATGTTGCGTTGATTGAAAAACCGCATACTCTCACAGCAATTGTTGACGGTCACAGAATAGAAATGCAGTATGATATGGCAAGCCGTATGTATCTTCTTTTTGACGGCAGAGTGCTTGCAGAAAAATTCAGAATTATTTAAAAATAAAACGAAGAGATAACAGGTGCTTATCTCTTCGCTTTTTTTATCAATCTGTTTTTTTACCGTTTCTGAGTTTGATTTTGCCTACCATCGGGACTTTTACATAGCCTTCGCAGGTATCGTCATCTTCGTCAAATTCAAGAAAAAGAACAACATCCTTACCCGGCAGCAGACTTGTTTCTGCTGTTACGGTGATTTCGTCATCGTCTTCTTCAACATCTTTGACGATGATTTCAGGAGCTTTGACATCGGGAATTTCTATTCGGAATCCGTATTCACCGTCGTTATCGAAAATTTCAAACTTAACATCGCCTGAGAAGAAAATTGTATTTACACTGCATATCCATTTGCCGAGACCTGTCATATTGATTCCCCCTATCTTTGTATTTTTATTTTAGCATAATAAATCGACATTAGCAACACAATTGTTGTAATACTTTTTCCGCTGTGATATAATATGGCAAAGAGGTGTTTTTTATGTATGATATAGAAATAAAAACAGACTATAATCAGGTGGACGGATTCAACCGTTACCCTTCTGATATCATGGCAGAATATCAGCAGTCAATTGAAGAAGGGCTTGATATTGAAAGTCACAAGGAGTTTTTTGAATCAGTTGCTGCAATGAAAAACGGCGAAGAAAAAACTCAGCTCAGTGACCGTATATTTGATATTGTGATGAATGCGGATGTCAGGGAAGATTACGGTTACAATGAGCCGAATAAACTGAAAAAAATAAAGAAACTCCGCAAGGAGCATGATTTTGATGCTGTTATGCCTGACAGAGAAACTCTGCGCCGTAAACTTCTCGGTGCATGGACAGGCAGAGCATGCGGTTGTCTTCTTGGTAAACCTGTTGAGGGTATGAGAAGTAATGAGCTGATTCCGCTTCTTAAAGAAACGGGTAATTATCCCATGAAGCGTTACATTTTAAGCACTGATATCACAGATGAAGTCTGCTCACATTACAGCTTTTTCCTTAAAAACAAGCCTTATGCCGACACGGTTGACGGAATGCCCGTTGATGATGACACAAATTATACCGTGCTTTATCAGCAGATTGTTGAAGAGTCGGGCAGGGATTTCGATTCGGAAGATGTTGCAATGGCATGGATAAAATATCAGTCAGTTTATTCATACTTTACTGCGGAAAGAATTGCATATATAAATTTCATCAACTGCATTCAGCCTCCTGCAACAGCGGTTTATAAAAATGTCTGCCGTGAGTGGATAGGTGCGCAGATAAGAGCGGACTATTTCGGTTACATAAATCCCGGTGAGCCTGAAGAAGCAGCAGAAATGGCATATAAAGACGCAAGAGTTTCACATGTCAAAAACGGAATTTACGGAGAAATGTTTGTTGCCGCAATGATTGCTTGCGCTGCAGTCACAGACAGTATTGAAGATATCATTCTCGGCGGTCTTTCTCAGATTCCGTCAACATCAAGACTTTATGAAGCTGTCATGAAAATCTTCACAGATTACAAAAACGGAGTTTCCCTTGAAGATTGCAGCGACTATATTCACCGTGCATATGATGAATACACAGACCACGGTTGGTGTCACACAATTTCGAATGCAATGATTGTTGCCGCAGCTTTGCTTTACGGGAATGGTGATTTCGGTAAGTCAGTCTGCATCGCCGTGGAAATGGCATTTGACACAGACTGCAACGGTGCAACAGTCGGATCAATTCTCGGCATGAGAGGCGGAATTGATTGCATTGATGATTGCTGGAAAAATCCTGTCAGCGGAAAAATCCATACTTCAATTTTCGGTTTCGGCACTGTGAATATTGAAGACTGTGTTGAAAAAACACTTGCACATATCGGGTAAAATAAGACTCCACGCAGAGTAGGTTGCATGTTATTTTTCAAAAGATTATACTTTACTCATAAAGAAAAAGGAGCAAAAGCATGAATACATATATAACCGGTGCAATGATAAAAAAACTGCGTGAAGAAAAAGGCATGACTCAGCTTCAGCTTGCAGAGGCAACAGGTGTCAGCGACAAGGCTGTTTCAAAATGGGAAACATCAAAAGGGCTTCCCGATATTTCTCTTATTGAGCCGCTGAGCAAAGCTCTGGGAGTTTCCGTCATGGAGCTTATGGCGGGAGAGACAGTTATAAACAGAAATCTCTCATCAAACATAATGTTTTCAAAGTTTTATGTCTGTCCCGTATGCGGAAATGTGATTCATTCAACAGGTGCGGCAGTCATAAGCTGCTGCGGAATTACATTACCGCCGCTTGAAGCAGAAGAAATTGATAAAGATCATCTGGTGACAATCGAGCCTGTTGAAGATGAAAAATTCATCACCGTGCATCATGATATGACAAAGAGTCACTTCATTTCATTTGCTGCATATGTCACAAGCGACAGAATGCAGTTTGTTAAATTCTATCCCGAAGGTAACGCGGAAACAAGAATGCAATTCCGCGGCAGGGGGTATCTTTATATTTACTGCAACAAACACGGACTCATGAGACAGAAAGTATAATGTTAATCGAAAAATACTTTAAAATTTATTGCTTTTTTGTTTTGTTGAGTGTATAATTTTTACATAATTAAAAACTAAAGGAGCAAAAAAAGATGAGAAAAATATCAAAATCAATTTCATGTATACTCAGTGTTATTCTTCTTGTTCTTGTTTTTACATCTACTGCATTTGCAACACAGTCAAACTACGATAAATTTGACACATCAGCATTTTCACTTACTGATAATCCGGGTGAAGATATGGCTGCTATTGCTCTTGCACAGCTTGGCAAAACAGGTTCAGACCTTAATTATTCAGAAGAATGGTGTGCTGATTTTGTAGGTGATTGTGCGATCATTATTGAACAGTCCACAGCAGTTCCTCTTTACGGCGCTGTTGAAGGTCTTTACACAAAGCTTCTTGATGCAGGTGCAACAGAAGTGACAGATGAACCTGTTCCCGGTGACCTTGTATTTATAAACTGGGACGGAGCAGAAAGAAAAGGTCATATTGAAATTGTTTATGACTACGATGCTGAAACAAAAACAGTGTTCACAGTCGGCGGTAACACAGGTGATTATGATTCATATTATGAAAGACATGTCGGCACACACGAAATCATCCTCGGTTCCGATACAATAAAGGCAATTTTACGCCCTGATTATAATGATTGTTCAGAACATTCTTACCTTCTGTTTTCATGCACAAAGTGCGGTGAACTTCATCCCGCTATCAGTTCTTTTATAAATCAGATCAAAGCATTCTTTTACAGTCTGTTGAATATGCTGAAATCACTTTAAGAAAAATTAACCACTATACAAACACCTGTAATCTGAACTTTCATGGTTCTTATTACAGGTGTTTTCAATGATTGATAGAAAAAGTTCAAGTCATCGGTTATTGATAAATGAAAAATTTTTATATATAGTATAATCATAACGACAGGGAGGTTTTTGTTATGCTTTCAGCAGGGAATAATATCAGAAGAATGCGTCTTGAAAAGGGGCTGACTCAGGAAGAAGTGGCTTTGCATCTGGGTGTTTCATTTCAGTCGGTCAGTAAATGGGAAAGAGGCGACGGTTATCCCGACATTGAAATGTTGCCTGCAATTGCGCATTATTTCGGTGTGTCTGTTGATGAATTATTAGGTGTCAGTGAACAGGCAAAAAAAGAAAAATACGATGAACTGAACGAAAAATGGGCATATAACAATAAAAACGGATTGCATACTGAAAATGTAACACTTATGCGTGATGCTCTGAGAAATTTCCCGAATGATGCACTTCTTCTTGTGCAGCTTTCCACTTCTCTTGAAAAAATTGACGGCACTGACGAGGAAAAAGAGAAAAATCTGCGTGAATCAATCGCAGTGCAGGAGCAGATTATAAAATACTGCGACGATTGTGAAGTCCGCGGTGCAACACTCTATAACATCTGTTTTGCATACAAGAAAATCGGTGATACCGAAAAGGCAATCCGCCAGGCAAAAAAACTTCCGAATCTGTATAAGGGAAGAGAAAACGCACTTGTGTATCTTCTTTCAGGCGATGAAAAGAATAAAATTTCAAAGGAAGCACTTATTCCGCTTGCATGGGGAATCTCGCTTCATCTTTCATCACTTGCGGAAACGGAAAACAACCCTGAATATAAGAAAAAAGCTGCAGATATCATTGATATTCTTTTCGGTGATGAAAAAGATTCTTTCATTCAGAAAATTTACGACAGTCTTAAATAATATTGTGCTTCACCCTTATTCTGTGATATAATTATCGGGAATAGGGGTGAATTTATGATTATTCTTATAACAGGAGCTTCACATACGGGCAAAACTGCCCTTGCGCAGAAATTTCTTGAAGAAAAGAAATATCCGTATCTTTCGATCGACCATCTTAAAATGGGTCTGATACGAAGCGGAAATACAGACCTGACTCCTGTAAGCGATGACAGACTTCTTACGGAATATCTCTGGAAAATCGTCCGTGAAATGATAAAAACAGCCGTGGAAAACAAGCAGAATCTGATTGTTGAGGGATGCTATATTCCTGCTGACTGGAGAAAAGATTTTTCTTCTGAATATCTTCGGGAAATCAGATGTATCTGCCTTGTGATGACGGAAAAATATATAAACAATCATTTTGACGATATAAAAAAACACGCAAATGTCATCGAAAACAGACTTTACGATGACTGTACACGTGAAGAATTGATAAATGATAACGCATACTATGCCGGAAACTTCGGCACAGACCGTGTTTTTATTGATGAAAAGTATGATGTCGATATCTGAAAAAAGCACACTCCGCGGAGTGTGCTTTTGCTGTTATTCTACTGTAATTTTGTTGTTAAGTGTTTCGCCCTGTGCTGAATAGGGGCTGTAAGCTGTTACTTTGACTGTGTAGCTGCCGCTTTCAGGATTTCCGAGCACAACTTTAACATCATCGTCTGTTGCTCTTACGTATTCTGAAATGACTGTTGATTCGTAAACAGTTTTGCTCTTTTCGTTTGTGACTGTGATTTTATAATTCTCTGCATCATAAAATCCCTTTGCTTCGGGGAATGTTATCACAGTTTCACCGTTTTCATTGATGAATGATGAAACAACTGAACTTTCGGGGAATGCAGGAGCTGTGTCAAGAGCTTTCTGCTGATGCCATGTGTGTGTTCTCTTTGAGCTGTCTGAAAGATTTGTGAAATAATAATCAACATTTGCAAAGAACATTCTGTTTTCGATATCGTAAAGCTTCATGCTTACATTACCGTCTGCATCACATTCAACGAGCCATGCACCGCCTGATTTTCCGGGAGCATCTTTGTCACCGTCAATGTAGTTAAGGTTGCCCATGAATGCAGACAATGAACCTGCGCCAACAGCAGTGAACTGACCCTGCCATACGCTTCTGGGGTCACTTGCCGCATAGTGTGAATGACCTGAGAAATTGACAACCTGAGGATATTTGCTCAGAACAAGTCTTGTTGAAAAATCACCCCAGTTCACGCTGCCGTAAACTGTGAATAATGGAGCGGGATGCTGATAAACAAAAACAGGCTTTGTGGGGTCTTCTTTTGTTGCATTTCTGAGTGTTTCGTCAAGCCACTGCATTTTGCCTGTAAAGCTCTTTCCGTCATCATCGTATGAAACACCTACGAAGTGGTATCCGTTGATTACAACATCTGTATCAACATTTTCGTTGATGAATTTTTTGTAGACATCATATCCTACTGTTGCGTCAACATCACGGTATTCAATGAATTCATGGTTGCCGAGTACTGTGAGAAGCTGAGTTTCCTCTTTCTTGTTTGCTGCAACAATTTTGTTGAACATCTCATATTCTTTTTCTCTGCCACCGCCTGTGAAGTCGCCTGCAACAATGACAGCATCAAGTGTTTTGTGAGCAGAATTTGCAGAGTATGCGTACATATCATTGAACAGAGTTGCAAATCTTTTTGCAGCTTCCTGATCTGCTTCACCGTTAAGATGAATATCTGAGCAGACAACAAAACGAAGCACGGGTTTAAAATCTTCGGGAGTGTTTACTTCTTTGCCTGTGCTACCGCTGCCTGAGCCTGTGATCAGAAACACAAAACCGAAAACAGAAGTAAGAAATTTTGAAACAAATTGTGCAAAAAAGTTTGGCATAGTATCTCTCTTTTCTTATAAATAATAAACTATTATACTACAAAATAATTAAAAATGAAATGGTTTTATAAAAAAAGATAAATGTTTTTGAGTTCCTGTTGATTGACAGTTTTTTTTATTTGTGATACCATTATAAAAAATATAATTTTAAGGTGTATTATAATGGATAAAAAATTGAAAGTAGCAAATATAGGTATGAAATTCGGCATGTCACACGTTGAAGGTGCCATGAGCTGTGATGCGGAAATCGCTGCAATCTGTGACAGCGACGAAGAAAATCTCCGTTTTGCAGGTGAAAGATATTCAATTCCCGAAGAAAAACGTTTTCTTGATTATAAAGACCTGCTTGAAAGGGAAGATATTGACGTTGTTACCGTTGCAATTCCCGACCAGCAGCATTGCAGAGTATCATGCGATTTTCTCCGTGCAGGCAAACACGTGCTTTGTGAAAAACCCCTTGCACTCACAAGGGAAGACCTTGAAGAAATCATAAAGACAGAAGATGAATCCGATGCTCAGTTTATGGTAGGTCAGATATGCAGATTCACTCCCGCATTTGAAAAGGCAAAGGAGCTTGTTGAATCAGGAACAATCGGTGAAGTTTATTTCATTGAGTCCGAATATGCTCACGATTACATGAAACTTGTTGACAACTGGCGCTCAGACCCGCTTCGTCACGGTGTTATCGGCGGCGGATGTCATGCAGTTGACCTTATCAGATGGATTGTCGGTGACCCTGTTGAAGTTTTTGCATACGGCACTCACAAGCTTCTTCCTACAGTTGCTTATGATGATGCAACTGTGGCAATTATGAAGTTCAATGACAATCTCATGGGCAAAGTCTTTGTTTCAACAGGTTGTAAGCGTGATTATACAATGCGTACCTGCATTTACGGCACAAAAGGCACAATCATCTGCGACAACACATCGCCCACAATGACTCTTTTCACCACAGATGAAGAAGGTGTTGTGAAAGAGCCGCAGACAATTGATGTTCAGGTCAATAATCACAATGCCGCAAAAGAGTTTGAAGTTTTTGCAGATGCAATTGCAAACAACAGAAAAGTGCTGACAGATGCAAGAGAAGGTGCAAAGACTGTTGAAGTCTGCCTTTCAATTGTTGAATCATCAGAAACAGGCAAACCTGTAAGACCGGATTATAATTTTTAACAATACAAAAGCTGTCTTGAAAGGCAGTTTTTTTTTGACAAAAAATTGTTGACAAAAAAATATGTGCGTGATAGTATAAAATCAGGTAGTGTATAACTGCTTAAAATAAACAAAGGAGTGAAAACAATGTTTGAAAAAATAATTGCGTTTTTCATGTCAATCATCTCATTCTTCCTCGGATTGTTCGGAATCAGTCTTGAATCAAACAGCCACGAATACTACGATCTGGCTTACGGTACCCATGAACGACAGGTTCTTGACCTGGCTATCCCGAAAGAAAACGACGGTGAAATCGGTCTTGTTCTTTTTATTCACGGCGGTGCATGGATCGCAGGTGACAAAGACAGTTACAAAAACGGTGTAAAATCAGCATCAGAAACATACGGTTTTGCAGGTGCATCAATAAATTACCGTTATATGAGTGACGAAATTGATTTCAATGATATTCTTGATGACATTGATGCCGCTCTTGCATGTATAAAAGCAAAAGGTGCCGAAAACGGTGTCAACATCAACAAAGTTCTGCTTACAGGTGATTCAGCAGGCGGACATCTCTCATTGCTCTACGCATATTCGCGTGCCGGAACAGCTCCCATCGCACCTGCTGCAGTTGTCAGCAACTCAGGTCCCACAGACCTTTTCGATGAGAACTTCTACATAAATAACGCATTGGGTGCACCCGATGTTATTGCAGACCTGTTCTCAGACGGTTGCGGACAGAAATTTACTTTCGCAGAAAGAGAATCAGCAAAGGAAGCTCTTCTCAAAGCATCACCTGTTTATTATGTAAATGAAAACACAGTGCCCACTGTTATCAATCACGGCATGAAAGACAGCATTGTTCCTTTCAGCAATGCTCAGACACTTGATGCAAAACTTACAGAATACGGCGTGACTCATTATTTCAATGTTTACCCCAATTCAGACCATGATCTTGGTGCAGACAAAGAAAACAAGGATATCGCAAGCAGTCTTCTTATTGAATACTGTCAGACATATCTCAACTGATAATCATATTCAAGCTGACCGCTCTCTTTGGGAGCGGTTTTTGTTTTTTGTATTGTAAGTTGTGGATTTTTGTGATAATATGAAGCCAAGGAGAAGTGATAATTATGCTCAGAAAAAGACAGGTACATCTTGATTTTCATACAAACGGAACACTGCCCGTGGGCAAGAAGTTCTCTAAGGAGCAGTTTCAGGCTGCACTCAAAGCAGGACATGTTGATTCAATAACTGTTTTTTCAAAGTGTCATCACGGCTGGTCATATCATCCCACAGAAGTGAATGAAATGCATCCCGAGCTTGATTTCGATTTGCTGGCAGCTCAGCTTGAAGCCTGTAAGGAAATCGGTGTCAATGCTCCTGTATATATTTCCGCAGGTTATGACGAAAAGGACTATGTCAAGCATCCCGAATGGCATTATCACAGGTCTGCTGATATAGACGATGTGAATGAATACAGAAGCGAAGTTCATTTCCACACTCTGTGTTTCAACACAGGCTATCTTGATGCACTCTGCGCTCAGATTGAAGAAGTTATGCGCAGATATAATCCCTGCGGTATTTTTCTTGATATTGTTCATCCCAAAGTGTGCTACTGTGAAAAATGTCTTTCAGATATGAAGAATGCGGGTCTTGATGCAGAAAATGCAGATGACCGCAGAAAATTCAGCGACATTGTTTTCAGAAATTACATTGAAAGAACAAACGGAGCTGTGAGAAAATACAGCGATACTGCAACAATTTTCCACAACGGCGGACATATTCCCAAGGGTGATTATTTCATAATTGAATCCAACACTCATCAGGAGCTTGAAAGTCTGCCCACAGGCGGATGGGGTTATGACCATTTTCCCTTATCTGCTGCTTATGTGCGTACACTCAAAGATGTTGAATTCCTCGGCATGACAGGAAAATTCCACCACAGCTGGGGTGAATTCGGCGGTTTCAAGCATCCCAATGCACTTATATATGAAACAGCACTCAGCATTGCCAACGGTGCAGGTTGTTCAATAGGCGATCAGATGCATCCTCTCGGCGAAATGAATATGGCAACATATAACCTTATCGGCAAGGCATATTCACTTGTTGAAGAAAAAGAGCCGTGGCTTAACGGTGCTGTGAATGTGGCAGATATTGCAGTGCTCAGTGAAGAATCTGTAACAGGTAACCGTGATGCGTATGCTGATATCGGTGCAAACAGAATGCTTCTTGAAAACAGTTATCTTTACAACTTCATTGACGAAACTCAGGATTTCTCACCCTATAAAATACTCATTCTTCCCGATGTGAACGGTTATTCGGATGCAACAGCAGAAAAAATAAAGGCGTTTGCGGCAAACGGCGGCAAAATCATTGCAACTGCAGAGTCAATCGTGAAAGACGGTAAATTTATTCTTGACACAGGTGCTGTTTATGAGGGCAAAAATGAAATGTCACCGTCATATTTCATCCCTTGCTTTGAAACAGTCAACGGTAACACGGAATATGTAATGCGTTGCGATTCATATAAAATAAGTGTGACAGACGGAGACGTTGTTGCAAAAATGCAGAATCCCTATTTCAACAGGACTGCAGAGCATTTCTGCTCACATGCACATACTCCCAATAATCCCGACGAAGAATTTGCAGGTGCTGTTGTAAAAGGCAATATCGCGTACATAGGCTGGAATATTTTTACAGCTTATGCTCAGCACGGACATCTCTTCTTCAAGGAGCTTTTCACTGAAGTTGCAGAAAAACTCATGGGTGACAACTTTACTGCAAAGGCAGAAATTCCTGACAGAGCAGTTATGACTTACACAAGACAGGATGCGGAAAACAGAAATATCATGCATCTTCTGTTTGCTCACACAACTGTCAGAGGCAGAAACACAGAAGTCATTGAAGACACAGTGCCTCTTTACAATGTGAAATGCTCAGTCAGATGCGAAAAACCTGAAAAAATCACTCTTGTGCCTCAGGGTAAAGAGCTTGATTTTGAATATATCAACGGTAAGGCAGAATTCACAGTGCCCGAAGTTGATATTCATCAGATGATTGAGATTAAACAATAATTTAGCGGTGCTAAATTATTGTAGTGGAAAATTGAAAATTGAAAGTTGAAAATGAATAGAGCGAAGCGGAATCAAGTGCGAAGCACTTCCGAAACTTTCCATTTTCCATTCTCAACTTTCCATTTGAGCG
>JAGBSO010000049.1 GCA_017631795.1 Clostridia bacterium | reverse complement strand
TGGAGGACTTTGCAGATGATTATTGAACTGCGCCGGATTTTTGAAAGCGATGATATTAAGCAGGAATTTGCATATGAATTTGATGCAGGGGATGAATTAATTTCTACTCCGATTGTTGTCAAAGGTTATGTTAAGAATGCAACAGGCATTGTATCTATTTCGGCTGAGGCAGATTTTTCTGTTTCTACGCAGTGCGCAAAATGTGCAAAGGATATCAGAAAAAAGCTTAATGTTGCTGTAGATCATTTTCTTATTGATGAACTTCATGATGAAGACAATGATGAATATATTGTTGTTGAAGACATGAATCTTAATCTTGACGATCTTGTACTTGAAGATATATATCTTTCATTACCCACAAGATTTTTATGTAAGAATGACTGCAAAGGACTTTGTCCGTATTGCGGTATGGATCTTAACGAGGGAAGTTGTGATTGTAAAAAGCCGATTGATCCTCGTATGGCAGCGCTTCAGGCTTTGTTATCTGATGATGAATGACTTGTAAATTATTAGGAGGTTTTCGATATGGCAGTACCTGCAAGAAGAGTTTCTAGCACAAGAAGAGATAAGAGACGTTCAAACGTTTGGAAGATGGAAGCTCCCGCTCTTCAGAAGTGTCCTCAGTGTGGCGAGTTCAAGAGAACACACAGAGTTTGTGATAGCTGCGGTTATTACAATGGTAAACAGGTTATCAGTGTAGAAGACTGATTCCCTTTTCTATCTTGACATTAAAGGAAGGCGGAGAAGAATTTTTCCGCCTTTTTAGTGTTGTATAATTCAGGTGATTGAATGTCTGTTCAAATAAAAAATGTTAATCCTGAATCACTCTGCGGTAAGAAAGGAATTACTGCAGGGTATGTTTTGCTGTCTGTTAACGGACATGAAATAAATGATGTCCTTGATTACAGATTTTATGCAAATTCAAAGAGGCTTAATATTTCGTTTCAGGCTCCCGATGGTGAAATTGTAACTCATCGTCTGAAAAATGAGCTTAATCCTGAAGCTTTGGGGTTGGAATTTGAAACATATCTTATGGATAAACATCATTCATGCAAAAATAAATGTATTTTCTGTTTTATTGATCAGATGCCTCACGGTATGCGTGAGAGCCTGTATTTTAAGGATGATGATTCACGTCTGTCATTCTTATTTGGTAATTATGTCACGCTGACAAATATGAGTGACACAGATATTGACAGAATTATTGAAATGCACATTTCACCTGTAAATATTTCGGTTCATACAATGAATCCTGAGCTCAGAGTTCAGATGATGAAAAATCCTGATTCGTGTAAGGTTTTAACTTATATAAGCAAACTTGCTGATGCAGGTATTGAAATCAATGCACAGCTTGTTCTTTGTCCCGGCTATAATGACGGCGATGAGCTTCTTTATTCGCTTAATGAACTTGCAAAGATCGGAAAATCAATCGTTTCCGTTGCTGCTGTGCCTGTCGGTCTTACAAAACACAGAGATGGTCTTTGTGAATTAAAAGGATATGACAAAAACAGTGCTGCAAAAGTTATTGATATGATAAATGACTTTAATTTTTCTCATTATGATGAATTCGGCAGAAATTTCTGCTATGCAGCAGATGAATTTTATCTCAAAGCTGAGAAAAGAATTCCTGATTATGAATATTATGATGATTTCAGGCAGCTCGCAAACGGTGTCGGAATGTGGCGTGACTGTGAAGCACTTTTTAATGAGGCCATGGATGAAATCAATACATGTTTCGATGATAAAGTTGCAATTATAACCGGTGTTGCAGCTTCACCGCTGATGAAACAGCTTTCTGAAGCTTTTAAACAAAAATTTCCCGGGAAAACTGTTGATGTTTTTACTGTAGTTAATGACTTTTTCGGTCACTCGGTAACTGTTGCAGGGCTTGTTACTGCGACAGATATAATTAATCAGATCAAGGATTTATCAGCATATGATAAAGCTCTGATTCCTGACGTCATGCTAAAAAGCCATGATGAAAAAATCTTTCTTGATGACATTTCTCTTGATGAATTGTCATCAAAATTAAATGTGAAAATTATTCTGGTGTCTGATTCAGGTGCAGACCTGTTATATAAAATGATGTAATAAATAGGGGAGTGTGAAGAATGAGTAAACCGATAGTAGCGGTAGTAGGAAGACCAAATGTTGGCAAATCTACGCTTTTTAATAAGCTTTGCGGAAAAAGACTTTCTATTGTTGATGATACACCCGGTGTTACAAGAGACCGAATTTTCGGTGATTGCGAATGGTTAGGCAGAAGTTTTCTGCTTGTTGATACAGGCGGTATTGAACCTCATTCAGATGATATTATTCTTTCTCAGATGAGAAGACAGGCTCAGATTGCTATTGACAGTGCTGATGTTATAATTTTTGTAACAGATTTAAAGACAGGTGTTGTAGCAACTGATGCTGAAGTTGCAGCAATGCTTCTTAAGAGTGGCAAACCGATTGTGCTTTGCGTAAACAAATGTGATACTGTCGGAGCACCTCCTGTAGAAATCTATGAGTTTTACAATCTCGGACTTGGTGACCCTATCGGTGTTTCAGCAGCGCATGGTCACGGTACCGGTGATTTGCTTGATGAAGTATTTAAATATATCGGTGAAACTGCTCCTGAAGAAGAGGAAGACGACAGAATCAAAGTTGCAATCATCGGTAAACCTAATGTAGGAAAATCTTCTCTTGTAAATGCTATCTGTGGTGAAGAACGTGTTATTGTTTCGAATATTGCAGGCACAACAAGAGATGCAACTGATACCGAAGTTGAAAATGAGCACGGTAAATTCCTTCTTATTGATACCGCAGGTTTAAGAAGAAAGTCTAAAGTTGACGATACAATCGAAAAATACTCAGTTATGAGAGCTGTCATGGCTGTGCAGAGAGCAGAAGTCTGTGTTATTATGATTGATGGTACTGTTGGCTTTACTGAACAGGATTCTAAGGTTGCCGGCATTGCACATGAAGAAGGTAAGGCTTGTATAATTGTTGTAAATAAGTGGGATGCTGTTGAAAAAGACGGAAAAACAATGGACGCTTACCGTAAAAAGCTCATGAATGATTTTTCTTTCATGTCTTATGCGCCTATAATCTTTATATCAGCAAAAACAGGCCTCAGAATTAACAGATTGTTTGAACTCATTAAGTTTGTTGATACTCAGAATGCAATGAGAATCCGTACCGGTAGACTTAATGAAGTACTTGCTGATGCTCAGACACGAGTTCAGCCTCCCACAGATAAGGGAAAACGCCTGAAGATTTACTATATGACTCAGCCGTCTACAAGACCGCCGACATTTGTTTGTTTTGTTAACAACAAAGAATTGTTCCATTACAGTTATCAGCGTTATATTGATAATCAGATCCGTGAAGTTTTCGGTTTAGAAGGAACTCCTACTAGATATATTGTGCGTGAGCGTGGCGACGATAAATAAAAAAATCAGCACCGTATTTTCAGTACGGTGCATTTTTTTATATTGGCAGAAATAAAAAAACTCAGACAATGAAGCCTGAGTTTTTGGCGCGCTGGAAGGGACTCGAACCCCTGACCTACTGGTTCGTAGCCAGTTACTCTATCCAACTGAGCTACCAGCGCATATGCAATTTTCAAGTGCTTAAATATATTACCACTCTTTATACTGAATGTCAAGTATAAAATGCAAAAAATATCATTTTTTTTATATCAATAAATTGTAAAATCTGAAAACATATGTTATTATTATAAAAAATAAAGTTTTATAAATTCAGCATACAATTATTTACAAGAACCGGAGATGTTTATATGGCTGTTCTTAACATAGTATTGGTTGAACCTGAAATTCCTCAGAATACGGGGAATATTGCAAGAACATGCGCAGCGACAGGTGCAAGACTGCATATTGTTGAGCCTATGGGATTCAAGATTGATGATAAAAAGCTTAAACGCGCAGGTCTTGACTATTGGTATCTGCTTGATATTACATATTACAAGAATCTTGATGATTTTTTCAGTAGGAATGAAGGCGGAAGTTTTTATTATTTTTCTACGAAGGCTGACAAAGTCTATTCGGATGTTGAATATCCTGATAACTCATACCTTGTATTCGGAAAAGAAACAAAAGGTTTACCTGAAAAGCTTTTATATGATAATCATGATACCACTGTCAGAATACCTATGGTTGATGATGCGAGAAGTCTTAATCTGTCTAATTCTGTTGCAATCGGAGTCTATGAGGTATTAAGACAGTGGGAATTTCCATCATTGCTTCATAAAGGACAGCTTCGTGATTTTAACTGGTAACTGATATGGGACTTATAAAATTTATTACTGTTTTTGATGATGAAAAACAAATGATATTGTCTGAAAAGATTCTGAAGCGATATAATATTTCTGCATATCCGTCCGTTTTCTTTTGTGAGAATAAACCTTATTTTAACGGACTCAATGCTGATTCAGATTTATATGCAGAATTAAAAAGTCAACATAACGTCACGAGGCCGGGAATTCCAGCTAAAATATTCCAACGTGAATTTACGAAATCATATCATGAGGGATATTTTGCCGTTGTAGTTATTTGTCCTCATCGGAAGTGGTTTCCGTATTATGATGAAGCTATCACTGCTATGAACAGAATAAAAAGAAGCAAGAAGTATGATTTCAGATTGTTCAGAATGAGCGTGATTGACAGCAAATCTTTTGGTGCAGGCGTCATGATGCATGCACTGCAAATGGCGCATGACTATGAAGTTGATCACAATCCTTCAGGTTTGGTTATTGAATACGGAAAAATTAATGCCATGAAAAATAAATCCTATATTTTCTCACAAACACCAACTGCTTTTTGTGATAAATCAGGATGCATATCTGCTTTCGAAGTATCCGCATACCAAGTAAAACCTATTGATGTTGATGCTGTTTTTGAAAGTATCAGTTATGATTTATTTGCTGATAGAATATGTCAGCTTCTGAAAAAATCAAAAGGAAATTATGTTGTCTCTGTAGGAAGCAAATGTGATTTTGCAGGTAATATAATCGGACGAATTATTAAAAAATCAGGAATCAAACCTTTTTGTGTTATGCAATATTCTGTAACTACTGCAGCTGTGTTGGGGACCGGATCGATATGTGTAAATATCTATTGATACTTGTTGCATAATTAAGAAAACTATTAATTTTTTTTTAATAATTTTGTTTTTTACTATTGCAATTTTTTAAATTTATGGTATTATATTGGTGAGAACAAACTCAAATTTAACAACAAGGGGTGTTATTAATGTTCGATTTCATCAATCAGTTTGTTGCTTTTATCAAGGGTATCATAGCAAAAATCCAGGAATTAGTTAGCACAATCAGAAAGAACAACGACTAAAACTAATTTTTTTCAAAAAAGATAAAAACCGGAGAAATCCGGTTTTTTTTCTTTGTGATTAAAAAAAACTCCCGAAAAATTCAGGAGCTTTTTTTGTTTTAAGTTTTTATGAAAATGATAATTGATCATCATTAAGAGCTTTTAAAAGATCAGTCACTTCAGCTTTTGTCGGAACCTGATCGGGAGTAATAACAGGCGCTGTTGAAGTATTATTTTCTTTGTTTTCAGCAACTGCAATTGCTTCAGCTTCAATACAACAGCGAATGTATTCCATTTCAATTACGGTAGTAACTGTGTGGATACCTTTTTCATCAAGTCTGGATAATTTTTCAATGAGTCTTCTGGTGTTATCATTTACAGCAACAGGGTAAATGCCGTTTGCAATTTTGATGCCGAGCGCCTTGCACATTTTACAAACTGTAGTGAATGCAGTTCCGCCGACACCGTTTTTTATTGAACTTACAATTGTCGTATGCGGAATGCCGAGATCTTCTGCAAATTTTTTTGTGCTTGAATATTTTAGTTTAATATTTTTTTTAATAAGTTGTGTAAATTCATCCATCGGAACCCCTCCGTTGTTGTTTTTTAGCTGATTTAATTATTAATAGAAACATATTTGCCGAAATCTTCAGTTCTGATTCCGATTGTGATAATTTCAAACGGTTTGTAATGATATTCTTTTGCGGTATATTCAATGTCTTCCAGCATATTCATAACTGTAAATTCACCGATATCCTTAAGGATTCCACGTTTTCCGTTTTGTTCTGAAAGTCTGATGATAATGTATTCAGAATCTTCAGAAAGTTTCAATCCCTGCAAATACAAGTCTCCGAAATTAATATTCATGTTAATATTCTGTTTAAGAAGCGGAATATTGTATTCAAATGCAATATTGTTGATTTTTGCATGAACAGCGTCGCCTTCGTGAGGAAGAATCATATAAGTGAATTCGTGATGACCGATGTCTGATGTCGGATCAGGCCTTATTGTTGCTCTCAGAAGTGAAAGTGTGACTGAATCATCACCTATACCAACACCGTATTTACTGTTGTTGATTACAGCAACACCTGCATCAGTTTCGGAAATGTCAAACCATTTGTGATGACAGGTTTCAAATCTTGCTTGCTGCCATGTGGTATTTTTGTGCATTTCACGTTTGATAAAACCTGCAGATGTATCACACACAAGTTCTCTGCTCAGAATATCAGGAGAAAATTCAACTTTTGCCAGTCGGTGTTTTTCATTCCAATCAACAATATTTTCTACTTCTATTGCTCTTGAACGTCTGAAAACTCTTATAATCATTTTCCATTTGCTCTTTTTTGTTGAAAGCACTGTTGTGAATTCTGCAGTTTCATTATTCTTGTATGTAAGGATAACAGGTGAGTCAATATTGATTTTTTCCTCTTTATTTGCATAATCAGGCAGAATATCCCATGCATCATATACTCCCGGATAATCATAGTATAAATGCAGTTTATTGAAATTACCTTTAATCCAGTTTCTGTCAAGTTTTTTATCATACAGAGATTCAAAACTTCCGTCGTTGTTGAATTTTATTGAATAATACGGAGTTTCAACAGTATTGTCAATATTCAACCATTCATCTTTAAAATAAGATTTTACAATTTCAGCGGATTGCAGACTGTCAATCCCGGGTATTGTATAAAAACCTTTTTTGCCAAGTCTTGTTATGTCTCCGTTGGTATCTTCAATAAATGTTATTGAATTTCTTGCAAAATTCAAAGAATTAAAGAAATATCTGCTGTCGCATTCAATTATTTTTTCCACATCAGATTCAATTTCTTTGTAATCATCAATTGCATCACGATTGACAGGTGTGATATGACTTCCGGGAAGAATATCATGAAACTGATTGATAAGGAGTTTTTTATAGCTGTTTTTTATTGTATCGGCAGGATAACTGTTGCCTTCAATCATTTTGGCTACTGACACAATCTCAGCATCTCGTAATTTATATTCAAGAAGTCTGTTGTACCGTTTGATTTCAGATTTTGTGGTGAATGTACCACGGTGCATTTCAAGATATAATTCACCATCCCACACGGCAAAATTTTTATCCTCAGTAAAGTTTTCTTCGAGAAATTCGTGTGCTGTTATATGTCGGGTTTCGGGCATTGCTGATATTTTTTCAAAACGGTGCATCAATTCAATCATTTCTTCTGTTACACCGCTTCCGCCATCACCATATCCGAACATCTGAAGAGTTTCTGTTCCTGATTCTTTGTCCTGAAACGCATCCCAGTTTTCCTGAACCTGAGAAGGCATATTCCATGAAATAAAATGTGTAGGCGGTACACAGGCATAAATTTTACTTCCGTCGATACCTTTCCAGATAAAATTATTGTGCGGAAAACGGTTTGTATCATTCCATGTTGACATTTTGTTGGATACAAAGTACTTTACGCCTGATTTTTTCAGAATCTGGGGCAGAATCCAGCTGTTGCCGAAAACATCAGGAAGCCAGCATGAATCGACTGTTACGCCAAATTTCTCTCTGTAATACATCTGACCATAAAGACACTGTCTGATAAGGCTTTCCGCTGACGGAACATTACAATCAGGCTCAACATACATAGCCCCTACAGGTTCAAACTGTTTGTTTCTGATTTTTTCTTTCAATTCTTCAAAAACTTCAGGATAATATTTTTCAATTGTTTCATATGTATATGCCTGAGTATGAGCATATCTGAAATCAGGATATTTATCCATCAGACGCATCTGAATAAGCACTGTTCTTAAATTTTTCTGAACAGTGTGAATTCTTCGCCAATAATATGCGATGTCAAGATGCGAGTGTGAAATAAGTGCAACCTTACCGTTACCTTTGAATCGATTGTCCGCATATATATGTTTCCGGATATGCTCGCTTGCAAGTAATACATCGTCATTACATATATTATCAAAGTCTATATAATCAAGCGCAGCATAAAGTTCTTTGTTTATATGGTGTCTGAGATCTTCATTGAAACACTCGCTTTTTGAAATATCAAGAAGTAATTCAAGGTCATATACAAGAGATTGAACTGATTCATTGATAATACCGAAATAGCCGCCCTCAAAAACCTGTCGGCAACCTCTTACTGACAGTGATTCAGGATTTCTCTCATCATCAGGTTTTGATCTGTTGTAAGCTGTTATCTCAATATGAATTTCATCGGAGTCTATGAATTGCGGAATGATCAGGTTTTCCCTGTTGGGATCAATACCACCTGCATATTTTCCATTAATCTTCACTATCATTTCTGCTGCAGTTTTAAGACAGAATCTGACTTCTTTACCTTTGTATTTTTCAGGCACTTTTGCGTATGCTTCAATAAACGCTGTTCCGTCGGGTGAAAAATACATATCTCCCTTGTTGAGCATTCTCGGTTCAGCATCATAAAATTCAAACTTCATTTCTGAAGTCTGTCTTGCTTCACGGATAGTGAAAGATGTTATTTCTGTTTTATCTTCATAAATGGATCTTTTTAACCAACCGAATCTTAAATCCGTGTATTCTTCAGGTCGCATACTTCTTCTGGTTACTTTTATGTGAGCCATTATACATAACCTCCGTTTTAATTATCCCAGAAAAATGGTTTTTTTCTGATTGCATTGATACTGACCTTCTGACCGAGATCTTCTTCTATTCTTGATTCTATCCAACTTGTACATCTGTGCAGAATCAGGCATTTTGAGCATTCACCCTGCATTATTACATTTACAATATTGCCATTCTGTGATTCAAAAGTTATTTCGCCGCCGTCGCCCTGGATTTTGGGGCGAATAATATTGTTGATATAGTTTTCCACATAATCACATCCTCTGTACCATAAATAATAATATTTATTCAGATTCTTGTCAATATTTTTATAAGATAGTTTCTGCACTGTATTGACAATAAATTTTTCCTATGATAAAATAAATAAAAATAATTTTTCGGAGGTATTTATAATGCAAATTCGTCGTTTAATATCTGTTTTACTTGTTGTGACAATGTTGTTTTCTGTTTCTGTGAGTGCTTTTGCTGCAGGATCAAAAATTAAGGATGATATACTCAGTGAAGCAGCTTTCACAGCAAGAGATTATGCTGAATCAAAAACATTGTATATAACAGTTAATGTTGAAGAATATCCTGAACTTTCAGGGCTGAGTATGCTTAATGATGTTGCACTTGAGCTTTATGAGAAGCAGGCTGAGTATGATGACGGCACTTATGTGCTTATGAGCAAGCAGCATATCGCAGGTGAACTTGCTATTCATGTATTCCTTTTTAAGATTTTCTACACTCTTGGTGGTGACAAAGAAGACAGCATGTTCCATGATAATTATAACAGTGCAAAAGATGCAGAGCTTAATATTGATGAAGCAAGATTCAGCTCATCATTGATTGAATTTGTTGGTGGTATTGTTCTTGCATTTGGTGCTATATCAGCTTCATCATCCTCTTCAGACGGTCTTCTTTCATCAGATGGACTCCTTTCTTCAGATGATCTTCTGGCAACAGATGATCTTCTCTCATCAGATTTGCTCATGTAATAAAAAACAACGAAATATAAAATCGGTAGGTTTATGCCTGCCGATTTTTTTGTTGTTATGAATATTTCAGGACAAGATAACATAAGTATTTATCGGAGATGAAAAAATGGAGACAAAAGAGTTTGATGAGATTCTGAATTTTTTTCCTGAAAGAATAAAATCAGTATTGAAATCTGTTTCAACAGACGTAAAAAGTAATACATATGAAATCAGATTGCGATCAGATAAACCGATTGTTTTATTTGCAAATAACGGCAGTAATTTTATAAAAACTGATTCAACAGTTTCTGCTATTGATTCAAAGTATTCATTTTGTATTTCAAAAGATGAATTACAGCAAGTAATTAGCGGAATTTGCGGTTACTCCTTATATTCACATCAGAATGATATTGCAAATGGCTTTGTAACATTCGGTAACGGTCACAGGGCAGGTTTTTGCGGTACTGCAATATTGAATGACGGAAGAATAACTGCATTACGAGATATTGAATCTGTAAATATCCGAATATCGCGTTATATTGAGAACTCGGCAAAAGAGTTGATTGAAGAAATATCAAAACAACCTGTTTTTAACGGAATAATAATAGCCGGAGCACCATGTACAGGTAAGACGACCGTACTGAAAGGATTCGCATCTGAAATTTCTTCATTATACAGATTCGGTTATATGAAAACTGTTTTGATTGATGAACGGTTCGAAATGGGATGCGTAAGAGGGCTTAACTGCGACGTTTTGTGCGGATTTCCGAAAACTGAGGGGATTATGCATGCTATACGTGTGTTATCACCGGAAATAATTGTTTGTGATGAAGTTGTATCAATGTGTGATGCAGAATCAATCATAAAAGGTTGCTATTCAGGAGTGAAATTTGTTGTCAGTATACATGTGGGCGCATATAAAGATATCTTTTTAAGACCTATTTCAAAAAAGCTCACAGATAGTGGTTTTTTTGATTATGTAGTTTTTCTCGATAATGCATTGAATCCCGGCAGAATAAAAAAAATAGTTAAAACGGAGGATTTGAAAAGTGAATTTTATTGCAATAGTTGTTGTAATAATTAGTTCTTTTGCAGCGGCATATCTGATTATCAGAAAAGAGATTAAACGATGTAAAGGAATAGATCTGATTTTAAGGCTGATACTTTCCGTTAAAAACAGAGCAATGTTTTATAATATTCCTTTTTCAGAAATAATAATGCAATTGAAAACTAATGATGAATTTTATAAAACGGGACTTTGTGATGTTTTTACAGACCGCTTACAAGCCGGTATGAATGTTCCTGATGCCTGGAAAGATACGGTTGTCAGCGTATTTCCTGATATCGGCAAAAATGAATGTGATATTTTAATACGTTTCGGAACTGAAATGTGTTGTTGTAATAAAGATGAAATTCAAGAAATCTCTGACCGTGTAGTTTCTGAAATTGAGGAATTAAGAGATTTTGCTATAGAACAAAAAAATATAAAATCAAAATCAACAGGAGCCGTTATTGTTTCTTTCGGATTGATGATTGTTCTTGTTTTTGTGTAACAGGAGTAATATATGGATGTTGATATTCTGTTTAAAATAGCTGCAGTAGGCATAATCGTCGCAATTTTAAATCAGGTGTTGATTAGATCAGGTCGTGATGAATATACGATGATAACAACTCTTGCAGGTCTGATAATAGTACTGATGATGTTGATTCCTCATCTTACGGAGCTATTTTCATATATTAAATCGGTGTTTGATTTATGATGCAGCTTATGGGGGTTTCGCTGATTTCTGCAGTTTTGTTCAGTGTTATTAAAAAATATAGTCCTGAATATTCCGTATTGGCAGAAATTGCGGCAGTTTTATTAGTTTTGATTTTTTCATATCCGTATATAAAAAATATCATCGACTTTTATTATGAATATACAGACTATAGCGGGATCAGCTCTGATTATGTGAAAATTGTAATAAAAACAATCGGTGTCGCTATTCTGACTCAATTTGCATCGGATCTATGTAAAAATTCGGGTCAGTTTGCATTGGCAGACAAGATAGAATTTGCAGGAAAACTAATCATGGCAACATTTGCTATTCCTATGGCTCAGGCCCTGATCGAAATTGCTGTAAGTGTAATAAAGATGGAATAATATGAAATTCAAGCGTGTAATATTCGGCTACATACTGATACTTGTAATGCTGTTCAGCTTTACATTAAAGTCATTTGCAAAAACAGATATAGCTGAGGATATTCTCAGTGATTACAATATTGAGTTGAGTCAGGATGTGACGGAAATTCTTGAATCACTCGGTTTTGAGAATTTTTCCGCAGAAGAATTAAGCAAAATTACTTTATCTGACACATTCCGCGCAATAAGGAATATTTTTACTCAAGGAATGACAAAACCTTTTGCTTCAATGTTTACATTGCTGGGACTTGTTATCATGTGTGCTGTTGCAAACAGTTTTATACAGAATAATCATAATTTTTCTGTTTTTGTTAATTCTGTTATGACACTGTTTGTTGCGTTCGCTGCTTTTTTAAATTCAGTACAATGTATATCCGATTCGGTAGCTGCTGTTTATTCTGCCGGAATTCTTATGAAATCCCTTGTTCCGGCAACGGCTGTTCTTACTGCTTTATCAGGCAATCCGTCAATGGCGATCAGTTATAATGCTGTTTCAATGTACTGTGCTGAAATAATAACTGCAATATGCAGTGATTTTCTTACGCCGGTGTTGTGTGCATTTTCAGCGATTGCTGTATGCCTGTCAGTTAATTCTGAATATAATTCCGAAGCGCTGCTTAATGGTGTAAAAAAAATAATCGGAGGCATTTTAGGATTTGCAGGGACAGTATATACTGGCATAATATCATTAAAAGATATACTTGCTGTAGGAATTGATAAAGTATCTGTAAAAGGAGCTAAATTTATTCTGGGCTCAACTGTACCTGTTGTAGGCAGTGCATTAAGCGAAGGTCTTTCTTCCGTTATTGCTGCAATTTCACTTATGAAGAATACTTATGGTGTTATCGGAATAATAGTAATTATAGCAGTTACGTTACCTGCGATTTGTGAATTGACAATGTGGCAGCTGACATTTGCAGTAGCAGGTTATGCTGCACAAACTATGGGACTTGATGGTGTTGCTAAGGCTTTGACATCATTGAAATATGTAATGACAATGATGCTGTCAATATTGCTTTTTATAATTTACATACTTATAATTTCGGCAGGAATGGTGATTCTGCTGGGAACAAAATAGAAAGAATGGAAAAAATGGATAAAATAAAAGAATGGGCCATAATGCTGTGTGTGGTTTCTGTCGGTTGCTCTTTTTTGGTGTTTCTTCTGCCGGATGGCAATCTGAAAAAAACAGCTGATATTGTAATAAATCTGTTTCTTCTGTCTGTTGTAATTATTCCGTTTTTCGGAGATAATGGATTTTCTTTTCCTGATATTTCAATTAGTGATTTACCGGATGAAGAAGACTACATGAATGATTTTAATGAATATTATGTTGCAAGTGGTGAATTGACAGTCAGACAACAGATGAATGAGATTCTTAACGAAATCTGTACAAAAGAATTCAGTGTTGATGTTCTTATTTGTAATGATGATGACGGTAATTTTATTATTTCTGAAATACAAATTCATGTGGATACTTCAGATTTTAGCAAGGTCGATTTAATTAAAAATAAGGTCGGTCAACATACAGGTATAATACCGGAGGTGAAAGTTGTAAATGGAGATTCAGAATCTGATTGATAAAATCCGCCATGATAAAAAACTTATGATTGTTTTTCTTCTGGGTTTTGTCGGTGTCCTGATGTTGATATTTATGAATATTTATCCGGATGATAAAAAAACTGAGTCAACAACGGAGATGCAGACTAAATCAATGGTATATTCAACATACGATATAGAAAAAATGCTGGAAAAAAAACTGATTGATATAATTTCTGAAGTTAATGGAGCAGGTGAAACCAATTGCGTTGTATCTGTTAGTTCATCAGGCGAATATGTGTATGCAGAAAATATAAAAAAAGAAAATGACAGTAATTCTGTATCTGAAGACAGCGAGATTGTTGTTTATGAATCACAGAACGGAGCTGATGCGGGACTTGTTGTAAGCATCAGAAGTCCGGATATAATCGGTGTTGCAATTATTTGTGAAGGGGGAGAAAGTTCTGTTGTTAAAGCTGAAATAACAAAACTCGTCACAAGCCTTTTCGGGATCGGCTCTGATAGGGTTTATGTCGGAAATAAAGCCGTTAATTGATTTTTAAGGAGAATTTTTATGCAATTGAAAATGAAAAAAAGACATACAGTTCTTGCTGTTCTTGTGTTATTTCTGGGACTTGCAGTTCTTGCAAACTGGTATTATACAAACCCTGAAAATAAAATTTTACCTACTGACGGATCGTC
Organism: Clostridia bacterium; assembly: GCA_017631795.1. Lineage (GTDB taxonomy): Bacteria > Bacillota > Clostridia > Oscillospirales > Acutalibacteraceae > UBA1081. The sequence goes on along the minus strand of JAGBSO010000049.1, from coordinate 9,799 downwards.
AGAAGTTGATGTCAGCAATGTGAATGGTGCAAATCTCGGCGATATTATTTATGCAAATTCTACAGATGTTTCTGATGAGTATTTTGCAGGGGCGAAATTGTCGCGTGATGAGTCATATGATGAGGCTGTTGCTACACTTAAAGAAATAATTGAAAGTAGTGATATTGATGAACAATCAGTAAAAACTGCTTCAGATTCGATAAAAGCAATATCGGAGAGAAGAATAACTCAGGTAAATATTGAAAACCTTGTAAAAGCAAAAACCGGCAGTGACTGTGTTGTTGTAATTACAGATGAAGCAATTGAAGTTATAATAAAAGAATCCTCACTTTCAGATCAGACAGTTTTACAGATTAAAGAAATTGTAATAAACAATACTGAATTTTCTGCTGAAAAAATTTCAATAATTGGTGCAAAATAGTTGTTTATTTTTTTTTTATATGTTAAAATAAAGTGATTAAATTGCATGATAATAAAAAAACGTATTTAATGCAATCACCCTGAATCATGCCTTCGGTTTTCCGGAGGCTGATCACTGTATGCGGAGGTATGGATATGACAAGAAAAGAAGCAAGAGAACAGGCATTTATTATTATTTTTGAAAAAGAATTTAACAATGAATACACACTTGATGAAATAATAGAAGCTGCAAAAGATGCAGAACTTTTCGAAGCAGATGATTTCTCAAAAGCACTTGCCGAAAAAACTCTTGAATCATTGGACAAGCTTGATGACATCATTACATCTAATCTCAAGGGTGGATGGAAAATCAGCAGAATATCAAAAGTTTCACTTGCAATTCTCAGACTTGCAATTTGTGAAATGACACAATTTTCAGATATTCCTGTTTCGGTATCAATTAACGAAGCTGTCGAATTGGCAAAAATGTACGCTGCAGAAGAAGATGCCTCATTTATTAATGGCTTACTTGCTTCTGTAAACAGAGGGTTTAATTCTGATGAAGAATAAATTTCTCGGGATTGACACAAGTAACTACACATCTTCATGTGCTGTTTATGACCCTGAAACAGACAGTATTGATTCACTAATAAAATTACTTCCTGTTTCAACCGGTCAGGTTGGTCTCAGACAATCCGATGCTGTTTTTCATCATACAAAAAATCTGCCCCCCTTATTATCAGCATTGTGTGAAAGACATGCTGAACAACTTTGTGTTGTAAGTTCATCTTTTGCACCAAGATCTTCAGAAGGTTCTTATATGCCGTGTTTTTCTGTTGGTGAGGGGTATGCTGATGTGCTATCAGCTTCGCTGAAACTGAAAAATTATAAGTTTTCACATCAGGCAGGTCATGTTGCTGCGGCAATCTGGTCAAGCGGTCAAAAAGACCTTGTAGACAAAACATTTTTAGCATTTCATGTTTCAGGCGGCACAACAGATGTTTTACTTGTAAAACCTGATGTTCAGAATGTATTTGCCATAGATATTATTGCTTCTTCGCTGGATTTAAAGGCAGGACAAGCAGTTGACCGGGTTGGTGTAATGCTCGGACTTGATTTTCCCGCAGGTCCTGAGCTTGACAGACTTTCGCAGAAAAGTAACAGACAATATAGCATAAAACCTTTTTTTAAAGATGGGTCATGCAGTTTTTCCGGATTACAGAATAAGTGTGAAGATATGCTCAAAAAAAATGAAGAACCAAGTGATATTGCAAAATATTGTATTGATTATATTTGTGCTGCTATTCGTGTGATGACTCAGTCTGCTCTGATGAAATGTGGGGAGCTTCCCATTGTATATGCAGGGGGAGTTATGTCAAATTCGATTATAAACAAAACATTAACAACTGAATTCGCAGGAGTTTTCTGTCCTCCCGAATTCTCATCTGATAATGCAGCAGGAACTGCATATTTAGGATATATCAAGGAGTCCCGAAAATGGTAACCGATTCAGCTTTAACAGTTACACAGTTGAATACCTATGTAAAAATGATGTTTGATGCAGACAACAGACTCAAAAGAATTTGTGTCGTAGGCGAGATTTCAAATTTTGTCAATCACTATAAGACAGGGCATTGTTATTTCTCATTGAAAGATGAAAAGTCTGCGATAAAAGCAGTTATGTTTGCCGGCAGTGTGCAACACCTCAGATTCAGACCGGAAAACGGAATGAGGGTTTTTATTACAGGGCGTGTTTCTGTTTTTGAGCGAGATGGTGTATATCAGATTTATGCTGAGACAATGGAACCTGAGGGTGCCGGCGCATTGATGATTGCATTTGAGCAGCTTAAGAAAAAACTTACATCGGAAGGACTTTTTGATAACAGCAATAAAAAAGCGTTGCCTGAATTTCCGCAAAAAATCGGTGTTATTACTTCGCCTGTAGGTGCTGCGTTGCAGGACATTCTCAATGTTCTTTCAAGACGGTATCCTTTGGCTGAAGTTGTGTTTTACCCCGTTGCTGTTCAAGGCGTTAATTGTTCAAATGAGAATATTAATGCTGTCAATTATCTTAATAAACTGGACGATGTTGATGTTATAATCATGGGCAGAGGCGGAGGTTCAATCGAAGATTTATGGGGATATAACGACGAGCAGCTTGTCAGAACTGTTGCTATGTCCGGAATTCCGATAATTTCAGGCATCGGTCATGAAACAGATTTTACTTTATGTGATTTTGCTGCAGATATGAGAGCCCCGACACCTTCTGCAGCAGCAGAAATTGCTGTCCCTGATATAGAAGAACTTTATCAGATAACAGATAATCTGATATTCAGAGCAGATAATGCAGTTGATAATTATATTAAGTCTGAAAGTGATAATGTAAAACATCTGGAAATGCAGTTATCACTGCTTGATCCCCGAAAGATTATTGAAAACAGAAAAAATGAAATACATTCAATAAAAAACAGAATTGATATTGCAACTGATTTGATTTTTTCAAAGAATGATGCAAAACTCAGAATTCTCAGTGAAAAAGTAAGGTTGCTCAATCCGTTATTATTGATTGAAAAAGGCTTTATTCCTGTATATTCTGATAAAACAAGGGTAGCTTCTGTTAAACAGATAAAACAAGGGGATAATATAACTTTGAATTTTTATGACGGTCATGTGGTTTGTGACGTTATTGATATAAAAAATGCGGAGATTGAATTATGAAAAATCTTAAATATGAAGATGCAATAAAAAGACTTGAAGAAATTGTGGTTGTTCTTGAAAAAGGTGAGTTACCGCTTGAAGAAACTATAAAACTTTATGATGAAGCAACAAAACTTTCCGGATATTGTGCTGCTTTGCTTGATAATGCGAAACTGAAAATTGAAGAATTATCTTCAAAAAAGGAGAATTCCTGTGATGAATAACATACTTGAGTCACATCTGAATCTTATCGAAAAATCAATAATGACTTTTGTACCGTCTGTAGAGAAATCATATTCAGTTATTGAAGACGCAATGAAATATTCTTTGGAAACAGGCGGAAAGAGAGTTCGTCCGATGCTTGTTCTTGAATTCTGCAGAATCTGCGGCGGCGATGTTGAAAAAGCTTTACCTTTTGCAGCAGCAGTTGAGTTCATTCATACTTATTCCTTAATTCATGATGATCTGCCGTGCATGGATAATGATGATATGCGAAGAGGAAAACCGTCATCTCATATTAAATTTGGTGAAGCAGATGCTTTGCTTGCAGGAGATGCACTTCTTACTCATGCGTTTACAGCTCTCGCATCAGCTGAGCTTTCATCAAAACAAATTGTAGACGCAGTCAAAATACTTTCAGATTATGCCGGTGCAAACGGAATGATCGGAGGTCAGATAATAGATCTTGAAGGTGAAAATAAAAATCTTTCCCTTGAGGAATTATTCCTTATGGATAAGCTTAAGACAGCAGCATTAATAACAGCGGCATGTGTGCTCGGATGTATTGCAGCTGATAACTATAATAATATTCCCTCTGCAATCAAATTTGCTGAAAATCTCGGCATAGCATTTCAGATTATTGATGATGTTCTTGATTTTCTTGAAGGTGAAGATAACAGTGATATAATTTCAGGAAAATCCACTTATGTTTCTCTTCTCGGACTTGAAAATGCACGTGTGGAAGCTGCAAAGTATACTGATACAGCTCTCGAAGCACTAAATCTTGTTTCAGGAAATACAGAAGTTTTAGTTGATTTTTCAATGAAACTTTTAAAAAGAAATGTATAATTTCAATCGGTGATATTTATTATGGAAGAAACTCAGAGTTTACTTAATGGTATAAAAAAACCGTCAGATGTAAAAAAAATACCTGAAAATATGTTACCTGTGTTGGCTGACGAAATCAGAAAAACTCTGATCAAGACAGTTTCCGAAACGGGTGGACATCTTGCATCAAATCTTGGTGTTGTTGAGCTTACAATTGCGCTTCACAAGGTATTCAATTCTCCTCATGACAAGATTGTGTGGGACGTCGGCCATCAGGTGTATGTGCATAAACTTCTTACAGGTCGCTATGACAAAATCAATACACTTCGTCAGTATGGTGGTTTGTCAGGCTTTTCCAATCCCGATGAAAGTACTCATGACATTTTTTTCAGCGGACATAGCAGTACATCTGTTTCTGCTGCATACGGTTTGGCTCAGGCGAATAAGATAAAAGGCAACAAAAATTATTCAATTGCAGTTATAGGTGACGGTGCATTTACCGGTGGTATGGTATATGAGGCACTTAATAATGCGGGTAGAGAGCGTTCAAGACTTATAGTTATTCTTAATGATAATGATATGTCAATTTCAAAAAATGTAGGCTCTCTTGCAAAACATCTTGCTGTAATCAAAGCAAGACCGTCATATTTCAGAATGAAAGCAAAGACAGAACAGATTATCAATAAGATACCTTTTATCGGTGAAAAGCTTTCAAATTCAATTTTCAGACTGAAAACCGGAATTAAAAGATTATTTTATAAATCAAGTACCATGTTTGAAGATCTGGGATTCAGATATATGGGTCCGATTGACGGACACAACATAGAAGTTCTTACTGACGCACTTGAAGGTGCAAAATCAGCTAATTATCCTATTTTGCTCCATATAAAAACTGTCAAAGGCAAAGGATATGATTTTGCTGAGCTGGAACCGAGTGTTTTTCACGGTATTTCAAAATTTGATATTGATACAGGCGAATTCCTCAGCTCAGGTACTAATTTTTCTAATGAATTTGGTAGTCTGATGTGTAATTTTGCAGGAAATGACAAACGTGTATGTGCTGTTACAGCCGCAATGTCACTCGGCACAGGGTTGGAAAATTTTGAAAATTTATTTTCAACAAGATTTTTTGATGTCGGTATAGCAGAAGAACATGCTGTAACATTTTGTTCAGGACTTGCTAAAGGCGGAATGTTGCCGGTTTTTGCTGTGTATTCTGCTTTTTTGCAGAGAGGGTATGATCAGCTTGTTCATGATGCTGCATTACAGAGATTAAAAATTGTTCTGGCAATAGACAGAGCTGGGTTTGTTACAGGTGATGGTGAAACGCACCACGGAATACTTGATGTTCCGTTTCTTAATACAATTCCAGGAATAACGATCTATTCTCCGACACTTTACAGTGAAATGAGAAATGCGTTTGTAAAAGCATTGTATCATGATCCTGCTGTTGTTGCTGTCAGAATGTTTAAAGGCGCCGAGCCGTCTTTGCCGGATGATTTTTATCCGACTTTTGAGGATTTTGATGTGTACGGTGATCCTGATGCAAAAATTTCATTGGTGACTTACGGCAGACTTTTTGCTGAAGCTGCAATTGCACTGAATATCCTTAAAGAAAAAAATATAAAAATAAAAGTTATAAAACTTAATAAAATCAAACCGATATTAGAAGATGCTGTTTCTGAAGCTCTTAGTTCATCTCATATATTCTTTTATGAAGAAAGCGAATTGTCAGGCGGCACAGGCGAGATATTCAATATGATGCTTACCAATGCAAAATATAAAGGTAATTATATTATCAAAGCCGTTGAGGATAAATTTGTTACGCACGCTACAACAGAAATTCTTTTATCTGAACATGGTTTTAATTCAGAATCAATGGTTGATTATATAAGCGAGGTGATCTGCAATGAATGATAAAATGCGACTTGATGCGCGAATTTTTGAACTGGGGCTTACTGAAAGTCGTGAAAAGGCAAAAGCATTCATCATGGCAGGTCAGGTTTATGTAAACGGAATGAAGGCAACAAAAGCCGGTGTCACTGTTTCTGAAAAAGACAGTATTGAAGTTCGCGGCAGCAGTGAATTTGTCAGCAGAGGCGGACATAAGCTGAAAAAAGCCATGTCATCATTTCCGATAAGTCTTGAAAATAAAATATGTATGGATGTAGGTGCATCAACAGGCGGTTTTACTGATTGTATGCTTCAGAACGGTGCTGTAAAAGTTTATAGTGTTGATGTCGGATATGGTCAGTTGGCATGGAAACTCAGAAGTGATCCGAGAGTTGTAAATCTTGAGCGCACAAATATAAGATATATAACTGACGAGCAAGTGCCCGATAAGGTTGATTTTGCATCTGTTGATGTTTCTTTTATTTCTCTTTGTCTTGTTCTTCCTGCTATTTATCCTATTCTTTCAGATGACGGTGAATGCGTTTGTCTTATAAAACCGCAGTTTGAAGCAGGACGAGAAAAAGTCGGCAAAAAAGGTGTTGTAAGAGACAAAAATGTACATTCGGAAGTAATTGAAAAAATCTATAATTTTGCAATTGAAACAGGTTTTTTTGTTGCAGGTCTTGATTTTTCACCAATAAAAGGACCCGAAGGCAATATCGAATACCTTATATATTTAAAAAAACAAGAAACAGCAAATGCGGATGTGGATATAGACCTGGTAGTTAATAATTCTCACGCAGAGCTTGATAAATAATTGTGGAGAATATTTTATGAAAGTTGTTATATCACCGAATCTTACAAGAGAGCATGCTTATGAAACAATGATGAATCTTTGCACAATGCTTGATAGCATTGGTATTGATTACTGTTTTTTTAAAGAAACTGTATCGGAAATATCATTGCCTGATAAAAAAATTGTTACTCGGAATGAACTGACTGATGTTGATATTCTTATAGCCATCGGCGGTGACGGTACAATGATAAGAGCATCTCAGGTGGCTCTGCCGCTGGATATTCCGATTCTCGGTATCAATGCAGGCAGGCTTGCATATCTTGTAGGTCTGGAATCTGATGAATTACATTTGTTCAAAAACCTTTTGAATGGTGATTATTATACTGAAGAACGTCTTGTTCTTCAGATTGATGTCTTTGATAATAATGAGAATCACGTTTGTTCTGAATTTTGCATCAATGAAGTAGTTTTTGCGAGAGGTGCAGAAATCAGACTTACATCACTTGATCTTTACTGCGATAACAGGTTTATCAACAGATATAATGCAGACGGACTTATAATTGCAACTCCGACAGGGTCTACTGCATATAATCTTGCAGCAGGCGGACCTATTGTTGATCCGAGAATTGAAAGTATTATTCTTTCGCCGATCTGTCCGCATTCTCTTGTTGAACGTACTGCAATTTTCAGCAGTGATTCTGCTTTTGAAGTTGTAAATCCTGACAGCTCATCACACACATTACTTTCGTGTGACGGCAGAAGCAGTATTCATTTTGGTTATAAATATAAAGCTTATATAAAAAAATCAGACATGAAAGTTAAGTTCATACGTCTGAAAGATGATACTTTTATGGAAACACTTCATAAAAAAATGAAAACAATAAGGTGAAAATAAAATGAAAAAAGAAAGACATTCAAAGATTCTTGAACTTATTGATAAGTATGATATAAGCACTCAGGAAGAATTGCTTGAAAAACTTCTTGAATGTGGTGTTGAAGTAACTCAGGCAACAGTTTCAAGAGATATAAAAGAACTTCGTCTTGTAAAGCATCCAGCATCAAACGGTCAGTATAAATATTCTCTTGCAACAAGTGCAGATGAAAAGTATATGAAGTATTATGCAATTTTTGCAGAGTCAGTTACAATGACAGACTATGCGCAGAATATCTGCATGTTAAAATGTCATCCCGGTACTGCGCAGGCAGCTTGTGCTGCAATTGATGCATTAGGAATGAGCGAAGTTCTCGGAACAATTGCAGGTGATGACACTATCTTTATTCTGTGCAGAACTGAACGTGCAGCACAGAATACAAAACGTGAAATTGAAATTCTTTTAAAGCATAAGGACTGATTGATATATGCTTTCTAATTTAAAAATTGAAAATATTGCAATAATTGAACATGCATCCATAGATTTTGCCGATAAATTCAACTGTCTGACCGGTGAGACAGGTGCAGGTAAGTCAATTATTATTGATTCTATAAATGCAATTCTCGGTGAAAAAACATCAAGAGAGCTTATCAGAACAGGGGAGACTAAAGCTAATGTTTCTGCGTTTTTTACAGACATTTCACCTGTTACGCAAAACTTGCTTTCAGATTTAGGCATTCCCTGCGAAGAAGATAATTCACTGTTGATATCCAGATTGATTCAGAAGGACGGCAGAAATGTTTGTAAGGTAAACGGATCAAATGTAACTGTTTCTATGCTTAAAAACATTGGTCTGAGTCTTATAAACATTCATGGACAATCTGATAATCAGGAGATTATGTCTTCGGAAAGTCATTACACTTTTATTGATGCTGTTGCTGACAATTCATCACTGCTTGAAAATTATCAACAGTCTTATACAAATCTGCTTGAAATCAGGGATAAGATTCGTAAATTAACCGTTGATGATGCAATGAAAGCAAGACAGATCGATTTGCTTACATATCAGATTGATGAATTAACCAAAGCCGATATAAAAATAGGTGAAAAAGATTCATTGATTGAAAGACGTACTGTCATGAATAATTCGCAAAAATTAATCTCAGCGCTGAACGAAGCCTATTTTGCTATTAATGGCGGTGATGATTTTAATGGCGCAGCTTCGATGTTATTTGATGCCGCCAGAGCACTTGCTGATGTATCTCAATATCTTCCTGATGTCAATGATATGGCTGAGAGTGTAAATGATATCGCATATACAGTTGAGTCTTATGTTTCTGATATCAGCAATTTTATGGACAATGCGCAATATGATGAACGAGAACTTGCAGATATTGAAGAAAGACTTGATATTATATACAGAATGTCAAAAAAATATGGCGAAACTGAAGAAGAAATGCTGAATTTTCTTGACAAAGCAACCCAAGAGTTGCATAATATAACATATTCTGATGAATTACTTGAACAGTTGAATATTGAATTACTGGAACGTGAAAGAGTAACAGCGGAAAAAGCCCGCACATTATCTGAATCCAGAAAAAAAGCGGCGAAATTTTTTGCTGAAAGAATTCAGACTGAACTTTCATTTCTTGATATGCCTGAAACTGTATTTTCCGTTAGTTTCAATGAAGTAAGTTTTACCGAAACAGGTATTGATGATATTGAATTTCTGATTTCTGCAAACAGAGGCGAAGAACCTAAACCGCTCGCAAAAATTGCCTCAGGTGGTGAATTATCACGAATAATGCTGGCAATCAAAAGTGTTCTTGCTGACAAGGATGATACTGATACCTTGATTTTTGATGAAATAGATTCAGGTGTCAGTGGAAGAGCAGCCGGAAAAATAGCGCTGAAACTTAATGATGTTTCAAAGCACAGGCAGGTAATCTGTATTACACATCTGCCGTCAATTGCTGCTTTTGCAGACAATCATATGCTGATTTCAAAAGCAGTTAAGAATGATAAAACATTTACATCTGTTACACCGCTTGATGAAAAAGGCAGAGTTTCAGAAATTGCCAGAATTATCGGCGGA
>JAGBSO010000048.1 GCA_017631795.1 Clostridia bacterium | reverse complement strand
GTTGACCTCAACGCCCGGAACGATAGTGCATTTTCCATAGTAAAATTTAACGGAAAAGCCTTTCTGCTTCGCAGCGGGCGTTGAGGACAACGCCCCTACGAGTTTAATTATAAATACTGCAAATATACCGCTAAATTATTATTTTTGGAGGTAAAAATGTCCGACTTTGATCAGCTCCACTCAGGAGAAATATATTATCCGTCATCTGAAGAAATAATGTCTGTTCAGCTCAGATGTCTGGACAAGCTTTATGATTTCAACATGACAAGACCCACAGAGCTTGACAAAAGGGAAGCTCTGCTCAAAGAAATGTTTGCCGAAATCGGTGAAGATTGCTATATTGAGCCGCCTTTACACTCAAACTGGGGCGGACATCATGTTCATTTCGGTGACGGTGTTTATGCCAATTTCAATCTTACACTCGTTGATGACACACACATCTATGTTGGTGACAAAACCATGATAGGTCCCAATGTGACCATCGCAACTGCGGCGCATCCCATTGCTCCCGAATTGCGTGAAAATGCATATCAGTACAATCTGCCTGTGTATATCGGCAGAAACTGCTGGATAGGTGCGGGGGCTGTAATTCTTCCCGGTGTCACAATCGGTGAAAACACCGTTATCGGTGCGGGAAGTATTGTCACAAAGGATATCCCCGCAAATGTTGTTGCAGTGGGAAATCCGTGCAGAGTGCTTCGTGAAATCAGCGAGAGAGACAGAGTTTATTATTACAAAGACAGAAAGATAAATATCTGAGCCGGTAATTTAATTTTTATATTACTTCTTTTATATAAATTTGTGGCGATATAAGAAAAATGTTCATAATCTGTTTATATTTGTTTTATAAACTGTTCAAAGAAATTGTGTATAATAAAAAAACCCTAATATTTACAAAGGAGGGAAATTAGAATGGATACAATTATTGCAAATTTTAAGGCTGCTATTGATTTCATCAAGGGACTTTTTGATTACATCATGAGCTTTTTTGCTGGTTTCGGCGGCAACGCAGATGCAGGTGCAGAAGACACAACTGTATAATTTTTTGCATGAAAAAACGGCTCTTTACGGAGCCGTTTCTTTATTTAAAACTCAGAATCAGGTGATACCATGAATAAATATGAATCAATAAAAAATCTTTCACCCGTGGCATATGAATTTGTTGAAAAAATTCTTTCAGAAGAGATCGGAAACGGTACACATCAGCTCTCTGACGGTGTTTTTGCAAATGTGATGACATACGAAACAAAGAAACGCTGCGATGCACTTTTCGAAGCGCACAAAAAATATATCGACATTCAGATTATCATAGACGGAGCAGAAATTATCTCTGTTGAGCCTGTTGAAAAGATGCATCTTTATGAGTGCATTCAGCCTTTCGGTGACGGTGATGCCGAGCTGTATGCGGTAAATAATGACTGTGTGGATTATGTTCTCGGCAAGGGCGATTTTGTGATTCTTTATCCCGAAGATGCACACATGCCCTGTATCTGTATCGAAGAACCGAAAACAGTTAAGAAAGCTGTTATAAAAGTTCCCGTAAAATAAGCAAAATTTTTCCGTTCTGATCCGTTCAGAGCGGAAATTTTATATTTTAAATGGCTTTTTACTGTTTACATTTGCTTTTATTTATATTATAATATATGAGTTAAAGTATATTTATTTATGCGGAGGTTTCCGTTTGGAAAACAAAGAGAGAAAAAATGTTTTTGTGCCGCCTGCTGAAATTCAGAGGCAGGGGAAATATATCAGCCTTGTAAGCACCGTTCTTGCAAGTCGCTACGGTGATTCTCCCAAAGCGTATGTTCACACATACGGATGTCAGGGAAATGTTTCCGACAGCGAGAGAATCAAAGGTCAGCTCCGTGAAATGGGTTACGGTTTCACAGATACACCCGATGATGCAGATCTTGTTCTGTTCAACACCTGCGCTGTGCGTGAACATGCGGAAGACAGAGTTTTCGGTAATGTGGGAGCCCTCAAACCCATCAAGGAAAAGCGTAAGAACATGATAATCGTTCTCTGCGGCTGCATGATGCAGCAAAGTCACGTTGCAGAGCGCATAAAGAAAAGCTATCCTTACGTAAACCTTGTTTTCGGAACATTTGCAATTCACAAACTGCCCGAAATGCTCTATACCGTACTTTCAAGAGGCAAAAGAGTTTTTGAGATAACCGAAGAAGAAGGAAATATTGCGGAAGGTCTTCCCACAGAGAGAGACAGAGGCGCAAAGGCATGGCTGCCCATCATGTACGGATGCAACAATTTCTGTTCATACTGTATCGTGCCTTATGTCAGGGGCAGAGAGAGAAGCCGTATGCCCGAAGATATCATCAGGGAAGCAAAAGAGCTTATCGCACAGGGTGCAAAGGATATCACACTGCTCGGTCAGAATGTAAATTCCTACGGAAAGTATCCCGACTGCGGAATGAACTTTGCAGGTCTTCTGCGTGAGATAAATGCACTTGAAGGTGACTTCATAATCCGTTTTATGACATCACACCCGAAAGACTGCACTTATGAACTTCTTGATGCCATGGCTGATTGCGAAAAAGTTGCAAGACATCTGCATCTGCCGGTGCAGTCAGGCAACAACAGAGTGCTGAAAGAAATGAACAGGCGTTACACCCGTGAACAGTATCTTGATCTTATCAGATATGCAAAGGAAAAAATGCCCGATCTGTCAATCACAAGTGACATAATTGTGGGATTCCCCGGGGAAACTTATGAAGAACTCTGTGACACAATAAGCCTTATCAGGGAAGTTGAATATACATCTCTTTTCACTTTCATCTACTCAAGACGAAAGGGAACAAAGGCAGCAGAAATGGAAGACATAGTTCCTTATGCTGAAAAATCAAAGTGGTTCAGGGAGCTCTGCACGGCTCAGGAAGAAATTGCAGGAAAACGCACTGCATCCATGGTCGGCAAAGTTTACAAAGTTCTTGTTGAACCAAGTGAAAACGAGGGTTACCTGACAGGAAGAACAGGCGGAAATATTTCCATCGAATTCAAAGGAACGCCCGACCTTATCGGTAAATTCGCAGATATTGAAGTCACAGAAGCAAAAACATGGATTCTGTACGGAAAAATAAAATAATAAATTATGCATTTATGCATCAGATAAAAGGAGATTTTTAAAATGACAGTAATTGAAGCAACAAGAGAACTCGGAAAAGCAATCCAGGCAGACGAAAGATACACAATGCTTATGACTGCTAAAGAAGCAAACGATAAAGACGATGCACTCAATGCACTTATCGGCAAGCTCAACCTTATCCAGATGTCATATCAGCATGAAGCTGAAGGCGAAGCAAACGAAGAAAAGATGAACGCATATGACAAGGAATTCCGTGAAGTTTACACAGAAGTAATGGCAAACGCAAACATGAGAAACTACGAAGAAGCAAGACAGGAAGTAGACAACATGATGAACTACGTTATGCAGCTTCTTTCAATGGTAGTCAACGGTGAAGACCCCGAAACATGTGACCCCGCAAAAATTCAGTCAGATTGTACAGGCTCTTGCTCAACTTGCGGCGGATGCGGCTAAGTCAGAATAAATTCAGATTAAATTAATTTTAAAGCAGACGGAAGGAAGAACAAAATGGCTCAGTTTACACCTATGATGCAGCAATATTTCAAAGTCAAGGAAAAGTACCCTGACTCTATTTTGTTCTACCGTCTGGGCGATTTCTATGAAATGTTCTTTGACGATGCAAAGACTGCATCGCGTGAGCTTGAGCTTGTGCTGACAGGCAGAGACTGCGGTCAGGAAGAAAGAGCTCCCATGTGCGGAATACCTTTCCATGCTGCAGAAGGCTATATTGCAAAGCTTGTCAGCAAAGGCTATAAGGTTGCGATTGCCGAGCAGATGGAAGACCCGTCACAGGCAAAAGGCATCGTCACAAGAGATGTCATAAGAGTCCACACACCCGGTACAGTCATCGAAAGCAACATGCTTGACGAAGGCAAAAACAATTACCTGGGCTGTATCGTGGCAGAAAAAGAAAAATGCGGTGTCTGCTTTGCCGATATTTCAACAGGTGTTATTCATACCGCTATGTTTGCAGGCAAAAACACCGACGAAACAGTTATCAATGAGCTTGCCCGTTTCATGCCTACGGAAATCCTTTACAACGGATTCGTTTCATCAATGGGCAGACTCAAAGAATATATCACAAGACGTATGGAAGTTGTTGCCGAGATGCTCGGTGATTACGATACGGAGTATGCTGATTGCAAAAATGTTGTTGAGTCGCATTTCGGCAAGACTCTCGCAGAGCTTCAGCTCGATGACAAAGACATGGCTGTTGCTGCATTGGGTGCTGCAATGCGTTACCTTTCAGATGTGCAGAAACACAGCCTTGCAAACATCACGGAAGTTGATGTTTTCAACAACGAAAAATTCATGAATCTTGATGCGTCTGCAAGAATGAATCTTGAACTGTGCGAAACACAAAGGCGCAGAGAGAAAAAAGGCTCACTTCTCTGGGTTCTTGACAGAACAAAAACCCCCATGGGCAAACGACTTATAAGAACATGGATCGAACAGCCTCTTCTGAGCGTTCCCGCCATAATTTCAAGGCAGAATGCGGTCAGCGAACTCTTTGAAGAAACACAGCTCCGTGACGATATCATTGAACAGCTTTCAGGTGTCAGCGATATCGAAAGAATCCTTACAAGAGTTGTTTACGGAACTGCAAATGCAAAAGAGCTTAAAGCTCTTTCACAGACTCTTGCAAAAATCCCCGCAATAAAGAATATGATTTCGGGTTGTCAGTCAAAATTTGTGAAGGAAATTTATTCACAGCTCGACACACTCGAAGACATCTGTTCACTCATAGACGGTGCTATCTGCGAAGATCCGCCTTTCACGGTAAGAGAAGGCAAAATGATCAGAAACGGATTCAACGAAGAGCTTGATTCCCTTCGTGATATCGTTTCGGGCGGTAAGGAATTCCTGACTGCCATTGAAGAACGTGAACAGGAAAAAACAGGAATCAAAAAACTTAAAATCGGCTATAACAGAGTTTTCGGTTATTACATCGAAATCCTTAATTCATATAAAGAACTCGTTCCTGAAACCTACATAAGAAAACAGACACTTGCAAACTGCGAAAGATACATCACTCCCGAACTCAAGGAGCTTGAATCAAAAGTTCTCGGTGCTCAGGAGAGAATTGTAAATCTTGAGTATGAAATTTTTGTGAGTATCAGAAAAAAAGTCGGCGATGCTCAGGGCCGTATGAGAAGCACAGCAGATGCACTGGCAAGAGCAGATGTTATCTGTTCATTTGCAAGGGCTGCAGTCGAAAACGGCTATGAACGTCCCGAAGTTGATAATTCGGATGTTATCGACATAAAAGATGCAAGACATCCCGTTGTTGAAAAATTCCTTGAGGGTGCACCTTTTGTGCCCAACGACACATTGCTTGACTGTGCAGACAACAGAACAGCAATCATCACAGGTCCCAATATGGCAGGTAAATCCACATATATGCGACAGGTTGCAATAATCGTTCTCATGGCGCAGATAGGTTCGTTTGTTCCTGCAAGAAGTGCAAGAATCGGTGTTGTTGATGCAATATTCACCCGTGTCGGTGCATCAGATGACCTTGCTGCAGGGCAGTCAACATTCATGCTCGAAATGAGCGAAGTTTCCGCAATCCTTAAAAATGCAACATCAAAGAGCCTTATCATTCTTGACGAAATCGGCAGAGGCACATCCACATACGACGGCATGAGCATCGCAAGAGCCGTGCTTGAATATGTTACAGATAAGAAGAAACTCGGTGCAAAAACTCTTTTTGCAACTCATTACCATGAGCTGACAGAGCTTGAAGAAACAATGTCAGGCGTCAAGAATTACAATACTTCTGTCAAGAAACGCGGCGATGAAATCACATTCCTGAGAAGAATCGTCAGAGGCGGTGCAGACGGAAGTTACGGTATCGAAGTAGCTCAGCTTGCAGGAATCCCGAAGAGTGTTGTTGGCAGAGCAAGAGAAATTCTTGCAGAGCTTGAAGAAACAGGCGCAGCACCTGTTATCCGCACTCAGACAAGGGAAGTCAGCGACGAGCCTCAGATGTCATTTGAATCAGGCATCAATAACGATGTTATAGATGAGCTTAAAATGCTCGATGTCAATACTCTCACTCCCATCGAAGCATTGACTATGCTCTACGAAATAAAGAAAAAATTGAATTAATAACAAGCCGCCATACGCAAGTTTTGGTAAATAATTATTCATTAAGAAAGAGGTGTTTCCATTGCCTAAAATCAATATTCTTCCCAGGTCATTAGCAAATCTTATCGCAGCAGGTGAGGTGGTGGAAAGACCGTCAAGTGTTGTCAAGGAGCTGATGGAAAATTCCATCGACGCAGGCAGCACAAAAATCACCGTTGAAATCAAAAACGGCGGTGTGCGTTATATCCGTATCACCGACAACGGCTGCGGTATTGCAAGGGAAGACGTAAGGGCTGCATTCATCAGCCATGCCACAAGCAAAATCAGTGTGCAGGAAGACCTTGATGCAATTTTCACACTCGGTTTCAGAGGTGAAGCACTGGCTTCTGTTGCAGCTGTGGCACATGTTGAAATGCTCACAAAAACAAGTGACGAGGAAATCGGCACAAAATACAGCATTTCGGGCGGAGAAGAACAGGAGCTGACAGATGCAGGCTGTCCCGACGGAACAACAATCATGATCCGTGACCTGTTTTACAACACTCCCGCAAGAATGAAATTCCTGAAAAAAGATATGACCGAAGGCAGTTATGTTGCAGATGTTGTTTCAAAAATCGCTTTGTCACATCCCGAAATCAGCATAACTCTCATAAAAGATAACCGCAGAACACTTTTCACTCCCGGAGACGGAAGACTTGTAACCGTTATAAATGAAGTCTACGGCAAGGATTTCGGTGCAACACTTGTTGAGTGCGAAGGTGAAACAGGCGGTATAACTGTAAAGGGTTACATTTCAAAACCTGTTCATTCAAGACCGAACAGAACAATGCAGCATCTTTTTGTGAACGGAAGATATGTAAAACTCCCCGTAGCTGCATCTGCCCTTGACAATGCCTATAAAAATCAGATCATGGTGGGCAAATACCCCGCATGTGTGCTTTTCCTGACGGTGAATCCGTCAATGGTAGACGTAAATGTGCATCCTGCAAAAACTCAGGTGCGTTTTGCATCTGAAAAACCCGTTTATGATGCCATTTATTTTTCTGCAGTTTCAGCTTTGCAGAAAGGTGACACTCCCGTAAAAATAAAAACAGAAGTCAGAAGAGCTGATCATCTGTTTGTGCCGAAAACAGAAGTCAATCAGGTTGAAATGCCTGCAAAAACAGAAAAAATCTCTCTTTCAGTTGACACTTCGGCAGAAAAAAAGGAAGTACCGCCTATTGAAAATATGTACAAGGGCATAAAAAGAGAATTCACCCCCAAGCCTGTGTACAATGCTCCCGTGGTGAAAGAGCCTGCAGCACCCGTATTCTCATTTGAAGATGAAGAAGATGTGCTGGGGATGTGCAGAACTGCACCGACCACAGAAGAGCCGAAAGAAGAAGCAAAAGCAGAAACTCCTGCTGTTACCGAAACTGCCCCGATTGTTGAAACAATTGAAACAGTTGAAACAAAAGAAGAAAAAAAGGAAGCAGTCATACCTGATTTCAGGGTGATAGGCGAAGCTTTCAATACATATATACTTGTTCAGACAAAAAAAGAGCTGCTGTTTCTTGATAAACATGCAGCACACGAAAGAATCATTTTCAATTCGCTGAAAAATCAGGACAGACAGATTTATTCGCAGATGCTCATGGCACCCATTACAGTCACACTTTCAGCAAAGGATTATGACGCTGTGCTGAACAACCTTGAAGTATTCAGAAAATCAGGCTACTGCGTTGATGATTTCGGCGAAGGCACAGTCAGGGTAACTGAATGTCCCACAGAGCTTTCAGACGGTGATGTGGCAGAAATCGTGGCAGAAATTGCAGATAAACTTGCAAAGAATTCTTCTGACCCTGAGCCTGAAAAACTCGACTGGCTTTATCATTCAACAGCCTGCAGAGCTGCTATAAAAGCAGGTGACAGAATTTCACTTCTTGAAATGGAAGACCTTGTGAAAAAGGTTTTTTCAGACGATGAAGTAAGATATTGTCCCCACGGCAGACCTGTTATGTTTTCCATGTCCGAGTATGAAATCAAAAAGCTTTTCGGGAGAAACGGCTGATGAAAAAGACAAAAGTTATTGCGGTGGTAGGGCCCACAGCATCAGGAAAAACATCACTTGCCGTTGAAATTGCAAAGGCAGTCGGCGGTGAAATCATTTCAGCCGATTCAATGCAGATTTACAAAGGCATGTTTATTGCCACAGCACAGCCTTCAGAAGAAGAAAAGCAGGGCATACCCCATCATCTCATAAGCATTATCGACCCGTCGGAAACATATTCCGTAGCTCAGTTTGTGAGCGATGCGAAAAGATGTATTGAAGATATCGTTTCAAGGGGAAATGTGCCTGTTATTGCAGGCGGTACGGGACTTTATGTTGATTCTCTGCTTTACGGGATTGATTTCGGATTTGTGCCTGACAACAGCGAAATGAGAGATAAACTCAAAGACCGTCTTGAAAAAGAGGGTGCAGAAAAGCTTCTCAGTGAGCTTCGTCAGATTGACCCCGAAACAGCAGATACACTTCATGTGAACAACGCAGGCAGAATTTTAAGAGCGCTTGAAGTTTATTATCTCACAGGAGAAACAATTTCAGAGCAGAAGAGAAAATCAAGAGAAAAAGGCTCTGATTACGATTCATTATACATTTATATAGAATACGCCGACAGACAGAAACTCTACGACCGCATTGAAAAGCGTGTTGATATCATGGTTGATACGGGACTTCTTGAAGAAGCAGAAAAATTCATTTCCCTCGGAGAAGAGACAACAGCAAAACAGGCAATAGGCTACAAGGAACTGAAACCGTATTTCAGCGGTGAGTATACACTCGGCGAAGCACTTGATAATCTTAAAAAAGAAACAAGACACTACGCAAAGCGTCAGATGACATGGTTCAGACGCAACGAAAATAAATTTACCGTACAACCCGATGCAGATAATGATTTTGTCAGCACTGCAATCGGAAAAGTCAAAGAATTTCTCAAAGGATGATTGTTTTGGAAAAGGAAAAAACACCAAAAAACAGACGGCTGAGCATTCCTGCAATTGTGGGAATAACTCTGATGGCTGTTGTGCTTCTTGCGTTTTGTTCCTACCACTTCTATATGTTCGCAAAAGGAACACAGCTCAGAACAGAAATTGCATTTGCAGATGATGCTGCAAAATCGCTGAAAACAGAAGTGTTTATCGTCAGGGATGAAAAAATCATTTCTGCCGCAGGTGCAAACGTTGTTTCAGCGGTCAGAGACGGCACCCGTGTGGGCGCAAACGATACCGTTGCTTATTCTTTTGCCGACAGTGAATCGGCAGGAAATATCATCAGGATGGGTGAAATCAACGAACTTCTGGAGTATTACAGCGACCTTGTCAACGCTTCATCAGATATCGTCGGTGATACGACTGCCCATGATGAAAGAATAATGTCTGACCTTTATTCTTTCGCATCAATGGTTTCTTCGGGCAACTTCACACATCTTAATGAAAATCAGAACGAAATACGTGATGCAATCACTTCAAAACAGACTGCAACAGGTGTGGAGCTTGATTTGTCAGCATCCATAAACGCTCTCAAGGCTGAATACGATGCACTTTCCGCATCTACAGGAAGTTACAAGGAGATAAAATCAGGCGGCACAGGCTACTATATTTCAGGCACAGACGGTTATGAAAACTTGCTTGATTATAAAAATGTCAAGGAATGGACCATCGAAGATGTGGAAAATATCATGGCGGCTACTCCCGAAACAATCAAGGAAAGCGATGCGGGCAGACTTGTTCACGGTTACTATTGGTATATTGTCTGCGTGACTGAAACATCTGCAATCAATGCGCTTCGTGAGGGCAGACGCTATACGGTGACTTTCCCTGATTCTTCTGTCAACGATGTGACTGCACAGGTCGTTTCAATCCGTTCGGACCGCACAACAGGAAAATCCCTTGTCGTTTTCAGATGCAACATAATGAGCGAAGAACTTGCATCGCTCAGATGTGAAACAGCAGTTATAAATATTGAAGAGTTTGAGGGCTTCCGTGTTGACAACCGTGCAATAAGAACAAACGAAGACAACGAAAAAGGCGTTTATGTTGTATCAGGCGGTTTCATGTATTTCAGAAAGATAAAGATAATCTATTCAACAGAAGATTACAGTATCGTCGCCGATCCGTATAAGGACAATGATATAATAGAAAACGATAACCCGTCAAAATATCTTCATCTTTATGATGAATATATCGTCGAAGGCAGAGACCTTTCGCATGGAAGACTGATAACAGGATAAACAATAATTTATCGCTGTGCTCAATGGAAAATTGAGAATGGAAAACGGAAAGTTTCGGAAGTGCTTCGCACTTACTTCCGCTTCGCTCTATACATTTTCAACTTTCAACTTTTAATTTTCAATTACAATAATTTAGCCCTGCTGAATTATTGTATCCGGGGGTGTAAATTTGGAACAGAAATTAATTGATATTCAGGAAAACATAAAGTTTATACGTAACAGAATAAACGAAGCTGCGGTAAAAAGCGGCAGAAGCGAAAGTGATGTCCGTTTTATGGCAGTTACAAAAACGGTTGACCCCGTATATATTAATCACGCAATAGAATGCGGAATTGATCTTATCGGTGAAAATAAAGTGCAGGAGTTTCTTTCAAAAAAAGACGAACTCAGACTTGAAAAAGTCGAAAAGCATCTTATCGGTCATCTTCAGTCAAACAAGGTGCGTAAAATCATCACGGAAGTTGATCTGATACAGTCTGTTGACAGCGTTTCACTTGCAAAGGAAATTGAGCGTCAGGCTGAAAAAAACAACATGACTGCCGACATTCTGCTTGAAATAAATGTCGGTGACGAGGAAAGTAAAACAGGTATGGATAAATCACAGTTTTATGAGATTTTCTCGGAAATAGCAGAAATGAAGCACATCGCCATCAAAGGTTTGATGACAATTCCGCCGATTTGTGAAAATAACGCAGAATTGAGAAAATTTTTTGATGAAATGTATAATCTGTTTATTGACATTAAGACAAAAAAATTAGATAATGTA
Organism: Clostridia bacterium; assembly: GCA_017631795.1. Taxonomy (GTDB): domain Bacteria; phylum Bacillota; class Clostridia; order Oscillospirales; family Acutalibacteraceae; genus UBA1081. The sequence continues at coordinate 54,791 of JAGBSO010000048.1, read as the reverse complement.
AGTATGGACATTTTGTCTATGGGAATGTCAGGCGATTATGAAGAGGCTATACTTTGCGGCTCTAATCTTGTAAGAGTCGGCTCGGCAATTTTCGGACCGAGAATATATAAATAAGAGAGGATTGTTTTATATGGGAATCTGGGAAAAATTCAAGACTTACATGGATGCTCCGGAACCGGATTATGATGACGAAGACGAAGTTGATGAAGATGAAACAGAACAGGCAGAAGAGAAAATTGTAAACCCCAAGCGCGAGCCTGTTAAAAAATCAGCACCGAGAGATGACTATAATCTTGCTGCATTTGAAAGATCTGCATCATCACGTTCAACATTCAAAAGCACAACGGTAGGTCACTCAACAAAGGTTGTTGATATTCACACAACAGCAAAACTTCAGGTGGTGCTCACAAAACCTGAAAAGTTTTCAGATGCAAGAGAAATTGCAGATAATCTGAACGAAAAAAGAACCATCGTGCTCAACCTTGAATCCACAAGCAAGGATGAAGCACTCAGACTTCTTGATTTCCTCAGCGGTGTTGCTTATGCAAATGACGGTGAAATCAAAAAGATCGCAAAAAGCACTTTCATCATAACTCCCTACAATGTGGATGTTATGGGCGACCTGCTTTACGAACTTGAAAATAACGGCGTTTACTTTGTCTGATAAAAAGAGAAAGAACGGAAGGTAATGGATATGACAGTTGATGAAATAAGAAAGCACAGTTTTGAAACTCTTCCTGACGGAGGATATTCAGAAGCGAGTGTTGAAGCTTTTGTTGAAGAAATGGCAAAGGCTTACGGTGAACTTTTTGATGAAAACAAGGAAATCGTAAGAAGACTTACAATTTTCGCAAAGAAGCTTGATGAATACAAGCGTAACGAAAGCTACATGACAGAAACTCTGCTTACAGCACAGAAAACAGCTGCACAGACAATTGCAGGTGCAGAATCTGTTGTTGCAAAGATGATCGAAGCTGCAAAGAATGAAGGCAGAAAAATCATCAGCGAAGCAAGAGACCGCTCAAACGAAATCTATGTTGACAGAGATAAGGTTATTGCAGAGGCAGAAGCAAAAGCCAAGGAAATGACAGACAAGGCAGCAACAGCTCTTGCTGATGCTGTTGCTGAAGCAGAAAAAGAAGCTGCAAAAATAATCGAAAATGCAAATGCTCAGGCAAAAGCTACCGTTGACGGTGCAAAAGCAGGCATTCAGCATACAATCGACGAAATCAACCAGAATGCTGATACTGTTATCAGAGAAGCATCAGAAACTGCAGAAAACCTTGTGAATGAAGCTAACGCAGCAGCTGCAGCTGTTACGGAAGAAGCAAAGGCAACTGCAGAAGCTCTTGTTAAAGAAGCAACCGATACTGCTGCTGCCGTTACTGCAGAAGCTGACGAAACAGCAGAAAAGATCGTTTCAGAAGCAGTGGGCAAGGCGCAGTCTGTTGTTGACGGTCTTATTGCCGATGCAAACAGGTCAAAGGAAGAAGCAGAAACTCTCAAGGCAGAAGCTTTTGAAATGAAAAAAGAAGCTGTGCTTTATAATGAAGAGCAGGTTAAGCTTGCAGACTTCTATAAAACAGAGCAGATCAAACTTGCACATGAAGATGCAAGAAAAATCAGAGGCGATGCAGAAGCATTTGCTCAGAGCGTAACTGCAAAGGCAAAGTCAGCTGCTGCCGCAATTCTTATCAAGGCTCAGACAGATGTCAACAGACTCAATGATGAGCTTCATGCAAACATCGAAAGTGTAAACAACGCAATTGAATCAGCAGTTGTAAGATACAATGCAGTTAAGACTGCAGCAGAAGAAATCCATGCAAAAATCAACGAAGCTCTTGCTGTTATTCCCGCAGAGTGTGAACAGCCCGACAGTGCTCCGCTTGTTGCAGACGAAACTGTTTTTGTAACAGACAGCGAAGCGCTCAATGAAGCAGTTGCTGTTGAAGATATTGAGCAGATTCTTCTTTGCTTCGGCATTGATTCAAAAGAGATGATGAAGGCAACAGAACAGCTTATTGAAGAAGAAAATGAAAAAGTTGAAGCAGCAGCTATCGAAGCAGCAGCAATTGAAGCAGCAAACGCTGACGAAGATACATTGACAGAAATTGAACTTCCTGAGGCAGAAGTTGTTGCAGAAACAGCAGAAGAAGTTGTCGCAGAACCTGTTGCTGAAGAGGTTGCAGAGGAAGTTGTTGCAGAAGTAGCAGAAGAAGTTATTGAAGTGGCTGCAGAAGAAGAAACAGCAGAAGAAGTTGCAGAAACAGTTGAAGAAATTGTTCCGGTAGTGACAGAAGAAGAGCTTGCAGAAGTTCTTGCAGACGAAGAAGTTGCTGAAGAGCCTGTAGCTGAAGCACCTGCAACAGAAGAAGTTGCTGAAGAAAATTTTGAAGAATTCGAATTCGATCTTGACTTCGATGATGCAGAAGAAATCCCTGCAGCAGTTGTTGAAGAAGAAACAGAAGAAGTTGTTGAAGAAGAAACAGAAGAAGTTGTTGAAGAAGCAGCAGAAGAAGTTGTTGAAGAAACAGCAGAAGAAGTTGTTGAATTTGTCGATGAAGAAGATGACGATGATCTTTTTGATGACAACTGGGATATAATCGATGCAGCAGAAGATGACGATGATGACGTTAAAGAGTTTGTCCCCGAAATTCCTTCAGATAACAACAGTGAGTTTGTTACCGCTGACAATTCTGTTTTTGATCAGCTTGCCGGTGCAGATGATGATTTTGAAATAGATTTCAGCATGTTTGAAGTCGATGAAGAAAAGAAACGTGCAAGAGAAGCAGAAAAAGCTGAAGCAAATTCACGCAAACATAAGAAAAAGAAAAGAAAATGATAAAAAGTAAGAGATACATAATCTTTTCTGCGCAGATGATTGCAGTTGCAGTGCTGACATTCATTGACCAGTTGATAAAAAAACTTGCAGTCACACACCTGATGGGAAAAGAAGATATTGTTCTTATAAAAAATTTCATAGGACTTTCCTATGCGGAAAATACAGGAGCTGCATTCAGTGCTTTTTCTGATTCAACAATGCTCCTGTCAATCATAACTCTTATTTTGCTGGCAGGCGGTGTCATCTTCCTGTTTATGGGCAGAATAAAAGGAAAAATACTCAATACTTGTGCCGTCCTGATTCTTGCGGGCGGTGCAGGTAATCTTATAGACAGATTCGCACAGGGTTATGTTGTGGACTACATAAAAACTCTCTTCATTGATTTCCCCGTTTTCAATTTTGCGGACATTCTTGTTGTTGTGGGATGTTTCGTGGTTATGGGGTATCTCATTTATGATATAATCAGGGAAGAGAAACAGAAGAAAAAGGAGAAAACCGATGGAAATTCTTGAGTTTACCGTCAGTGAAGCAGGTGTAAGACTCGATAAATTTCTTTCGGACAATTCTTCACTTTCAAGGTCTGCAGCATCACAGCTTATAGAAGACGGTGCAGTTACCGTAAACGGTAAAAAGGCTTCAAAAAGCGTTAAACTCAAAGCAGGCGATGTTGTCACTGCCGAAGTGCCTGAGCCGAAAGAGCTTGATGTCGTTGCAGAGGATATTCCGCTTGATATCGTTTATGAAGATGATGACCTGCTTGTTATCAATAAGCCCAAGGATATGGTTGTCCATCCCGCACCGGGTAATTACACAGGCACTCTCGTAAATGCGCTGATGTATCACTGCGGAGAAAGTCTTTCGGGCATCAACGGCGTCATAAGACCGGGCATTGTCCACAGAATTGACAAGGACACAAGCGGACTTCTTATCGTTGCAAAAAACGACAAAGCTCATATTTCCCTTGCAGAGCAGATTCAGAAACACAGTTTCAGAAGAGAATATGAAGCTGTTGTTGTGGGGAATTTCAGAGAGGACAAAGGCACAATCGACAGACCTCTCGGCAGAAGTCCCCACGACAGAAAAAAGCAGGCAATCAACGGTCTGAATCCGAGAAATGCCACAACACATTATGAAGTGATTGAAAGATTCACAGGCTTTTGTCACTGTAAATTTATACTTGAAACAGGCAGGACACATCAGATAAGGGTGCATGCCGCATCAATGGGTCATCCCGTTGCCGGCGATACTGTTTACGGTGATGCAAAACATACTCACGGACTGCAGGGGCAGTGTCTCCACGCAAGGGTGATAGGTTTTGTGCATCCCGCAACAGGAGAGTATCTGGAATTCACATCTGACCTGCCGGAATATTTTACATCATTTTTGAATAAATGCAGAAAATTATGAAACTGAAACATATTTTCGGACTTATCGGTGCTGCAGGTGTGCTTGCATTGTCTGCAGCGGCATATTCCGAGCTTTCAATCAAAACAACTGAATACAGTCTTGAAACAGGCAAAGTCACTTGTCCGATAACTGCCGCAGTTTTGTCCGACCTGCATTTTTCCGTTTTCGGAAAGGATAACTGCCGTCTTGTTGAAACAGTAAAAGCAACGGCTCCCGATGTTATTCTTCTTGTGGGGGATTTCTTTGATTATCACGGCGGAAAATCAAACAAAGACAGAATTATGGTGACGCTCAGAGCACTTTGTGAAATTGCACCTGTTTATATGGTGCCGGGAAATCACGACAAACGTTATGATGTGCAGACAGGTGAGAGTTACAGGGAATACGCCGAAAGCACAGGAGTTACCGTGCTTGACGGAGAAATTGCCGACATAGAAATCAAAGGTCAGAAGGTAAGACTGGGCGGAATTTTTGACTACAGCGTTTATCTTGAAGATTATGGTGACAAATGGCATTCTTCGCCTGTTTATGACTATCTGAAAGAATTCGAAAAAACAGACAGTCTGAGCCTTCTTATGATGCACAGACCCAATACATTTATATATACGGATGATGAATGGAATTTCGATGCCGTTTTCTGCGGTCATGACCACGGAGGAATATGGCAGATTCCGATTTTAGGCGGTGTTTATGCACCGGAACAAGGCTTTTTACCCGAGTATGACAAGGGCGAATTTGACATCTGCGGAACAAAAATGTTCCTGTCAGCAGGTCTTGAGGGCTATTATCTTGTGCCCCGTCTTTTCAACAGGGTTGAAATATTAAAAATCACAATAAACTGAACAAAAGCATTATCATAGGAGTGATAACATGGACGCTAATGTTAAAAAACAGCTTCTTCTCGATGCAGTGAAAATCCGTAAGGGTATCATCGAGGGAACATTCAATGCAAAATCAGGTCATCCCGGCGGTTCACTTTCAATCGCAGATGTTCTGGCTTTTCTTTACAGATGCGAACTGAAAGTTGATGCTTCTGCTCCCAAGGCAGAAAACAGAGACAGACTTGTTCTTTCAAAGGGTCATGCAGCACCTGCTCTTTATGCAGCACTTGCAAACGCAGGATTCTTCCCCGTGGAAGATCTCAAGACTCTCAGAAAGAGTGCTTCATATCTTCAGGGACATCCCAACATGACATATATCCCCGGTGTTGATATGAGTACAGGTTCACTCGGTCAGGGAATTTCAGCAGCCGCAGGTATGGCTCTGGGTTCAAAGTTCTCAGGCGATGCTTTCAGAGTATATGCAATTCTCGGTGACGGTGAAATTCAGGAAGGTCAGGTATGGGAAGCAGCAATGTTCGCTGCAGCAAAGAAGCTTGATAACTTCGTTGCAATCGTTGATAACAACAACCTTCAGATCGACGGCACTGTTGAAGAAGTCAACTCACCATATCCCATTGACGAAAAATTCGCAGCATTCGGCTGGAATGTAATCAATATTGACGGTCATTCATTTGAAGAAATCGAAAACGCTTTCGCTGCTGCAAAGGCTTGCAAGGGCAAACCCACAGCAATTGTCATGAAGACAACAAAGGGCAAGGGCGTTTCATTCATGGAAAATCAGGTTTCATGGCACGGTTCAGCACCCAATGCAGATCAGTATGCGGTTGCAATGGCAGAACTTGATACAGTACAGGCAGAATTGGAGGGCTAATTATGGCAGACGTAATCAAAACAGCAACAAGAGATGCCTACGGTAAGGCTCTCGTTGAACTCGGACAGAAAAATGACAAAGTTATCGTTTTTGATGCTGACCTTGCTGCAGCCACAAAAACAGGTATGTTCAAAAAAGAATTCCCCGACAGATTCATCGACTGCGGTATCGCAGAAAGCAACATGATGGGCGTTGCAGCAGGTATGGCAACTGCAGGTTACACTGTTTTTGCATCAAGCTTCGCAATGTTTGCTGCAGGCAGAGCTTTTGAACAGGTAAGAAACACAATCGGTTATCCTCATCTCAATGTTAAAATCGGCGCAACTCATGCAGGTATTTCTGTTGGTGAAGACGGTGCAAGCCATCAGTGCTGTGAAGATATTGCTCTTATGAGAACAATTCCCGGCATGACAATCATCAACCCTGCAGACGATGTTGAAGCAAGACTTGCTGTTATGGCAGCTGCTGAGATGGACGGTCCCGTTTATATGCGATTCGGCAGACTTGCAGTGCCCAGAATTTTTGATGAAAACTACAAGTTCGAAATCGGCAAGGGCGTTTACCTTAAGGAAGGTAAGGATGTGACAATCATCGCAACAGGCCTTATGGTTGAAAGAGCTCTTCAGGCTGCAGAAAAACTCGCTGCAGAAGGCATCGACGCTGCTGTTATCAACATGGCAACAATCAAGCCCATCGATAAGGATATCATCATCGATGCAGCAAAGAAGACAGGTGCTATCGTTACTGCAGAAGAACATAATGTAATCGGCGGTCTCGGTGAAGCTGTTGCAGCAGTTGTTGCAGAAACAACACCCGTACCCGTACTCAGAGTCGGTGTTGAAGATACATTCGGCAAGTCAGGTCCTGCACTTGAACTGCTCGAAATATTCGGCCTTAATGCAGAAAACATCTGTGCAAAGGCAAAAGCAGCTATTGCGAATAAGAAATAATTTATTTAAGAGTCAGGAGTTAGAAGTTAGGAGTTAGAAGTGAATGAAGGGGTTACACCCCTTACCCCATTATAATGCAGATTAAACATAAATGGCGGTGTACAGCAAAACTTCAATTCCTTAATATAGAGCGTAGCGGAATAAGCACGAAGTGCTTCCGACACTTCTCACTTCTCACTCCTCATTTCTCACTAACAATAATTCAACTTTTCTGGTGATTAAAATGTCAAAAGTATTAAAAGCAGAATTTTTTAACGAATTTATTGATATGGTTGATCTTTGCTGTGCACTCGGCTGGAATGAGCGTAACGGCGGTAACATGTCATACCGTATCAGTGACGAAGATACAGAAGCAATCAAGGCTGATTTTTCATACGAAAAACCCTGGACTGCTATCGGAGTTTCCGTGCCCAATCTTGCAAATGAATATTTCCTTGTAACAGGAAGCGGAAAATATTTCCGTTACACAAAGGCTGATCCCGAAAACAGTGTATGTATCGCTCAGATTGACGAAACAGGTGAAAATTACAGAATCGTATGGGGTCTTGCATCAGGCGGCAGACCCACAAGTGAATTCCCCACACATCTTCTCAATCACAGCGTCAAAAAGGATATCACAGACGGTAAACACAGACTTGTTATGCACGTGCATCCCGTAAATACAATTGCGCTCACATTTGTGCTTCCTCAGAATGATAAGGATTTCACAAGAGAAATCTGGGATATGATGCCCGAATGTGCAGTTGTATTCCCCAGAGGTATCGGTATTCTTCCTCTCATGCTTACAGGCAGTATCGACATTGCAAAGGCAACAGCAGAGAAATTCAAGGAATATGACGTTGTTGTATGGTCAATGCACGGTATCTTCAGTTCAGGTGAAGATTTCAAGTCAGTTTTCGGAATTATTGAGACTGTTGAAAAAGCAGCAGAGATTCTTGTTAAGGTTATCTCTATGGGCGGTAAAAAAATCCGTCCCACAGCACAGGAAATCATCGATGTCTGCGATGAATATAATCTTGATATCAACAAATCATTGCTGTAAAATAAAAAATTAAAAAAAATCCATAAAATATACAAAAACATCTTGTTATTTTGGTACAGATATGTTAAAATTACAAGTACTATAGAAGAATGGGTGATATTTATGGCATCGTTTTGTCCCAAATGCGGCTATAAGCTGTCAATGATAGATATTAAACCGGAATGTCCCGTGTGCGGAATCAACCTGGTTTATTACGGAATGGAAGAGTCTCTGAAAGAAGAAGCAGACAGAGCAGAGTTTGAGCATGCTGCAAGCCAGCCTGCAATGGACAGACTCAAGGCTGCAACAATCGGTCATCCGGTTGCGATTGTAAGACTTGTTTTCAGTCTCCTTCCTCTTATTGCAACACTTGCTCCCATGGGTAAAGTTGTTGTTAATCTGCCCTATTTCCAGGAAACAACAACAATCAACATCATTGCAATTGTAAACAAAGTTTTCATGGCTCTTGATTTTGATTATCTGCTTTCCATCGTGAATTCAGAAATGGTCGGCAAGGCATATATATTCTATTTTGTTGCGCTTCTCGGTTTTGTTCTGATGGCTCTCACAACAATCGTGAATATTGTAAATCTTTTCTTCTCATGCGGAAAGAAAGGTATCAAGAGAAACATTACAACTGCAGTAGTAGGTATCATTTTCACAATTGTTGCTTCAGTCGGTCTTTCAATGTGGCTCTCAGGAGTTACAGCAGCTGTGCCTGATATTTTCACCGGAACATTCAATGTTTTAGGTCCCATATGTGTGGTTCTCGGCTTTGTTCTTCAGATTGTCATCAACGTTATTTATAAGAAGATGAACATCCAGGTTAAGTATAAGGATATGTCCAAATATCTTCTTTCATACGATGAACGTAAAGCTCTTGAAGAAAAAGAAGAAGCAGAAAAGGCAGAAGCAGAAGCTTAAAAATTGCACATCACTCCCGAAGTTATCTTCGGGAGTTTTTTGTTTTTCAGAAACAGGTTGACTGAAAAGTCGATAAAGTGTAAAATACTATCATATTTACATGAAAAGGATGGAAATCATGTCATCAGCGGAACAGACAATTTTTATAAGTTATTCTCATAAAGACAGTGAAGTTGTTCTCGGTATAATCGAGAAAATGCAAAATGAAGGCTTCAGTATATGGTACGACAAAGGCATTGAGGCGGGTACTGAATGGCCTGAATATATCGCGGAAAAATTAATCGGATGCGAGTGTATTGTTGCATTTATATCAAAAAATTATATAGCATCCCAGAATTGTAAAAGGGAACTGAATTTTGCCATTGAAGAAGACAAGCAGATTCTTGTTGTATATCTTGAGGATGTGCAGCTTTCTGCAGGCATGCGCATGCAGCTTAACATTCTGCAGGCAATTTTCAGAAAAAATGCAGCTTCAGATGAAGAATTTATAGAAAATATCTGTAATGTGGAAATGTTGCAGTGTTGCCGTACAGAAATTGAATTTGATCCCGATGAAATTGCCCAGGCGCTGTATGAAAACGGAATAATTGGTTGCTATGTTGAAGATCTTGAGTTCAGAGAAGAAAGTGGAGAAATGTGTACATATACAGGAACAATTTCTAACAATCGAAGACAGGGACTGGGAATAGCGGTCTGGGCAAACGGAGACAGATATGAGGGGCAATGGTACGATAACGTAAGACACGGCAATGGGAAATATACTTGGCCGAATGGTGATGAATATGTAGGTGAGTACCTGAAAGGTGACCGCACCGGCAGAGGTAAATTGACATGGGCAGACGGCAGCAGTTATGATGGTATGTGGAAGAATGCACAGAAGCACGGTTTTGGCGTATTTCTGACATCTGATGGCAGAAAATATGATGGTGAATGGGAAAACGACGCAATGAACGGCGTTTGCAAAGCTACATATGCTGACGGATCAGTTTATTATGGTCAGTGGAAAAATGATAAGAAACACGGACAGGGAAAATATACTGATGCTTGTGGGGATACTTATGTCGGCGGATATAAAGCCGGAAAATTTAACGGGTCTGGTGAATATATCTGGGCAAATGGTGATTTTTATAAAGGTGAGTGGAAAAACGATAAAAAGCACGGCTACGGAAAATATAAAGATGGTGATATGATGTATGAGGGTGATTTTTACATGGATCAGTATCACGGTGATGGAAAACTTTCATGTCCGCTTTGTGTGTATGATGGTGAATGGAAATCAGGTCTGAGACACGGGCGTGGGAAAATTGAGTATCTGCAGGACGGTGAATGCCAGGGACACTATGAAGGTGGTTGGAAGAATGGTAGCAAACATGGTGTCGGCAGTGAGGAATATGTAAAAGGAGATTCGTACAAAGGAGAATTTAAAGACGGCAATTACCATGGTACAGGAATGCTGGTGTATCCGGACGGAAGAATTTACACAGGTGATTTCAGAAACAACAAGCGTCATGGCTACGGAAAGCTTGCATTTCCGGATGGCAGTGAATATGAAGGCGATTTTAAAAATGATGTCTTCGAAGGTCGTGGTAAACTGACAATAAAAGATGGATTTGTTTATGAAGGTGAGTTCAAGGCGGATAAAAAGCATGGTTACGGAAAATTGACATTTCCTGAAGGTTCTTCATATGAAGGGGAACTCTTATATGATAAAATACAAGGATACGGAAAAATGACTTTTGAAAACGGTGAAAAATGGGAAACAAACTGGGTTGACAACTTGCCCGATGGCTTTTGTATATACACCCATGAAGACGGTACAATTGAAAAAGGTCATTGGGTTGACGGCGAATTCAAGCCCGATTAAAACTCCGTTTCCTCTTTTGTTTTCAGAAATGGTATTGACTGAAAAGGCGATAAAGTGTAAAATATTAGCATATTCAGAAGAAAAGGATGGAAGGCATGTCAACATCGGTACCAACAATTTTTATAAGTTATGCTCATAAAGACAGCGATGTTGTCCTTAATATAATTGATGCTATGCACAAGGCGGGATTCAACATCTGGTACGATAAGGGAATTGAAATCGGTAGTGAATGGCCTGAATACATAGCAGAAAAATTAATCGGATGCGAGTGTTTTATTGCGTTTATGTCAAAAAATTACCTTGCATCCCATAACTGTCGCCGAGAAGTGAATCTCGCAATAAAAAAGCACAAGGAAATTCTCGTTATTTATCTGGAGGATGTTGAGCTGACTCCCGGAATGGAAATGCAGCTTGATATTCTGCAGGCAATTTTCAGAAAAAATATGGCTTCCGATGCAGAATTCATAAATGCAATCTGCGGAATAAAAATGTTGCAGAATTGCAGAAAAACAGGAGTATCAGCTGTGAATCCCGTGGCAGCACCGCAATATCAGCAGCCTGCTTTTTTTGCACAGACAATTCAGTCGCCTTCAGCAGTGTTTGTTCAGCAACTGAAAGGAATTGAAGAGAATCAGGCATACACTTATACAGGTTATGCTTTCGACGGCAGACGACAGGGCACAGGCAGATGCGTTTATTCAAGCGGAGACGTCTACGATGGCGAATGGTATAATGATAAGCGCAACGGCCAAGGACAATATATCTGGGCAAACGGAAAAACCTTTGACGGTGAGTGGGTGGACGGCAATATTGGCAGAAGAGGCAGAATGTCATGGCCAAACGGAGCTTTTTATGAAGGTGAATGGCATAATTCACAGTTTAACGGCAGAGGCAAAATGACATATGCCAATGGTGATGTTTATGCAGGTGACTGGAATCACGGTCAGTATCACGGTCAGGGTATATATATTTACGCAAACGGCAAAACATCAAAGGGCAGATGGGAAAACGGCAAGAAAAAACTGTTCTGATGAAATTAACTCCCGGCTTACGGGAGTTTTTTGTGTTTTGTTTTGAATTATACTGAGTTTTGAACATGTTTTCGACAAGTTCTGAACAAAGTTTTGAACAATTTTTTGCCATTTTCAATTTCAGTTACGTTATCCTTATCATATCATTTTCTTTTTCATTTTCATTATCATTATCGGCATTTCCGGTATGCGGTTGCATGCGGTGGCATTTTTGATTATTGTAACTGGTCGGCAGCTGCTTCCGGCGGAAGCTCAATTCCGCAGTCTTTCATTTTCTGCCATCTGATTCTTGCGTTTTCCTTGTTTCTGTTGCAGACAGCTTCATATTTTGCCCTGTCACGGTCAAGTGTATCTTTAACCATGTAAAAAGCGATCATAGTCTTTTCATTCAGGTCATAAGGCTCAGTCTGCTCACGCTCATAATAGAAAATCGCGCGTATCAGCTTGCCCAACTCCTCATCGGTAAGCAATCTGAACCAATTCCAGTAGTCGTGATATAAAACAAAAGATTTTTTTAATTTCATTATATTTCTCCTTTAAGAACATATGTTTGTAATATTAAGTATAGAACAATTGTTCTGTTTTGTCAAGAGAAACATAAAAAAAGTTCCTGCTTTAAACAGGAACTTTAATTTGTTATGTATAATTAATTATCATCAAGACGGGATGCTTTGCGCAGGATTTTTCTTGCATCGGATGAAGTGACTTTTCCGTTTTTGTCAAAGTCAGCACATACGAAATTTCTGCCTGTGATGTGTTCCATCATAGCTGAAACACGAAGCGCAATTCTTGCATCTTTAGCAGTTACAACACCGTCTCCGTCTGTGTCACCACGAACAAAGTTGATTTCATCACCAACGCATATGATTTCTTCACCAATCTGCTCTGCAGTGTTGTTGCCTGCATCCATAACAGTAACACTTGCTTTGTATGTGCCCTTTGAATCGGGTGTGAAAGAGAAAGTGTTTGCTGTGCTGAATGTACCTGCGTAAATCTTCTCATTGTCTTTATAAACATAGAATGAGTAGAAATATTTGCTGCCTGTGCCTCCCTGAGCGAGAGCTGTCCATGTGATTGCATTATTTGTGAAAACTGCAGGTCTGTCAGCTGTCAGTGAAGTCACGGAAAGGGGATTGCTTGTTACTTCAGAAAGTCTGAGTGCATATGTAAGGCATATCCAGCCTGTTTTTCCGCCCCATTCAACTTTGCCCCAGTTGTCACTGATTTCAGTAACTGTAACAGTTTCGCCGTTGGGAATAAGATCGAGTGACTCAGATGATGTGTTTGGCTTTTCTCTGATTCTGAGCATTGAAGCTGTTACGATATACTTGCCGGGGATGTAATTTGTTTCGGTGTTTTCCCAGTCTTCGGGATTTTCAACCGAACCTGCAAGATGCTGTGATTTGTCTGTTGTGAAGTAAACGCAACCGTGTGCGTTACCGTTCATTTTTTTGTAAGAAGACATGAACTGTGACAAGGAAAGGACTGTTCCCGTGCCTTCGGGATAGTAATTTCTGTCGTATGTTATGCCGAAAGAATCTGCAAAATAAACATAACCGTCGATAATTGCTCTGATATAAAGAACATGAACAGAACCGCTTGTTCCGCCTGTACCGAGACAGTAAGCTACGTTGTAGATTTCGTTTCCGTACTGAGAAACAAGGTCGTAAAGGCAGTTAGCACCGCTGATTGTGACAACATTGTATCCGCCTGATGTTTTTGATTCGTTTTTGAAGTGATCGTACCAGAGATTACCCGAGCCTGAATAGTCAAGCCCGTCTTTGTAAATACCCATGGCTCTGAGCTGATATGCAGTTGCAAGGTTGCAATTTCCGTAAAAGGAACTTCTTCCTGCAATAGAAAGCGCAGAATCATAGTTAGCGGTAATACTGCTGAGTAATTCTTTGTCGTATGCAAAAGCATTGAATGAACACACAGACAGCAGCATTATCACCATAATGAAGAATGCTGTTAACTTTTTCATTAAAAAACTCCAATTTAAAATTTATCTAATTTTGCGACAACACGCAGAATGCGTCTGGCGTCGGAAGCGTTGACTTTTCCGTCTTCATTGACATCCATTGTGAATAAGAATGCTGAATCTGCTTCCTGAAGCCCTGCGGAGTATCTGAGAGTGTAACGGGCATCAGCTGCGGTAAGCTGACCATCGCAGTTTGCGTCACCTTTCTGTGGTTTGTCGGCGGCTGTGAGATTGCCTCCGTCTGCCTGAGTGACTGTTGAATCAGCATCTGTCACTGTTACCGATGCGGTGTAGTTTCCGCCTGACGGTATAGTGAAAGTGAATTCGTTTGTGCTGAGATTTTCGGATTCGAGCACAAGAATATCGTCGCAATATATACTGAATTTGCAGGTGTAAGTGCCTGTACCGCCCACAACATCGGCAGAGCAGGTTACTGATTTGCCTGCAACAGCATAGTCAGTTGAAAAGGACACGTTGCTGACTGAAAGCGGTCTGATAACAATGATATCATCGCTTTTGACCGATACAACCTGCGAACGGCTGTCCATGATGTTGACAATAACGTTGTAAACACCGCTATCGTCGGGTTTGTAAGTGAATGTTGTGTAATTTTTCTTGTAAGGTGAACTGTAAACGACTGTTCCATCCTTGTAAAGTGTGTGGGAATATTTCAGTTCGCCTTCACCGCCGCTTGCGTCAAGCTTCCATGAAACAGACTGTCCGAGTATTGCTGCAGACATTTCTGCTGTGAAAGAGTTTGCAATAATGGGGATGAAAATGTTTGTTTCGGTGCTTGTTGTCATGGTTGTTTTACCGCTTACTCTGTCGTAAACGCTGACAACAACATGATAAGAGCCTGAGGAAGTGACTGCGTGGACATAATCATTGTAATCGCTGTAATTACGTTTGTTGATAAGTTTTCCGTCTCTGTAAAGATCGAAAGTGTACAGATAGTCACCGCTGCCGCCTGTGGTGGAAGCTTTCCATCTGATTTCACCGCCGATTTCACCGTCTGTTGTGGCAGAAACGGTAAGACTGAGCTTCTGCTCTGTGGGAGTAGCTTCGGGAACTTTTATTGCGTTAAGCTCCACGTATGCATAGTTTCCTGCTTCGTCGAAAGCATAGATGAATGTGTAATAATAACCTGTACGGTTACCGAATTCTGCAATGTCAATTGTCATGCTTGCAGTTGCAGTTGTTTCCTGCTTGTACCACTTTGCATTCTGAGAACCGTCATCCTTGTGGAAAACTGCAAAATAGATTGCAGTCACATTGACGTTATCTGATGCTGTGCATGAAACCGTATAGCCCTGAGAAGTGATATCGCTGACCACAACATCGTTGATTTCGGGAGCGATTTCATCTTTCTGATATGCGGGAGAATCGGAATAATTATTCCAGTTGATGGTTGCACAGAAGTTGTATGTTCTGGTTCTTCTGGGATTTTTGCTTGATGAAGCATAAAGAGTGCCCAGATTGACTGTGCCGTAAGCATTGATTACTTCGTAATAAAAACTTGTTGCACCTGCTCTGCCGTTCTGATTTTCAAAGTCGGCAAAGAAAACAAGAGCTTCAGGCTCAGTAATGCCAAGAGCCATACCGTGCTCAACGTATTCGCTGATGTATTTCCAGGCTGTTTCATCCTGCACTTTACGGCTTTCTGCAGTTGAAAGAAAAACTGCAATCACCGCAGCTTCCGCACTTGTGGGAATTTTTGTACTCCATGAATAGGATGTGATAATTTCGTTATAAAGTGATGCGCCGAGAATATTGAGTGCCTGAGAAGGATTGAGCGCAACAATATCTTTAAGCAGATTAAGAGCATTTGTGCCGTGCCAGCAGATTTTACCGATACTCAGAGAGCCGTTATCATTTCTCACAACAGTGGTGTAGTTACCTTCGTTTGTCATGATGATGTCTGTTGTTGCATTGACTATCTGGTTGAAAGATGCTGCAGACGCAGTAAGGGGAATAGATGATACGATAAGAATGATTACTGTCACAAATGAAAAAAGGCGGAAAAGTCTGTTTTTCATAAGTCTCTGACCCCCGATATTTTGTTTTTGCCGGCAGGGTGAAAAGTATTTTACCTTGCCACCGCACTGTATTTTATCATCTTTCGTCATTTTAGTCAATATAAAAGCAGATTCTTTGTAAAAACGTCACAAATGAGAGGTGTGTTCATTTGCGTGTTTGTAGACAATTACAATGTTTTTACCATAAATTGGCAAGAAACAGCATGTTTCAATATATGTACAGCCTGTTTTTTTATTCATAAATTCAATTTTTGTTTACAAATCCGGCTCAAAAAGGTGTTGATTGTTACGCTGTTTTTTTATATTATATTAATATAAATAATAAAGGATAGAATATTATGAATATCAGAATTGATACATCCGTAAAAAAAGGTAAATTTGAAGGCTTCGGTGCCAGCGGTGCATGGTGGGCACAGCTTGTGGGTGGCTGGGATCATATTGATGAAGACAGCGGTCTTGCCGTGCGTGACAGAATTTCACAGCTTCTTTACAGCAAGGAAAACGGCATTGGTCTGAGGACTTACCGTTACAATATCGGTGCAGGCTCAGCACATTCAGGCAAGGGTAATATTGACAATCCGCTCAGACGTACAGAGAGTTTTGATATGGGCGAAGGAAAATATGATTTCACCCGTGATGCAAATGCAGTCTATATGATGAATCAGGCAGCAAAAGACGGTGCGGATGAAATCATTCTGTTTGTCAATTCACCTGTTGAAAGACTTACAAAAAACGGATGGTCGCATCTTGGTAAAAATCAGATAATGCGTGACAATCTTGCTCCTGCAAATTACAAAGCATTTGCAAAATATTGTCTTGACGTTACGGAGCATTTTGTGGATGAAGGCTTGCCGATAAAATATCTCTCTCCCATAAATGAGCCTATCTGGATATGGAATGGCGGTCAGGAAGGCTGTCATTACAGTCCCTGGGCAGCTGCTGCGGTCATGAAAGTCTTCGCTGAAGAAATGCAGAAAAGAGAAAATCTGCGCGATGTGAAACTTTCCGGTGTTGAATCGGGCGATGTGCGCTGGTTCAATAAATCATATACCCATGCACTTATGTGTCATAAGAGTGTAAGAGAAAAAATTGATGCTGTTGATGTTCATTCATACTGTCTGCCTTTACCCATTCCCGTAAAAGGCTTCAATGACAGAGTTGCATTTATCACACGTTACAGAAAATGGCTCGATAAACATTATCCTGACCTGGAAGTAAAAATGAGTGAATGGTGCCATATGAAAGGCGGAAGAGACAAGTCCATGGATTCCGCACTTGTTACGGCAAACATCATTTATGAAGATATTTCGATTCTCAACGTTTCTTCATGGCAACACTGGATAGCTGTTTCCGAAGTTGATTACTGCGACGGTCTGATTTACATAAATATAAGTGACAAAACCTTTGAAATGACAAAACGTTATTATGTAACGGGAAATTTCTCAAAATATATTCCTTTCGGTGCTGAAAAAATCGGTGTGAAATGTGATAACGGCAATCTGAAAGTCCTGGCTTTCAGAAAGGATGATGAAAATATCCTTATCGTTATCAATAACACAGACTCCGCAGAGAAAATCACACTCGAAGACGCAAAGGAAAGTGTCAGACATATTGTGACAGACAAGGATAACGACCTTGCAGAAAAAGTTGCAGGCAAAAATATTGAAATATCGGCAAAGAGCGTAAATACCATAATATTCTGATTTAAGGATGTGTTTTGCTTGAATATTAAAGAAACAGCAAACAAAACTATCGGTTTGTTTAAAAATAACTGGAAAACTCCGCCTGAAGGCAGATACATGAGCATAAAGGAGATATCATCGCTGTCTGTGGGCGGTATCGGTGTAAAACTTATCGTGCACTGCATAGGTCAGATGATTATTTCCACAAATAATACTCTGCTCGGCAATACCATCGGTATTGATGCAAAATCGCTTTACATAATTTACATAATCGGTCTGTTGTCATCATTCCCTCTTACGGGACTTCGTGCAAATATGATAGACAACGCACGCAGCATGAAAGGTAAATACCGTCCGTACATCATTTCAATGGGTATTCCCACTGTTGCAATCGGTATTTTCATGATAATGCTTCCATACGAAAGCATGTCGCTTTTCTGGAAGTGCTTCTGGGTGCTTCTGTGTAACATCGGGTTCCAGTTTTTCTATAACTTCATGAACGATGCTTACGACAGCCTTATAAATGTTCTTTCACCCAATTCAATTGAGCGTTCAGACGTGCTTTCAATCAAAAGCATTGTTGAAAACCTTTCTCCCTCAATTGCAAACATCTTTTTTCCGATTGTTGCAAAGCTCATAACAGGCGAGAATACTCTTTATGATTTAAGAGTTTACAGAATTCTGTTTCCGCCTCTGCTTGTAGTCGGATTCCTTATCTCAATCATTGCTTATGTCAATACGGAAGAAAAAATCGTAAGACCGAAGAAACATATTGTTCAGGTGCGTTTTTCAGATGCTTTCAGAGCAGTTGCATCAAATAAATATTTCTGGATAATTTCACTTGCAGGTTGGATGGGATTCCTTGAAGGTGCATTCGCAAGTATCATGGGCTGGATGTATAATTATCAGTCAGCCTGCTCGGCAGGTCAGTATGCTGTCATCACCGCAATTGCAGGCAATGCTTCTTTCTGGCCGAATATCGTAGCTCCGTTCTTCATCAGAAAATACGGCAAAAAGAAGATTATCATTTTCTCTAATGTGCTTAATATAGGACTTATTGCACTTATGCTTCCTGTTGTGCGTATGACAGGAACGACGCATATAATCTGGATGCTTCTTTTCTGTTCATTCATCAATCAGTTCATAACATCGCTGGGACACCTTATCACACCCAGTATCAATGCTGATATCAGAGACTATCAGCAGTATATTTCGGGTGAGAGAATCGACGGAATGTTTGCTGCTGTGGGACTTATAGGAAACGTTATCAGCATGGTCACAAGCGGTGTACTGCCTGTTATTTATGATAAAGTCGGACTCAATGCCCAGACTGCGGTGTCACTCGGTTACAGTGCAAACAATGTTTACGATGTTCTTTACAACCACGAATATTTCGTGAATATCAGCAGCGTGCTTGTTATTGCATCTGTCATCGGTGCTGTTATGAATGTTATTCCCATGTTCTTCTATGACTTTACGGAAACAAAACAGAAAGCCATGGTGCGTGTGCTTAAAATCAGAGCAGCTTTTGAAGACAGAGACACAGATTCTCTTACAGAAGATGCACGTGCAGAAGCTGTGAAAATCATTGTGGATGCTCAGGAATATTATAAAAAGCCTCTTTCTTCCGAAAAGACAAAAGAAGCAAGGAATGCCAACGAAGAAATTGAAATTTCGAAGTTCATAATGAATGAGCTTAACCGTTACAAGTCAGCAGAAGGCATGTTTGCTCTTTCCGTTGCAAAAAAAATTGTTGCGGCAGGGCTTGAAGGTTACTGCACAGCAGATATCATTACAAAAGCTGAAATCAGTCAGCTTCCCAACGGCACTGCAGAAGAAAAAGCAGTCAGAAAATATGCAAGAAAGATGTATCGTGACATAAAATATTCTTCAAAAGCCGCAAGACGATATTTCCCCGACGGTGTCAAAGTTTTTGATGATTCCGTGCTTGAAAAGCTTTATAAAGAAGAGTATGAAGCAGAAGTTGCACTGCAGAATGCTCTCAAAGGCATGAAGACTGCAAACGAAAACAATGCGGACATAAATGTTCATAGAAATGCAATTGCAGTCTGCAGAAAACGCAGTCAGCAGATAAAAGCTCAGATAAAAAAGGCAAATCACGACAATTCAGTTTATTATTCTGCCGCAAAGCCCTGGCTTGATGCGCAGAAAACAATAAAACAACAAATAAATTATGCTGATTACACATCAATTTTCAGCATATAAGGAGGACAATTCATGCGTTACACACTTCTTTTATTCTTCAAAAAAATCACAGCATGGTTCATGAGTATTTTTGTTTCTCTCGGTATCGTCGGCGGTACAGGTGCAGAAACACCCGATATTCAGCGTGGTGAAGAGAATACAATCACTGCTTATGACAAATCTCAGTCCGATTACACTCTTTCAATCGATGCCGCAAACAGAATTCACGGTATCAGCGAATTGCTTTACGGTATTTTCTTTGAGGATATCAACTTTGCTGCTGACGGCGGTGTTTATGCAGAAAAAGTTGTCAACCGTTCATTTGAGTACGGTAAACTTGCTGCTGACGACGAGCTTCATGGCTGGAGTCAGGTGGGCACTGCAGATTACAGCGTGACTGTGGGCGACACTGCAAACGGTCTTAATGCAAACAACACAAACTATCTTGTTATCAACAACACAAGCGGTGCTCCCGCAGGTGTTCAGAATAAAGGCTTCCTTGAAGGCATGGCAATTGAAAAAGATGTGACATATGATTTCTCCGTTTATGCAAAAGCTCTTGCTTCATATAACGGCAAAGTCACAGTCCGTCTTGTTGCAGGAAACGAAACAGCAGGCGAAGTAACTTTCAGCGGTCTTACTGCTGACTGGGCAAAATACGAAGTTAAAGTTACATCATCTGTTACAGCAACAGCAGATGTTTATCTTCAGGTGCTTATCGATAACGGTAAGGTTGCATTTGATATGGTTTCTCTCATGCCTCCCACATATAATAACCACGGTATGAGAATTGATCTTGTTACAAAACTTGCAGAGCTTGAACCCGCATTCCTGCGATTCCCCGGCGGATGCGTTATCGAAGGTTACGATGCTCAAACTGCATACAACTGGAAAGATTCAATCGGTGTGGGTGCAGACGGTCAGCCTCTTGAATTTAATGGCGTATATGGTGATGTTGCAACAAGACCTCTTGGTATCAATCTCTGGACAAACATTGCAATTTCCGACGATCCTCTGCCTTGTTATATGAGCTACGGTCTCGGTTTTTATGAATATTTCGTTCTTGCAGAAGATATCGGTGCTCTCGGTGTTCCTGTTCTCAACTGCGGACTTTTCTGTCAGATGCGTGGCAAAGGTCCCGTTGCGATGGACACTCCCGAATTCAGTCAGTATCTTCAGGATATGGCAGACCTTGTTGAATTCTGCCGCGGCGATGAAACAACAACATGGGGTAAAGTCAGAGTTTCTCTCGGTCATGCAGAGCCTTTTGAACTTAAATACATCTGTATCGGTAACGAAAACGAAGGCCCTGATTATTACGAAAGATATGCAGCTTTCCTTGAAAGATTCAACGAAGAAAAAGCAAAGAATCCCGAACTTTACGAAGGACTTGAACTTATCTATTCAGCAGGTGCAGCAGAAGCAACATCAGGCTGGAATTACTATAACTCATATGTGAACGCATATGAATATGTGGCAGAAAACGGAATCACAATCGAAGAATATGCAGGTGCAGTTGATCAGCATTATTACATGACACCTGACTGGTTCCGCAAGAATACTGATTATTATGATGAAAACAACTATGTCAGAAATTACGAGAACATGACAGACACCATTTACGGAGGTGCTATCAAAGTTTTCGTTGGTGAGTATGCGGCAAAGTCAAACACTCTTGAAGCAGCACTTGCAGAAGCTGCATATATGACAGGTCTTGAAAGAAACGGAGATATTGTTGAAATGGCTGCTTATGCACCTCTCTTCGGTAATCTCACAGCAACACACTGGGCGCCTGACCTTATCTGGTTCAATAACAACCTTTCAACAGGCTCAATCAATTACTACATGCAGAAACTCTTCTCAACAAATGCAGGTACAGAACTTCTCGGCTCAGAGCTTGACGGTGCATTGATTGCTCCCGATGACCTGACAGGTATGGTAGGTCTGGGCACATGGTACACTCAGGCAGAGTTTGACAATGTTAAAGTCACAGATAATAAAACAGGCGAAGTTCTTGCATCAGATGATTTTTCAGGCTATAACTTCTGGTGGAACTGGCACAAAGTCGGTGAAGGCAAGTGGAAAACATCAGACGGCAAAGTGACTCAGACAGTTTCTGAGCATGATTTCAATGAACAGGGCGCAACTGCATATTTCGGTGAAACAGAGTGGTCAAATTACACTTACACATTCGAAGCTACAAAGAAAGAAGGCGCAGAAGGTTTCTTTGTTCCGTTCCTTGTTGAAGATGAAAACAATCTTTTCTACTGGAATATCGGTGGCTGGGATAACACAAAATCAGCTCTCCAGAGAGTTGAAAACGGTGTCAAGACAGGCGCAATCAACGGCACATCAACAGACTTCACAGTTGAAGACGGTGTGACATATCAGATAAAAATCGTCGTTGACGGTACAAATATCAAGGGTTATATCGACGGCAAACTTCAGTTTGATTATGATGCAGAGTCAAAGACAAATGCTGAAGCTTATCAGGTTGTTTCAACAGACGAAAGCGGAGATATCATCATCAAGCTTGTAAATGTGACAGGCAGCGACAGAACATTTGCAATCGATATCGCAAACGCAGATGTAAAGTCAACAGCAAAAGTTTATCAGGTGGCAGGTAACAGCCCTGCAGATGATAACATTCTCGGTCAGGAAGAAGCCTGCAAGATGACAGAATTCACTGTTGACGGTGTGACAAATCAGTTCAATTATACCGTACCGCAGTATTCAGCAACTGTTATCAGAATTTCAAAATAAACAGCAAAAAACCGACCTGAAAAAGGTCGGTTTTAATTTTTATAATAAATTTGCTCAAAAACCTTGAATTATTTTTACAATTATTGTACAATAATTACACATATACAGGCGTAAACAAAAAAATAAGGAGGTATTTTTAATGCCTACACAGAAAACCACAAAAATCACAACCAATTACAGCGATCTTGTTCTTCGTGCTTCAAAGGGACATTTTGTTTCCTCTCATTCACACAGTAACTACTACATTGATGTTGCTGCACAGAAATCAAGACTTTCGGAAGCAAAGGCTGTTGCAAAAGAACTCTGCCGTAATTATAACTATAATACAAAGATTGTTGACACAATTCTCTGCCTTGACGGTACAGAAGTCATCGGCACATGTCTTGCTGAGGAGCTGACAAAGAATTCATTCATCAATATAAATGCACATCAGACAATTTACGTTGTTACTCCCGAAATGACAGGCAGTTCACAGCTTCTGCTCAGAGATAACATCGTGCCCATGGTAAAGGATAAGCACGTTCTCGTTCTTGCTGTTTCCGTTGCTACAGGTAACACTGCAAACTCAGCTATTGATGCTGTCAGATATTACGGCGGTCAGGTTGTCGGTATTGCATCAATCTTCGCAACACAGAAAGAATGCGGCGGTTTCCCCGTGGAATCTGTATTCAATCCCAATGACCTTACAGATTATTTCACAGTACCTGCACACGAATGTCCCTTGTGTAAGGATAAAGTGAAAATCGACGCACTTATCAATAGTTACGGTTTTTCAAAGTTATAAGAATAAAAGCAAAACAGGAGCTGTATTTCGATACAGCTCCTGTTTTTAAGTTTGCAGTAAACAATAATTTAGCGGTATAATTGCAGGAATTAAAATCAAGCCAGTAGGGGCGTTGATCCAACGCCCGATTGTGAGCAAAGCGAACAATAACGGCTCTGCCGTTTAATTTTCCTTCGGAAAATGCACATTCGTGCCGGGCGATGAATCATCGCCCCTACAATATATCAATCAATTCCTGCAATCATCCTGTTAAATTATTGTTTATTAAATATTCGCTCTTCAGTCAGTACTTGTTTTATCCATCAGCTTCATCACAAGTCTTAGTGTATCAGTCGGTTGTTCGCCGTTGGCAATTTTAACGGAGATGTAAGGCTTTGCGGCAGCGCTTACCAGAATTCTTCCGCGCATTGCTTTTGCCAGAGTTGCAACCTGTGCTGCATCAATATTGTCTGAATAGAGAAGCAGGTTGTTTGCATTCTGCTTGATTTCATAGATTTTGTGCTTTATTGCAGAGTTTCTGATGAGTGCCACGGTGATAAGACCGTTTACACTGTCGGGCACATCTCCGTAACGGTCAATAAGCTCGTCAATAACATCGGATGCCCCATCTTCGCTTCTGATTGATGCAATTTTTCTGTACATTGCAAGTCTCTGCGGAATGGAGTCGATGTAGCTTTCGGGAATGTGCGCATCGATTCTGATATCAACAAGACACTCTCTCTCAGGCTCTTTTTCTTCATGAGTCTGCTCTTCGTTTACGGCTTCCGCAAGCATCTGCAGATACATGTCATAACCGACAGCTTCAAGATGACCGTGCTGTTTTGCGCCTAAGATGTTACCTGCACCGCGGATTTCAAGGTCTTTCATGGCAATTTTGAATCCCGAACCGAATTCGGTGTATTCACGGATTGCAGAAAGTCTTCTCTGTGCGATTTCGGAAAGCTCTTTGCCGCGTCTGAAAGTGAAATATGCAAAACCTCTTCGTGAAGAGCGTCCCACACGGCCTCTTATCTGATGAAGCTGAGAAAGACCCATTCTGTCTGCATCTTCAATGATGAGTGTGTTTACATTTGGCACGTCAACACCCGTTTCTATGATGGTAGTGCACACAAGAATCTGTATTTCACCGTCAAGAAGCTGACGCCAGACCTCGCTTAATTCTTCTTCACCCATTTTTCCGTGAGCAACTGCAATTGTTGCATCGGGTACGAATTTGCGTATTTCTGCGGCTTTTTCTTCAATATCGCCGACCTTGTTGTAGAGATAATATATCTGACCGCCGCGGCGGAGTTCTTTTTCCATGGCTTCGGCAAGAATACCCATGTCGTGCTCCATAACGTAAGTCTGTACGGGAGAACGGTCAAGGGGAGCTTCTTCAATAACAGACATGTCACGGATGCCTGTCATTGCCATGTTGAGTGTTCTCGGGATAGGTGTTGCAGAGAGTGTAAGTACATCAACGGCAGGAAAAGCAGTTTTCAGCTTTTCTTTCTGAGCAACGCCGAAACGCTGTTCTTCGTCGATGATGACAAGACCAAGATCTCTGAATTTTACATCCTTTGAAATGATTCTGTGAGTTCCGACTATAATATCAATATAGCCTTTTTTCACATCATCAATTATCTTTGACTGCTGTTTTGCGTTTCTGAAACGTGACAGCATTTCTATTCTTACGGGGAAACCTTCAAAACGGCGCATCAATGTGCGGTAATGCTGAAGCGCAAGGATTGTTGTGGGCACAAGGATTGCACACTGTTTGCCGTCTGCAATACATTTGAATGCGGCTCTGAGAGCCACTTCTGTTTTTCCGAAACCGACATCACCGCAGAGAAGTCTTTCCATTGGCACAGGCTTTTCCATATCCTGTTTGATTTCATAAATGCAACGGAGCTGGTCATCTGTTTCGTCAAATTCAAAACGGCGTTCAAAATCGCTCTGCATATCAATATCGGGTGAAAAGGGATATCCCTTTGTCTGATTTCGCTTTGAATAGAGCTCAAGAAGCTCTTTTGCCATATCCTTGACTGCGCCTCTGACCTTTGCTTTTGTCTTTGCCCATTTGTCAGAGCCGAGTTTGTTTATTTTTACGCCTTTTCCGTCTTCATCACGGGGTCCGATGTATTTTGAAACAAGGTCAAGCTGTGTTACGGGCACATAAAGCACATCTGCGCCCACATACTTGATTTTTATATAATCCTTGCGGACACCTGAAACCATCATATCCACAATGCCGTCAAAGAGACCTATTCCGTGCACCGAGTGGACAACATAATCGCCCTTGTGCAATTCTTCGATTGAGTGAAGTCCCTGACTTATATCGTGGAATTTTTTCTTTTTGGAGATTCGTTTTATGCCTTCGCTCTTGTATCTTCCCGAAGTGATTATTCTCAGTTTGTCACCGGGATAATCCATTCCGAAGCTGAGCGCACCTGCGATGATATTGACCTGACCTTTTATAAAAGAAGACGGAGGTGTGGGGAAGTAGTTGCATGCAAAACCGTCATCATTCAGGTCTTCGCAAAGGCTTTTTGCAGCTTTCTGTGTGCCTGCAAGGACAACAGCGGTGTAACCTCGTGCGATATCGGGACGCAGGTCATCCATCAGCACTGTCAGTGACCCTTCCCAAGGTGATGTCTGACGCACATTCATCGTGACAAGCTCTTTTACGGGAGTGTCAAATGAGCCTCGCGCAAAGTTATCGAGATAAATGACACCCATCTCTTCATAGAATGAAACAACATCGCTCCATTTTATTGAATAAGTGTCAATACCTTTGCAGAGCACACCGTCTTCAAACATCATTTTTATGTCTTCATTCAGAAGTTTGGTTGCGGTTGCTGCTCTTTCTTTTATGTTATGGGATTCTGCCGCAAACAGCAGATAATCCCTGCAATAATCAAAAATAGTGTCGCATTTTTCATATGCGAGATTCAGATATTTATCTGCCGAGCCGAGACGGATGTGATTTTTGATTTTATCCGCATCAGCATACAGACTTTCTCTTGCTTTATCGTGTTTTTTGCCCTTGAGAGAGTGGGCAAGATTTTCTATTTTTTCTGCAAACTCAATATCGCTGTCAAAAACGATTTCTGTGGCGGGAGTGATTCTGATTTCGTCAACGCTGTCGCCTCTGCGCTGAGAAATGATGTCAAAATAAGCCATCGAGTCGATAGTATCGCCCCAGAATTCTGCACGGATGGGTGATTCGGAATCAGGCGGAAAGAAGTCAAGGATTGAACCTCTGAGCGCAAAATGACCTTCGCCCTCAACCATATCCGTGCGCACATAACCTGCCGCAATAAGAGCAGAAACAGCTCTGTCAAGCTCTGTATCACAGCCGTTTTTAAGTGTGACAGATTTTTCGATAAGTACTTTTTCGGGAATTGTAAGCTGCATTGCCGCTTCGATACTGCACACGACGGCATCTGTTTTCCCTTCTGTGATAAGACCTAAAACACCCAGCCTTTTTCGTTCATATTCTCTTGAACGGCTTTCTGCTGTGTGAAAATTCTTGTCTGCTGCGGGAAAAAGCACAGCCCTGAGTCCCATACATTCAAGGTCGGCACACAGTTTTGTTGCCGAAGCTTCATCATTTGTTATGACGAGAGCTTTTCTGCCGAGATTTTCACAAAGAGTTGCGGCAAGATGTGCTTTGGGTGTGAGTGAAAGACCCAGCACACCAAGTGGCAGAGTCTTTTTCCTGACGCAGTATTCAATTGACGCATATTCCTGATTTTTTTCAAGGAGTGAAGAAAAAGAACTCATAAAATCACCGTTATCTGATCTGGCAGGTCATCAATGCTTTATCAATGTCTCCGCCTACGATAAGACCTATTGCATCGCAGGCTTTTTCCATTGTGTTTTTGAGTGTGGTCTGTTCCTGTTTTGAAAATGAGCCGAGAACATAATCTTTAAGGTCATAATCGGGATGCGGTTTGTTGCCCACACCGATTTTGATTCTGGGGAAATTGTCTGAGCCAAGGTGTGCAATGATGCTCTTGATTCCGTTATGTGTGCCTGCAGAGCCTTTTTTCTTGATTCTGAGTGCACCGAGTGAAATGTCGATATCATCAAAAATCACAATACATCTTTCAGGGGGAATCTTATAGAAAGATGCAGCTTCCTTGATTGCTTCACCTGAATTGTTCATGTATGTCTGCGGACGCATAACAAGGCATCTGTGACCGTTTATCATAACATCGGCACACAGAGCTTTGTATTTGATTCTGTCTGTGGTGAAATTTTCTCTGTTGCAGAGTACATCAATACACAGAAAACCTGCATTGTGTCTTGTGAACTCATATTCTTTGCCGGGATTTCCGAGACCTGCGATGATGAATTCAACAGGACCGGAAACGGGCATTGAGATTGAAGATGTTTTTTTCTTAAAAAAAGCCATTTTTTCTGTTCCTTTATATTTTTTTTCTGTAAGGCTGATTTTTCTTTACCCAGCCATCTTTATTTGTCTGTCTTTCTCTTGCGATTGCAAGGGAGTTGTCAGGAACATCCTGAGTGATTGTGGATCCTGCCGCTGTGTAGGAATTTTCACCTACCGTGACGGGAGCCACAAGATTTGTGTTGCAGCCGATGAATGCTCCGTCTTTTATAACTGTTCTGTGTTTTGTTTTTCCTGTGAAGTTGACCGTAACGACACCGCAGCCGAAGTTTACGTCTTTGCCCACATCAGAATCACCCACATATGTCAGATGAGAAACCTTTGTGCCTGTGTCAATAACCGAATTCTTGACTTCCACAAAATTACCCAGATGAACATTGTCACCGATAACCGCATCGGGACGAATCTGCACAAAAGGACCTATATCGGCATTGTTCATTATTTTTGCACTGCGTATCTGACTGTTGGCGAATTTCACACCGTTGCCCAATGTGGCATTTTCGATATAAGAATTCGGCCCGATAACGCAATCTTCACCGATTGAGGAATCTGTGCGGATAATAGTATTCGGCAGGATTCTTGTGTCGCATCCGATTTTACAGCCGGGACCTATTATTATACCGTCTGTGCAGGGAATGTCAACCCCGTTATTCATATGCTCTGTGAGAATAATGCGACGCATGATTTCGCTGATACGGTTAAGCTCAGCCCCTGTATCTGCTGATATACCGATGTTTTCGTTGGGGGAAACATAAATTCCTTTTTTAAGTCCCGTTTTTCCGATTGAAGCGGTATTTATGCAGTAACCGACGCTTTCATCTGAAATGACGGTCATGTCGTTGTCGTCTTTTATGTGCATTCTGAGAGCATTTTTTATTGAATCCGCATCAATGAAAGGCTTGTCACCCTGAAGAAAGACAACAGTATCCTTGCCGTCATAGTGGCTTCCGACGGTCGGCAGATTTTCTCTGTCGACTATACAGATGTTTCCGATATCTGCTTTTTCTGCAGCCTGAAAAACATAGTCAATCACAGGTCTGAAAAGTACTTCGCACATTGAGGTGCTTTTTTTTGAGTTTTTTACAGTCTTGCGGCTGTCCGCAATGATTATAACGCTGTTGTTCATATAATCAACTCCGTTTGCATTAACAATTAATTATATCATATTATAAATTCTTTATCAATATTATTGTTTGCATCAGGATATAAAAAAAATCCGTGGCTTTCACCGCGGATTAAAAATATTCAAGTTCGTTTATGAGCCATTTTTTATAGTCAAGCATCTGTTTGTCATGGGGTGTTACCGATAAAACATAGTTTATCTTACCGAGAAGCCTATTGATATATGACATTTCGTTGCCGTCAAAATCCATTCGTGCCATATGGGAGTTGACGCCGAATTTTTTGCAGTAATAGAGTTCCTGACGGAGTTTGCGTTTATAGTCAGCAGGAATGTTGATTTTTTCATTGACAACAATTCCTGTAACGGTCTGACTTCTGTTGCGTCTTATGACTCTTGTTTTTGCTGTGTTAAGAAGAAAACCGTTTTCACGAAGCTGTATTTTTATGAATCCGATAACCTCTTTTGCATCGAAATTGCCCGAAAAAGTCATATCATCGCAGTATCTTGTGTATGCGATGTTTTTCTTTCTGCACCATTCGCCGACAGTATTATCAAAATCACGCATGATAATGTTTGTTATGGCAGGGGAAGAGGGAGCACCCTGAGGAAGTGAATCCTTGTGATAGCAGAGAATAGCGAGAAGTGTGCGTATCTGCTCAGAATATTTTTCAGCAGGGAAAACTTTGTCTTTTACATCGGAATAAAGAATACTGTCAAAAAAATGAAGAATATCAAGCTTCAGAACAACATCTTTATTTACATGATGTGAAGCATTGTAAGCCGTACTTGCACCGTACCGGTAGGCTGTGGTATGAATGGAAACAGTTTCTTTTGACAGAATAACTTTTGTAATTTTCCGCTGAACTTCTTTGAGGTTTTCCGAGGGTACGGAGAGGACACGTGTGCCACCGTTCTTTTTGGGTATTTCAACTTTATGATAATTTTTGTTTATGCTGTTGGATAATTTGTAGAGTGAACTTTTCGATACGCCCAGATCTTTTGAAAGGGAGGATAATTCCCTGTAAACGATCATATGAAATTTCCTCCCTTTATTTTTCAGAGCAATACAATATCCGTATGCCGAAATGCGAAGCTATAACTTTTGACACATGTCAGTGTGTTGGATTATAGCGAGCATTTCGCCCGCGTTATACGATTGAAAATTACGTTCAGCGACTCGCTGACGCTATCTTGAAAAAAGATAAAATCTATTGCTCCTGATTTCACTATAAACAGCAGAAAAAAGTTTGTCAAGTGTTTTTTTGAAATTTTTTTCTGAAAATATCATAACACGAAATGTGTCCGATAAAAGGCGTATTAAAAAAGCAAAAACGCAATCACCGTGGTGACTGCGCCCTTTTTTTGCTTATTCAGCGTCTTTTTTGGTTGTTTTCTTTGCTGTCTTTCTGACTGCGGGCTTTTTTTCAGCCTTTTCTTTTTTAGGAGCCTTTTCTTTTGCAGGTTTCTTTTCTTCTTTTACTTCTGCAACAACTGCTTTTTCTTCTGTCTTTGCTTTTCTGGGCTTTCTGGGCTTGGGTTCTTTTTTCATAAGATCAACAAGCATGAGTGCATGGCTTATGTCGCCTTCAACCTGAATTGCGCCTGCAAAGAAAGATTCCATGGGGTCTGCTTTGCATGAAAGAATGTTTTCAAGCACTTTGCTTGATACTCTGACGATTGCAGTGTTGTCATAGTAATCATAAGGCTCGATTGCGAAAGGACCGTTCATATAAGCAATATAGAAAATACCGCCGCAGTCCTCGTCAGTCATTTCAACCTGAACAGCAAAATGTTCGGTAAGTTTTGATTCATCAATTTTACCGTACTTTCTTTTGATCTGATTGAATTTTTCGATAAATGTCATTGTCATTCACTCCTTACATTAAATTATATTGATTAATCGGAATTTTGTCAATGTGTATTTTGTCGTAATTATTCCCCGTAAATGATAAAATATGTAAAAACTGCCGTCATTTTGCAGACGGCAGCGTGAAATTATAAGTTAAGAAAGTCTTTTCTGTACTTCACACCGAAGAATTCAGCAAGTTCAACCATTTCTTCGTCCTTGATTGTATTCTTGCGGGGAAGATGTGCTGTGAGCATGTAAATCTGAGCAGCCTTTTCAACTGTTTCGATAAGACCGAAAGTTTCGTCAAGGTTTTTGCCGGCACCGTAAATGCCGTGCATACCCCATACAACAAGACGGAATTCTTCCATCTTCTTTGCAGTTGCTTCACCGATTGAGTTTGTACCGCAGAGCATCCAGGGGAGTACGCCTACACCGTCGGGGAAAACAACGATGCACTCTGTGCACATTTCCCAGAGAGTGTGAGTAAAGCTTTTTTCGTCAAGCTCGTGAACATAGTTCATAGCGAGAGTGTATGTAGGATGTGAGTGCATGACAACTCTGTTTTCGGGGTCAACCTTAAGTCTTGCCATGTGGCTCATAAGGTGAGCAGGGAGTTCTGATGTGAACTTTCCGCCGTCTTTGTAACCCCAGAGAAGTTCAGCAGTTGTGCCGTCCTGAGCAATTCTGATAATGCCGAGATTAGTTTCGGGATCATGTTCAACATTCTTGAAATATTTGCCTGTGCCTGTAACGATGAAGATTTTTCCGATAAGAGCAGTTGCATCGAAACCTGTGGGGATTGTACGAAGAACAGTGTCTTTGTCGAGATATTCATAAACTTCGTCATTTTCGAGCATATAGCTTATGTTACCGCCGTTTCTTTCATCCCAGCCGAGACGGTACATGTTGGCTGTCATTTTTTTCATTTCTTCCACAAAGGGAGCTGTAAGTATATCTTTCATTATCTGTTCACCAGAACTTCCTTTTCGTATTTTTTTACTTCGTCAATGTATGAAACGCTTGTGTTTTCTGCGTTCAGGTATTCATTCCAGACAGCACCGAAAGGAGCAGTTTTCATTTCTTCCTGAAGCACCATGAGTGAAGTGATGTCGTTTTCTTCCTGAAGAGCTTTCATTTTTGCATTGGGTTCAAGAAGTGCAAAAAGCAGAGCCTTCTTCACATTTCTTACACCTGTTATCCATGCGGAAATACGGTTGATTGAAGCATCGAAATAGTCTGTTGCGATGAAAACTCTGTCGAGTGCATCGTTTCTGACGATTTCCTTTGCGATTTCCTTTGTTTCGTCATCAAAGAGGATTACATGGTCAGAGTCCCAACGCATGGGTCTTGTGATGTGAAGAGCAATCTTTTCGTGGAAAAGAAGCATTGATGAAATCTTGTCTGAAACCATTTCTGTGGGATGGTAGTGACCGTTATCCATAAGGGGAGTGATGCCCTTGTAGTCTGCATAGCTGAGAGCAAATTCAGCAGAGCCTACTGTGTAAGCTTCAAGACCGATGCCGAAAACCTTTGATTCAAGAGTAACATAAACCTTTGTCTTGTCATAAGGCATGTCGAGAATTGCATCAAGTGAATCCTTGAAACGCTTTCTGGGAGCGAGTCTGTCTGCGGGGATATCCTTGTAACCGTCGGGAATCCAGATATTCATAACACAGGGAATGCCTGTTTCTGTTGCGAAATATTCGGAGATTTCAACACAGCGTCTGCAATGCTCAATCCAGAATTTTCTTACATTTTCATCGGGTGATGAAAGTGTGAGATTGTCTTTTACCATGGGATGTGAGAAAAGTGTGGGATTGAAGTCAATACCCATGTTTCTTGCCTTTGCAAATTCAACCCATTTTGCGAAATGAGCAGGTTTCAGAGCATCTCTGTCTGTAAATTCGCCGTTTTCAAAAATAGCATAGCAAGCGTGGAGATTGAGCTTTTTCTTGCCGGGGATAAGTGAAAAAGCCTTGTCGATATCAGCCATAAGCTGCTTGGGAGTTGTTGCCTTACCGGGGTAGTTACCTGTTGTCTGGATGCCGCCGGAAAGAGCTTCCTTTGAGTCAAAACCTGTAACGTCATCACCCTGCCAGCAATGAACTGAAACTGTAATGTTTTTTAATTCTTCAATAGCCTTGTCGGTGTCAACACCAAGGTCTGCATAGTATTTTTTTGCTTCCTCGTAAAGTGACATATTAAAACCTCCTGAATTATGTTTTATTTTTAACCAATTGCTTGAAATGATTTCCTTTTTCTTCAAAGTCACGGTAGTAGTTGTAACTTGCAGCGGCAGGAGACATGATACATGATGTGCCTTTCTGTGTGTTTGCAATGCAGAAATCCACAGCATCGGGCAGGTCTTTTGCTTTGTACATGCAGATCTCTGTGCCGATTTTTGCAATGTTGTCTGCAATGTTGTGACCTGTTTCGGGCAGACATACAAGATTATCAATATCGAGCACTGAAAGTGCTTTTTCAAATTCGGTGTAGTCAAGACCTCTGTCAAGACCGCCGATTATAAGTGTGCCCACATTTCCGATTGCTTCGACTGCACAAAGCACAGCTTCGGGAATTGTTGCAATTGCGTCGTTGTAATAATCAACACCGCCGAAAGTGCCGAAGTATTCCATTCTGTTGGGGATTCCCTCGAATTTTTCAATGGCTCTGCGGATGGCATCTTCGTCTGCACCCAATGCTTTTGCCGCAGCAGCTGCAAAACCGATATCCATTGCGTTGTGTCTGCCTCTGAGATTGTTGTTGATGCCTGTGAGTGTTGCAACAAAATCGTCAGGCTCAGCAAAAACCCTGATGCACTTTGATCTGAGCGTGTCTGTGTCGATATATTCTTTCAGCCCCTGAGTGCCGTTGAAAACGAAGAAATTTTCTTCTGTCTGATGTCTTACAATGTTGAGTTTTGAATTGACATAACCCCTGAAACCTTCTTCATAATGGTCAAGATGCTCTTCATATACATTTGTCATGACAGCAACATCGGGAGAAGACTTTGTGAATTCGAGCTGATGCGATGACATCTCGATGACTGCCACAGCAGATGCGGGCATATCGATTTTTTCAAAAACGGGAATACCCATGTTGCCTATGAGTGATGCATCAAAACCTGCTTCGCAAAGCATTCTGTATGTGAGAGTTGATGTTGTTGTTTTTCCTTTTGTTCCTGTTATACCGACGATTCTGCAATCAGCAAAACGCAGAAACATATCTGTCTGGCAGGTAATCTGAGTTGTTTCGGGATATCTCACTCCCACAAAAGGAATTCCGGGGCTTTTGAAAACAAGGTCATAATTTCCTAAGTTTTCAAGATATGCTTCACCGCAGTCGAAAGAAACATTGCTGTCTTCAAGAGTGACGGGATTTTTGTCACCGATTGTCAGATGTTTTTCCGGCAGATATTTTCTTATAAAATTGTATGTTGATTTTCCCTCTCTGCCGAAGCCGAGAATGAGAATTTTTTTATCTCTGATATAATCAATCAGTTGTAAAGCTGACATAAAAAATCTCCTCGATTATAATTTAAAGGTATTATAAATAATATTTCCGTGTGCTTCAATTATACATTATTTATAGGAAAAATCAAGGTGCGATGAAAAAAACGACAAAAAGATAAAAAAATCGTCTGTAAATCTCTTGACATAAGTTGAACATTCATGTATAATGTCACAGTATCAGTTTAGAATTGGTGCAAAAGTATGATTAATGACCCACGCGGTAAAGCGGAGGGAGGGAATATAATGAGCCAGATCAAAGTTAAAGAAAATGAATCCTTGGACAGTGCGCTCAGACGTTTTAAGCGTCAGACTTCAAGAGATGGTATCATCCAGGAAGTTCGTAAAAGAGAACACTATGAGAAGCCTTCTGTTGCAAGAAAGAAGAAGTCTGAGGCAGCTCGTAAACGTAAGTTTAAGTAATTGATTTTGACGGCGGGTTCTGAAAAGAGCCCGTCATTCTTTTCGTTAGTGTGACAATGAGGTGATAAAGATGAATATCGAACGTCTCATGACTGTTATACCTGAAAATATTGATGCGGCATTGATAGTGACTCCCTGTAACAGAAGATACTTTACCGGTTTTGCTTCTTCAGACGGTTTTCTTCTTGTGACACGTAAGGGGAGTATTTTTTATACCGACAGCCGCTATATTGAAGCAGCCGAAAAGCAGATAAAATGCTGCGAAGTTGCAGAGGGTAAACAGGTTTTTGCTCAGATGAAAGATTATCTGAATGCAAAAAATGTAAAAACTGTTGCTGTTGAAGCGGCAGGAATGACACTTGCAGAGTTTTCAAGACTGCAGAGCAACGAAAACATGAAGGATTTTGAATTTATTTCAGATAATTCACTTGATTCTGCAATAAGTGTTTTCAGAAAAGTAAAATCCCGTGAAGAAACGGATAAAATAATCAAGGCGCAGGAAATCACAGAGAAAGCTTTTCTTCATATTCTGAATTTCATCAGAAAGGGAAGAACAGAAAAGGAGATTCAGCTTGAACTTGATTTCTTTATGCTGAGAAACGGTGCAGATGCGCTGTCTTTTGACACAATTGCAGTCAGCGGTGTGAATTCCTCAATGCCTCACGGTGTTCCGTCTGAAAAAGTGATTGAAGACGGCGATTTTATCACAATGGATTTCGGTGCTGTTGTTGACGGTTATCACAGCGATATGACAAGAACTGTTGCGGTGGGTTTTGTGACAGACGAAATGCAGAAAGTCTATGACACTGTGCTTAAAGCACAGATTGCGTCACTTGATGTTATCAGAGCAGGTCTGTCTTGTTTTGATGCAGACAAAGCCGCAAGAGATGTTATTGCAGATGCGGGTTACGGTGCGTTTTTCGGTCACGGCACAGGTCACGGTGTGGGTGTGGAAATTCATGAACTTCCCAATCTTTCACCAAGAAGTACAATGACACTCGAAACAGGAAACATTGTAACCGTTGAACCGGGCATTTATCTGCCGGGAAAATTCGGTGTAAGAATTGAAGATATGGTTTTTGTGACAGAAAACGGATGTGAAAATCTCACAAAAGCTCAAAAATCTCTTATCGTGCTTTGATTTTTATTAAAAACACTTGCAAATTATTGTAAAATATATTATTATTTAAAAGTAAAGTTATTTTTAAAATATAACGGAGGAAAAAATTATGGTTTCAGCAGGCGATTTCAGAAACGGCGTAACATTTGAAGAAGACGGCAACGTACTTCAGGTTGTTGAATTCCAGCATGTTAAACCCGGTAAGGGCGCTGCTTTCGTTCGTACAAAAACAAAGAATGTTCTCACAGGTGCAGTTATTGAAAAGAGTTATAACCCCTCTGCAAAATTCCCCACTGCATTCATTGAGAGAAAAGAAATGGAATATTCATACGAAGACGGTGGTCTCTACTACTTCATGGACCCCGAAACATACGAAATGGTTCCCATCAACGGTTCAGACCTCAGCGACAACTTCAAGTTCGTTAAGGAAAACGAAACTTGCCGTATCCTTTCATACAAGGGCAAGGTTTTCGGTGTTGAACCCCCCAACTTCGTAACTCTTCAGGTTACAAAGACAGACCCCGGCTTCAAGGGTGACACAGCTACAAACACTCTCAAGCCCGCTACACTTGAAACAGGTGCAGAAATCAAAGTTCCCCTTTTCATTGACGAAGGTGAAATGATTCAGGTTGACACTCGTACAGGTGAATATATGTCAAGAGCCTGAGTATAATTCAGGTTGTTCTGCATATAAAATTATCGGCACAAAAATTTTTCGGGAGGTTAGTTTATGATGACTATTACTGAAAAGGCAGCATACATCAAAGGTCTTGTAGACGGCATTGAGCTTGACGAATCCGCAAAGGAAACAAAAATCATCAAGGCTCTTGTTGATATTATT
The DNA here is from genome assembly GCA_017631795.1 of Clostridia bacterium. Classification (GTDB taxonomy): domain Bacteria; phylum Bacillota; class Clostridia; order Oscillospirales; family Acutalibacteraceae; genus UBA1081. The sequence continues at coordinate 18,327 of JAGBSO010000048.1, read as the reverse complement.
GACGATATGGCACTCAGCATTGCTGATGCAGAAGATGATATTGCAGTTCTTGCAGACGAAATCGACGATATCGAGGAACACCTTGAAGCAGTTGATGTTGATCTTGCAGACGTTGAAGATCTCATTTATGATGAGTATGATGATGAAGATTTTGACGATTGTGATTGTGATTGTGACTGCTGTGACGGTTGCGATGACGAGGATTATGAAGACTTCGAATATGAAGTTGAATGTCCCGAATGCGGCGAAATTTTCTGTTTCGACGAATCTGTTTTTGAAGACGACGAACCTCTTACATGCCCCAACTGCGGTATGGTAATTGACGAAATCGAAATCGAAGACGAGGACGAAGACTAAAAATTGAAGAAAAGCTCCGTTTTTCGGAGCTTTTTTTGTTATATTTCCAAAAAGGAAAAATATGTGACTTTTAATGTGATATTATCAGTACATAAAATATTTTTTAATGTGAGGTAAGAATTATGAATCTTGGTACAGATACAGGCATTTTCGGCGATACCGCTCCTGAGTATAACAGAACTATCTCAGACTTTTTCACAACATTCATCCAGATATTCTCAGTTCTGAGTGCAGCACTTAAAGCTCTTTTCGGAACAAAAACACAGTAAAAAAAACATAAAAAAATTCTCGCTCTTTTCAGAGCGAGTTTTTTTTTGTTTCAAAAACAATTAGATGAGTTCTGTGAGTGCATCCCAGATTTTGCTCATGCCGAATACATTGAAAACTTTTGCAACAAGTGCTACGAAAGTCTTGAGAGCTTCTACTACTGCTGCCATTATGATGTCCACCTTTCTCAGCGTTTTAATCAGATGATTAATCTGTTTAAAAAATTGTATCACAACGTTGTTGTGTAAATATGCCAAAATTATTAATAAATTATTAAATAATACGAAAATCACATAAATTTTTTGCATTCAGCTATTTTTTATTACAATTAAAAAGCTCACTTTTTTCAAAGTGAGCATCAGATATTAAACTTCGCCGAAGATTTTGTTAACAATTTCCGGACTCATGTGGAAGTTGTTAATAAAGAGATCTCTTAAAAATGCAACAAGTTTAACATATACATCTGCAAAGTACTGCTCTATCATTTTTTGCCACCCTTCCTGTGATTATTGAATAAATTAAGTAATCTACCATCTATATAATATTAAATTTTCAGATTAAATATGTTAATAAACTATGAACAAATTATTAACTTTTTTATGGCTCTCCCATTCTTTGCAGGTGAAACATATATTGCTGAGCGATTCCTTCAAGACCTTTTGTGCAGCAGGGAAGACCGTCAGGATAAAGCGCATCGCAGATTCTTCTGATATGACGGTCAACGGGAAATGCCTCTATGTGACCTGTGCCGAAAAGGATTGTGCAGTCCGCCACTTTTTTTCCCACACCGTTTATTTTCATCAGCTCTTTTTCGCATTCTTCAACAGACAAGGAGAAAAGAGAGTCGAGTGCCACTTCTTTGTCTGTAACCATCCTTGCGGCAGACATTATGTATGGCACACGGTAGCCTGCTCTGATGATTTCAAGGTCGCTGATGCATAAATCGGCGATTTTTTCAGCCGACGGAAACGAATATGAAGTAGCTGTTTTGTCACCGAAATTTTCACACAGGCGCTCAATTATGCCTTTGATACGGGGAATGTTGTTGCAGGCTGAAATGATGAAAGAGCAGAGAGTTTCCCATGGGTCCTGATTCAGAATCCTGATGATGCCGTATCTGTCAATTGCTTTTGCGAGATGTTTGTCTTCTTGCAGGGTTTTCACAATCTGACCGTAATCTCTGCCAAAGTCAAAATAGTCAAAAAACACATCGGTGAATTGCTGTGCAGTTATGCCGTAAAAACGATAACCGTCCGGTGTTTCTGCGACGGTTGTTTCCACTCCTTTTACAACTCCTGTCCATGAAAAATCATCATTTTGTCTCCAACGGAAAGCCTGACCGCAGTCGAGAGTCACATCCAGATTGAATTTTTCGCATTCTGTGATTTCGACATGGTTTTCGGCATTTTTAACAAACATTTTAATGGTTCCTTTCGTTAAAAATATAGTTCCAAAAAAGAAAAATAAGTAGTTGGTGAATAGTTACAAAATTATCATGAAAATTTTGTATTGATTTTACTCCAAAATGTATAAAGTGAAAAATAGGTACAACTTTGTGTATATAAAAAAAGTTGTCGAAAAAAGTTTTGAACATATAAATTCAGGAAAATTAAGGATCAAAACTACCATTTTACAAGGAGTTATCAACATTTTGAACAGAGTTTTGAACAGTTTTGAACAAAATTGGTGTTATACAAAAAGTATAATAAACTTGATAGTAAATTCCCTTTTAATGACAAAAATAAGTTTGTGACAATTCACAATTGACAAAAAAGATGTACTTTTGCATATTCGTTCATTGTTGTGAAAAAATACAAAATATAATGATAAAAGGGTGTGTTTTCTTATGTTGAAAGGTGTCAACAGACAGGTGGTAGAAGTTGCCGAAACAGGCAGTGATTATTTTGAAAAAGCGTTGTTTTTCGTCAACCCCAAATATTACGGAATGACAGACGGAAAACTTCGTGAGAGAGCGCAGTCCCTGATGGGGTCTGCGGGTGCACCGCCGCGTGTCAGAAACATAAAAAAACGAAGCAAAGTCAGGGTAGCTATAGAAATAGCCGCTTCAGCAGCGGCCGGTGCAATATTGACCTTGATCACATCAAGCATATTGTAAGTTTATTTGTTTCGCAGATTTTTAAAAAAGTCTGTCATCAGGGCTTTGCATTCGTTTTCCATAAAACCTGCCTGAACTTCAGGTATGTGATTATAGGGAAGATTGAACAGATCAATTACGGAATCAACCGAGCCTGCTTTCAGGTCGTATGCACCGTAAACAACCTTGCTGATTCTTGAGTTTATGATAGCACCCGTGCACATGGGACAAGGCTCAAGAGTTACATACATGATGCAGTCATCGAGTCTCCAGCTGTCAAGAGCCTTGCAAGCGTTGTCGATTGCGATTATCTCCGCATGATAAAGCGCGTTTCTGCCTTTTTCGCGCAGATTTCTGCCTTCTGCGATTATTTCGCCATCACGTGAAATGACCGCACCTACGGGGATTTCCCCGTCAGCCGCAGCCTGCTTCGCAAGTTCAATTGCCCTTGTCATAAGTTCACGATGTGTCATAAGTACCTCGTTAAACAATAATTTAGCACCGCTAAATTATTGTTTATTTTCCAACGCAGAATTTTGAGAAGACTTCATTTACAACAGCTTCTCTTGCTTTTTCACCTGTAAGTTCAAGGAGTTTTTCAACTGCGTAGTCGATGCTGACATTCATGGCATCGAGAGTCACGCCGATTTCAAGCCCCGTGATTGCTTCATTCAGGCTTTCTGCCGCTGATGTGCAGCATGCGTACTGTCTTTCATTTGCAAGAATACCTGCAGATGTGTCAAATTCGGCAGTGCCGAGAAGTTTTTCGATTATTGCTTTCAGCTCTTCGATTCCGTCTCCGTTTGCAGCCGAAATCATCACTGTATCGGAAATATATTCTCTGATTTTTTCTACATCAGTATTTATACCTAAATCTGTTTTGTTTATGATTGCAACAGCTTTTCTGCCTTTGCATCTTTCAAGCAGGTCGATGTCGTTGCTGTCAAGAGGCTGTGATGAATCAAAAACTGCAAGTACAAGACTTGCGGAATCGAGCTTTTTCATTGTCCTGTCAATGCCGATTGATTCCACAATATCATCACTTTCACGGATACCTGCCGTGTCTGCAAGATGCAGCACGATATCGCCCAGTCTGACAGTTTCTTCAACAACATCTCTTGTTGTGCCTGCAATGTCTGTGACAATTGACTTGTCGTAACCTGCAAGCTGATTCATAAGTGTGGATTTGCCCACATTGGGATGACCGCATATTGCAGTTGGCACACCCTGAGTGATGGCTTTTCCCGAATCAAAATTCTTTATAAGCTTGTTCAATTCATTGAGAGCATTTTTTACAACTTCATATACATTCTCTTCGTGAGCCTGAGGCACATCTTCGTCGGGGTCATCTGTCCAGACAGCAATGCCCGCGGCAACGTTTGTCAGCGATGCGGCAATACCTGCAATTTTTTCACTGAGTTTGCCGTCAAGTGTGTTTGATGCGGCACTCAGAGCCTGCTGACCGTGTGCGGAAATAATATTCATAACCGACTCTGCCTGTGCAAGGTCGATTTTTCCGTTAAGAAAAGCACGTTTTGTGAATTCGCCGGGCTGTGCGGGTACAGCACCTGCGGCAAAAACAAGTCTTAATACTTTCTGTGTCACAAAAAGTCCGCCGTGGCATGAAAGCTCAACAACATCTTCACCCGTATAGCTTTTTGGCGCACGGAAAACAAGTGCCACGCATTCGTCTACGGCACTTTCGTTTTCATGTATATGACCGAAAAGGGCAGTGTAACCTTTGATGTCACAGAGTTTTTTTTCTGAAATTGCTCTGAAAACTTTATCGGCAACGGATATCGCATCGTCGCCCGATATTCTGATTACACCTATACCACCCGAAGCATTGGGTGTTGCGATTGCGGCATTTGTTGACATAAATCAGTTTCCTTTCTTGCCCAGATAAATAAGCAGCACAGAAATATCTGCAGGGCTGACGCCTGAGATTCTGGACGCCTGACCGATATTCACAGGACGCACTTTTTTGAGTTTTTCACTTGCTTCAAGGCGCAGACCCGTAACATCATCATAATCAATGTCTTCGGGAATGAGTCTGACTTCAAGTCTTCTCATGTCTGCAATCTGTGACATCTGTCTTTTTATGTAACCTTCGTATTTAAGCTCTGTTTCGACCTGCTCAAAAATATCATCTGTCAGGTCAGGACGGGTTGTGTCAACAGGAGTGAGTTTTTCGTAATTGAGCTGAGGTCTTTTGATAAGTTCGGAAAGTCTTACACCTGTTGAAAGGGGGACAGTACCGTTTTCTGTGAAAATATGATCAAACTCCTTGTTTGGCGGAATTACGGTACTTTCAACACGGCTTCTTTCTTCGGCAATAAGTTCGAGTTTTCTTAAAAATCTGTTGTAACGGTCTTCTGAAATGAGACCGACTTTGTAGCCTGTTTCGGTGAGTCTTATATCAGCATTATCCTGTCTTAAGAAAAGACGGTATTCGCTTCTTGAAGTCATCATTCTGTAAGGCTCGTTGCAACCTTTTGTCACAAGGTCGTCGATAAGTGTACCGATGTATGAACCCGCTCTGTCAAGAATGAGAGGTTCTCTGTTTTTAAGTTTAAGTGCTGCGTTTATACCTGCAACAAGGCCCTGTGCGGCAGCTTCTTCATAACCGCTTGAACCGTTGAACTGACCTGCGCCGTAGAGATTCGGAATATCCTTGAATTCAAGTGTCGGCTTCATGAAAACGGGGTCAACACAGTCATATTCGATAGCGTATGCAGTACGCATTACTTCAACATTTTCAAGGCCTTTGATTGTTTTCAGGAATTTAAGCTGAACATCTTCGGGAAGTGAAGAGGACATACCCTGAAGATACATTTCTTCCGTATCAAGTCCGCAAGGCTCAATGAAAAGCTGATGACGTTCTTTTTCTGCAAAACGCATGATTTTATCTTCAATACTGGGGCAGTATCTGGGGCCGATACCCTCGATTTTTCCTCCGTAAAGAGGTGAACGGTGGATATTGTCCAGAATAATCTGCTTTGTGTCGTCATTTGTGTATGAAATATAGCAGACAGCTTTGTTTTCAGGCATTTTTTCACTTTCGAAGGAGAACGGAGTACATTTTGCATCACCTTCCTGAAGTTCAAGACCTGAAAAATCAACACTTCTTCTGTTTACTCTTGACGGTGTGCCTGTTTTGAATCTTCTCAGCGGCAGACCGAGTTTTTTGAGCGAATCTGCAAGACCGATTGACGGGAAAACACCGTCAGGTCCGCTTGAATAGCACTTGTCGCCCACATAGATTTTACCGTCAAGGAATGTGCCTGTTGCAATGATTACCTGTTTTGCTGTGTAAACAGCATCGAGCTTTGTCACAAGCTCCCATTCGTCATTGTCGTTTTTACGCAGTTCAACAATCTCTGCCTGTTTCAGGTCGAGATTTTCCTGTCTTTCAACGCAGTGTTTCATATATGAAGTGTAACCGCGTCTGTCTATCTGTGCTCTGAGTGAATGTACGGCAGGACCTTTGCCTCTGTTGAGCATACGGATCTGAATGGAGTTGGCATCTGCTGCTTTACCCATTTCTCCGCCGAGAGCATCTATTTCACGGACAAGATGACCTTTTGAAGTGCCGCCGATAGACGGATTGCAGGGGAGATTGCCCACAAAATCAAGTGTTATTGTAAAAAGAACTGTGCGGCAGCCGAGCCTTGCACCGGCAAGAGATGCCTCTATACCTGCATGACCTGCACCGATTACGGCTATATCATATTGACCTGCATAAAATTCCATGGGGATTCCTCTTTTTATAAACAATAATTTATTGCTTCGCTCAAATGGAAAGTTGAGAATGGAAAATGGAAAGTTTCGGAAGTGCTTCGCACTTGATTCCGCTTCGCTCTATTCATTTTCAATTTTCAATTTTCCACTACAATAATTTAGCACCGCTAAATTATTGTTTATTATAACATATAATATTTGTCTTTGCAAATGATAATAATAAACAAACAGACAAATATTGATTATATATTTTCTTTTCTTTGACTAAATTGCCGATTGCGATAGCTTTTTTTATATGATATACTTAAGATGCATTTCTTTATACTGGAGGAAGATAAAAATGTTTAATGATTTTATGAACACAGCTTCATACATTGCAGGCTTTGACAAAGAAGTTGCAGATGCAATGAATCTGGAGCTTAAGAGACAGAGAGATAACATTGAGCTTATCGCTTCTGAAAATATTGTTTCACCTGCTGTTATGGCAGCTATGGGCAGTGTGCTCACAAACAAATATGCAGAAGGCTATTCAGCAAAAAGATATTACGGTGGCTGCGAATGTGTAGACATCGTTGAAAACATTGCAAACGAAAGAGCTAAGGAGCTTTTTGGTGCAGAATATTCAAACGTACAGCCTCATTCAGGCACACAGGCAAACATCGCAACATACTTTGCGCTTCTCAACCATGGTGACACAATCCTCGGTATGAGTCTTGCACACGGCGGTCACCTTTCACACGGTTCACCCGTAAATATGTCAGGTAAATACTTCAACTTCGTTTCATACGGTGTAAACGACGAAGGTTTTATAGATTATGATGAGCTTGAAAGACTTGCAAAAGAATCACAGCCCAAGATGATCGTTGCAGGTGCATCAGCTTACCCCAGAACAATCGACTTCGAAAGAATCGGTGCAATCGCAAAGTCAGTAGGCGCAATCTTCATGGTTGACATGGCTCACATTGCAGGTCTTATCGCTGCAGGTGTTCATCCGTCACCCGTACCTTATGCAGATATCGTTACATCAACAACTCATAAGACACTCAGAGGTCCCAGAGGCGGTCTTATCCTTGCAAAGAACGATTTCGGTCTTGCTCTTAACAAGGGTATTTTCCCCGGTTGTCAGGGTGGTCCTCTTATGCACATCATTGCAGCTAAAGCTGTCTGCTTCGGCGAAGCAATGAAACCCGAATTCAAGGAATATCAGCAGAGAGTTGCAGAAAATGCAAAGGCTCTCGCACAGGGTCTTGTTTCAAGAGGTATCAATCTTGTTTCAGGCGGCACAGACAATCATCTTATGCTTTGTGATCTTCGTTCAACAGGCATCACAGGTAAAGAGCTTGAACACAGACTTGACGAAGTCCGCATCACAGTAAATAAGAATGCAATCCCCAACGACCCCGAAAAGCCCTTCGTAACAAGCGGTATCAGAATCGGTACTCCTGCAGTTACAACAAGAGGTTTCGGTGTCAAGGAAATGGACAAGATTGCTGAATGCATCCACCTTGTTGCAACAGACTTTGAAGCAAAGAAGGATTATGTAAAAGCAGAAGTTGAAAAGCTTACAGCTGCATATCCTCTTTACGAATAATAAAAAAACAAATCCCGATGATTGAGTTCATCGGGATTTTAAATATTTCGTTCCTTTTTGTTTGTAAGATCAAGAAGATAATCGGTTGATACTTCATAAAAATCAGCAAGTTTTATTAGAATGTCTGTGGGAATATCTCTCTGCCCTAATTCATAATTGCTGTAAACCTGTTGTGAACAGTTCAGGTAATTTGCTATTGTGCTTTGAGTAATATCGTTATCTTCTCTCAGATCACGGATATGTTTATACATAAATAATCACCATTTATAGTATAACTACTGCAAAATGCGGTATTGACATTTACTGCAAATTGCAGTAAACTGTTAATTGTAATATATTCCGATATGTTCGGAACGAAAAATGGAGGTATATTTATGTTATGTCCCAAATGTAAGAAAGAAATCGCAGACGGTGTTCAGTTTTGTCCCGAATGTGGTGTCAATGTTGCAAACAAGAAGAAGCCTGTTACAAAAAAATGGTGGTTCTGGGTAATTATTGCAGTTGCATTTATTGTAATAATCGGTGCTGCAGGCAGTAGCGGTGAAGATGAAAACAATACAGATGTGAATAATAGCGGAGTTGTTCAGTCAACTGAGACCACCGTCGTTGAAGTTACAACAGTTGAGAAAACTACAGAAAAAGAAATAACCGAAAAACAGACAACAACAGCAAAGCAATCCGAAGCTCCGGCAATGAATGAAAGTGAATATAAAGCATCATGCGAAAGTATAGGATATAAAGATATTGCGAGACAGCCTGATACTTATAAAGGCAGAAATGTGGTTTTTACCGGTGAAGTAATGCAGGTGCAGGAAAGCAGTTATTCTAAGAATGTTGTATTGCTTATTAAAGTTACAAAAGATAATTATGGATATTGGGATGATGCTGTATATGTGACATACAAATTACCGGACGGTGCGCCCAGAATATTGGAAGATGATATAGTTAAATTTTATGGTGAATGTGAAGGAACTTATACATACGAAACAGTTATGGGAAGCAGTAATACAATTCCTCGTGTTTCAGCATTGTATATAGATCTTCAGTAAGACTTAGTATATTTTTTGCTGTAAAAAACCGGCAGTTCATTGTGAACTGTCGGTCATTTTTTTATCAGATATCATCACCGAAAAAGTCGGCATCTTCATCGCTTATTTCTGACTGAAGATGTTCAAGGATGTTTTCCACCTGTTTCCATTCTTCTTCTGTTTCAAGGGGATGAAGTCTGGGCGGATTTTCGTCGGGGGAAAATGTTGACGCAAAAACTTTTGTGTCACCGTTTTCATCAAGAGTGTTGTCTGTGTAGACGATGTAGTTTTTGCCTGTCTTTTCATCTTCATAAGTAAAAAGAACTTCGCATATTATTTCGTTGCCGTCTTCGTCAAGCACGGTGAATATGAAATCTTTGTTTTCCACTTTTGTATCTCCTTTGTTATCGACGGATTTGTTTTATTGTTTCTTAACGCTTACAAGCACCCACCAGTAATAGCACAGTGCAACTATGAAAAGAATCCATGCCCATTTCCATGCGTTAAGGAAAAGACCGAGAACAAGGAAAACGAAAAGAGCACCTTCTATTACAGGGATTCCCAGAAGCAGACCTTTTTTTGTTCTTGCAAGTGCACCGATTGCGAAATGATAGTATGCGGGGATTGTAAGGAAAATCAGCCATGTGGGATGCCACAGATGAATGGTGAATCCGAGGAATATGTAAAGTGCGGCTATTATGATAGGGAAGGGGAATAACAGAAGTTTTTTTGTAAGACCGGGATATAAAGACGGTTTCTTTTCTTTTTGTTTTTTTGCTTTATTTTCCGGTTCGGCAGCTTTCGGTGTTTCAGCTGATTCGTTACCTACCAGCGCATCAAGACTGACTGAGTAAAGTCTTGCAAGTTCTATGAGTGTGTCTGTATCGGGTGTGGAATCTCCTCTTTCCCATTTTGAAACAGCCTGACGGCTCACACCCATTTTTTCTGCAAGTGCTTCCTGTGAATAACCGTTACGTTTTCTCAGGTCAGCAAGTTTTATACCTAATTGTATACTCATTAAATTTCACTCCGTTTCTTTCCTTTATTATACATATGCAACCCGATTTTTGCAAGATATTTTTGCGCAAACCATGGTTGCGGCATGTTTTTCGGGGCAACTGCCTGTTGTCGCAACCGAAAGTATGTGGTAAATGACGGAAATTTTCCGTAAACTGTTATCAGGTCGGAAAAACCGACTGCAAAAATCCGTAACAAATAGTTTTTATAGATAAAGGAGAAAAGACAATGCTTAAAATCACTAACACAGAACATTTCGGACTTCAGAGAAAAATCGTCGCAAACATGACATCAGAAAGCTGGCAGAATATTCCTCATGTAACATATAATTATGAAGCAGACATGACAGGAATTCTTACTGAACTCAAAAAAATCAATCTTCAGAGAAAAAAGGAAGATAAAATTACAGTCAATACTCTTATGCTCAAAGTTATTGCGGAAGGTCTCAAAGCTGCACCTGCAATGAATGCACATCTTGATTACAACAGTTTTCTTGTCAGAGGCAGAATTGATACTTTTGAAGAAATCAACATTTCAATTCCCATGGTTATGTCTGACGGCAGAATGATGACAGTCAATGTAAGAGGTTTTGAAAAAATGGGACTTGATGAAATCTCTGAAAAAATCAAAGATGTCAGAAGAAGAATGGAAAACACAATTCTTGAAGAAGCAATGTATGAAGCATCTTTTGCAAACACAATCAACGAGCTTAAAAAAGGAAAAATACTCAAAGCCGCAGGCAGACTTTTCGGTGCAAAAACAGGCAAGCACAGAATCAGACTTCTTTCAGGCGAGGAAAAGAGAAGCTATTATTCAATCAGCGAAGAAGACAGACTGACAGGTTATGACATTGAGCAGGGCACAGTGACAGTATCAAACCTTGGCTCACTTGACAGAAATCTTACAGGCAGCGTGTCACTTCTTGAAATAATTCCGCCTCAGGTTGCAGCCTTCGGAATCGGTGCAATTCAGGATAAAGTTATATGCGAAACCGATAGTTGCGGTGTAAAAAGTGCTGATTTCAGAAAGATTCTTCCCATCTGTATTGCATTTGACCACAGAGCGCTTGACTTCGGCGATGTTATTCCTTTCATTAAAAGATGTAATCAGATTTTCGAAAACCCCGTAATCATCCGCAACTGGCTTGACGATAACAAAAATCTCAGAGTTCTGCAGGATGCCTGAGCAAACAACAAAACGGATATCCGGTTCGGGATATCCGTTTTTTGCATGGGTCAGATAATAATGCACAGAAGACCGCTGCAACCTTCGTTTATGATTCTTTCCAGAGTCTGCTGAAGTTTCATTCTGGCTTCCGTGGGCATGTGATAGAGTTTGTTTTTGAGACCTTCATTCACAAGGTCATCAAGCGATTTGCCGAATATATTTGACTCCCATATCTTTCCGGGGCTTTCCTGGAATTCATTGAGCAGATACATCACAAGCTCTTCCGACTGACTTTCAGAGCCTACAATCGGGGCAACTTCCGTATTGATTGTGGCTTTCATCATGTGAATTGACGGTGCAGAAGCTTTCAGCCTTACACCGTATTTTCCGCCGTGTTTCATGATTTCAGGCTCTTCAAGAGTAAGCTCGTCAATGGTCGGCATAACGATTCCGTAACCCGTTGCTTCAACTTCATCAAGTGCTGAGCGGATGCGTTTGTATTTCTGTGCAATCTGAGACATTTCTGTCAGCGTTGAAATGAGCTGTGCTTCGGACTTTACTTCAACACCGCTGATTTCCGTTACAATTTCGTAGAAAACTGAATTTGTGACATCGGCTTTTATTGTGGCTTTTCCGTCACCGAGACTGATTTCTTTTATTGATGATGCAACGATGTAATCTTCATCAGAAAGACAACCGCACATGTCATTGATATTTCGGATACATCTGAGTTTTTCACCCTGAGACTTTATGGTTTCCATAAGGTTTCTTTTTATTTTGTGGTCATTTCCGAGAGACTTCATCCATGACGGCACTCTTATGTCAACTTCACGCACAGGGAATTCCATAAGCACCTGACGAAGAATCTCCCTGATTTTTTCTTCTGTGATGTCAACGCAGTTTACGGGCAGTACGGGTACGGAATATTTCTCTGAAAGTGCAATGCTCATTTCTGTTGCGGCAGGAGATTCGGGGTACATGCAGTTGAGAAGAACGATAAACGGTTTTTCAAGCTCTTTGAGCTCATTGATAACTCTTTCTTCCGCTTCTTCATATTCATATCGGGGAATGTCGCTGATGCTTCCGTCTGTTGTCACCACAAGACCTATTGTTGAGTGTTCGCTGATAACCTTCTGCGTGCCGATTTCGGCAGCCATGTTGAATGGGATTTCTTCTTCAAACCAGGGAGTTTTCACCATTCTCGGAGATTCACCTTCAATGTAACCCAGAGAACTGGGCACGATGTAACCCACGCAGTCAACCATGCGTACCCTGAAGTTGACATTGTTGTGAAGCTCTACTTTTGCGGCCTGTTCAGGAATGAATTTCGGCTCGGTTGTCATGATTGTTCTGCCTGCAGCAGACTGTGGCAATTCGTCAACTGCACGTTCCTTTACGGAGTCTGAATCCATATTCGGCAGAACGATAGTCTCCATGAATTTTTTGATGAATGTGGATTTGCCTGTTCTTACAGGTCCCACAACACCTATGTATATATCGCCCTGAGTTCTTTTTCTTATATCTTCATAAATTCGTGTGTTGTCCATTGTCCGTCCTCCCTTATTCCTGTTCAAAGATAAGCATGCAGTCTTTTTCAAGCTTATCTTCGGCAACAGAATTGAGTGATTTTATCAGCCCGACAGAAGTGTTGTGCTCACGGGCAATGTCCCAGAGCCGTTCACCCTTTGAGGCAAAATATACCGTGATAACGGAGTCTTCGCAATCTCTTTTTATCTCTTCTCCTGTTTCGATTGAAGAGATAACGTTCATTTCTTCAGAAAGATAAAGGAAACCGTCAATCCTGATTTCTGTGTGGATTGTAACTGTGCCGTCAGGTGCAATTGATGAATCAATGCTGTTGAGTGAGAGAATAGGGTTGAATTCGCAGTTTGTGATTTCATCATTTGTCTGTTTTTTGTATTCAAAATCGGTGATTCTTTCAAAATAGTGTTTTTCACCGTCTTCGTTTGTGACGATTATTCCGAAATGAATGTTCCCCTTGAGCATGACCGATTTGTTTTCGGTGTGAATGGTGTGACGGATTTTTTTGACTGCAACATCTGCAATTCCCGTGGCTTTGCATGATGCAAAATCATGCTTTGCTGTGACTGTGTGATTTTCATTCACACGGATGATTGCGGGAATGCAACTGAGTCTGCCCGCCTGACAGATTAATTCGCAGTGTGGTGAATAAGCTTCTGCAACAGCGGTGATTTCGGATTTTGTGAAAGCATCGGTAACTGCACGGACCACAACCGAAACTTCGGCACTCGGCGGTGCAGACGGAGTGTCGGGAGAAATACGCACATCGGTACTCTGCACTTTCATACTCACACAGCATTGTGATTCTTCGTCGATTCCGTCGATATCAAGAATCTGACTGACGGGAATGTTGACCCTTTCGGAAAAGAAATTGCCTGAAGAAGAAAGAAAAGTGATGTCTGTTGCGACGTTGCCTTTTATCATCATCTTGTTTTTTATGGTTTTTATCTCATTCACAACAGGCAGTGAAGCTGTACGGACAATTTTTGCATTTCTGAGTTTTTCATCAGGCTCAGACACTTCGGAAAGAGTAAAATCTGACGCTTTACAGCATTTCAGATAGTTTCCGTCTGCAGTGCAATTGAGCGTGTGACAAAGGTTTTCCGGAGTTTCGGTGATGATTGTACTCACTTCTGCACCCGACACCTGCACCCTGAGTGTGACTGACCCGCGGATATCTGCCCGTCTCTGATTGACTGCACGGCATGAAATCTGCTCCGACACGCAAGAAACATCAACCATATCGTCGGCAGATGCATTTTTCACATCAACACTGCGGTTGAAAGGACTTGATATTTCATAGACTTCTGTTTTTGCAGATGCGTCAACATAAAGGACACGCACCGCAACAACACCGTCGATGACAGCTTTGTCACCTGTTACCGATGCTGAAAAAATATTTGTCTGTGCGGTGCAACCGAGAATTTTCACAATGTCACCGCAATAATCGGGCAGACTCAGGTCGTTTTCTATAAGCTGTTCAATATTCATTGAAAGCTTTTCTTTTTTCTGCATAACCGTTTCGGTCCTGAATTCATTTTCCATTTTTCTGTCTCCTTTTTATAGTTTCATTCAACTATATTCATATCCTGTCCCGAATATGCGGTAAACAATAATTTAGTGGCGTAAAGCCACATAAATTATTGTTTATCCTGCTTCTTCCATTTCCTTTCTGATTCTTGAAATTATTCTTTTTTCAAGTCTTGATATATAGCTTTGTGAAATCCCCAGCAGGTCAGCGACTTCTTTCTGAGTATGCTCCTGCTGACCGTCAATGCCGAAACGCATATTTATAATCATTTTTTCCCTGTCATTCAGCCTGTCAACAACAGAATGCAGAAGCCTTTTTTCGTCTTCATATTCAATGTTGCAGTTTACGCTGTCCGCATCTTCCGCAAGCACATCAGAAAGCAGCAGCTCATTTCCGTCATGGTCTGTGTTGAGCGGCTCATCAAAGGAAATCTCCGTTTTTCTGTTGCTTGTTTTTCTCAGATACATCAGGATTTCGTTTTCGATGCAACGGCTTGCATATGTGGCAAGTTTTATGTTTTTTTCGGGGCAGAAAGTGTTTACAGCCTTGATAAGTCCGATTGTGCCGATTGAAACAAGGTCTTCCACACCGATTCCCGTGTTTTCAAACTTTTTTGCAATGTAAACCACAAGACGCAGATTGTGAGTTATAAGTATTTCCCGTGCAGAGATATCTCCGTCCGAGATTTTTTTAAGACAATCATCCTCCTGCTGTTTTTCAAGGGGAGGAGGAAGTGTCTGCGGTCCGTTTACATAGAAAACATCGTCTGAAAATATAGATTTGAAAACATCTTTGATTTTCTTTAAAAGATTAATTTTTAAGAGTAACATTTTCTTTTCTCCTTTCGGTATTTTTGCATATTGATGACGGCAGAATGACATCTGTCATGGTCTGACTGCTTACTGCGATTTCGGGCTTTTCAATTTCAAAAGAAAAACCCCTGTCGTTGATTCTGATTTTTTCTGCACGGAAACAGGGCAGAAGTGCAGTGCCTGTAACGGTTTTACAGGGCAACAGACGGATTGCATTTTCGCTGTTTCCCGTTTCAAGATAAGTTTTTATATTTTCGGGCAGAATTTCCGAAAGTGTGAATCTGTCTGCAATGATAACTCCTTCACCCGTAAAAGGGTCTGTCAGGGAATTGCCCGTGTCAAGAATTGCAGAGCAGTTTACTGTCTTTTTACCCGAAGTGATTCCGATATTCATAACAACTGTGTCTGCAGTTTTGTTTTTTGTGATTTTCCCCAGAATGACAGTCACAGCGTAACAGATAACGCAAGCCGCAATCAGCGAAAAGAATGAAAGATTTATGTATGCAACACCGTTGTTGTAATTCACGATGGAAATTCCCGGCAGGGAAGAAGCAAACAGCATCATTCCTGCGAAAAGGAAACTGACAGCAAAGAAATATCCCGTACCCTTTGCAATTGCTGCAACGGATTTCGGATTGTATGCGGAAACCACGATGATAACCGAAAAAATCAGCTTTGTCAGAAGCGAAAGCAGAATTCCCATGTCAGGTGCAAGAATTATCAGCGAAGAAAATCCGCCAAGCACCGATGCGATGACGAATCTTCCCGGTGACGGGTAAATTTTCATCAGCCTTGATGATGCCATCAGAAGCAGAAATGTTATTATTGTGTTAAGAAAAATAAGTACATCAAGATATATAACCTGTTTCACAAATTCACCGCCTCGGGAAGTTTATTATAAATCAGAAAATATGCAAAAATTGTCATAAGCGAGAATGAGTGCGGAGATTTGTCATGTTTGTAAAAAGCATACAAAAAAAATGCAGTAAATTTTAAAGGTAAACAAAAAAAGAGCTGATGATATAAAATCAAAAGCTCTTTTATCTGATTTGTATTTATATTTCGTATTTTATTATGTCACTGACATCACAATCCAGAGCATAACAGAATCTTGCAAGGACATCGGCGTCAATACGCTCCACATTGCCTGTGTACCATTTGTTTACAACTTCAAATCGTGTGTCTGTGAGTTTTGAAAGCTGGTTTCTGGATATTCCTTTTTCCTTCAGAATGGAACTGAGATTTATTTTGATTTTTCCGTAATCGCAGACTGTAACTATGGTTTTCAGGTCTTTCATCAGATCACCTTTAATAATTTATGTTACTTTTATTCTATATGTATAGTTACATCTTGACAATTTACATAATAATCGTTACTATATAAATAGTAAGTTATAAAAGGTGTTTTGATGATGATTGTTTGTAAAATCTGTGGACAGGAAATTGATGAAACACAAAAAGATACATTTTTAACTGATTTTAATATGTGTCAATTCTGTGCAGTAAAATACAAGGAATTAATGGTGATAAAAAATCTGCACAATCATGATGTGAATACATAAAAACGCAGACACTTTTGTGCCTGCGTGATTTTGAATTTTATATTGAAGTTTTAACCGAAGTTGTATGTAAACGCAATTGCAACCGCTGCAAGATAGCCGTTTTCATCATAACCTTCTGTGTAGGTCATGACTTCGTTTGTTTTTTCGTTCATAAAAGCAAGAATATAATAATCATAACCGACTTCTTCACCGATGCATGTAAAGCCGTTTTTCTCAACAAGATCGAGATATGCGTTGAGCTGGTCGATAGTTGTGATGCCGTTATTGTAAAGATCATATGCGCTGTAACCGAAACCGATGATATCGTTTGCCTGCTCAAACTCCAGATCATTGGTTACAGTTTTTGTGAAAGCACCAAAATCGGGAACACTGCAGGAAACACCGACCTGATAAGTTGAATTTTTGTTGTCCACTATTTCAACAGGAATTTTTATGCTCTTTCTGTAGTTCAGAACAACTTCAATTTCACCGCTTCTTGCATCGGGACGGGCAATGACTGTAATAAGAAAACGCTGCATTCCCGCAGGGGATTTTTCTGCTGTGTCCTGTGAAAAGACTGATACGCAGAATCCCTCGGTGGATATTGATTCCTGATCGTAAGGGAAATATGTATCAACTGCAAATGTTGCACTTCCGCCTTTTGAAAGCACGATTTTATCGCATGATGTTGTAATTGTGCCGAGGTCAGCTTTTTCTGTATATTTTTCAATGACAGCCTTTACGTTTTTGCTTGTCAGAGCTTTATTGATGTCAGCGATAAGTTCTGTTTTTTCTTTTGCAGAACAGATAACATACTGCTCATTTGTATAACCGCCGTCAAGTTCGATATAGCATGCATGGACTCTTTCAACAATGTCGCAATTTTCTTTATCCATAATAATTGCATATATCTGTTTTCCGTTCAATGCGTAGGCAATATCAATATAGTTGTCAAAACGGACAATGTTTGCCGCACCCAGACCGCCGTTTTCAACAGTTCTTGATGCACTGTGGTCAGCAACTGAGCCTTTGATTACGCCGATTTTCATTGAGCCGTCGCCCACAAGTTCTTTGTAGCTGTGATTTCCTGTGTTCCGATACAATATTGACTGAATGTTTGTATAGTACACATCTGAATAAGCAGAGTTCGGCATGTTTTCCTTTGTAAGACCTGATATCGCAATGTCACATATTCCGTTAGTCAGACTTTCTTCAATTTTGTCCTGCTCCATCACATGGAATTTCACATCAAGAGCGTAGTAATCGGCAATTTTGTTGATGATTTCGGCATCAATACCTTTGATGGCACCGTTTTCTTCATATGCAAAAGGCTCGTTGTTTGTGCATACGGCAACATTGAGAACACCGTCTTCAACCAGATTCTTTGAAATTGCAGGTGCATCTTCAAATTTGTCAAGAGATGCCGCAACACGCAGGATTTTTCTTGCATCAGATGCGGTTACTTTGCCTGAGTTGTCAACGTCTGCGGCTGAAAGCTGTTCTTCGCTCAGGTCTTCGAGCTTTGCCGAATATCTCAGTGCAAGTCTTGCATCGGCGGCTTTTACGGATCCGTCACCGTTTACATCACCTGTTGAGTATGCAAAGGCAGTCACAGAGAAAATTGTCAGCATAATTACT
>JAGBSO010000007.1 GCA_017631795.1 Clostridia bacterium | reverse complement strand
CGGCACGAATGTGCATTTTCCGAAGGAAAATTAAACGGCAGAGCCGTTATTGTTCGCTTTGCTCACAATCGGGCGTTGGATCAACGCCCCTACAGGCTTGATTTTAATTCCTGCAATTATACTGATAAATTATTGTTTAATCTTTAAATACATTCTGTTTTTTTGTCAGTATGGCAGCTATTCAATATTTGGGTTTAAAATATTGAATAAAAAACGCTTGTAATTGTCAATAGTTTATTGTATAATATTATGTATTATATATTAGGAGTTGACAAAAATGAGCGATCCCATTAAAGTGGATTTTTCTGACAAGGGCAAGGGCAATGGTCGTTCTTCAACAAAAGAAGTTTACATTCCCCCCGAAAAAGCAGGACTTAAAATTGTTCTTAGCATCATTTTAACAATCATCGGCGGTGCAATAGCATATTACTTCATGCTGCCTCCCATGAATTTCGGTGCAATTGACTTTTATATGTTCTGGGCTGTAGTTGTTGCGATTTTTATCGGTTCAAACTTCATTCTTTCAAAAGCATTTATCCGCCCCGAATATGTTCCTTATGTAAAAAAGGTGTCAATCGTTCCCGTAATTATGGTTGTGATTCTGGGACTTGTGCTTCTTGTAGGTTATCTTTCATCAAGCGTTTTCTTCAGAGCTGCATCATACAGCCAGTTGCTTTCATTCAGCGATAACGCAGAACTTGATTCAAGCGTTACAAAGATCGACAGTACTGTTGACTTCAAGAACGTTGCAATGATAGACAAAGCTGCAGCAGAAAAACTTGCTGACAAAGTTCTCGGTGACCTTGCAACAATCGGTCTTGAATCACAGTTTGAACTTGCAACAGAGTTTTCAACACAGATCAACTACAACGGTGCACCCTGCAGAGTTTATCCTCTCAGATACGGCAACGTGTTCAAATGGCTCAATAACACAAAAGACGGTTTCCCCGGATATGTTATCGTTAACATGAATACTCAGGAAACAAGATTTGTTCTTCTCAATGAAGAAGGTTCACAGAGCTACATCAAATATTCACCCACAGAACATTTCCAGAAGAACCTTCAGCGTGTTGTCCGTTTTGCATACCCCACAGCTATCATCGGCAACATCTCATTTGAAGCTGATGACAACGGTACACCTTACTGGATCTGCGAAGTTATCGAAAAGAAAGTCGGTCTTATCGGCGGTGACGATGTAAAGGCTATTGTTATGGTCAATGCTGTTACAGGCGACAAGCAGTACTATTCAATTGATGATGTCAAAGCAGGCGAGGCTGTTGATTCAGAAAACAACAAGGTAAGTCTTTCTTGGATTGACCAGGTTTACAATGCAGACCTTCTTGTTCAGCAGTATAACTACTACGGAACATACCTTAACGGTTTCTGGAACTCAATCTTCGGTCAGTCAGGCGTTAAGAAGACAACACAGGGTTCAAGCTACATCGCAATGAACGATGACGTTTACATCTACACAGGCGTTACCAGTGTTACTGCAGACGAATCAATTGTCGGTTTCATTCTCATCAACCAGCGTACAAAAGAAGCTATGTTCTTCACTGCATCAGGTGCAACAGAACTTGCAGCACAGAACTCAGCACAGGGTGCTCTTTCTGATAAAGGCTGGACTGCAACATTCCCGCTTCTTATAAATCTTGACGGTCAGGCTACTTACTTCATGTCAATGAAGGACGCAAGCAATGTTGTCAAGGGTTATGCAATGGTTAACGTAAACAACTATAACATTGTTGCAACAGACGATGCAGACGGTAACCCCAATCTTGTAAAGTGTATCGAAAACTATGCAAAGATTCTTAAGGAAAACAACATCAAGCCTTTTATAAATGTTGATACTTCCGTTGCCCCCGAAACAGTTGTTGATAATAATACATCAATTGAAGACAATCAGTCTCAGACAAATACTGTAACAGGTGCAATTGCAGAAATCAGATCACAGATCGAAAACGGAGCAACATGCTACTATATCAAGGTTGCAGGTGCAGACAAGTTTGTAAAAGTTTCTGCAAACGATGTTCCCGAAGCAATCTTCTTTGCAGCAGGTGATCAGATTACAGTAACATATGAAGATGCAGATGTTGCTGAAAACTGGATCGAAGCTGATGATATCACAGCAGCAGAACCCGAAAGTGCTGCATAATTTCAAGACAAAAAAATATCGGTCACTTCTTCGGAAGTGACCGTTTTTTTATGCTTATTCTCTTGTTTTACCTGTCAGTGCGTTGATACCCGTAAGGATACCGTTGCCGAGGATTTTGAGAAGCGCACCGGGTTTTTCATTCATCAGGTCAACGAGAGCATCGCCCAGACCTTCTGTCACAACACCGTTTGACATCGCAACAAGAGTTCTTACGGGAGTTTCCATTGCACCTGAGTAAATCATTTCTGAATTACCGATATTCATCTTCATCTTTGCTGTTACAACAGAAAGGATTGCTTCGATTCTGTCGCCCCATTTTGTACCCTTTGCATCGCCGATACAGTTGTCCCATGTGAAGGGTTTTTCAGGCTTCTTGATTTCAAGTTTTCTGCCGAGAAGTTTTTCAAACTCACTGCGGTTGATGTTTGCGATATCACCTGTTGCATAAAGTGCTTTAACCTCTTCGCTGTAGGGATTTTCATGCACACCGAAGCCTGTGAGCTTCACATCAGCTTCAAGTCTGATATCTGCAACAGAAGCAGCAGCCTTGATTACATATTTACCGTCATCGCATACAAAATCTTTTTCATTGATATTGTAATATGCAAATGCTCTCTTATCAAGATGAACAGTCACAAGTTTGCTTTCGCCTGCTTTCAGCGCAACTTTTGCAAAACCTTTAAGTTCAATGTCGCTTCTGAAGATTGTTTTTTCTGTGGGTGAAACATAAATCTGAACGATTTCTTCACCGTCAACATTGCCTGTATTCTTCACTTCAAGAGTAACAACAATTTCATCAGTATCGGGAGTGATGTTGGATTTGCTCAGCTGCATATTGCTGTACTTGAATGTTGTGTATGAAAGACCGTGACCGAAGGGGAAAAGAACTTCCTTCTTTGCTGTTTCATAATAACGGTAGCCTACATAGATGCCTTCACGGTGTTCAACTGTGTTGAATGTGCCGGGGAAATACTGATAACAGGGAGTGTCGCTGAGTTTTACGGGGAATGTTTCGGGAAGCTTACCGCAGGGATTTGCCTTACCGAAGAGAATTTCTGTTTCTGCTTCACCTGCTGCTTCACCTGCAAGATATGCTTCAAGAACACCGCTTACTTTATCTATCCAGGGCATTTCAACGGGTGCACCGTTATGAAGCACAACAACAACGTTCTTCTGAACTTCTGCAATCTTTTCGATGAGATAGTTCTGACATTCGGGAAGATTCATATCCTTTCTGTCAAATGCTTCAGACTCGATTGATTCGGGCAGACCCGCAAAAATAACTGCCACATCTGCTTCTTTTGCAGTTTTTACCGCTGCTGCAACAAGATCTTTGTTTACAGCCTTGTCATCAACGCCGAAGCCCTGTTCATAAACGATATCGCTGAAGGGAAGTGCTGATGAGAATGCATCTGTAACTTTATATGAATTGATGTGTGAACTGCCTCCGCCCTGATATCTGGGTTTCTTTGCATATTCACCGATAAATGCGATTTTCTTCTTTGCATCAAGAGGAAGAATGTTGTTTTCGTTCTTGAGAAGTACCATTGTTTTGAGAGCAGTTTCTTTTGCTCTTCTGTGATGTTCTTCACGGTCAAATTCACATTCAACTCTGTTCTGATGCCACTTGAATGCCATGTTTACGATTCTTCTGCAAGCTTTGTCAAGCACAGCTTCGTCGAGAGTTCCGTTTTCGAGAGCTGCCTTGATTTTCTTTGCGCTCAGACCGAATGTGCCGGGCATTTCAAGATCAAGACCTGCTTCAAGACCCTTCACTCTGTCTCTTACTGCGCCCCAGTCTGAAACAACAAGGCCTTTGAATCCCCATTCATCGCGGAGAATGTCTGTAAGAAGCTTTTTGCTTTCTGAAACCTGTTCTCCGTTTACCATGTTGTATGAACACATTACAGTCCAGGGCTGAGCTTCCTTGACAGCAATTTCAAAACCTGCAAGATAAAGTTCGCGCATTGTTCTTTCGTCAAGCTCTGCAGAAACTGTGAATCTTCTCTTTTCCTGATTGTTCACAGCATAATGCTTGAGAGATGTTCCTGTGTTTTTTGACTGAACACCGTTTATGTAAGCTGCGGACATCTTACCTGCAAGGTAAGGGTCTTCTGAAAAATATTCAAAGTTTCTTCCGCAAAGGGGTGAACGTTTGATATTGATTGCAGGTCCGAGAATTGTTGAAACATTTTCTGCCTGACATTCTTCACCGAGAGTTTCACCTGTTTTTCTCATGAGTTCAGTGTCAAATGATGCTGCAAGGCCTGCTGCTGAAGGGAAGCAGATTGCAACGATACTGTCGTTGATACCAAGATTATCCGCAGCATCAGCCTGTTTGCGAAGTCCGTGAGGGCCATCGCTGACCATTACTGACGGAACTTTTACGGGTGAATCATTGATTGCAACCGTGTTCCAGAAATCTTTACCTGAAACAAGTGATATTTTTTCATCAAGAGTGAGACCTGCAACAACTTCATCAAGAGTAACTCTTCTGATGTTGTCTTCTGCTGTCTGCTCATTTTTCTTTTTTCCGAACATATATCAACATCTCCTTTAGTTTACAACAAAATTATCGTCAGTATAATTCATTTCTGCATTATACATTATATATGAATCGCCTTTGACTCCTGCAAGTGCCGAAAGTTGTTTTCCGCTTGTATCGGCAGCTTCCAGAAGCGGTATGATTTTAACGGAATAATCTTCGCCCGATGCGAATTTCATCACGCCGTTCATATAGTCCGTTATAAATTCCGTGGGTGAAAGATGGGGTTTTGCATACTGTCTTGTGCCGATTGTTGTGTTTTCGGGCATAAGTGACAGTCTTGCATCGGGTATCACAAAATCGCATTCAGACAGGAATGCAGACGGTGCTTTACCCGTTTTTATCGAGTTGAGCATTACATCAACAGGCACAACAGCGGCTGTTTTGCAATCCACATACACACTGTTGAGAAGTGCTATGAATGATGACATGGCTGATGACGGAGATTCTGCACCTGCATCTTTGAATCTCACATCATTTTCAGCAGCATCGGCAGGTAATTCGATATAGTCAAAAATTATGCCGTCAACATTCATGCTATTAATATCTTCAACTGCCACACGCAGATAATACTGCACTTCTGAGGAATAGGGATTCAGCCATGCGTGAGAATCGTTTCCGTTACTGTACCAGATAGATTCCTGAGTGCCTTCTTCTGTTGTTACTGAAACAAAAGCGGCTTCATTCTGATTTGTTCTTGCATAAATGTCATCTGCAAAACATGCAAAACGGGCAAACACAGCGATATCTGCTTCTTTGAATTCATCAATGATTTTTTTCGGATTTTCCGAAGCTTTTGCAACTGCTTCCGCTGAAACATTCACAGTCGGATTATAATAGAAATTTCCTGCGGCATCCTTGAAGTCAATGACAACCGTGTCAACTCCGAGGACACGCATTTTGCTGATTACGCTTTCAGCACTGCTGTATGACAGTACATCGCCTGTCAGATATGCTGCATTGTAGCCTGAAAAAACAGTTTTTTCTGCATTTGCAGGTATGTCTGATTCATTTAATTGTGCCGGTAGTTTTGAAACGGAGAAACAGACTGTCGTAACAAAAAATGACGCAACAAAAACGCAGACAAAAAGCACAATAAGCCCCCGCCTTACGGAAGCTTTTTTTGCAGGCGAGTTTACGATGATATCGTTGTCTCTGTACCCTTCACTGTCAGTCACCGAAGGGAAATCCTTTGAAAAACGGTAATATCCTTTTGTGTGTGACGGATGAAGAAACCTGCGGGTACGTTTTCTTTTTTTTGCTGTTTCTTTTTTTGCCATTTCAATAACCCGTATAATTATATTCAAAGTTATTTTACTACATTCCTGTGAGTTTTACAAGCATTTTTGCAAAACAGCCGCAAATGTGACAAAAAAAATCAAAATTTTTCAAAAAAATATTAAACAAATGTTTGCTTTTTTGAAAATTATGTGTTATAATGCAAGTGAACAAAAGTTTGCTCAGGAGGATTTTTATGAAAGAACTCAATTCCACTCAACAGAAAATATACGAATTCCTCGCAGAGCGTTCACAGAACGGCGTACCTCCGTCAGTACGTGAAATCTGTGCCGCTGTGGGTCTTAAATCAACTTCATCTGTCCAGGCAAACCTTATTGCACTGGAAAAAGCAGGATATATTGAACGCGGTGACCCGAAACTCAAAAGATCAATCAGAGTTCTCGGTCCCGAAGCTCCCGATATGACACAGGTTCCCATTGTGGGTACTGTTACCGCAGGTATGCCCATTCTTGCTGTTGAGCAGATAGAGGGTTATATTCCTTATGCAGGTCCTGTTTCAAAGGATAAATCACTTTTTGCGCTTCATGTCAAGGGCGAAAGCATGATTAATGCAGGCATTCTCGACGGCGATATGGTTATAGTTGAAAAGACTCCCGTTGCCGAAAACGGTGAAATGGTTGTAGCTCTTATTGAAGATGAAGCAACCGTTAAAACATTCTATAAGGAAAACGGACATTTCAGACTTCAGCCCGAAAATGACCATATGGACCCGATTATCGTAAATGAAGTTGCGATTCTGGGCAAAGTTAAGGCGGTTATAAGATATTATTAAACAATAATTTATCAGTATAATTGCAGGAATTAAAATCAAGCCTGTAGGGGCGTTGATCCAACGCCCGATTGTGAGCAAAGCGAACAATAACGGCTCTGCCGTTTAATTTTCCTTCGGAAAATGCACATTCGTGCCG
>JAGBSO010000047.1 GCA_017631795.1 Clostridia bacterium | reverse complement strand
GCTTCGCAGTTTCGTAAGAACATAAAATTTCTTGTATTGAAGCCAAAAATGCAGCAAGGCTATCGCCTTGCGAGGCTTTTGGCAAAAATACGGGGAATTTTGTTCGAGAAACAAATACTGCCTTACGGGTAGTCAGCGTTTGTGGTTTCCTTTTTTTTTATTTACTCTTGCAAGATTCTGTTTTTTATTATATAATAATAGTCTATACTCGGATAATATGACTTTTTTATATACAGGAGTTGAGAAAATAATGACGGAAAAGCACGAAGAACTTATTTCCATGCCGGTGCTTGCACTCAGAGGATTAGTGTTGTTCCCCGATATGACACTTCACTTTGATGTTGGCAGACCTGCATCTATCGCTGCTCTTAAATACGCCCTTTCTCAGAATGAAAATATATTTCTCGTAACTCAGCGTGATATCAATGAAGAAGAACCCATGCTCACAGGTCTTTACACAATGGGTGTTATTGCATCTGTCAAACAGGTGCTCAGAGCTTCTGAAAACGGAAAAACACTCAGAGTTGTTGTTGAAGGCATAAAAAGAGCATCAATTGCTGAACTTATCAGCATGAAGCCCTTCCTCAGAGGTCTTGTCAGAGAAAGAACCGAAACAGCAGTTCCTGAAAATACTCGTGATTACGAAAAAGCACTTGTCAGAAATGTTAAGGATCTTTTCGGCAACTATTGCGATATTTCAACAAAGACAAGTCAGGAAATCATTGTTGATGTTCTCAGTGAAACAGAATCTGGCTCACTTGCAGATAAAATTGCAGGTAATGTTTTTATGCCTGTTGAAGAAAAACAGCGTATTCTCAGTGAACTGAGTCCCTTGCGCAGACTGGAAATGCTCAGTGTCACACTCGCTCAGGAAATCGAAATCCTTATGCTTGAAGACGAAATCAATGCCCGTGTTCAGGATCAGATGGATAAGAATCAGCGTGATTATTACCTGAGAGAACAGCTCAAAGCTATTTATGATGAACTCGGTGAAGGCGAAGATGTTCCCGAAGAAGTGGACAAATATACAGCCCTCATCAAGACAAGCAAAATGCCCGAAGAATCAAAAGAAAAACTTCTGAGCGAATGCAAAAGACTCGGAAAAATGTCATCAGGTTCACCTGATGCAAACGTTGTCAGAACTTATCTTGATAAGTGTCTTGCACTTCCCTGGGGAGTTTACACAAAAGATAATCTCAAGCTTTCTGCTGCAAGAAAACAGCTCGACAAAGACCAGTACGGGCTGAAAGATGTCAAGGAAAGAATCATCGAAACACTTGCCGCAAGAGCTTTATCACCCGATATCAAAGGTCAGATCATCTGCCTTGCAGGACCTCCCGGTGTGGGCAAAACATCTGTTGCAAGATCAGTTGCAAAAGCTGTAAACAAGAATTATGTAAGAATTTCTCTCGGCGGTGTCCGTGATGAAGCTGAAATCAGAGGACACAGAAGAACATATATCGGTGCAATCCCGGGCAGAATAATCAATGCGATGATTGATGCAAAAAGCTCAAATCCGCTGATTCTCCTTGATGAAATAGACAAGCTTGGCGGTGATTTCAAAGGTGATCCCGCAGCAGCTCTCCTTGAAGTGCTTGACGGTGAACAGAATAATACATTCTGCGATCATTTTATCGAACTGCCCTTTGACCTGAGCAAAGTTCTGTTCATCACAACTGCAAACGATAAATATGCAATTCCCGAACCTCTCAGAGACAGAATGGAAATTATTGATCTGAGCAGTTACACACACGAAGAAAAGTTCAATATTGCAAAGAAACACCTTGTGCCCAAACAGCTCAATGAACACAATATTGACAAAAAACAGCTTAAAATCACAGACAAAGCATTAAGACTTATGATTGACGGCTACACAAGAGAAGCAGGCGTCAGACAGCTTGAAAGACTTGTTGCAAAAATCTGCAGAAAAGCTGCCGTAAAATTTGTTGACGGTGCAACTGAAAATATAAATGTAACAGACAAGAATCTTTCGGATTTTCTCGGTCAGGTCAAGTTCAGACCCGACGAAATTTTAATCAAAGATGAAGTCGGACTTGTTAACGGACTTGCATGGACTTCTGTCGGCGGTGAAATGCTCAGGATTGAAGTTTCCGTGCTTGAAGGTACAGGTAAACTTGAACTGACAGGTTCTCTCGGCGATGTTATGAAAGAATCTGCAAAAACTGCAGTCAGCCTTGTAAGAAGCCGTGCTGAGCAGTTCGGAATCGACAAGGATTTCTATAAAAACAAGGATATTCATATCCATGTGCCCGAAGGTGCTGTGCCGAAGGACGGTCCGTCTGCAGGTATCACAATGACAACAGCGCTCACTTCTGCACTCAGCGGTATTGCTGTCAGAGGAAATGTTGCCATGACAGGTGAAATCACACTCCGCGGCAGAGTGCTTCCCATCGGCGGCCTCAAAGAAAAATCCATGGCTGCATACAGACAGGGTATGACAAAAGTCATCATCCCCTGGGACAATGCTTCAGACCTTGAAGAAATTGACGAAGCAGTCAAGGCTAAAATCAGATTTATTCCTGTAAAAACAATTGACGAAGTTTTTGCTGTGGCTCTTAAAAGAGATAAAAAAAGTGACGGCGTGAATGTGCCTCCTCAGAAACAGCAGAAATCTCAGACAGGTGTTTATAACTGAGGTGTTTTTGATGAATTACAATAAAGTTGAATACGAGGCATCTTACGGTACATCAAGACAGTTGCCTGTTTCGGAAATTCCCGAAATCGCTTTTTCAGGCAGATCAAATGTTGGTAAATCCTCACTTATAAATAAAATTTTCGGCAGAAAAAGCCTTGCGAGGGTCAGCTCAATGCCGGGAAAAACAACAACAGTAAACTTTTTCCGAGTTGAAGATGTCCGTTTTGCGGATTTGCCCGGTTACGGTTATGCAAAACGTTCAGCAGATGAAGTGCGCCGCTGGGCAGACCTTATGGAAGGCTATTTTCAGATGGGACGCAGCCTGAAACTTGTTGTTCAGCTCGTTGATATGCGTCATGCTCCGTCAAAGGATGATGTCACGATGATAAACTTCATCCGTGATGCAGGTTATCCCTTTATAATTGTTCTCACCAAGGCAGATAAACTTAACAAGACTGAGCGTGCAAAACGCAGAGAAGCTTTTGCTGAAGAGCTGAAATTCGCAGGGGATTGCACAATTATTGAATTCTCTGCACAGACAGGCGAAGGCTGTGATGCAGTCAAGGCTGCAATTGAAAACGCTCTTAATGAGGAGATGTAAAAAAAATGTTTGTTTCGGATTGTCTTAATATAAATAACGAAGGACATCTTACAATCGGCGGTGTTGATACCGTAGAAATTGCGAAAGAATACGGCACACCCGTTATTGTGTATGATGAAAATGCAATCAGAAAAAATTGCAGATCTTTCGTTGATTCAATTGATGAATGTTATGACGGCAACGGCAGAGTGCTTTATGCAAACAAAGCTTTCTCATGCCTTGAAATGTGCCGTATAGCAAATGACGAAAAAATGGGACTTGATGTTGTGTCAGGCGGTGAAATCTATACAGCACTCAAAGCTGGATTCCCCGCAGAAAAGCTGTACTTCCACGGCAACAACAAGTCTTATGCAGAGCTGAAATATGCTCTTGAAAACGGTATCGGCAGAATTATTGTTGATAATCCCGATGAACTTCAGACAATAAGTGAAATCGCAAAGGAATCGGGCATTACTGCAAATATCTATATGAGAATAAAACCCGGTATTGATGCTCATACACATGATTTCATCAAGACAGGTCAGATCGATTGCAAGTTCGGTTTTGCCCTTGAAACAGGCGAGGCAATGGAATGTGTCAGACTTGCACTTGCTGCCGAAAATGTGAATCTTGCAGGACTTCACTGTCACATCGGTTCACAGATCTTTGACATTGATCCCTTTGTTCTTGCTGCAGAAGTCATGATGAACTTTATTGCAGACATTAAAAAGGAAACAGGCGCAGTGATTACAGAGCTTGACCTTGGCGGCGGCTTCGGTATCAAGTATTCAGAAAAAGACAAACCTGTAAGCTTCGGCTCATATATGAAACCTGTTTCAGCAAAAATCAAAGAAATGGCTGCTGAAAAAGATCTTCCCGTACCTTTTGTTCTTATCGAACCCGGCAGAAGTATTGCAGGTGCAGAAGCTGTGACTCTTTACACAGTCGGTAATGTAAAGAAAATTCCTGATGTGCGTACTTATGTTGCAATTGACGGCGGTATGACAGACAACCCCAGATATATTCTTTATCAGGCAGAATACACAGCTCTTTGTGCAAACAAGGCAGACAGACCGAAGGATATGCAGGTGACAATAGCAGGTAAGTGCTGCGAAAGCGGTGACCTGATTCAGGAAAACACAATGATTCAGACTGCCCAAAAAGGCGATATCCTTGCAGTGCTTTCAACAGGTGCTTATAACTACTCAATGTCTTCAAATTATAACAGAGTTCCAAGACCTGCAGTGCTTATGGTCAAAGACGGAAATGTAAGAACAATAATCAAGCGTGAAACTTACGAAGACGTGATCAGAAACGATCTGTAAAAAATAACTCTCCGAATGATTTCGGAGAGATTTTTTTGCATAAAAAAGACCGCCGGAAAACCGACGGTCTGCATCTTATTCAGATCAGATAAGAGATTCTCCTGAACCAAAACCTGTGAAGAGACTTGTGAAGTATGAGAAGAATTCCTTGATGATTGAGAAGATTTCCTGAAGCATAAGAACGAGACTGCTCATCTGTTCCTGGCTTTCATTTGATGCAACACCCATAACAGTGATTGTAAGGTGATCCTGAACACCGCCTGCAGTTGCGAATCCTTCAGATTCCATGGGACCTGCAACACGATAGTAACCGAATTCCTGGGGTTCCATGTAAATTGAGTTTACGTATACAAAAATATCTGACTTGTCGTATTCGGGTTCAAGAACAACACGGAATGAAAGTGTGTCACCGAATTCAACCTTAACGTTGTCAACATCGTTCTTGTCTGTGATTACGTAGTAAGCTTCTGTCTTGGGAAGAGCGATATCAAAGATTTTAACGATATCATCATAAGCTGTTGACTTTACTTCGATTGTGAATGCATTTGTGGGGATAACTGTGAATACTGCGCCGTATTCAGGTAAACGAACCTGATTTTCGCTTTCAGTATCAAGAATTGTTGTAACACCGATTGTTGATGTGCCTACATTGAGCTGAAGTCTTTCTGCTGCAACCCATTCGCCGTCACCTTTGGGACCGATTCTGGGAACAACCATAACAAAGAGTTCATCACCGTAAGGAACAGCAACTGTTGTATCCTGAGTGAGGGGTCTTACGTAATTTTCGATGTTTGCATATGCATCATCTGTGTCGCCCTGCTTGTACATATAGTAATATGTATCAAACTGAACTGTGAGTTCCTGTCTGTTCCATGTTTCTTTCCAGCCGTAAGTTCTTGAGAATGAACCGGGAATTGTAACATAGTTGTTAAGGTTACCGCCGCCGATAACTTCAAGGTTACCGCCTGTTTTAACTACAATGTCACCATGGTTTTCAAGAAGACCGCCATTGATAACAGTAAGAGAACCACCGTTGTGAATAACGATTGTACCGTTGTTTGTAAATGTTGAAGAAACAGTTACATTTGCCCAGATGTCAAGTGTAGCACCTGTAGCGTTTGTTGTTGGCTGATCGTAATTTGTGTCAACATTTATTTCAGCCGCTGATACAGTAAAGGGGATGCTTGCAAGAAGCATTAAACATGCCAATAAAACAGCAATTGTCTTTTTCATGATTTTTCCTCCTTGTGGAAATTATTATGCATGATTATTATACTTTAAATGGCATGGCTTGTCAATACTATTTCAATATCCCCGTATGAAAATATTTTTTATCTTTTTTATGCAAAACGTAAAATAATACATCAACCCTCTTGACAAGTGTGATATAATGTATTTATGTTTTATTCAATAGCTATAAGGAAGGCGAAAAAAGTGACAAAAATTGATATTTTTTCAGGTTTTCTCGGTGCAGGTAAAACCACTCTTATAAAAAAACTCATAAAAGAAGCTTATGCAGGAGAAAAACTTGTGCTTATCGAAAATGAATTCGGTGAAATCGGTATAGACGGCGGATTCCTGCAGGATGCAGGTGTTGAAATAACAGAAATGAATTCAGGCTGCATCTGCTGTTCACTTGTTGGTGATTTCGGCAAGGCACTCAAAAAAGTTCTTGACGATTATTCTCCCGACAGAATTCTTATCGAACCTTCAGGTGTAGGCAAACTCAGCGATGTTATCAAGGCTGTTATGAATATTGAGTCTGATGAAATTGAACTTGACGGATTTACTGCTGTTGTTGATGCAGGCAAATGCAAAATGTATATGAAAAACTTCGGCGAGTTCTTCAATGACCAGATCGAACACGCAGGAACTATTGTTCTCAGCCGTTCAGGAGATGTTCCGGAAGCAAAACTTGCAACTTGTCTTGAACTTTTAAGACAGCATAACGAAACTGCTGTTATTATCACAACTCCCTGGGAACAGCTTGACGGTAAGCAGATTGCAGATGCGGTTTCCAGAAAAGATACACTTTCTGCAGAAATGCAGGAACTTATGGAAGAGCATCATCACCATCATCACCACCATGACCACGATGAAGACTGCGACTGCGGATGCCATGACCATGAACATCATCATCACCATGACCACGATGAAGATTGCGACTGCGGATGCCATGACCATGAACATCATCATCACCATGACCACGATGAAGACTGCGACTGCGGATGCCATGACCATGAACATCATCACCACCATGACCACGATGAAGACTGCGACTGCGGATGCCATGACCATGAACATCATCATCACCATGACCATGATGAAGACTGCGACTGCGGATGTCATGACCATGAACATCATCACCATCACCATCATCATGCAGACGAAGTTTTTGCAAGCTGGGGTGTTGAAACTGCAAAGAAATTCACAGAAGAAGAAATCAGAAACTGCCTTGAAGCGTTTGAAGACAGTCATAAATACGGAATCATTCTCCGTGCAAAGGGAATTGTAGCTGCAGAAGACGGCAGATGGATTCATTTTGACTATGTTCCCGATGAATCAAATGTAAGATTCGGCATTGCATCCGTAACAGGCAGACTCTGCGTTATCGGATCAAAAATCAAAGAAGATGCTTTGAAAGAATTGTTCGGGGTGTAAATTATGAAAACAAAAGAAATTCCCGTTTATGTGTTCACGGGTTTCCTTGAAAGCGGAAAGACAAAATTTATTCAGGAAACACTTGAAGACAGCCGTTTCAATACAGGCGAAAAAACTCTTCTTCTTGTCTGTGAAGAGGGTGAAGAAGAGTATGATCCCATGTCATTTTACGGACAGAATGTTCATATAAAAGTTGTTGATGATAAGGAAGACCTGAACCGCGAAAATCTCGACAGCTGGGCAAAACAGATCCGTGCGGAACGTGTTCTTGTGGAATACAACGGCATGTGGCTTATCAATGATTTGTTTGAAGCAATGCCTGCAGACTGGTCTGTTTATCAGCTTATCTGCCTTGCAGATGCAACAACATTCATGTCTTACAATGCAAATATGCGTTCACTTGTTTTTGATAAACTCAATGTGTGCGAACTTGTGGCATTCAACCGTTTTAAGAAAGGTGCAGACAAAATGCCGTATCATCAGATTGTCAGAGCCATTTCAAGACGTTGCGACATCGTTTATGATTACGAAGACGGAACAAGCGAATTTGATGATATTGAAGACCCGTTGCCCTTTGATGTCAATGCAGACATCATAAAGGTTGAAGACAGGGATTTTGCATTGCTTTACCGTGATATCATGGAAAACATGAAATCTTACAACGGCAAAAAGATCAAATTCAAGGGCATCTGTGCCGTCAATCCCAAATTCCCTGCGAATACATTTGTCTGCGGCAGACACATCATGACCTGCTGTGCAGATGATATCACATATTGCGGAATGCTCGTAAAATGGGACGGAAGCAACACTCTCAACAATGCAGACTGGGTATGGCTGACAGCTTCTGTTGAAATCCGTTTCAATAAGATTTACGGCAGAAAAGGTCCCGTGCTTACTGCAATTGAAGTTGCAAAGACAAATCCTCCCGAAGAAACAGTTGCAACTTTCTATTAAGGTGATAAAATGAAAATTTATATCGCAGGACCCGATGTGTTTGAAAAAAATGCAAAGGAAATCGGGGAGAAATACAAAGAAATCTGTACAAGATACGGTCATACAGGGCTTTTTCCACTTGATAATGAGTGCGATTCATCAAAGGATATATATCTCGGAAATGTCGCACTTATAAATGAAGCCGATGTTGTTATCGCAAACGGTAATGAATTCCGTGGCGAAATGGATGTCGGCACAGCTTTTGAAGTGGGTTACGCTGCTGCAAAAGGCAAAAAAGTCTATATTTACATGGATGATATCCGTACACTTGTGGAAAAATACGGTACAGAGGATGAACAGGGCAGATTTGTGGAAGATTTCGGTCATCCGCTGAATCTGATGCTCTCTGAATCTTCCGAAATCGTAAAAGGAACATTTGAAGATTGTATAAAAAAATTGAGCCGATGCTGATGCATCGGTTTTTTTTCTTGATTTTTCGGAATTTGTCGTTTAAAATTGAAATATACACAGACATGGACAAGTATGATAGGATAAAAGAAAAAAGCAAGGGGAAGATTTTATGAAAACAGTTTTTGTATCGAGTACATTCAAAGACATGCATTTTGAAAGAGATGCAATTCAGGATATCACTTTGCCCGGACTCAATAATGAAGCTGCAAAATATTCTCAGCGCGTGTCATTCTGCGACCTGCGTTGGGGTGTGAATACGACTGACCTTGACTCTGACGAAGGGTCAAAAAAAGTTGTCGATGTCTGTCTTGATGAAATCGACAGATGCAAACCGCCCATGGTTGTAATTCTCG
>JAGBSO010000046.1 GCA_017631795.1 Clostridia bacterium | reverse complement strand
ATATTTTAAAGTGCTTCGCAGTTTCGTAAGAACATAAAATTTCTTGTATTGAAGCCAAAAATGCAGCAAGGCTATCGCCTTGCGAGGCTTTTGGCAAAAATACGGGGAATTTTGTTCGAGAAACAAATACTGCCTTACGGGTAGTCAGCGTTCGACTCCTTTTTATATTTGTTTTTCTTATTTAACTGCTTCGAGAAGAGCGTCAACCTTGTCTGTATGCTCCCAGGGAAGATCAATATCTGTTCTGCCCATGTGACCGTAAGCAGCAGTCTGGCTGTAAATGGGTCTTCTCAGGTCAAGTGTATCAATGATAGCTGCGGGACGAAGGTCAAATACCTTGTTTACGGCTTCTGCAAGTTTTTCGTTTGAAACTTTGCCTGTACCGTATGTGTTGACCATTACTGAAACGGGACGTGCAACACCGATTGCGTAAGCAAGTTCGATTTCACACTTCTTTGCAAGACCTGCTGCAACGATGTTCTTTGCAACGTATCTTGCTGCGTAAGCTGCACTTCTGTCAACCTTTGTGGGGTCTTTACCTGAGAATGCACCGCCGCCGTGAGCAGCATATCCGCCGTATGTGTCAACGATGATCTTTCTGCCTGTAAGACCGCTGTCACCAACGGGACCGCCGATAACGAATCTGCCTGTGGGGTTGATGAAGATCTTTGTGTTTTCGTCAATGAGTTCAGCAGGAATAACGGGAGTGATAACCTTTTCGATAAGGTCTTTTCTGATCTGCTCCTGAGTTGCTTCTTCCTTGTGCTGAGTTGAAATAACAACAGCTTCGATTCTTACAACCTTATCGTCATCGTACTCAACTGTAACCTGAGTTTTTCCGTCGGGACGAAGATATGTAAGTGTGCCGTCTTTTCTTACCTGAGTGAGTCTGAGAGCAAGTTTGTGAGCAAGAGAAATGGGAAGAGGCATAAGTTCTTCTGTTTCGTCACAAGCAAAACCGAACATCATACCCTGATCGCCTGCACCGTGAAGGTTGTACTTGTCGTCGTCGCCTTCCTTCATTTCAAGTGACTTGCTTACACCCATGCTGATGTCGGGTGACTGCTTGTCAAGTGTTGTGAAAACAGCACATGCGTTGCCGTCAAAACCTGCTTCGGGTGAATCAAAACCGATGTCGCAGATTGTCTTTCTGATGATTGCGGGAATATCAATAACAGCTTCTGTTGTGATTTCGCCCATAACCATAGCCATGCCTGTTGTGCAGCAGCTTTCACAAGCTACTCGTGAATATTTGTCCTGAGCAAGAAGAGCATCAAGGACAGCGTCTGAAATCTTGTCACAGACTTTATCGGGATGTCCTTCGGTAACTGATTCTGAAGTAAAAAGTCTTTTTGCCATTTTCTTTTCCTCCGTAATATATAAATCTGAATTTTTAACCGTAAAAAAAGCTCACAGACTGATCCGTGAGCTGATAGCCTTATCTCTCGGTCAGACCGTCGGATTTAGCACCTTGCATCTGCAGGTTGCCGGACATCACAGGGCCGTTCCCTCCGTCACTCTTTATAAGGAATATTTAATTCTTTGTTATTCTACAATAAACCGTGTGTTTTGTCAAGTGGAAATCATTGCTTTTTCATTATTGGTGAAATACGCTTATAAATCACAAAACACATGAGGGAAACTATCATCATTTTGACGAAATTGAAGGGGAGATTGAAGACAGCAATCGCTTCAAAGAGATTGTCAACAGAGGGCAGAATTGCCTGATACATTCCGAGAATCATTTCTTCTGTCATGCCGAGAACCTTTATGTAAAGAGGGTAGACAACAAAATAGTTTGAGAAAACGCTGAAAACTGCCATTGTTGCAGATGAAATAAGACAACTGATGAGCGCCCGTTTCTTGTTTTTATTCTTTTTGTAGATGATTGCAGCAATGCCTACAAAAACTGCACCGAGAATGAAATTTGAGATTTCACCGATTGCACCTGTTGATGAAACAAATACATGAATGAAGTTTTTGATGAAACAGACGGCAATTCCCCATAACGGTCCGTATGCAAAGCCTGTTATAAGCGCGGGAAGCTCTGAAAAATCGAGTTTTATGAATGCGGGCATGATGGGGATTGAAAATTCAATCATCATCAGCACAGTGCTGAGCGCTCCCATTACTGCTGTTACCGTCAAAGCTCTGACATTTGTTTTCTTTGATTTCATTGTAATCACCTTAAATAACTTAAAATAAAAAAATACGCACCGAAAACAATCAGAGCGTAAAATACAAAAACAGTATTTTTCTTCTTTCATCCGGACTATAACCGTCGGTAAGAGATTTGCACTCTTTCAGCATCTTGCAATGCTCGCAGACTTTGTTTATTCATAACATCACTGCCGGTGGGGAATCACACCCCGCCCTGAAGATATTTTCATTATATCTATATTATATGATTAAAAAAATAAAAGTCAATAGAAAATAGATATAGACAAAAACTTTTTTTTATAGTAAAATATAAAGGATTAAGAATATGAGGTGTTGAATATGGCACATTTGAAAACAATATTTTATGATAAAGTAGACAGAAACTGTCCTCTTGCAGAGTATCCCCGTCCGCAGTTTGAGCGTGATTTCTGGGTAAATCTCAACGGTGAATTTGACTATGCAATCACAGATGCAAACGCAGTTTTTCCCGAAAAGTTTGACGGAAAAATCATCGTTCCCTTTGCAATTGAAAGCGCACTTTCAGGCGTTGAAAAGCACATCACAAAGGATGACAGACTCTGGTACAGAAAGAATTTCACTCTTTCAGATGAATTCAGCGATAAGAGAGTCATCATCAACTTTGAGGCAGTTGACTGGGAATGCAGAGTATATATCAACAAGAATCTTGTGGGCTCACATCAGGGCGGTTACAATGCTTTTTCATTCGATATAACAGAATTTGTTACAGACGGTGAAAACGAGCTTGTTGTTTACGTCTACGACCCCACAGATGAAGGCTGGCAGCAGAGAGGTAAACAGGCTACATCTTCACACGGTTTCTGGTACACTGCAACATCAGGTATCTGGCAGACTGTATGGCTTGAAGCTGTTTCTGCAGCTCACATCAAGTCAGTAAAACTTCTTCCCGACATCGACAAGGGTGTTATCAATGTGAAATCAACTGTTGCAGCAGAGGGCGAATATACACTCAGAGCAACTGTTTATGACGGTGAAAAAGTTGTTGCCGAAGCAGAAATCGCAAAGGACTCAGACATTGCTGTGCCTGATTTCAAGCTCTGGAGTCCCGAAGAGCCCAATCTTTATGATATGGTGCTTGAACTTACCGTTGACGGTAATGTTGTTGATACCGTAAAGACATATTTCGGTATGAGAAAATTCAGCATGGGTAAAGACAGCAAGGGTTATATGCGTCTTTGCCTTAACAATAAGCCTTACTTCCATAACGGACTTCTTGACCAGGGTTACTGGTGTGACGGCGGTATGACACCTCCCTCAGATGAAGCTATGATTTATGATATTCAGAAGATGAAGGATCTTGGCTTCAATATGCTCCGTAAACACATCAAGACAGAGCCTGCAAGATGGTATTATCATTGCGACAGACTCGGAATGCTCGTATGGCAGGATATGATCAGCGGCGGTAAAGCACTCAGTCAGTTCTTTGCGGGTGTTATTCCCATCATTCAGGGCGGATTCATTCCCGTTGCTGCATTATCTATGAAGGACAATAAATACGCATTGTTCAACAGAGATAAGAAGGAATGGCGTGAATTCTTTGAAAAAGAAATGTACGAAATGATGGATCAGCTTTACAACTGCGTTTCACTTGCAACATGGGTTCCTTTCAACGAAGGCTGGGGTCAGTTTGACGCAGCAAGAATCGGCAATGCAGTAAAAGCATTTGACCCGTCAAGACACTGTGACCATGCAAGTGGCTGGTATGACCAGAAGGCAGGCGATTTCAGAAGTATCCACAGATACACAATCCCTGTTCAGGTTCCAAAAAAAGAAAACGACAGAGCTTTTGTTCTCAGTGAATTCGGCGGATATTCACACATCATCGACGGTCATGTATGGAATAAATCAAAGAGCTTCGGTTACATGATGTATTCATCAAAGGAAAACCTTACAAAGGCATACAGAAAGCTTTTTGAAAAGCAGATTATACCCAATATCGAAAAGGGTCTTTCCGCAACTGTTTACACTCAGGTGAGTGACGTTGAATTTGAAGTAAACGGCATCCTGACTTATGACAGAGCTATTGTGAAAGTTGATGAAGATACACTCAGAGAAATCAACAGTCAGTTGAAACTTTGATTTTACACAGACTGAAAATTCTTCAGTATAATATAACTGTAATGAAAAAGTAAAAAGGTGTGAAAAAAACATGAAGATTTGTCCTAATTGTTTTAAGCAGTTTAATGATGATGCAGTATTCTGTGATAATTGCGGTACCAAGTTGGCTGTTCCCGTTGCAACTCCTCAGAACAAGCCTGTTACACCTCCTGTTCACCCTCCTGTTGCAGAACCCGGTAAGCCTTATGAAGAACATGTTGAGTATTATCCTCCTCTTCCTCCTGAGAATGGTGGCGGTAATACACCTGCAAAAAAGAATAACAAAACAGGTATGATTATCGGTATTGTTGTTGCTGCGGTAGTTCTTCTTGCTGCAATCGGTGCAGGTGTGTATTTCCTGTTTATTTCAGACAAGAGTCCTCTTGATAAAAACAAGGATGACGCAGTGTTTGAAGAGCAGACTTATGTGGAAGTTGTTCCCACAACAAAAGAACCCGAAGCTACATCATCAGTAATCGTAGAGACAACAACTGCATCTTTCACAAGCCCTGCTCCCGAAGTTGTTCCCACAGACAAGATATACATAACTTTCTTCAACTTCTATATTTCTTATCTTGACGGTATAAATGCTCTCAATCCCGGCGCAGTGGCATTCTGTTCTGATGAAGTAAAAGCAGAAATGGTTGAGCGTTTCCAGTATAACAAAAAGTCACTTTTCGATCTGTGCAGAATCGATTTTGACATGGATTCTTACACAGTAACACCCAACGGCATAAGCAATGAATATTCATTCTATGTAAAGTGTGTCACAAGAATGTATTACCGTGACACTCTTGAAGAAAAAGAACTGAATTATGCTGTATGGAAAGTTACCGTTACCGAAACAAACGGCGATTGCATTGTAAGCCATATGGAACGTGATGACGATTACAAGATGAGCACAAATGTGGAAGTTATGGATGATAATTCATCTATATTCTGATATTGTCACAATTGATTGCAATATGGTTGACAATCTGTAACTGATATGATAAAATCACTTCATAGTTTATGGAGTGATTTTTTTATGGCTGAAAAAAAGATAAAAGCCTTTGATATAGTGATAACAGCACTGATGGCTGCATTGATTGCGGTCTGCTCGTTTATTGCAATTCCCGTTGGTGCAGTGCCTGTTACATTGCAGACTTTTTCGGTTTTTGCCTGTGCGGGAATACTCGGTAAAAACAGAGGCACGATAAGTATTATTATCTATATTCTGATTGGAATTGCCGGAATGCCCGTGTTTTCGGGATTTCAGTCAGGTCTGTCGGTGCTGACAGGACCTGCGGGCGGTTATATAATCGGATTTATACCTGCAGTTTTTGTGTCAGGTCTGATTATGCAGAAAACAGACAGGAAAATTCCGTTTACGGTTGCATCTTTTCTTGCGGGATTGCTGATTTGTTATATCTGCGGAATGCTCTGGTATGTTTATGTTTTTTCATCAGGTGAAACGGACTTTGCATCTGCATTTGCGGTGTGCATACTGCCTTACATAATTCCCGATGTGATAAAATTGATTCTTGCGGCTGTTGTTTCACAAGCTGTCAGAAAGAGGATGAAATTATGAAAACAACTGAAAAAGTGCTGGGATTTCTTGAAAATAACAAGGGCAGATATGTTTCGGGCGAAAGTATTGCTTTGGAGCTTGGTCTGAGCAGAAATTCCGTCTGGAAAGCGATAAAAACGCTTCAGGAAAAAGGCTATGAAATCGGTGCTGTCACAAACAAAGGTTATATCCTGAGCGCAAAGAATAATCTGATTTCAGCTCAGAGTGTGCAGAAATTTGTAACTGCAGAAAATATCATCATTGAATACCGTGATGAAGTGACATCGACAAATACGCTTCTCAAAAAAATGGCAGAAAACGGTGAAAAAGAAGGTTTTGTTCTCATGGCAGGGGAGCAGACATCAGGCAGAGGCAGACTGGGCAGGAATTTTTCATCTCAGAAAGGCACAGGCGTGTATTTCAGCATACTTTTAAGACCAGATATGAAACCGCAGGATGCCTTGCTCATAACAACATGTGCAGCAGTTGCAGTTGCAAAAGCGATTGAAAAAAATACGGATAAAATGACTTCAATCAAATGGGTCAATGACATATATATGCGTGACAGAAAAGTCTGCGGAATACTCACAGAAGCATCTTTTGACCTTGAATGCGGCAAACTCAGCTATGCTGTGCTGGGAATCGGAATCAATATGTATTTCCCCGAAAATTCACTGCCCGATGATATAAAAGATATCGCAGGTGCTGTGTTTGATGAAAAACCTGACGGTGATTCAGTCAGCAGAATCGTTGCAGATGTTATCAATATCTTTTTTGATGAATACAGGGTGATTGTGGGAAAGCATTTTCTTTTTGACTACTGCTCACGCTCATATCTTGACGGTAAGGCGATAAATGTTATAAAGCCTGACAGCACAAGGGAAGCCGAAGCGATTGATATTGACGATGATTTCAGGCTTCATGTAAAATATCCCGACGGCACGGAAGAATATCTTTCTTCGGGTGAAGTCAGCACAAGAATAAGATAAAAAAACGGCACAGGATATCAAAAGCCTGTGTCGTTCAATATTTTCTGAGCATCGTTATACCCTTTGTGATAATATGCGGTAAGTCTCTCTTTGTTTTTTGAAATCATGTTAAGACCTTTATCGTTGTCTGGAGCTATAAGCACAACTTTGCCTGATTTTATATATTTGTTGAGTGTGTTAAGCTGACTGTTATAGATTTCGGGTCTTTTTTTCATCAGCTCAAGGATTGCAGGGTGATTTCTG
Source organism: Clostridia bacterium (assembly GCA_017631795.1). Lineage (GTDB taxonomy): Bacteria > Bacillota > Clostridia > Oscillospirales > Acutalibacteraceae > UBA1081. The sequence continues at coordinate 60,089 of JAGBSO010000046.1, read as the reverse complement.
AGAAACGGCTTCATCATGTATGAAAACTCATGATTTTTTTCAGCAGGGGGTCTGGGAATTATCACAAAAACCTTGTCGCAACCCATTTCAAAAGCTTTTTCAACGGGAATGGGGGCTGCAACACCGCCGTCTGCATATTCTTTTCCGTCGTGGCAGAAAGGTCTGCACGCAACGGGCATTGCACATGATGCTTTTATGGGCCACAGGTCGTCTTTTATGATATGCTTTTTGTCAAAATATTCCGCTTTGCCTGTTTTTGCATTTGTTACAACGGTGATAAGTTCAGACCTGCTTTTTTCAAGAGCATCAAAGTCCAGAGGGTCTTCTCCGTCTGAATCGGAAAGATATGAATAAATATAATCAAGATTGAAAAAAGAACCGCTTCTGAACATATTTCCGAAGCTCATGTATTCTTTTCGTGCGGCATATTCGGCATAAAATCTGTATGTCCTGCCTTTCTGACCTGCGATGAATGATGCAAGGTTTGCACTGCCTGCCGAAACACCGATGCATACATCAAATGTGATGTTGTTGTCGATGAAACAGTCAAGCACACCTGCGCCGTAAATATCACGCATACCGCCGCCCACATCAATAATTCCTGTCAAAGTCAATGCTCCTTTTTTATAGTTCTGCAACTTCCTGTTCTGTCAGCGGTTCAGATACAAACATTGACGAGAATTTAGCCACAGAAGCAAATGAAAAGTAATCTGTATCGGTTATGATTATATGGTTTGAAAGTCTTGCATTTATTGAACGCAATAAAAGCGAAATACTGTTTGTTATTTTTACATCTGCCGATGACGGTGCACAGATTCCGCCGGGATGATTATGTGCGATTATAACCTGAGTTGCGTTGCTTGAAATGACTTCCTGAACGATTTTTCTTGTGTCAACTTCGGCAAAATCAGAACCGCCTTTGCTGATGACTGATGATTTCAGGATTTTACCCGTATTGTTCATGCAGACCATAACAAGTTCTTCATTCTTTAGTGTTGAGAATTTCGGTCGAAGATATTCAACGGCATCGTCTGTTGTGAGAATATGTTTTTTGTCTGCAACACTGCATTCAAGATATCTTTTAACCAGTGACGGGATGAGTTTTATAAGCACCGCAGTCTGTTCGCCCACACCTTTTACTTCTCTGAGTGCGCTGTAAGGTGCATCGAAAACTCCGTTGAGCGAACCGAAAGTGTCAATGAGCCTGTGGGCGAGTTCGTTTGTATCTGCTCTTGAAATAGAATAGAACAACAGCATTTCAAGCACATTGTGGTCAGGCATATTTCCGAATCCGTCTGTTTTCAGAAACTGCTCACGCATACGCTGTCTGTGTCCGTCATGTGGATTTGTGTTTTTATCGCTCATTCCGATCACCTCTTTTCCTGATGAGTTAGAATATGAAAACAGTTACTGCCTTATGGAAGTAACTGTTGAGATTTATTATTTATGAAAAATCTACGTTTTCAACAGCCTTTTTGTAGTGTTCAAGGCTTGTTTCAAAAACTGTTTTGCCGTAGCACAGAAGATCGGGATTGTTGTCATCATCGCACAGAACTGCAAATGTTTTTCCGATAACTTCGGGTGCTGTTTCTTTGTCGTCAAGATTCATGTAGTAGAAGGAAAATGCTGTTGACGCAAGAAGATTGTTATAAAGTTCAGGATTGTTCTCCGTAAGAGCACCGTAAAGAGATGTGATTGCCGTTGTTGAAAGAAGTGAATCGGGCATATAGTTATTGAACGCATATTCTGCAGTGAAAACTGAAAGGATGATTGCCTGATCTTTGATTCTTCTGTCAAGCTCTGTGATGTTGCAACAACTTGCCATTGTCCAGAGTTCTTCTTTTTCTGCTGCTTCACGGAATGAATCTGCAATAAGTCTGCCGAGCTTTCCTGCTTTCTGCATATTGCCCGAAATAACCTGACGTTTCATTTCGTCTGCAATTACAACGGGTTCGGCTGCTTTATCGCTTGTTATTTTTACGGGTGAAAAAATTTTTATATCAAAATCTTCGTTGTGCATTATTTACTCCTTCGGCACAGATTACAACTCTGCAAGCTGTGCTTCCTGCTGTGCCTCTAATTTCTTCTGCTGTCTTTTTATTTTTGTTTTATAATTGAGAAGTTCGCTCAGCTGCTGTTTAGGTGTTACGTAGTCACCGATTGACCATTCTCCGTGGTTATACATTCCGTGGAAGTCGCTGCCGCCTGTCATGAGAAGCTTGTTTTTCTTTGCGATTGCAATAAGCTTTGCTTCGTTTTCCTTGGAACATGTGGGATGCCAGACTTCAATACCGTTGAGACCTGCTTTGATAAGGTCTTCGATAATGTCAAAATTATCATAAAGTGCAGGATGAGCAAGTACGGAAATGCCGCCTGCTTCCTTTACTGCTTCAAGAACTTCGTAAACATCGGCAAACTTGGGCTGAACATTGATATTGTTTTCCGAAAGGAAAAGTTCATCGTAAACATTGCCGTAAATTGACATTGTGTATCCGCACTGCATGAGAGCGTGCATGATGTGCTGCTTGTAGAGATTTGTTGACCCTTGTGCACATTTCATAATCAGTTCGGAAGTGATGGGATAACGCTTTGCAGCCTTCATCATCATGTACTGACCTGCTCTTTTTCTTGAGGTTGCGTTACTGTGGCACAAGCCTTCAATTCTGTCGGGACTGTCAAACAGATATGCAAGAATATGAACATTTTTTCCGTTTTTTGAATCATATGCGGAAAGTTCAACGCCGGGAATGACTTTGACTCCGCTTCTTTCGCCTATAATTTTTGCTCTGACTGTTCCTGCAAGGCAATCATGGTCTGTGATTGCAATTGTGTTGATTCCTCGTTTTGCAGCAAGAGCAATAAGTTCTTCCAATCCTAATGTACCGTCAGATAACTTGGTATGACAGTGTAAATCTCCGCTCAAAAAAGTACGCCTCCAAACTAAAAAAAGGTTGCCGAATGAAAAAAAGCAAAAAATCCTTCAATATAACTTTATATTATAATAATACTACTTTTTATTTTGCTTTTCAAGGGAAAAAGAATAAAAATTGACAAATAAATTTTATTTTTTTTCTTGTATATTATAAGACTGTGTAGTATAATAGAAAAAATATAAAAAAGGAGATTTTTCTATGCTTAAGAATATACCCTCAATCATTTCACCCGAACTTTTAAAGATACTTCACGAAATGGGTCACAGTGACGAAATCGTTATCGGTGACGGTAATTTCCCTGCAGCATCAAACGCAAAAAGACTTATCCGTGCAGACGGTCACGGTGTGCCTGAGATTCTTGATGCAATCCTTCAGCTTCTTCCTCTTGATACATATGTTGATGCACCTGTAATGCTTATGCAGGTAACTCCCGGAGACGATGTTGACCCCGTTATCTGGAAAGATTACAGAAAAATTGTTGACAAACATCAGAATAACGTTAAATTTGAAGAAATCGAAAGATTCGCATTCTATGAAAGAGCAAGAGACGCATATGCAATCGTTGCAACAGGTGAAAGCGCTCTTTATGCAAATGTTATTCTTAAAAAAGGCGTAGTTAAATAATAATTTATCAGGATGATTGCAGGAATTAAAATTGAGTCCGTAGGGGCGTTGATCCAACGCCCGATTGTGAGCAAAGCGAACAATAACGGCTCTGCCGTTTTATTTTCCTACGGAAAATGCACATTCGTGCCGGGCGATGAATCATCGCCCCTACAATATATCATTCAATTTCTGCTGAGCTAAAATGTTGTTTCCGAAAGGATAGTTAATATGTCAAAGAGAACTGATTATATTTCATGGGACGAATATTTCATGGGCATTGCGGTTCTTTCCGCAAAGCGCAGCAAAGACCCTAACACTCAGGTCGGAGCATGTATTGTAAATTCAAGCAACAAAATCATGTCTGTGGGCTACAACGGTTTCCCTGTAGGCTGTGATGACGATGTTTTTCCCTGGGAACGCACAGGTGACGAGCTTGAAACAAAATATGCTTATGTATGTCATGCAGAGCTCAATGCGATTCTCAACAACAGAGGAACAAATCTTGAGGGCTGCCGTATATATGTAACTCTTTTTCCCTGTAATGAATGTGCAAAAGCCATCATTCAGTCGGGAATAAAGGAAGTTGTTTATGTTTCAGACAAATACGCAGCAACAAAGGGCACTATCGCATCCAAAAAAATGCTTGATGCTGCAGGTGTAAAACAGCGTTGTCTTGAACCTGCAACAGACAAGATAGTTTTATCATTCAGAAATGAGGACATTTGATATGGAAAAACCGATCAGAGGCTCAGCTCAGATTCCTGACCATGTAATGGTCACAATAAACGGTAATGCGGAAACTCAGATGGCTGTCACATGGAGAACAAGCACCGACATCGAAAACGGTTTCGTGCTTTACAGAACAGCAGACGGCGAAGTTATGCGTCAGGATGCCGCAAAGGATCTTTTTGTCAGCGATATTGACGAGAGCCATATTTTTTCTGCACTTCTTACAGGTCTTTCACCCGACACTCAGTATTATTACACCTGCGGTGACTCTTCATACAGAAGTGAAGAATATTCTTTCAGAACTGCTCCCGAAAACCTGACAAAGTTCAAGTTTATCTGTGTTTCAGACCAGCAGCAGGGACAGCCTTTTGATTGTCCCGATTACTCATATTTTCAGAATTTTGTCAAGAAAGTCCTGAAAGAAAATCCCGATGTAAGATTCATTCTCACAGGCGGTGACAACACAGACTGCGGTCAGCATGAAGTTCAGTGGAACGGTGCTTTCAGCGGTCTTAAAGGTATCTGCGAATCAACGCCCGTCATGATGACTCTCGGTAATCACGATAACCGTGGTTTCAAGGATTACAGAAACGGTATCGGCAGATATTATTCCGAGCCTGCGGAGTTTTTCGGCAAACAGTTCAAGGGCGCTTATCCCGATAACGGTCCCGAAAACTGGAAGACCGAAAATTATATGTTTGATTACGGTAACGTGCGTTTCGGTGTTATGGGTGTCAACGGTCCTGAAGATGTAAACAACTGGGTCGTTGAAGAGCTTAAAAAGTGCGACAAGACATGGAAAATCGGCTCATATCATTTCCCCATCTGCTATTCGGGTACAGACTGTCAGAATTATGACGCATATCCCGTTATGACAGAAGCATTTGAGTCATATGACCTTGTTTTCTCAGGTCATGAACATAATTTCTCAAGAAGTTTCCCTTTAAGACAGGAAAATCTTTACGACAGACCTTCTCAGGGTACAATTCACTATATGCTCGGCAACAGCGGTGCAAATCCTCCCGGCTCAAGAACAATTTCAAAAGTCTGGCACGCAGCTTTCTATCCCCAGGAAGTCAAGCAGGGAATGGTTGCAATCGTTGAAGTTGACGGCAACAGAATGACACTCACATCAATGCTCGATGACGGCAGAATTGCCGACAGATGCACAATCGATAAGGATAAGGACGAAATCACACCTTATGCAATCGCACCTGAATTCAGACTCACAAGAATGATGTTCAAGGGCATGGAACTGGGTCTTATGAATTCACACACACCCTGTATGAATCAGGACGGAATCTGGTATGCACCACTTGCAACACTTGTGAATTTCATAGGCGGTTATGTGACAAAAGAAAAGGGGAAGATGACTCTTTCCGTTTACGGTCACACCGTAACTTTCTTTGAAGACAGCGATATTGCAGATGCAGACGGAAAGGAATTCAAGTTGCCCGCAAAGGTTGTAAGAGGCGCAAGAGAACAGCTTTATGTGCCTTGTGACGGATGTCATGCCTTCGAAATGAGATGGGCTTATGCCGACAGAAATAACTTCATTTCATTCGAGCATGAAAGCGAAGACAAACCGGTGACAATTCAGCCGTAAAAAAATAATAATTTCAAGATTTTTTTAAGCTTCATGAGTAAACTTATAGACAAGGAAGAGAAATTCTGATATAAGTTTTTCATGAAGCTTTTTTTTGCGTTTCCTTTTTTCTAACATAAATTTTCCTTTCACAAACACACAGAAGACGGCCTTTCGGGGTCGTCTTTTGTGTTTCTGACGGTAATTTTGATCTTTATTAACAAATTATGCTTGATTTTTTCCTTATAATAGTATAAAATAATCGTGTAAATTTTAATGTATGGAGGCTTTCAAATGAAAAAGTCAATGTTCAGAGTATTAAGCATTGTTCTTTGCTTTGCACTTCTCTTCGGCAGTGCTGTTGGCACAAGTGCAGCAAACGATGCTGAAATTTCAAGAGTTTCATGTGTTGTATACGGTGACGGTGCAACAGGCAGAGGCTTTACTTGGTACACAGCAGACGAAACAGAATGCTCAATCGAAATTTCTGTATTGGGTATTGATGTCACATCAACACTTGATGTCAAGTATGATTGTGGTGAATGGGAAGGCAACTATATGCACAAAGCATATGTAACAGGTCTTGCAGCAGGCACAATCTACTCATACACAATCACAGCAGGCACAGCAACTCACAGCGGTGTTTTCTCAACAGATAACGGCGACGATATCGTTAACTTCATCGTTGGCGGTGACGTTCAGGCAAGCAGCCTTGAAGCTTTCGAAGTTGGTCAGAAAGTTATGGAAACAGCTTACAAGTTCTTCCCCGTAGCTGAATTCTATGCAACTCTCGGTGACTACACAAACGACAGCACAAACGAAGAATGGGATCTTTATTCTCAGGCTTTCATCGGCATCAACTCAGTTACAACTCATGTACCCATCACAGGTAACCATGACAGCAACAAGGGTTGGTTCAACTCAATGTTTGCTCTTGACACATCAGAAAGTGTTCAGACAAACAACGGTGTAAACTATTCATTCGATTACGGCAATGTTCATATCGCAGTTGTAAACACAAACGATATGCTTGCAATCTCAAATGCTCAGCTCACATGGCTCAGAAACGACATGAACTCAACAGATGCTGACTGGAAGATCGTTCTCATGCACAAAGCACCTTACTCACTCGGTAAGGACATCAAGTGGCCTGATGCTTGCTACCTTCAGGAAGCACTCACAGAAGTTTGTGACGCAACAAACGTTGACCTTGTTATGTCAGGTCATGACCACATGTATGTAAGAACAAAGCCCCTCAACGACAACAAAGTTGTTGAACAGAAAGACGGCACAACTTACATCCTTGGCGGTGCTACAGGTGCAAAGAGATACGAATTCCGTAAGTTTATTCTTGATAACTACTTCTCACAGGATATCCTTGCAACAGCAGTTGCTCAGGCTAACGGCGAATACTTCGCAAACGGCAACCTTGACAACCTTGACGAAACAAACAAGGGCGGTATCTTCAACACAATTTCAGTTGTAGGCGGTGCTCTTGCTCTCAACACATATGTTGTAAACGACGAAACTCTTGAAATCAAGCAGATCGACGAACTTACAATCGTTAAGGCTCAGGGCGAAAACAAGATCACATTCACAGGTGAAAATGTTCAGAAGAGCAATGTTATCGATACTCTTGCAAGCTTTGCAGATTTCGCAGCATACACACTCGGTACATGGGTTCCCATGTTCCTGAAGACTCTTCCCGATCTCCTTAAGGAATATATCGCAACAGGCACATTCTGAAAAAACTGAAAGGAGCTGTTAATTCAGCTCCTTTTTTATATCAGAATCCCGCCCTGCGCCGGTGTTTTATCTATATTATTATTTATTCAAACAGGTGAATATTATGTCAAAAGTTATTCTTTTTCAGGGTGATTCAATAACCGACGGCGGACGCATGAAAGATTATGAGCATGACCTGAATCATCAGATGGGGCACGGTTATGCGTACGTTGTCAACAGCACTCTCGGTTCTGCGTATCCTGAAAAAAATCTGAAATTCATCAATAAGGGCATATCGGGAAACAGGGTTTCTGACCTTTACGGCAGATGGCTTGAGGACACGCTTAACATCAGACCTGATATACTCAGCATCCTTGTGGGTATAAATGACTGTGAACAGCTCAGATATTACGGTAAAGGCTCTGATGCGGTGCGTTTCGAAAAAATTTACCGTCTTCTTCTGGATGATGCTCTTGAGTGCAATCCCGATATGAAAATCGTGCTTATGGAGCCTTTTGCACTGCCTGTAGGGGAGAGAAAAGAAAAAAGCGAAGATATGTTTTCTCTGCTTAAAGGTTATCAGGATGCAACAAAGCGTGTTGCGGAAGATTACGGCGCAGTTTTTATTCCTTTGCAGTCAAAATTCAATGAACTTGCAGAAAAATATTCTGCCGATTACTGGTGCTGGGACGGTATTCATCCCACAGTCTGCGGTCACGGTATAATTGCCGATGAATGGATGGAAAAATGTAAACATCTTATATAAACAGAAAACAGCCGCTTATGCGACTGTTTTTTTTAGTTTTCAACTGTCAATGTCAGGGGAATACTTGTCATGTATCGCTGTGCAAGATTGTGTTTTACACCCGTCGAGTAGTTTATGTCAAGTGACACTTCATAGGTGTTTTTTCCTTCTTCATAGGGGATTGTGAAAGCAATTTCCCATTCAAGGGGATAAACACCGTCTTCATTCACGGGCAGCAAAACTTCTTCGGGCAGAAGTGCATCGCCGTTGTTTTTGCCTGCGGTATACATGACATAACCTGTTTCGCTTCCGCTGATAGTTATGCTGTGAAGCAGACCGTAAAAATCAGGCTCTGTTTTTTCTATAGAAACCAGTGTCCTGCATTCGAGCATACCGTCTTTTTCTGCACGGTCATAGGTAAACTCGGTTGCGGAAACTTCAATGTTCACTCTGTTGAGAATCTGCGAAACTGTTTCGCCCGATGATGCTGTGAATTTATGTTTTGCAACTGCAACGCCTGTAATGACAAGCACACTTGCGATTATAAGACATATACCTGCTGTCAGCAGTTTTTTTCTTTTCATTTTATCATCTCCGATGATATTTTATATTGAATTGCTGTTCTTGTCAACCGTCAGAAATTTCATCTGCGGCTTTTTTGTAGTCTTCATAAGACATGAAAGTGTTTATGAGTTTCAGAAGCTGACTGTTTGACATCTTAGAAGGCAATGAGAGCTTCTTCAGGAGCTTTTCTTTGCGCTCACGTGAATTATCACTGCCTGTGAAACCGTCTTCAAAAAGGTCTGTGACGGTCACCTGACGTGTTTCTGTTTTTTCTGTTTCCGAATGAAACACACCTGCTTTTGTCAGTGCATCCGTTATGATTTCACGTGAGAGACCTTCAACACCGAGTTTTCCCTCTTTTGACGGCTCTGTTTTGCGTTTTTCTTTTCCGAAAACATCGGGGATATAGACATTTATGACTTCACCGTCAGATGCTATGTTTCTGATGAAATTCCTGATTCTGAAACCTGCCGAATCACTGTCTGTCATAACGATGATGCCCTTTGTTTTTGCTAAGTTTCTTATAAAAGCTCTTTTTTCCTTGTCAGAGAAAATTCTGAATCCGTCAGTTTCGATTATGACGGCATCAAGAAAATCAGACAGCCTGATTTTATCGTATTTGCCTTCAACAATAACGGGCTTGTCAAGCTTTATCATCTTCTTTCACCTGCAATATAAAGAAGTTTTGCAAGAAGCTCAACAAGAATCACGTTGTTGTCAACTGAAAATGATTTTATTTTTATATCGGCTTCGGAAACAGCATTAATCAGCTCTTTAATCTGTTCTATTGTCAGATTTCTTGCAGAAGATGCAGCCTTGTCGAGTCTGAAAGTCTTGCCTTTGTATGAAGCGAAAGCATTCACAACGTCACGCGTATTCATTCTGTTTGCAGCTGCGATTTTTGCTCTGTAAATATCCACATAGCCGAAAGCCAGCGTGCCGATGATGATTGTAGGCTCTGTTTTATTTTTGATAAGCTCGGAAAGAATCTCAAAAGCTCTGTCGTTTTTGCCTGTGTTTATGGCAGTTGTCAGGTCAAAAACAGATGCTTCAACGGATTTGATTGAAATTGTGTCAATCATTTCACGGGTGATTTCTTTTCCGCCTGAAAAAGCGCAGAGTTTGTCAAATTCATTGAGAAGCACAGTCATTTCATTGCCTACGATGGATATGAAATATTCTGCAGTTTCCCGTGAAATTGAAGTGTTTCTTTTTCCTGCAGATCGCACAAGCAGGTCTGCAACCTGACTGTCCGTACGTTTTGACAGGCAGAATATGACACCGTTTTTGTTGAATGTGTCAAGGATGGTTTTCCATTTCTGATTCTGCTTAACATCAACTTCTGTATTCGCCATAAGGAAAATGATTGTTGATGTGTCGGGGATTTTTTCAAAATATTCCGTATACAGTTTCAGTTCGTCTGCGGGAGTTTTGAGAAAGGGGAAGTCCTTAATGAAAATGCAGACTCTGTCACTCATGACGGGCAGAGTTTCCGCAGCTTCGTAAACGGAATCGAAATTCACCGTTTCCGAATCAAAATAGTAGTAATTGAAGCTCATTCCCGAAGTGTCTGTGATGGATGATGCCAATGAGTTTGCATAGAATGTTGCAAGATAGCTTTCATCACCGTAAACGAAATAAAGCGATGACAACTGAGCATCTTTTATATGTTTTTTTATGGTTGCTTCGTCATTTATCTGCATAGCATTCTGCTCCTGTGTATCGGTTGAAAGTGTATAGTATATTTCCGTCAACGGATGTGGATGTGATATCACCGTTTGTGTAAACCGCATCAGAATCCGTTGAAAGAATGATTTTGTCAAAATTTATGTCTGCATCGGGCAACGATTGTCTTGAAATCAGAAGATTGCCCTTTTTCCAGCTTTCAGGCAGTGCGGAAAAGTCACTTCCTGCTCTGAAAAGCACCGTACATTCAAAATCAGGTGACCCGATTCTTGCACCTGAAAAATCTCCATTATTAATATACACCAGATTTGTCTTTTCGTCAATCGGTATATTCAGAATTTCCCCGCGGATAACATCTTCGGGAAGCACCTTTTCAATTTCAGCGCTGTGAATATCATTGCATGTGACAACGGAATCAATGTTATAATTTTTCAGAATCTGCCTTGCAAATGAAGCCTCAGTCTGTGTTGCACGGGGAATCAGAAGCAAATCAATATTCCTGAATGTGACTGTATTCAGCGTGTCGGAAAACCTGTAGTCATAGTATTTTTCACCGCCGCAACCGATAACAAGCTTTTTGCCGTTTATGTTGCAGACTATTGCAGTGCCGTTGCCGACAGACGGAATGTAAAATGAACATGAAGTCTGCTCAAAAGCAAAAACTGAAAGGGAAATTGTCAGAAAACAGATGGCAGAAAATGCTGCGATAATCCGCAGGTGTTTCATTTTGTATTCAAAAAAGCATATCAGAATTATCGTTACAGCAAGCATCGCAAAAAGTGCAATCCGGACAGTCAGCATTGTTGAATTGACTGTTGCAAAGTTTATATTGCTTATTTTTTCAGCCACAAACAGAATATATTTCATCAGCCACCCGCAGATTGTGAAAAATATACCCGAAAGGGGTCTGAAAAACGATGTTGCAATTCCCAGACTGCTAAGCGGCATGATAAGTTGTGCTACCGGCAGACACAGCAGATTTGTAAGCGGAGCGAAGAATGAATAATAACCGAAAACTGCGGCACTTACAGGGCATGTGAAGATTGTGGCAATAAGAGAAATCGTGCAGCTTGTATAAAATGTAAAAATCGTTCTGAAAACAGATTTCGCTCTGATTTTTCTGTAAAGTTTCAGCACAGGCTCGGTGACAGCTTCTGCCAGCGTGACAATTCCCAGCGTTGCAAGAAAAGACATCTGCAATGATGTGCTTGTCAGACAGTAGGGATTTATAACGAGTATCAGCGATAGCGCAATAAAAAGGGAATTTACGGAATCCGATTTGTGTTTTGCCAGATGCCCTGCAATCAGAATCAGCATCATGATACCTGCTCTTACAACAGAAGGTGTGAAACCTGTCAATGCCATGAAAAACAGCACAAAAACAGCGGCAGTAATATTTGCTGCGGTTTTCAGCTTTTTGCTGAGTTTATCAAAGAATACAAAAATTGCCGAAGTCCACAAAGACAGATGAAAACCTGAAACTGCAAAAAGATGTGAAATCCCCGAATGCCCGAATATATTCATAATTTCCCGGGACAGATAATTCTTGTCACCTGTCATCATTGCATTTATTGCTCCTGCTGTATCATTTTCCATGTTTTTGCTGAGCGTGTCGGCAACAAAGTTTCTTATTCCGTACATGTAATAATTGAGAGTGTGCTTTTCAGCTTCTGTTATGTCGGGAGCTGCATCGCTGTAAGCATAAAGATAAATATCGTCTTCATCCGGCATGTAAAAAGGCGGAATGTCAGTTTCACCGTTTATACGCATGACGGTGAAAGTCATCACATCATCGGGTTTTGCATCAAAATAGTTTTCATGGGTTATTCTGATTTTATGTTTTGTTTTCACCGAGTCATTTATCTGCATATCATCAAGAATGTAGTAATAAATGTCGTCATAAACTTTCATTTCATGCAGTCTGCCTGTCACAACGGACTTCTGCTCCGTGGCATACTGCAACGCAGGGTAATATGAGACAGCAGATTTCAGAAGAAAAGAAGATGCAGCAAGACAGACTGCAAGAAAAACAACAAATGCAGTTTTCATGAATTCTGCTTTTCTTATGAGAATCAGGCACAATATACCGGCAATTGCCGAAACAGCTGCCAAAATCGGAACAATTCCCGACGGCAGACATGTTATGAGCAACAGAGTCGCTGCAATATCACTGCCGATGATAACAAAGGGTCTTGCCATATCTTTTCACCTCCTGAATATTTTAAGACCGCAAAAGAAAAGCTTCTGCGGTCTTTTTGTGATTTTTATTTTAGCCGGGAGGCCATGTCATATCTCTGCCTGCAAGCAGATGGAAATGAAGATGTTTTACAGTCTGACCTGCGCTGTCACCACAGTTTGTGACAACTCTGAAACCGTCAGAGAGTCCCTTTTCTTCTGCAATCTTTGCTGCAACTTCAAAGATGTGAGCCACAACCTTTGAATTGTCTGCATTGATATCTGCCGCAGAAGTGATGTGTTCCTTGGGGATTATGAGAACATGAACAGGTGCTGCGGGAGCGATATCGTTGAACGCATAAACGAGTTCATCTTCATAGACTTCTGATGAGGGGATTTCGCCCCTGATTATTTTACAGAAAAGACAATCGTTCATTTTTGTCACCTCTTATTTAAGGAAAGATGATGCGATTTCTGCTGACTTTTCAACAGCTTCAGATACCTTTGTGATATCCTTACCACCAGCCATAGCGCTGTCGGGTTTACCGCCGCCTGAACCGCCTGCAATCTTCGCGATTTCTCTTACGATGTTACCTGCGTGAGCACCCTTTGCAATTGCACCCTTACCGCACATACAACCGAATGAAACTGTGCCTTTTTCTTTTACAACTGATGCAGCGATCATGATGATGTCATCGCCGAAATTCTTTGCAGAGTCGAGCATTGCTCTTACCTTTTCAGCACCGCCTTCACCGATGTCTGCAGAGATGATCCTGATGCCGTTCACCTCTGTTGCATTGTCAAGAAGTGATGCTGACTGAGCCTTTGCCATTTCAGCCTTGAGAGCTTCAATTTCCTTTTCCTTAGCCTTGAGTTCAGCTGCAACTGCTGCAGTCTTGCTTGCGAGCTGTGCAGCGTTGCCGAGCTTGAGAGCATCAGCAGCTGAGTAAATGAGTTCATTCTTTTCGTCGATGTATTTAAGAACATTCTTGCCTGTTACAGCCTGAATTCTTCTTACACCTGCAGCAACTGAAGATTCTGAAACGATCTTGAAAAGACCGAGTTTGCCTGTGTTGTCAACATGAGTACCGCCGCAGAGTTCTGTGGAGAAATCGCCTGCTTTTACAACTCTTACAACATCGCCGTATTTTTCACCGAAGAGAGCCATTGCGCCCATAGCCTTTGCTTCTTCGATGGGCATTTCCTTGTTGAGAACATCTTCAGCTTCAAGGATGATTTCGTTTACAAGGTCTTCAACCTTTTTGAGTTCATCACTTGTCATACCTGTGAAGTGTGTGAAGTCAAAACGTACTTCGTTTGCATCAACAAGCTGACCTGCCTGCTCAACATGAGTGCCGAGTACTTCTCTGAGTGCAGCCTGAAGAAGATGAGCAGCAGTATGGTTTCTCATGATAGCTTTTCTTGCTTCTGCATTGTAAACAGTAACAGCCTTGTCACCGATTTTTACGCTGTCGCCTGTGAGTGTACCGTGATGAAGCCAGATACCGTCGGGATCTTTTGTTGTGTTTGTGACTTCAAATGTGCTCTCACCGATTGTGATAACACCTGTGTCACCAACCTGACCGCCGCTTTCTGCATAGAAAGAAGTGTTGTCAAGCACGATAACAGCATCGTCACCGTCATTGATGAAATCTTTTCTTTCACCGTCTGAAACAAGTGCAAGAACTGTTGCTTCTGTATTATTTTCTGTATAACCTGTGAATTGAGTCTTTGCAACATCCTTGAATGAAACGCCGTTGTTTCTCCAGTCAGAGTCAGCAGCATTTCTCTTTGCATTCTTTGCCTTGAGTCTTGCTTCTTCAACAAGCTGACGGAATTTTTCTTCATCAACAGACATGTTCTTTTCAGCAGCGATTTCCTTTGTAAGGTCAATGGGGAATCCGTATGTGTCCTGAAGCTTGAACGCATCTTCGCCTGAAATGATGCCGTCTTTTGCATTGTCCATCATTTCGTTCAGGAGAACAAGACCTGAGTCGATTGTCTTATAGAAGCTTTCTTCTTCCATAGCAATGACTTTCTTGATGTAGTCCTGCTTTTCAACAAGATTGGGATAAGCATTTGAGTTTTCTGCAATAACAGTGTCGCAAACTTCAGCAAGGAAAGGTCTGTCAATGCCGATGAGTCTGCCGTGTCTTGCAGCACGACGGAGAAGTCTTCTGAGAACGTAACCTCTGCCGCTGTTTGAAGGAAGAACACCGTCGCCGACCATGAATGTTGTGCTTCTGATGTGGTCTGTGATAACACGCAGTGAAATATCCTTCTTTGCATCGTCGTGGTAGTTGATACCTGCGATGGAGATGATGTGCTTCATGATGTTCTGCACTGTGTCAACCTCGAAAAGGTTGTCAACATCCTGCATAACGCATGCAAGTCTTTCAAGACCCATACCTGTGTCGATATTGGGATTTGCAAGACGTGTATAGTTGTTGTTGCCGTCGTTTTCAAACTGAGTGAAAACAAGGTTCCAGACTTCGATGAATCTGTCGCAGTCACAGCCTACTTTACAGTCAGGGCTGCCACAACCCTTGTCGGGGCCTCTGTCGAAGTAAATTTCTGAACAAGGACCGCAGGGACCTGCACCGTGTTCCCAGAAATTGTCTTCTTTGCCGAAACGTACCATGTGTGACGGGTCAACGCCCACTTCTTTTGTCCAGATGTCAAAAGCTTCGTCGTCTTCAAGATAAACGCTGACATAAAGAAGCTCTTCGGGGATTTCAAGCACCTTTGTGAAGAATTCCCAAGCCCATGCAGTAGCTTCGTGCTTGAAGTAATCACCGAATGAGAAGTTGCCGAGCATTTCGAAATATGTGCCGTGACGTGCTGTTTTACCAACATTCTCAATATCGGGTGTACGGATACACTTCTGGCAGGTTGTAACTCTCTTTCTGGGGGGAGTAACTTCGCCGGTGAAGTATTTTTTCATGGGTGTCATACCTGCGTTGATAAGCAGAATACTCTTGTCACCCTGGGGTACAAGTGAAAAACTGGGGAGTCTGAGATGTTCTTTTGACTCAAAAAATGCTAAATACTTTTCTCTTAATTCGTTAAGACCTGTCCATTTCATTGGAATCAACCTCCTGAAAAATAAAAAAATGCCCTATGACAAATCAGGGTGAGAAAAATCCCACGGTACCACCTGAATTGTGCATAACGCACCACTCGTTTCTGTTTAACGCACAGCATACGGATTGCTCATCGCAATCTTGCTCCGAGCCGGCACATCATCATTCCGATACAGTCTCACACCAACCGACTGCTCTCTGAAAACATCCTGATGAATTCTGCTCTTCACAGCAATTCAATATTAACGGTATTATTATATACCATAAAAAAGAAATAGTCAATAGAAAATTTAAGGACTGTGCCGAATTGACACAGTCCGTGGGTTTGATTAAAATGTCTGGAGTTTTGCGGAGACCCGGAGGATGATTCGTGCATCCGAAGCGGTGAGTTTTCCGTCACCGTTTACATCTGCTGCTGCAAACTGTGTCTGTGTGGGAGTGTCAAGCTTTGCAGACATACGCAGCGCAGCTCTTGCATCCGATGCTGTAAGCTTACCGTCACCGTTTACATCACCGGTCTGCACTTCCTGTGAAATGTTTTTCTCAATAACAGTAATTTCAATTTTGTCTGAAAGACCGTTATCGAGCGTTGCTGTTACAATTACAGTGCCTGCAGATTTTGCAGTAAGCAATCCGTTTCTGTCAATGGTTGCAACAGAATTATCATCTACACTCCACTGTATATTTTCGTCTGACGGATGTGTTGTTGCGTTGAGTAAGACAGCTTCGCCTGTATACAGTTCTGATTTGTTGTTCTGAATGTCGATTGATTTGTATTCAATTGAAACAACATCGCTGCAATCAGCATAAATTTTGTTGTTTTCAGTGCCGGTATATTCAATCACAAAATAATCGAAACTCTGACCTGCTGAGATATCTTTGTCGATATAGACACAATCTGTTACGGTAGTGATTTTTTTGTAAATCTGTCCGTATGACGGTTTTCTGTAAATTTCATATCCTGCAGCATTGCCGTTATTTTCCCATGTGATTTTTACACCTTCATCACTATCGTTGTTGGTTGTTTCACGATAACTTAAACGAGCAAAGGGACTTTGAGGGTTTTGCGGAATTCTCATATCATTGATATCAATATTTGTTATTCTGTTTTCGAATATTGAATCGCCGAATGTGAGTGAATCAGACATAGGGCTGATTGCAGAAACACCATTGCTGAAAATTATTTCAGATTGTACTGCATATGAATAACTCTTTCCCGAAACTATATTTTTATCAGCAAAAAGTGTTGTTTTTCCGTTGTACAGATTGCTTCTGTCAATAACGGCAATCTCTTCGTAATCGGAATCGTCAGCTTTTCTGTAAATATGATATTTTATGTTATCATAATATGTGTTTGTATTATCTGTAATAGCAATTGTGATTCCTGTGTTACGATTGCCATAGTGTGTTGTCATCAAATCTCTGAAAGTGGGGATTGTAACACATGGTGTCATCAACGGTAACTTTACGGAATATTCATCAGAAATATTTGAATACACTTTGCCTTGTTCAGAATTGAAATAACTGACTGCAGCGTAAGTTTTCGGGAAAACATCTTTTTTTGATTCATTATAGCAGGTGATAATATCTGTCCAATTGCTACTGTAATATTTCAGATTACCTGAAATATTTTCCTTGATTTCAATGCCGTCAACCCAGGGGATATAACCAAATTGCAGCTCCGTTTTTCCGTCTTTGTTGATTCGTACATTAGTGGCAACGGGAGTATATGTTTTTTTTATGATTTCCTGTTTTGCATATATAGGATAAACATCGGGGTAATCAGATTTCAGATAGCTTTCATCCAATACCCATGATGTTTCAAGCCAATCATACATAAGTTCAACACTTATTATGATATTATCTTTGCTCTGACAGACTTCTTCATAAGTGTTTTCAGATGTAAAACCAAAAATCGACAGTATTTTTTTGTCCACTTTTTTAGCCAGGTTGAACAGTCCGTCTTCGTTTGAAGCTTTGACAAATTCACAAGCAGACTGAAGATCTATATTTATGATCTTTAAGTACATTTTTACAGATTCAATAAATGCACCGGCATTTATCTCTGTTGTGTCAGCAACATATTTTTGTGCGAGATTTACAATTGACAGTTTTGACGCATCGCAAATCTCAGATGTACATAAAAGCAGATAGTATGCATCAATAATTCCGTTTGTGTTCAAAAGAATATCCACAGCTGAGGATGCCACATCATATACCATTTTT
Organism: Clostridia bacterium; assembly: GCA_017631795.1. Taxonomy (GTDB): domain Bacteria; phylum Bacillota; class Clostridia; order Oscillospirales; family Acutalibacteraceae; genus UBA1081. The sequence goes on along the minus strand of JAGBSO010000046.1, from coordinate 42,032 downwards.
AATGTTCCGTAAATGGGGATAAGTTTCATTGTTTCATCAGCAATATATGAAGTAAGATATAATGCTGTTTTGTCTGTTGCTTCACAAATTGCTTTAAGCAATCCTGATGAAAAATCATCACTTTTTGCAATATCAGCAATGGTTATCAGTGCATCTTTCAATGGTTCTGCTGATGTGTTTTTTGCCATTTCGTAAAGAACAGCGCTTTGGCTTAATGATAACTCCATTGCGGTGTAATACATCGATAGCTGATTGATAAAGTCGGTTATGGTTGAAGCGCCTTTGATTATTCCCTTGGCAATAAAACAGAAATTGTCAATATTTTTAAATATTTTCTCACTGCCTTTAAAATTATCATACAGGATTTTAAAATATTTCTGATCTATTTCAATTGTATCGCCTAAAGCAAGCTTTTTGAAATTTTCAAAGTCATGGATATTCAGTTCGTTCAGAATTTCACTTCCGGTTCCGAATGCACCATTAAGGTCTCCAGCAACCTGTGAAATTTTGGATGATACCAGTTCTTTATATTCTTCATTTGAAAGACATTGTTTGAGAAGGTCAAAAACAAGAGCCTGATATATTTTATTCTGATCAAGATATACCAGTTCAGCGGTACTGTCTATGGGATTGAAAATCACTTCCATCGATTTCCATCCTACAACCGCATTAACAAAACCTTTATCATCAGTGAGATTTTCTGCCAGATCACCTGAAATGTGACCTGTTATACTCAGAAGACTGTTTATATATCCGTTTTCTACAGTTTCATCAAAAGCATCATGTCTGTTAAGCCATATGTCTGCAATGTATTTGTTTTTTGAAAAAGTTTCCTGTTTTAATGAAACAAATTCCATATCGCCGGTATGAATTGTGGAACCAGTATTTGTATATACACCGCTTGGTATAACTAAAGATGGGCAATAAGCAATGTTTTGACCATCAAAAGATAGATCTTGATAGTATATTGAAAAATAGTCATCTTTTAAATATGGATTTTCTTTTTGTTCTTTTTCTTTATATTCTTTGAATAATTCTTTGTATTTATTTCCATCTATAACAAGTTTTTCGTTGTTTGTTTCAATGTCAAAGAGATATAAACTTTCTTTTTCTAAATACAGAAAAAGGCCGCCATAATTTGCAATTATGCTTTTGTTACATAAATTAGTTGTCCAATCATCAATACATAACAGGCCATAATCACGTCCGTATCTGTCATAATCTGCTGTTACATAAACGTTATTTTTGAAATAAAATAGTTCACATCCTGTTTTATCATATGAGCCTGCAATTCTTTTGAATGAAAAAGAATTGAAATCTGATACATATACATCTCCTGTGTAAAACAGGCCGGAACCTTCAATGCTTCCTGCAGTCATATAAATATTATCATCAGTAATTAAAATATCTTGTATGTAAAATGATGACCAGGAAAAACTGTCAAATCTGGAATGCATGGTCAATTTGGTTGATTTTAAATAAGATGTATCTGCGTTATACATGTATATATTTATACATTCATTGTCGGAATCTTTGTCTGAAAATATCAGAATGTTGTTTTTTGCATCTTGAAGAGTTAAATCGTATGATGAACTGTCAAATATAACTTTTTCACGATTTGTTATCAGATTGTATTCAATAATCTGATAAGAGGGTTTGTTGTATTTTTCAAAATAAATATTATCACCGTAATAAAACGCTAAAGTACCATAATCTGTTTCAGTTAAAATTTTTGATGTATCCGTATCAATATCATATGCTATCAGTGAACCACCATAACTACCATAAATATATATAACATTTTTATATATGCTAAAATTTGAATTGTATCCAATGTCACTTAAAAGAAGTTCTTTTTCTGAAAAATCAAGTGAATATCTGTATAAACACAGATTGTTTATAACATAGATATAGCCATTGTATTCATATATTCTGACATTGTTACAAACAAGTTGATCTGTATCACTTGTTGCATTTAAAAGATAACTATTGCTGAAACTATCAGTATTGCCATTATCTTTACTGATAATTTTGTTCTCTGCAAAGACAGACAGCGGCAACATAGTCACCAGCATCAGAACTGCAAGAAAAATTGAAATAAATTTTTTCACATCAATCACTCCTGTGACGGAATTTTTTACATATACTTACTTTACCACATATTATATTGTTTTTCAAGAAAAAAAACAGGACTGTGCCGAATTGACACAGTCCCGTAGTTTAATTAAAATGTCTGGAGTTTTGCGGAGACTCGGAGGATGATTCGTGCGTCTGATGCGGTGAGTTTTCCGTCACCGTTTACATCTGCTGCTGCAAACTGTGAGAGTGTGGGTATGTCGAGCTTTGCAGACATACGCAGCGCAGCTCTTGCATCCGATGCAGTAAGCTTTCCGTCACCGTTTACATCACCTTTCTTTGTCTGCACAACAGGCGGTTTTTCGGTTGTTGTCTCTGTTGATGGCTCGGTTGACAACTCAGTAGTTGTGGCTGTTGTGGTTTCGGTAGTAGTTTCTGTAGTAGTCTCAGTTGTTGTTTCGGTGGTAGTTTCAGTTGTTGTTTCAGTAGTAGTTTCAGTTGTGGTTTCAGTTGTTGTTTCGGTAGTAGTCTCTGTGGTAGTTGCTGTTGTTGTTTCTGTGGTGGGATTCTTTCTGAATTCTTCCGCACTGAAAAATTCCACAGTATACTCAAGTGTTGTGGGAGTGCCTGAAATTTCCTGCAGACCTTCAACCGTCACGGTGTATTTGCCGTTGAAATTTTCTAAAAAGGACATATTGGGTCTGAAGATAATAGCATTTCGGTTGCATCCGTAACCGCCAAGGTCTGTGTTGAAAAAACCGTCATCGTAGCCGTCACCGTTGAATTCCCATTCGTTACCGTAGGAATCAGTGATTGTAACTGCAACATCAGTGAAATTGAATGAGTATTTTTTCGGATTCAGCGAAATGCTCCATGCACAGTCTGTGGTGAAGAATTTTGTGTCATTTGTCATATAACCTGAGGGAGGCCAGCTGATGAAATCATAATCATAAGTGATTGCTGATGAGTCAAATGCATACATTGCTGTGTAAACCCAGCCGCTTGTTCCGGTTGCACAGCCGAAGCCTGTAACACCCATTGCGGGATTGAGCACCCAGCGTCTGTGACCGAGTCTGTCGATATTATACTGGTCACTGTCTTCCATCCACAGGTCAACAGAGAATGAAAGAGGACCATCAGTGGGAGTATAACCCATGTAGCAGGCAATGTTACTCTGTGATGCACCTGTAGCACCGTCGTTATACATTGCGTCAGGCATGTTTTCGGGTCTTGAAGGGTAGTGAGTCATGGTGTTGATTGCTGCATTTGTAAGCGCTGCTGACTGGGCAAGATGTGTGTACTTGCTGTTTATTGTAACAGGGTCAAGACCTGCAAGTCTGCGGTATGCATTCATTTTATCGAGAGCATTCTGCTGCATATCAGCTCTGACTTCGCCGAGAGAATACGGTGCTGTAACAGAAGGCTGAGTGATATAGAAATTCATATAGTCGCTGATGTTTTTATCTGTTGTAAGCTGAACAACTTCTGCCTTTGAAAGTTTTGCCAGTTTTTTGTAGCCTGAGTGGGCAGAGTCGGAATCAATTCCGGCTGAGCTGATACTCAGGAAAGATGTTGTAAGGATTGCAATGATAAGAATTACGGAAAGGAGTCTGGAAGTCTTCATAATTTTTTTGCACGACCTTTATACTTTTTCTTTAATTATAACATACTGTTTCAAAAAATCAAATAGTATTTTTAACAAATTGTTAACAAAAAAAGCAGAAACTGTCGATGACGGCTTCTGCTTTGTTTTTTTTGTTATTTTATGGGGTCTGTTTTGCAGATGAATGTACAGCTTGTTTCCATGTAATCATAAGCACTTGTGTAAATGCCGTAATCAAGAGACAGCCATATTTCCATTCTGTTGATAATTTCCTGAGCATCTTCTGAAAGCTGAGAAACATCGGTGTTGCCAAGGTCAAGATCACCTGTTGACATTCCGCTGAGAATGTCTGAAAGTCTGTCAACATCTTCGGTTGCCATGAGAGCTGTCATGACATCAAGAAGCTCCTTGTTTTCGTTAAGGAAAGTCATAAGCTCGGACATTGTTTTGAGTGTTTCGGGGAGTTTTTCAAGCGAAGCTGCAACTTCGGGGTCTTCCATAGCAGCAGAAAAACTTTCGAGAATGGGCATTACTTCTTCCATGCTTGTTGAAAGGTTAAGAAGTGAATCCATCATGGACTGAAGACCGGGCACATTTGACATCATATTAAGAAGTGACTGCATTTCTTCCGCATCCATTGAGTTGAGGAATTCAGAAAGAGTTGCAATGTTTTCGGGAGTGAGAAGAGTTGTCATTGTGTCGAGCATTTTCTCATTCTCGTTGTAAACTTTCAGACCTTTCTGAAGCATATCCATCATTTCTCTGACAGCTTCGGAGTCAGACATAAACTGACCGAGCACATTGTTGGGGTCGACCTGCGCAAGAAGAGCCTGTATATTCTGAAGCTCTGTAAGAAGACCTTTCACATCACCGAGAGAATCGGGGAGCTCAACATCCATGTTGAGTGATGAAAGGGGCATAAATGCAAAATATGCGTCACCCATAGCAAAATCCGTTACTGTTGCAGAAACGGAGAATGAGTCTGAAAATGAAATATTTTCAAGACCTTCCACATTGAGATTCATAAGATTCAGGCTTTCGTTGATTCCGGGGGCACCTGTAAAAACAACCATTTCATAAGTACCGCCGCCGACTGTCATACCGTTTGTTACCTGAATGTCGGAAAAGTTTTCATAGGGGAGCATCATTCCGCCGACAGCAGCAATGGGAGAGTACATTTTCTGTTTTTGTCCGTCCAATGTGACTTCGTATGCCATGTTGTTTTTAAGGGTGACTTCCATTCTGAAATTACCGCTTTTGCCTGAAAGCTTGTCGGGTGTGATTTCCTGTTCATCAAGGAAATATTTAATGCTTATGTCTATGGGCAGACCGTCTGTTGCTTTGCCTTCGTAATATATATCCGAAGACTCAGACTGCCATACGATTTCACCTTTTTCGCTTACGGATGAAGCGTGACCTTTTGAAACATCAAAATCTTTGAGTGTTGTGATGTCTTTGATGTAAACATTGCCTCTGTCTGCATGAAGCCAGTCGGAAACCGTGATATTTCTGACGGTGCCGTCATTGTTGAGGTTTACATAAACTGTTTCGCTTTTTTTGACAACTTCTGTTGTTTCGTTGTAGATTTCATAGTTTTCCTGTTCTGCGTCGCCTGTTGCAGATTCTTCAGATCCGTCAGCTGCTGAGCAGGAAGTGAGAAAAAGCATAACAACTGCAAGCAGAAGAGCTGTTATTTTTCTTATATCAGATGATTTTTTCATGTCTGAACGTCATCTCCCGGGTTAGTATTGTCTGAGGCAGAAACTGCCTTTGTTTTTGAGGGAACTTTTGCGATTCTTCTCTGTGAATTGTCTTTGCTTCTTGCAACAGCGGGTTTTGCATCAATAATCTTGGATGAACGAGGAGTTGTTTCGGGTTGTTTTTCCGTTGCAGATGGTGCCACGTACATGCTGATAAGTTTGTCAAGTGCGTCATCATCAGAAGATGGTGATTCTGTGCTGACGGGATTTCCTGTGTACATTTCAATGAGTTCATCCAGTGCGGATTTGCCTGTTGTTATTGAAACAGGTACGCTTTCCGGTATTGCTTCCTGAGTTGCTGAAGTTTCAGATGTTTCTGATGTTTCATCATCCTGTGATTCTTCATTCTCGAAAATCTCATCGGGAATTTCTTCATGTTTTTCAGGTTTCGGAATACGCCATTTCACAGTTGTTTTGTTTATAAAGCCTTCGCAGACAACAAGAACAGGTGTCAGGAAGAACATGATTACAAGGGCGCTGATAACTGAGCCTCTTGCGAGCATTGAACAGATTGAACGCACGATGTCGATATCACATATCAGGTAAACACCGATTGTTGCAGCAAAGAAAACGAGAGCGCTCTGGAAAATTGAACGGTGTGATGAATCTGCCGCAATTTTCATTGCCTGTTTCTTGTCTGCACCCTTCTGAAGCTCTTCTCTGAATCGTGTTGTCAGAAGAATTGCATAGTCAACCGTTGCACCAAGCTGAACACAGCTTATGACTGTCGGTGTGATGAAGCATATTTCTTCTCCCGTCAGGAATGCTATTGCAATGTTTATCCATATTGCAAATTCAATTGAAAGAACAAGGATAAACGGAATTGAAATTGATTTGAAGATAATTGCAATCAGTATGAAAACTGCTGCGATTGAGATGATGTTTGTGATAATGAAGTCCCTGTTTGTGACATCGATAAGGTCTCTGTACATGGGCGCTTCACCTGTAACATAAGCATCCTTGTCATACTTTTTGACAATTTCGGTGATTTTTTCAAGCTGAGCGTTACATTCGTCCGTTGTGGGTGAATAAACGGAGTTTACAACCATCAGCTCTTTGCCGTTTGCCGAAAGCATTGTTTTAACGGAATCGGGAAGCACATCAACGGAAATTGTTGTGCCCATCATGGAATTCAGACCCATGACCATTGAGATGCCTTCAATCTGCTGCAACTCTTCGGTAAGCTTCATTTTCTGAGTATCCGGCAGCTCTGCATCAACAAGCACCATGTTCATACTTGCCATGTTGAAATCTTCTTTGAGCTTATCCATCGCAACAACGGATTCCATTGTCTGCGGCATTGCATCCATCATGTTGTAATACATTTTTACATTATTCTGTGCAAGCCATGTGGGAACAATCAGAATTGCAAAAAGGATTGCCAGCACGTGACGGCATTTTATTGTAATTTTGTTGAGTCCTCCGAATGAAGGAATGAAAGCTCTGTGTCTTGTCTTGTTGATTGCATTCTCAAATATAAGAAGCAGTGCGGGAAGAATCAGCACAACTGTAAGTATGCCGAAAATAACGCCCTTTGCCATAACAAGACCGATATCGAGTCCGAGTGTGAAACTCATGAAACACAGCGCAAGGAAACCGAAAACTGTTGTGAGTGATGAACCTGCAAGTGAAGCAAAGGTGCTTTTGATTGCATTTGCCATTGCTGTTTCGCGTGTTCTGTATTTCGGTTTTTCTTCAATATATCTGTCCATCAGGAAAATGGAGTAGTCCATTGTAACGGCAAGCTGAAGAATTGCGGCGATAGCCTGAGTTATGAAAGAAATCTGACCGAACATGAAGTTTGTGCCCATGTTGTAAAGAATCGCAATACCGATTGCAAGAAGCATGACAACGGGCAGCATGAAAGATTCCATTGTAAGACCCAGTGCTATGAGTGCCAGCACAACGGCAATCGCTGCAAAAAGCGGTGCCTGTTCAAGAATCAGTACGCTCACATCATATGTCATTGCGGCAGTACCGCTCATCAGACATTGTTCGGGAAGAATTTTCTGTATTTCTTCAACAGCGTCAAGTGTTTCGCTCGATGCTCCGGGCGTTGAAAACTGCACCATCATCAGAGTACTTTCACCGTCTGCGCTGTACAGCATCGAAGTTACTCCTTCGGGGAACATGGCAAGAGGTATCTTTGTGTTTGACAAAGCACCCAGCCACAGCACCTTTTTGACACCGTCAATTTCTTTTATGCCGTTTTCAAGGTCTTTTATTTCAGCCCATTCCATGTCATTTATAATAATGATACCCATGGAAGCTTCATTGAAATCCTTATCAAGAATGTTGATGCCTTTGACAGAGTCAAGCTCGTCGGGAAGATATGAAAGTATATCGTAATTTACAGGGGTAAAGATAAAACCCAACAATGACGGAATCAGAAGCAGAATCGCAATGAGCATGACTCTTTTCGGATTCTTTGTTATCCATGATGCCACTTTGGAGATCATTCTACCACTCCTTTATCTGAAAATTCGCACAGTAATTCATTATGTGTACATTATTATATATAAATATTAACTGAATGTAAATAAAATTGCGAAAAAATAAAAAAAATATCCGGATGTATGCGTCCGCATACACACGCATGGGGTTTGTGTCCGTTTATACGGACATTAAAAAGAAGTTCACAATAACCTGTTGACATCTCGCACAAATGTTCATATACTTGATTGTGGTAAGAACAAATGTTTGTTAATATCCTGCATGAATACAAAAAATGCCTTCCGTATTCATGCAAAAGACAAAGGAGATGATAAAAATGAGTGATAAATCATACGGCATCACAGAGTGCATGGGATATACGCAGAAAGATTTCTGCATGATTGATAATGAATGTGCCGCATGTCTGTATGAAGCCGGAAAAATAGCACAGAAAGATATTCTCGGTGCTGTGATTGCAAATGAACTTTCGCAGGATGAACAGCTTCTTGTAAGGCTTCATTGGTTCAGAGGTTTTTCGCTCAACAGGATTTCTGCAGATTTCGGAATACCCCGTGAAACTGTCAGAAGAACAGTGGAAAGAGCAAAAAAGAAAATCTATGACAGTATGAAATATGTTGTGCTTTATGATGAGCTTCTTGACGGCAGACAGCTTTTGCCCAAGGATTTTCATTTCAAAATTATCAGATGTACAGACGGAAAGGAGCTTGTTTCATGAGCAAATCGTTATATGAACTTGCACTTGACTATGATGAGTCAATCAGAAACACACAGCAGATTGTCGCTGCTGTCAGAAAACAGATGAGGGAAGCTTCTGCAAGACATGATTCTTTTGAAGTGTATTCTCTCAGCAGAAAGCTTGAAATGCTTTATGAAGAAATCCGTGACATGAAGATTGTGTCCGAAAAACTGAAAAAATATTACGAAGATGAAAAAACGCAGGAGGTTGTGGCATGATTCTGAACAGGCTTATAGTTCCCGAACATAATGACCTGAACTTTGTTCTCAGACATACGGAAAACGGCGAAAAATTCAATCTTCCCGAATCATGCAGATATTACATGATCATTTCCAAACCTTGCGAACCATTTGAAAATGTGCTTTGCAATGAGACTGATTCGGAATATTTCAGCTTTCCCGCCGAAATCCCTGTGGGTGAATATATTTTTGAAGTTGGCATGATTGACGGAAATTCTCACAGAAGGGTGATTCTTCCCGCACTTGATGAGCGTCTTCGTCCGCTCAATCAGCTTTTTGTTTTAAGGAGGCTTGAAAAATGAGCGAGTGTAATTGTGTTTATGCGGATATTCAGACACCTGATATCTGTGCTTCAACATACCCCGCAGGTCCGAGAGGAAACGGTATAAAAAGCATCAGTCAGCAGGAAAACAGACTGACCGTTACATACGACAACGGAGAAACTCAGGTTTTTGAGCTTCCTGACTGGTGGTTCGGAACAAGAGACGAATATAATGCACTTTCATCAGATGAAAAAACAGCAAAAAGCCTGTATTTCATTGAGGAGGGTACATAATGTTTCTTCATAAAGGTAAGGAGTATTATCCTCTTGAAATAAAACAGATAATATCAAAAAATCAGACTGTTATTTACGACAGAAATGCGAGAAACAAATCATATGTATATGTCGCAATTGAAAATACAGAAGAAAAAGGAGAAAAATAATGGCTAATTATGCAAATCTAATACTTGATACAATAGGTCCTGCGGGAGTGAGCGTAAAAATAAACGGCGATGAAGAAAAAACAACCACAACAGCCGTATCTCTTGCAATAACATGCAGCGATGCTGACCTTACAGGTTATCAGATGAAAATCTGGGGTACTGCAACTGCACCTGAAGAATCAGATGCTGCATGGGAATCATATCAGGAAGAAAAGAACATCACACTGTCAGCAACAGACGGAATGAAGACCGTTTATGTCAGAGTGCGTGACGATGTGTGGAATGAATCCGCAACGGTATCCGACACGATCACACTCAATTCAAAAGTTCCTTCCGTAAACTTCCGTATTGTTGATTCAAAAATTTCACTCGTGTCAGGCAAGAATATTGCAGGCGGTAATTTCGGCTTTGATGAAAGCATTGACGCTGCAAAAATCATGATCGTAAGCGATATAAATGCAAGACATGATGATGACACAAATATCCGTATTCCCGCAACAAACGGCTCATTCATGTTCAAGGATGATGAATCATTGCTGACGAAGGAACTGGAAGGTTATCTTGAATTTGAAAACATCGTTTGTGATAAAGAATACCTTAATTACTGCATGATATATGCAGAAGATATTGCCGCTGTTGCACCCGGTGACGGTGTGAAAATCCTTAAAGTATTTGTAAGAAGTGCAGAAACAGGCAGCTGGAGTGTATAAAAATGCTGACAATTTCGATTGACAGAAGAAAGATAAGCACTTTGTTCAAAGCAACTGTCACCGTGCAGTCTGATGAAGCTGTTTATGCCTGTGAAGCAAGAGCCACAAAAACAGGACAGCCTTACGGAAAAGGCATCGGATATGACCTTCTTTCCGATGACATTTCCGTATCAGACGGAATCGTGACCTTCGGCAATCCTGTCAGTTCATTTGCTTTTGATATTGAATCCCCTGAGCTTGAAGCAGACGGGGATTACCGTATCAGCATTTATGTGATGAATGCTGACGGCGTCTGGAATGACTGCTGTCAGCTTTACACTTCATCGGCAGATGCTGTCAGGGATTCACAGGGTGCATATGTGCTTGTAAAACGTGACGGCAGCGGCAGTGATTCTTCATACACAAGTGCTTATTCTGGAAATGATATAAATAAATTCGTTACGGAGGTGCTCAGATGAGTGAGTACAATATGACGCATACAGGCAGAGAGCTTGATGATGCGATAAATAAAGTAAAAAGCGGCTATGTGTTGCCGACTGAGATATACAATATCTATTCAAATGTCAGCGATCTGGATATTACAATGGGTAAAACTCTGAATGTCGATATTCAGCCGTCAGCTGATTATATCAAAAAAGCAGATACGAATATCTACACATCAGACTTTGCCTGCGGAATTTACAGACCGTCTTCAGATACACGAATATCTAATGTAAGTATTACGGTTGGTTTTAAACCAAAAATCTTTTATATGAGACAATTTGAGGGTATCAATTCCACAAGTACAAGATACTATATATTGGCAATGTGGATGATGTTGGATAATAATTACGCATACTTTGCAGGAAAGCCTGACGGTTCAACAAACACAGTAACAGGCGGTCCCGTTGCACTTTATCTCCAGGATAACCCCAAAACTGCCCGTTCAACTCATTCTAACGGCACAAACAACCGTTTTACTGCAACCGATAACGGTGTAAAAGGTAACGGTTCATCAGAGTCAACTATGTATTGTGCATCAGGCAAAGGCTTTCAGTGGTACGCATGGGGGTAATACAGATGTTTTTTTATAAAAAAATGAACTCAGACGGCACGCTCGATTCCTTGCAGAGCTGTTCACAGGATCTTTCTGTCTGCGGTACAGACCTTATTCCGATATCTGAAGCTGAGTTTGATGAAATAACTGCAGAATTGAAAATGAAAGCATATGAAGAAGAACGACTTGCCGACGAAGCAATTCTTGCAGAGCAGGAAAGGATTGAAAATCTTGAAAAAGAAAATGCGGCATTGCTTTTTCAGCTTCTGACCGGGGAGGAATATGAGGATGTTTGAAAAAATAAAATATTATTACAAAAAGGGATTTTATAAGAATTTCCACCTTGAAAGATTGCTTGATTCGCAGGTGATCTCCATGGCGGAATATGAAGAAATCCTGAAAGGAGAGAATGATGGATAAAAAAGTCATTGCAACAGGTATTGACGTTTCATATGCAAACGGAAAACCTGACTGGTCAAAACTCAAAGGAAAGGTTGATTTTGCGATTCTGCGTTGCGGTTTCGGCGGTGATACGGAAAGTCAGGATGATGTTCAGTTTTTTAACAACGTAAAAGGCTGTCAGGAAAATTCAATTCCATACGGTGTTTATCTTTATTCATACGCAACTTCGGTTGAAAAGGCAAAAAGCGAAGCTGCTCATACGCTCAGACTTATTAAAAATCTGAAATTTGATCTGCCTGTTTTTCTTGACCTTGAAGAGCCCAGAATCAGTGAGCTGGGAAAGACAAGAGTGCTTGAAATTGCAAAGACATTCTGCAATATCATTGAGCAGGCAGGTTATACATACGGCACATATGCCAACAAAAACTGGTTTGACAGTTATCTGACAGATTCATGGTATGACAGCAAGATAAAGTGGCTCGCTCAGTATAACAGCACTGTGACTTATAAAGGCAGATATGATATCTGGCAGTATACAAGCTCAGGCACTTTTGACGGTCTGAACGGAAAATTTGACCTTAACAGAAGTTATGTTTCGTTTCTTGAAGGTGATGTCAACGCAGACGGAAAAATAACTGCTGCTGATGCAAGAACAATTCTTCGTGCTTCTGCAGGGCTTGAAAAACTCGACCCGTCACAGACTGAAAACGCAGATGTCAATAATGACGGAAAGATTACTGCCGCTGATGCAAGAGAAGTTTTAAGAAAGTCGGCAGGGCTTGAATGATATGGATGAAAAAGAAGTATGGGAACGACTGACATCCGTTGAGTCAAGCGTAAAATCGGCACACCACCGTATTGATTCCATTGAAAAGCTCACTCAGTCAGTTTCCGATATGGTTGTTGAAGTCAGACATATGCGAGAAGACGTGAACAAAGTGCAGAACGAAATGGAACTTGTAAAAAACAGACCTCTCAAAATTTATGATAAATTCCTGTGGGCAATTGCAGGTGCAGCGATATCAGGCGTGGTTTCGATTGTGCTGACATCAATTACCGCATGAAAGGAGCAATATGGACATAATAACGTATGTTACCGAAAATGCACTGATACTCATTCCCGTGCTTATCATTGTCGGACAGATAATAAAAACTGTTCAGTTCATACCCGATAAGTATATACCTCTGATTTTATTGCCTTTCGGAGTTGTCGGTGCAATGGCGCTGGGTGAATGGAATGTGCAGTCAGCAATTCAGGGTGTACTCGTCACCGGTGCTGCAGTTTACGGTAATCAGATATATAAACAGATGAGTAAACAATAATTTAGCGAATAATCTGATATGTTCATGTAGGGGCGGTGTCCTCACCGCCCGATTGTGAGCAAAGCGAACAATAACGGCTATGCCGTTAAATTTTCCTACGGAAAATGCACATTCGTGCCGGGCGTTGAGGACAACGCCCCTACGAGTTTAATTATAAATACTGCAAATATACCGATAAATTATTGTTTATCGTTCCGCATTAAAAAACGGGTTGTATCAGAAACGATACAACCCTTGTTTTTTTATATATTCTTGCCTGTTGAAATGGAGTGTATGAGTGAATGAATCCAGCGGGCAATTGCTCCGAGAAGAGGAACGTTTCTGAGATTTGCAAAGAAATTACATGTTCCGCAGACATTGTTTCCGTTGTAGCTGCCTTTGTAGATTTCACCTGCAACGTAGTTGTCCACATCTTCCTGAGTGTTGAACGGAACAACATCAACTTTTTTAGCGGGAAGGAATTTGTTTGCAATCTTGAACAGCTGACCTTCATAGAACGTTCCGCTGTTTGTCTGCATGACTTCGCCCCATTTTGAAGCGATTGTTTCATAGCTGTCATTGTGAATATCAACGATATATTCGTCTGATGTGCTTCCGTAACAGAACCAGTCAGCCCATGCTGCCCAGCTGTTGTAGCCTTTGTATGTCCAGAGAGTCCAGACAATGTCATTTGAATCATAAGCGTCAATTGCAAAATCAAGAGTTACTTTTTCTCCAACCGGGTGGAATTCACCTGCATACTGAGGAACATTGTAGAAACAAGCCCAGCCGTTTGCGATTCTTGTTGTGTAGTCTGATTCTTTCTTGTCATACTGATGATACTGATACACAACATTTTTCCATCCGTATTCATCGGGATCAGGTAATTTGTCAACGCTCCATGTTCCGATCATAGTTATCATACGGTCAGGGTCTTCGGCTCTGATTGCATCATATGCCATGTCATAGTATTCCCAGATGTAAGAATGGATTCTCTTTGCCATGGGAACATCACACATCGGTTCATTCAGAAGGTCGAACATAGCAATTGCGGGATCACCGGCAAAACGCTCTGCAATAACTCTCCAGAGTTCGGCAGCCTGTTCTCTGTACCATTCACCTTTTTCGTTCTGATCAAAGAAATGATAGCTGTTTATATGTCCCGCATGGTCTGCATAGCCCTGAACACCGTTTGCAGCGTGAAGGTCAAGAATTGCATAAAGACCGTATTTGCGGCACATTTCAACTGCCCATTCAAGTCTTGAAAGGTCAATTTCACCGTTGTCGTCAAGAATCCATGTGCCGTTGTTGTCGGACTGGAAATTTCTGTACCAGAAGGGGATTCTTACACAGTTGAAGCCCATATCTGCGATATTCTTGAAGTCGGTTTCCTGAATCCAGTTGTCCTGATAAATATTCATCAGTTCATAGGTTTTTTCAGTGCCGAATCGCTCTTCAAGGACTTCGTATGTATAAACATCACCTGTAGAGTCGTTATCAACAGGGCAGAACCAGTCTTCCATGATGAGCCAGCCGCCGAGATTCAGACCTTTGAGAAAAACATCTTCACCCTTGGCATTTACAATTTTATAGCCTTCTGTATGAAGTGCATCTTCTGCGTGGATTGCAACATTGTCATCTGCAAAAACAGAAACGGAAAGAACTGACAATGAAGACAGTGTGATGATGATTGCAAGAAAAACACTCAATGCTTTTTTCATAAAACAACCTCCGTTGATTTTTTTTCGGTTATATTATACACCATAAATTTACTGTTGTCTATATCAAAATAAAAAAGTACGGCACCGAAGTACCGTACAAATTTAATTAAAACTTAATTTTTTCAGCGATGTAAGCTTCGATTTCATCAATGGGAAGTCTTACCTGTTCCATTGAGTCTCTGTCACGGACTGTTACGCAGCCGTCTGTTTCGCTGTCGAAGTCGTATGTGATACAGAAAGGAGTACCGATTTCGTCTTCACGGCGGTATCTCTTACCGATTGAACCTGTTTCGTCGAAGTCAACCATGAAGCTCTTTGAAAGCTTTTCGTAAACTTCAAGAGCCTTTTCTGAAAGCTTCTTTGAAAGGGGAAGAACTGCTGCCTTGTAAGGAGCAATTGCGGGGCTCAGATGAAGAACAACTCTTGTGTCGTTCTTTTCAGCATCGATAACTTCTTCGTCATAAGCTTCGCAAAGAAGAGCAAGAACAGTTCTGTCAAGACCGTATGTTGATTCGATGATGAAAGGAATGTATCTTTCGTTTGTTTCGGGATCAAGATAATCCATCTTTGTTCCGCTGTATTCCTGATGTCTTGTAAGGTCGAAGTTTGTTCTGTTGTGAGTGCCGTTGATTTCACCCCAACCGAAGGGGAACAGGAACTCAATGTCACATGCAGCTTTTGCATAGTGAGCAAGTTTTTCGTGATCGTGGAAACGAAGGTGATCAGCGGGGATGCCGAGATCCTGATAGTACTTCATACCGTAGTTCTTGAAGTAATCGTAAAGATCTGTATCTGTGCCTTCCTTACAGAATGTCTGGAATTCCATCTGTTCGAATTCGATTGTTCTGAAAGTGAAGTTACCGGGAGTGATTTCGTTTCTGAAAGCCTTACCGATCTGACCGATGCTGAAAGGGAGCTTTGCTCTCATTGATCTCTGAACGTTGAGATAGTTTACATATTCACCCTGAGCATTTTCGGGACGAAGATAGATAACGCTCTTGCTGTTGTTTGTAACACCTCTGAATGTCTGGAACATGAGGTTGAATTCTCTGATGTCTGTGAAATTGTGCTTACCGCAGTTGGGGCAGGGAATTGAATGATCCTTGATGAACTGGAACATTTCTTCCTTTGTCATGCCGTCTGCATGAGCATTCTCGTCGAAATCATCGATGAGATTGTCTGCTCTGTGGCGCATTTTGCATTCTTTACAGTCAAGAAGAGGGTCTGAGAATGATGCAACGTGACCGCTTGCTTCCCATACTCTGGGATGCATAAGGATATCAGCATCAACTTCGTAGCTGTTCTTTCTTTCCTGAATGAATCTCTTTCTCCATGTATCTTTTACGTTATTTTTGAGTCTTGCACCGAGAGGGCCGTAGTCCCATGTGTTGGCAAGACCGCCGTAGATATCACTGCCTGCGAAAATGAAACCTCTGCCTTTGCAAAGGGCAACAATTTTTTCCATTGTTTTTTCTGTGTTCTGCATAATTTTACCTCCACACATAGCTATACAAATACATATTCTAAAACATTGTCAATAAATTGTCAAGAGATATATAATAAAATTATATAGTGCTTTAGTAAGTCATCAATTTTTAGTACATTAATAGTAATAAGCTTTTATTTCCTGAATTTATATTGATAAATCTGAATGTTTTGTGTTATAATATTTATCAATAAAGGAAGGGGCATTTGTTATGAACAAGGTAGAGCAATACATAGAAAAGCAAAATAAAATCATTTTAGAAAATAGAAAAAAGACATTAATTGCATTAGATCTTACAGAAAAAGAATATTCACCCGATAACCGAGAGAGTTGGCAATATCCAAAATATGATTATGTTAATGGTGAGAAACGATATTACAAAGAAGTTGCTATTCAGGTAACGGATGAAGAATATACACTTATTCTTTCCAAAGCAAAACAAGTGGAAGAGATTGAGGCAAAGGAAGAACAAGAGAGACAGAAAGAACGGAATAAGACATCTCATAGCATTATTAAAAAATGGATTCCTGTCTTTGAAAAACCGAAAAGCGAATGGTCATCTCTAAGTGAAGACGAAAAGGTTGATAACGGCAGAAGTAAAATCGCTTCTATTCTTCGCGTGGTTGCTTGGATAATCGGCATTGTTGCAGTCATTTCAGGTGTTGTAATTGCTTTTGGAACAGAGAGTATCTTCCCTGTATTAATTACCTTTGGCGTAGGCGTAATGGAAATATTAACGTTTTATGCACTTGCAGCCATTCTTGATTATCTTTCAGAACTGACATCTATTGCAAGAAACGGTTATAAATATACCGAAACAAACAAATAAAGACATAATAAAACCACTGATTCCGTAATGGAGTTAGTGGTTTGTTGTTTTAATAAAACAGAATGTTTATAAAATGTATTGGGAAATAAACAATTTTCTGATGCTTTTTTTTGACTTGACAAAAAGTGACCATCACAAACAAAGTCAAGTTTTTTCCGATCTGTATGTTTATTAAAGAAAATACCTTATAACCTGCTGTATGCACTATCAATAAAAAGACAATCAGGAAATATTTTCTTGACAAGCTTTTTTTGCTGTGATATACTCAATCCGTTATGAAAATTAAATCTATATGAAAGGGGATGGACTTAATGTTTAATATGATGATTGTAATAACAAACAAAGCTGAAAGCATTCTGTCCGTTTCTGCATAAATTTCCGGATATTTCTGCCTCGGCTTTGTGCCGGGGTTTTTTGTTGTAAGAAAAGGAGAAAAAATGAAAAAGACGAAAAAAGAGCCCAAAGAAAAGGCTCATGTGATAAAAAACACGTTGTTCATTCTCAGATGCGGAATGAAAAGCGCACCTCTTGCGATGCTGAGTCTTTATATCTCAAACATAATCGAAAACGTTTATTACTCCCTTGTTTTCAGCGTTTTCTTTCTAAAAACAGCACTTTCCGTTATCGAAGGTAACGGCACATTCAAAGAGCTTGTCATAAAAATTGTTCTCATGGTTATCGGCAAAGTTTTTGTCGATATGATGGGATATTTCACGAATTTCTATTCAAAAATCCGCTTTGAAATCAAGTGCGAAGGTTACATAAACGAAATGATTTTCAACAAAGCGAAGCAGGTTGAACTCGGTTGCTATGAAAATCCCGAATTTTTCGATAAATATAACCGTGCAACATGGGTTGTTGAAAAAGGCGGATTCAAGAGAATCGTTGCCGGCACATCATGGGTCATCGGTTCACTCATCAGTCTTGCAGTCATGGTTGTTTACCTTGTTTCAATTGACCCCGTGATGATATTTTTCATCATCTGTCCCGTATTTGTCACATTTTTCAGAGTTCTCAAACACAAACAGGAATTCAGAAAAGAAAAAGAGACAACTCCTTACGAAAGACAGAAAGATTATGTCAGAAGAACTGTTCTTCTCAAGGATTTTGCAAAGGAAATCAAGACAACAGATATCTTCACCGTTCTCAAAAAGCGTTTCAGCAATGCAATTGCAAACAATATCAGACTTATAAAAAAATACGGTCTTCGTGTTGCAGTGCTTGAAATTCTCAGTGACTTTTTCGGAGATGTCATTCCCGTTGCGGGTGGTTTCGGTTACGGTTGTTACCGTCTTGTTGCACTTGAGAATCTTCCCGTTTCCGATTTCTCCGTGCTGGTTTCCGCTATTCTGCAATGCCGTTACAAAATCAATAACTTTGCGCGTTATTTCACAATGCAGCAGAAGCATTGTCTGTGGGTGCAGAGCCTTCGTGACTTCCTTGCATATGAGCCGAAAATCGTTGACGGCGGTATTGATACGGAAGAAATGGAAACTCTCGAATTCCGCAATGTTTCGTTCACTTACCCCGGCAAAGATAAAAAAACTCTTGAAAACATTTCGTTTAAAATCAACAAGGGTGAAACAGTTGCCGTTGTGGGTCATAACGGTGCCGGTAAGACAACACTTTCAAAACTTCTCATGCGTCTTTATGATGTCACTGAGGGTGAAATTCTCTATAACGGAAAAAACATCAGCGAGTACAATCTGATTTCTTACAGAGACCGTTTTGCCAGCGTTTTTCAGGATTACCGCATCTTTGCAATGACTGTTGCGGAGAATGTACTGATGCAGGAAACCGATGAAAATAATATTCCGCTTGCAGAAAAAGCTCTCACACAAAGCGGAGTAATGAATAAAATCTCAACACTTCCCGAAGGTGTGAATACTCTTCTTACAAAAGAATTTGATGATGAAGGAGCTTCACTTTCAGGCGGTGAAACACAGAAACTTGCAATTGCAAGACTTTTCGCAAAGAAATTTGATGTGGCAGTCCTTGACGAGCCGTCTTCTGCTCTTGACCCCGTTGCAGAGTCAAAGATGTACGATGCTCTTGCCGAAGGCACAAAGGACAAGACCGTGCTTTATATTTCGCACCGTCTTTCAAGTGCAGCAAATGCAGACAGAATCCTTGTTTTCCGTGAAGGCAGACTCATCGAAACAGGCACTCATACCGAGCTTATGGAAAAAGGCGGAGAATACTGCGAAATGTTCACACTTCAGGCATCAGGTTACAGAGAGGAGAGTGATTCCGATGAAGAAAATCAGTAAAGAAAAATTACTGCAGAAAAGAGAAAATTTCACAAACTACATGTTTATGCTGAAATTCATTTTCAGGAATTCTCCTTTTATAATTTTCGGAACCATTTTCTTTGATGCAATGACAGAGATTCCCTGGGTGCTTTCAAACGTCGTGTTGCTCAAATATATCATTGACGTAATCGCATCAGGCACTGATGTATACAGGGTTTTTATTGCCTGCGGAATTTTTGCGGGGCTTGTAATAATCGGCAATCTGGGAAATACGTTTTTCTATGAAGTGCTTCTGCCCGTGCAGAAAGAAAAACTCAACAAAAAACTCTATGAACAGATTTATGAAAAAGCATCAAGAATGGACCTTGCTTCATATGATGACCCAAAATTCTACAATGATTTTGTTCTTGCGATGAATACAATGGGTGAAAGAATTGAAGCAATCGTCCATGATTCAACAACACTTTTCACAAACATAATCGCAATCAGCACAATAACAGGTATCGTCGCTTCAATCGACCCCGGTTGCCTTGTCTTTGTTGTTGTGTGCATACTCATAATGCTTCCTTTCGGCAGACTTGTTGCAAAAGTCAATGTCGACAGGACAGAAGCTATGACACCCCTTGACAGAAAGAATCTCTATTTCTGGCGAGTTTTCTATCTTCAGGATTATGCAAAGGAGATAAGACTCAATCCTGCAGGTGAAATGACTCAGAGATGTTATCATCAGAATATAAAAGACCGTCTTTTCACAATCACACCATTCCTTAAAAAACAGTGGAAACTTTATTTCTGCCACGAAAGTGTGCCTTTCACACTTCTGCTTTATCTCGGTGTTACTCTTTATCTCGGCTACAAGGCAATTGTTGCCGGAGAAATGGATATGGGTGAATTTGCCGCATCATTCAACGGTGCTATCAATATCGGTGACAGAATGTTTTTCCTGACTTCATGGTTTGCAATCGGTTTCAGAGAAAACAGCCTCTATGTCAATAAATTCAAGAAATTCATGGGTGCAGACGAAAGAATCAAAGGCGGCACACATACAGAAATTCTCGCAAAACCCCAATCAATAAAACTTGAAAATGTTTCTTTCACATACCCCGGTAACGACAAACCTACTCTTAAAAATATAAATCTTGAAATAAAACCCTATCAGAAAATAGCACTTGTCGGTTATAACGGTGCAGGTAAAACAACGCTCACAAATCTGCTTCTCAGACTTTACGATGTCACCGAAGGCAGTATAACTGTCGGCGGAAGAAACATAAAAGAGTGGGATACAAAGGCATATCACAATAATTTTGCCGCAGTATTTCAGGATTTTTCACTTTTCGGTGCAACAGTCGGTGAAAACGTTGCGATGAGTGATAATCATGATGAAGAAAAAGTCTTTGCTGCACTTGCCGAAAGCGGTTTTGGCAAGGAGCTTAAAAAAGGCGCAGATACAGTGCTTCTCAGGGAATTCGACGATGACGGACTTTCTCTTTCAGGCGGTGAAGCTCAGAAAGTGGCAATCGCAAGAACATTCTATAAAAACTGTTCATTTGCGATTCTTGATGAGCCGTCGGCAAACCTTGACCCGATGAGTGAATACGCACTCAATGAAGCAATGGCAAGAGCTGCCGACAATAAAACTGTTATTTTTATCTCACACAGACTTTCCACAACAGTCATGGCAGATGTTATCTATATGCTCGAAAAAGGCGAAATTGTTGAGCAGGGCACACACGAAGAGCTTATGGCCCTTGACGGGAAGTATGCCTATATGTTTAAACTGCAAGCGGAAAAGTATAAACAATAATTTATGTGGCTTTACGCCACTAAATTATTGTTTACAGAAAGGATTGTTATGAAAACTAAAGAAAAAAAATCCCGTTCAGCCGTTATAAAAAACACGTTTTATGCGGCAAAGGTCATAACTCAGGCGTCACCGTTTCTGCTTATCGGTTACACGCTGTCAATAACGGGTTACTGGTTTTTTGAACGTTACATAAAAAATGTCATCTTCCTTGAAAAGATGATAAATACCGTAACCGACGGAGGTACATTCCGTCAGTTTATGCTGATTCTGCTGGCTTTCTGCGGTTTCGGTCTGGTTGCGCATTTTCTTGATTGTGCAGGTGACTTCATCGCAAGTTCGGAAAATAAGAAAGTCTACAGACTGCTCAATAACCGGATTTTCCATAAGGCATGTCAGGTTGATGTAGAATGTTACGAGAATCCGGATTTCTATGATAATTACAAAAGGGCAACAGATGTTATAAATAACGAAATGTCTGCCGAATTTTCATGGATGACGGGTCAGATGGTTTCATTTGCAATAACTGCAGTCGGTCTTGTTTCATACATCTGCTCGGTTGACCCGATTATTCTTGCATTTCTTCTCGGCATGGTGCCTTATGTCTTTTCACAGTCATTCAGAAATAAACTTGAATACAGAAAAGACAAGGAAATGACTTCAAACAACCGTAAAAAAGACTATGTGCAGCGAGTTGTTTTCCTTAAGGATTTTTCAAAGGATATGCGTACTTCAGGCATCTACAATGTCATGAAGACAAGATTTGTCAATGCCGTTGAAAGCAATTGTGCAATAATTAAAAAATACGGATGGAAAACAGGTCTTCTTGATGTGCTCGGCGGAATACTCACTGAAATTCTGCCGATTGCGGGTACACTCATTTACGGTGTTTACGGTTTTGCTGTTGCAAAAACAATTTCCGTTGCACAGTTTGCCGTGCTTATAAGCGCTGTCACCAGCCTTAAAACCATCATTGAAAGCGCAGGTAAATGTATTTCGGAAATTCAGCGATGCTCTCTTTATTTCGGAAATCTCAGAGAGTTTTTTGCCTATGAAAACAGGATTAAAGACGGAACAAAAAAGGCAGAAAAAATTGAAAGCATTGAATTCAGAAATGTTACATTCACATATCCGGGAGCTGAAAAGCCCACGCTTAAAAATGTGTCATTCGTAATCAATAAAGATGAAACCGTTGCAATCGTCGGCAAAAACGGTGCGGGAAAATCAACTTTTGTCAAACTCCTGCTCAGATTCTATGATGTTGACGACGGTGAAATTCTTTATAACGGAATCAATGTCAAAGAATATGAAGCCGATACTCTCAGAAAAAAAATCGGCACGGTTTTTCAGGATTATAAAGTCTTTGCGCTTTCTGTCAATGAAAATGTTCTCTGCCGTGAAGCTGAAAATGACGCAGACAGAAAACATGTTGAAACTGCTCTCAGGAAAAGCGGAGCTTATGAAAAAATCAGCACTCTTGAAAAAGGTGCGGATACTGTTCTTACAAAGGAATTTGACGATAACGGAACAGGTCTTTCGGGCGGTGAACAGCAGAAAGTCGCAGCTGCAAGAATGTTTGCGCATCCCTTTGATCTTGCTGTTCTTGATGAGCCTTCATCAGCACTCGATCCCATTGCGGAGTATAAAATGTACGAAAGCCTTATTGATGAAACAGTGGGCAAAATGGTTATTTACATCTCTCACAGACTTTCAAGTGCGGTGCTTTCTGACAAGATTTATGTATTTGAAAACGGCACCGTAGCCGAATCGGGCAGTCATGCCGAGCTTATGGCTGAAAACGGTGTTTACGCAGAAATGTTCACCATGCAGGCATCAAATTACAAAGACGATGAGGAGGGTGAATGTGATGAGTAAAAAGACAAAAAATATCCATTCAATTGTCAGCAACATCTTTTTTATTCTGAAAATGATGTTTAAAATCTCTCCGGGGCTTGTTATCGGTGAAATCGTTGTTGAACTTCTCACAACACTTCCCAATAAACTCATTTCCGTCATCGGTATCAAGTATATCATTGACGAAATCGGTCAGCCTGACGGTGTGAAGCATGTGCTGACAGCACTTGCAATCATGGTTGCCGTGATTATAACCGAAAATGTTGTGAATGCGCTGTTTTTCGAGCTTTTTGCACACAGGGCAAGAGAAAAACTCTATCTGGGCATTCACTCAAAACTTTATGAAAAAGCAATTTCGCTTGACCTTGCAAGTTATGATGATTCGTCATTCTACAGCGATTTTATCCTTGCAATCGAAACTTCATCAGACAATATCCGTTTCATTCTCACCAGTATCAGAGGCTATGTTGCAGAAATAATTTCATTCATTTCAATCGGTGCAATCATGGTGTCAATTGACCCCGTTTGCCTTGTGATAATTCTTGTCTTTGTGCTTTCATTCCTTCCCGTGGGCAGGCACACAGGCAATCTGCAGATGAAACGCAGAGAAATTATGACTGAAAAATACAGAAAAGCAAACTATTTTTCACGACTTTTCTATCTGCCTGAATTTGCAGGAGAAATGCGTATGCACTCAATTACAGGCATATTTTTTAAGCGATACAAAGAAAGTGCCGATGAAATCGTAAAGTATAACAGAAAATATGCCGGTAAGATTGACGGATGGTTTTTCTTTCAGGCAGTTGTTGTGCAGGTAATCGGATTCATGCTTGTACTGACAACTTATATAGGTTATCAGACAATCGAAAAAGGTGCACTCAGCCCCAGTGATTTTGTTTCAACTTTCAACGGTGCGGCTCAGATAAGCGCATCAGTGCTGTATCTTACCGTTTATTCGCTCAGAGGTTTTACCGAGCGTTCAAAGATGATTGAAAAATACAGAACATTCCTTAAAACCGATTTTAAAATCAAAGACGGTGAACATACCGCAACAAATGAAAAATGTGAAACAATCGAGCTTAAAAATGTCGGCTTTACTTATCCCGGCAATGATGCTCCGACTCTGAAAAATATAAACATGACAATGAAACCCGGTGAAAAAATCGCACTTGTCGGTTATAACGGAGCAGGAAAGACAACACTTACAAATCTTC
Source organism: Clostridia bacterium (assembly GCA_017631795.1). GTDB lineage: Bacteria > Bacillota > Clostridia > Oscillospirales > Acutalibacteraceae > UBA1081. Next base: position 17,852 of record JAGBSO010000046.1, on the reverse strand, counting down.
TTCTGCGTCTTTACGATGTGACTGACGGTGAAATTCTCATCGGCGGACGGAATATAAAAGACGAGACAGTGGCATCTCACAGAAACCGTTTCGCAGCAGTTTTTCAGGATTTCAAGATTTTCGGAGCAACAATGGGTGAAAACGTTGCCCTTGAAGTTGATTATGACGAGCAGGGTGTACTTGATGCTCTGAAAGATGCAGGTTTCTCAAAACCGTTGCCCGACGGTACAAAAACGGTGCTTCTTCGTGAATTCAGCGACGACGGTATGAGTCTTTCGGGCGGTGAAGAACAGAAAGTTGCCATCGCAAGAGCATTCTATAAAAAATGTCCTTATGTCATCCTTGATGAGCCTTCTGCAAACCTTGACCCCGTTTCGGAATATGAGCTCAATCAGTCGATGACGGAAGCTGCCGCAGATAAGACAGTTGTGTTTATTTCACACAGACTTTCAACAACAAGACATGCCGACAGAATCTATATGATGGAAAAAGGCGAAATTGTTGAAAGCGGCACACATGAGGAGCTTATGGCTCTCGGCGGCAAGTATGCCTATATGTTCAATCTTCAGGCAGAGAAGTATAAACAATAATTGATTGTATGTGTTGACAGGTCTGCATCTGAAGTCTATAATAAAAACATAAAATACGGATAACGGAGGTTTTTTTATGTGGTATCAGTATTTGTTTTTATCAGTAGCAAGTCTTATTGCTATTGTTCTGTTTGCTGTAGTTTATAGCAAGACATCCAAAGGAAAGAAAAAGAAGATCAGCATCTTCAATTTTGTTATTTTTGGTGTTCTTCTGGCATCATTTTTCATGTTCATGCCCATACACATTGTTACGGGTACAGAACTGACATGGTGGCCGGCAAGAGCGGTGATACTGTCTATTTTTAATGCAGTCCAGATTTTTGCATTGGGATCTGAATTTGCTGTTGTAACCGACAGTATGTCATATTGTCCCGATGGATTGTCAGGAATTTATCAGATATGGGTTGCAATCATTTTTATTGTTGCTCCCATCCTTACATTCGGTTTTGTGCTGTCAATGTTCAAGAATCTGTCCGCTCAGTTCAGATATCGCACAAATTACTTCAAGGACGTCTATGTATTTTCAGAACTCAATGAAAAGTCAATTGCGCTTGCAAAAGACCTTAAAAAGAATAATAAAAAATCTGTGATTGTTTTTACAGATGTATTTGAAGCAAACGAAGAGCGAAGTTTTGAACTTGCTGAGGATGCAAGAAAAATAAAAGCTATCTGTTTCAAAAAAGACCTGCTGGCTGTAGGATTCCAGAAACATTCACCAAATGCAAAAATTACAATTTTTGCAATCGGTGAAAATGAGGAAGAAAATCTCAATCAGGCTCTGAAAATTATTGAACAGTACAGAGAACGTGATAATACAGAGCTTTTTGTTTTCTCAACCAGAATCGAAAGTGAACTTCTGATCAATGCTGCAGACAGAGGTAAAGTCAGAGTCCGCCGTATCAATGAGATTCAGTCATTGATAAACAGACTTCTTTACGACAACGGTGAATCTATTTTTACCAACAGCATTGAAAATGAAGATGGTGTCAAAGAAGTATCTGCTGTAGTTATAGGTATGGGCCGTCAGGGTACAGAAATGGTGAAAGCACTTTCATGGTTCGGTCAGATGGATGGTTATCACATCGAAATCAATGCGTTTGATAAAGACAAACTTGCAGAAGAGAAATTTGTAGCACTGGCACCTGAACTTATGGCACCGGAATATAACGGTGCATTGATTGACGGTGAAGCTCAGTATAAGATAAATATTTATTCGGGCTATGATGTTGAAACAATAAGTTTCGCAAAGAAAATACAGGAGCTTAAAAATACCACATATGTGTTTGTCACACTCGGTGATGACAACATCAATATTCAGACAGCTGTCAATCTCAGAATGTTGTTTAAACGTATCGGTATCCATCCTGTGATTCAGGCAATTGTATATAATACACAGCAGAAAAATGCCCTTAAGGGAATCAGGAATTTCAAAGGCACAGAGTATGATATAGAATTCATCGGAGATCTGGAATCTTGTTATTCCGAAAACGTAATTCTCGATTCAGAGCTTGTACACGAAGCTTTGCAGCGTCATCTCGGCTGGGGTACAGAAGATGAATTCTGGAATTTCGAATATAACTACCGTTCTTCTGTTGCATCTGCAATTCATCTGCATACAAGAATCAAACTCGGTATGCCGGGTGCAAACAAAAAAGAATCAGAACTCACCGAAGAAGAGAAACTCAGTATTGAAGATATTGAGCATCGTCGCTGGAATGCTTATATGCGTTCGGAAGGATATGTTCACGCTCCGGAAAGAAACGATCTTGCAAAGCAGCATCACAACCTTGTGAATTATTCTGAGCTTTCCGATAAAGACAAGCGTAAGGACAGCCAGGTAGGAACATTAAGCTGACAGTACACATAAAAGCATAAAAAAAGACCTGCTTCTGCAGGTCTTTTTTATGTTGTTTATTCTATTTTTCTGCTTTCATCCCTGAACTCTGCAAGACGTGTTCTGTAACATTCCATTGCAAGTTCTTCAAAGGGAAGTGTGATTTCTTTTCCTGCCACATCGCTGAGCCATTCCTTTGTGAAAAGGGGATTCACAACAAGGAAAGGTCCGATGATATATGTTGCGATGAGATTGTTTCTTCTGAAACCTTCTTTTCCGAAGTTCTTGTAAAGACCTGAGCCTCTTGTTACGTCAAAGAAGAATTCCTTGCAGTTTTCAGAAGGTGTCGCAACACCGAACTGGCTCTTGAATCCCATCATTTCGTAACCGTTGTATGTGCCCAGAGTCATTGCATTGAATCTCTTGAGCATTTTTCTTTCCACAGTGAAATCAAAAAGGCCGAGACATTCGATTTTTCTGTCACCGTCGATGATGTAATTGCCCAGAACATCACATGATGTTGATGTGAAGAGAATATGCACACCTTTTTCAATCAGCTCTGTGAGTCTGTCTTTGTATGGCATGAGAGCAGCGATTGCTCTTTCCTGATTGTTTTCACTCATAGCACCCATATAAATGAGGTCAGGCTCATTTTCTGCAAAATAGGGAGTGTCATGGATTGAAGTGTGGATAATTTCAGCTTCGGGAAGACATTTCACAATGTAATCAACGTTTGCACCGTCACCGAAAATCAGATAATCGTTGTAAAGGATTTCAATTTTCATTTTATTTGTCCTCCTTTGCAAATTTTTTCACGATAGCGGGTTTGACTTCTTTTTCAAGCTTGTCATAACGGTGCATATCATAGAAAATAAGAAGTGAATCTGTGTTTTCAAGTGTCATTTTTTCAATAACATCGGATTCATGTCTGCCGACTGTGATTTTTTCTTCGGGGATTCCTGCAAGCAGAAGTCTGTATTTCACGTCAAGTGAACGGGGGCCTGATGCGAAGATATGTGTGATTGAATCGTCATTGAGAGCTTCATAATCAGCTTCATAGTGCCATGTGATGCTTTCTGAGTCATCCTGCTCGTTGTGGATATCGTCAACCATGAAGAAAACAGCTTTTCTGCCTTCTCTGATTCTTGCTGTGTGACAGTTTCTTGAACAGGCAATGGGGTTGTAACCTTTGAGCATTGTGCAGATAACTCTTACATCACCTGCCTGTGTTTCGTTGTAACGGGTTGATGTGATGTGAAGATTTTTCATGAATGATGCAATTTTTTCAGGCTCAAAACCGTATTCGGAAAGCAGAGCGATAACGGAAACTTCGTTGTATATGTTGAAAATTGCTTCGTTTATCATGGGGAATGTGTAGTTGTTGCCTTTGAGCGAAACGGTCATGGTCATGGCATTTTCGTCAACTGATGTTACTGTGTAATCAGCAGCGGGTGAAGTCATATCGCATCTTGAACAGTGAGCTTTGCCGATGTGATGATAGCGCTTGAAGTCAAAAATTATCTTTGCACCGCATTCGGGACATGCTCTGCCGTCATTGATTATGTTGTGGTCTTCGGTCTGCTCACCATCGAGCTTGTCAACACCGAAGAAAATGCGTGTTTCATTCGCACCTTTGCCCAGTCTTGAGCTGATAACGTCATCAGCATTGAGAATGAGTTTTGTTGATGCGGGGAGATAATCGTTTATCATTGAGAAAATGAACTCAGTGTGCGCATTTCTCATAACAGAGTCACGGAAAAGATTTGAGCAGATGAAATATGTGGGTGAGACATATTTGTAAATATGAAGTGAGCTTCTTTCGTCAACTTCAAGCACACATGTCTCATAAACGGGTCTGTTGAAAAGATTGACACCGTCGATGAATGTTGCGCATATGCCGGGAAGTGTGTTTGAGCCGAAACTGTTGTCAAGCACCTTTATGTTATCCTGTCTGAGACAGTCTTCAATCATGTTGCAGGTGCTTGTCTTTCCGTTTGTACCCGTAACGCAGATGATATTTTTCGGTTTGCCGATATATCGGAGGAAATCGGGGCATATTTTAAGCGCAAGTTTTCCGGGAAAATGAGTTGCTCTCTTGCCGAGAATCTTAAGAAGTATCTTTGCAGCTTTTCCTGCAAAAAAAGCAATAATAAATTTAAGCATATCTTTCTTCCTTAACTTTGTGAATAATAATATATTATATTAACACAACGCATTTTTATAGTCAACGATAAATTATTCAGCCGCTGTTTTCTTTGCAACTTCAAGCACTTTTTCTGCAAGAGTTTTGAGTGCACCATCTTCAAAAGGAGAGCTTAAGTGAGCATTTTTCACAAGCTCGGGGAATTGCTCAGTGCCGCCTTTACGGTTGAAACTGATGTAAGTTTTCAGCGCATCATCATAATTTTCCTGCGATTTTATAAGGAATCCCAGCGCAACTGTCTGTGCAAGGCAATAATCAATGTAATAAAACGGACTTTCGTAAATGTGCATCTGATACTGCCATCTTGTGCCTTCTTCAAGATAGGGAATACCGTCAAATGAAAGATAAGGACGGTATTTTTCTTCAAGCTTCAGATAGGCATTTTTTCTCTCTTCGGGAGTGTATTCGGGATGTGAATAGATAATGTGCTGGAATTCATCCACAATAACTCCGTAAGGGATGAAACTGAGTGCATCAAGAAGATGCTTCTTTCTGTATCTCGGAGCATCATCACCGAAGAATTTGTCCATGTATTTCCATGAAAGGAATTCCATACTCATTGAGTGGCATTCAGCAGTTTCCATACCGCCCACATCAAGCTCAGCATCACCGTAAATGAACACATTGTGAGCTGCCAGTGCATGGCCGAATTCGTGGGTGATAACGTCAATATCACCTGTTGTGCCGTTGAAATTAGCAAGAATAAAGGGCTGTCTGAAATTGTTGAAAACGGTGCAGTAACCACCGCCCCATTTGTTCGGTCTTGATGTTACGTCAAAAGCTTCGTTTTCAATCATCGAACGCATGAAATCACCGATTTCGGGTGACATATCGTCATACATTTCCTGTGCTTCACGGAAAATTTCTTCTTCATTTCCGACGGGTTTCGGAGTTTCACCTGCAAAGTAAATGTCATTGTCATAGAACATCACACGATCAATGCCAAGCTCTGCGGCAACATCTTTCTTGATTTTTGAAATGCAGGGCACAAGATGCTCTCTTACATTTTCACGGAAAACTTCAATCATTTCAGGGGTGTAATCTGTTCTGCCCATTCTGTAATATCCGAGTTCAACAAAGTTTTCATATCCCATTTTCTTTGCCATTCTGTTTCTGACATCAACAAGCTTGTCAAAAATGGAATCAAGTGTGTCACGGTGCTTTTCAAGACCTTTGCCGAGAGCTTCCGCAGCCTTTTTTCTTATGTCTCTGTCGGAATTTTCAAGGTAACCCCTGAGCACGGATAAAGGCATCTCTTTGCCGTCAAATTCAAACACGATTGACGACATGAACTGTGAATATTCCGTTGTGAGTGCATTTTCTTCCTGTGATTCTTCAAGAATACAGATGTCAAATGACTTCTTCTGACATTCAAGCTTTCTGAAAATCTGAGGATTGATTTTCTTCTCTGTTTCAGCTCTGAAAGGAGAGGAAAGCATGATGTCTGCATATTTTGTGAACAGGTCGGAAAACATGGGGCCTGTTGTGTCGTAATAATCCATTTCTGCCTTGTAGAATTCATCTGCGGTGTTGAGTGTGAATCTGCAGTTTGCAAGTGAAGCAGCAGTCTGATAATCATTCATCATTTCAAGCATTGCTTTTCTCGCTTCAATCATATCGTCGGCATTTTCTGCGTTCTGCGAGAGCTTTTCAAACTCTGCAAATTTCATTCTGCCTTCTTCGATAGTGTATCTTTTGTATGGTATCTGTGAAAATTTCATAAAATCATCTCCGTATAAGAGTATATCACGCAAAAATATTATTATCAACAAAAAAAATATATTCAATAAAATTGACAAAATAATACAGTTATTGTATTATTAGAATATTAATGATAAGAAAAAGGAGCTTTCGGATGTATTATGTTATAATGGACCTTGAGTGGAATAACTCCTATAACAAAAAACTCAAAAGCTTTTTCAATGAGATAATTGAAATCGGTGCCGTAATGGTTGACGATGACCTTGATGTTGTCGATACTTTTTCGGTTCTTATCCGTTCGCAGCTTTCAAACAAGTTAAGCGGCAGAGTAAAGTCTCTTACACATATTTCAAATGAAGATATGTACGGCGGTGTGACCTTTGCAAAGGCTGTTTCCGATTTTTCAAAATGGGTCGGAGATAAGGACTGCATTTTCATGTCCTGGGGTAACAGCGATTTGAGAGTTATGCTTGACAATCTTAAATTTTTCAATGACATCGACGGTATCCCGTTTATTCAGCGGTATGTTGACCTTCAGAAGTATTGTCAGCAGTATCTGAAAATGTCAAACGCACAGCAGATAGGTCTTTCTGCTGCTGCAACACTTTTCGGAATTGACGTGAGCGAATTCTCAACTCACCGTGCCCTTGACGATTCACTTCTGAGCCTGAGATGTTTCAAGAAGTCTTTTGATACAGATGCACTGGCAGAGCATATTCTCATCTGCGACGATGCTTTTTATCAGAGACTGCTTTTCAAAGCAAAATATATCACCAATATCCATGATGAGCGTATAGACAGAAGCCAGATGGTCTGTTATTGTGACGATTGCCGTAAGCGTATGCGCAAGGTTTCGGAATGGAAAATGGTAAACAAAGCTTTCCGTGCGTTGTTTTACTGCAAAAACTGTGATAATTATTCGATGTTTACAATAAGATTCAGAGAGTATTTTGACCATGTTGATGCCAAGTCAAAAAAGACAAAGGTCGTCAACGACGAGAATAAGGGAGAAAAGAAAGAAAACTGATGAAACAGAAACTTCCGTTGATAATAGCTGTGGTGCTCCTGCTGATTGTAGGGGCATTTTGCGGTTTTCTGATATATGATGCGTATGAAACAGAAGAAATCCCGACGGGGGAGACGGTTGATATCCCATCGCAGATAAAGAGCAATGAAGACACTGCCTTTGCGTTTCTGAATAAATCAGAAAACATTCTGCCCGATGATATACACGGCTATATCGTTGACCCGTCTTCTGATATGAGTTTTGAGGATACATCCGAAGAAGCGCTTAAAAAGACTGCGGAAAACGTATTCGGCAAAGTCGACGCAATTCTTCCCGATACAGTTGTTGTGCGTTTCAGCGGTAAGATGAATTACGCACCTGACGGATTCGATGTGCTGTCTTATTTTGTTGAAAAAGCAAAAGAGCAGGAGCTTTATGTCATTTTTCTTCTTGACAGCGAAGAATTTTCCCTTGCAAAAGCAGATAAGGAAAACCTCCTTGAAAAAACAGAAAAATATAACCCGTCTGCAGTCATGATTCATACAGGCGATGCTGATAACTCCGCAAAAGTCCTTGAAATCAGAGATTATTTCAACGAAAAGGATATAAAATTCGGTGTTTACTGCGAAGAAATTCTGACGGACAATGTGAAAAAGACCGTGAATTCTGCAGATTTCTGTTTTGTGCAGATAAATCATTCCACCGAAAACGGAGCAGAAAATATAATAAAACAGTGGGCACAGTTTGCACTGTCAGGCAACACAATGGTCTACGGTGTTGTCAGAAATGACCTTGTGCGTTCAGGTGAAGGCTGGACTCAGCCAAACGAAGTTAACAATCTTGTGAAGCTCATTTACAATCACGGCGGATTTTCGGGATGTGTGATGTATTCCCACGCAAAACTCCGCGCAGATGATAACGACACAGCCACAAATCTCTACTCATATTATGAGTATTTCAACAATGTCGATTATACAGCACTCACATATACGGGTGTTGAAATCAGAAATAACGCAGAAATCGTTTTTTCAGGCACAACGGATAAGAATTTCCCAACTCATGTCTGGTGCACAGCAAACGGCAAATGGCAGAGCGTGCCTGTAACCGGTGAAGACGGCAGTTTTGCCGTCAGCATTCCGCTTTCTGTCGGCAGAAACAAGGTCATTGTGAAGCACAAAAACGCACGATATACATATAACATCGACCGTGCAGTTGACGTTATGACAGAGTGCAATGCAGTTGTTGCAGATGGTGTTGTGACACTCACTGCAAAGGCATATAAGGGTGCGCAGGTCTTTGCATCTCTTGCAAACACAGTCCCCGTTGAGCTTGTTGAAACTGCGACTCAGGAAAACGGCTATGTGACATATTCTGCGACTTATGAGCTTTCCGACTGGCTCACTCAGCTCACTTCTGAGCATGTTTCTTTTGCTGCAACATTCGGCGGAATCGATGATATCGTCATGTGCGGAAAAATAAAAGAAATCACACCTTACGATAACCACAATCTCGGCAACGCAACTGTCTGCAGAGTCGGAAAGGATTACACGGAAACCACATCCACAGCGTCACTTGACGATACTTCCGACCCGACCTGCACACCTCAGCTTTCAGGCTCATACGGTTATGTTGAAAAAGTCACACAGTGCGATAATCATGTGCTGTTGTATCTTGATTCGGGCATGAAACTTCATTGTGACGATACAACTCTGATCCTGGGCGGGTATATTATGCCCTCAAATGCCGTGAAGCTCGAAAAACTCAGCTTTTCAGACGGAACAAAGCTCACATTTTCATCGACAAACGACACATTCATAAAAATGGTACTTGCACCGCAGGAATACCACAAAGGCTATCTTGAACGCATTTATAATGTCAATGAATTTGAGTCAGAATACATTGATATCATATTTATGAACACTTCTCAGGGCAGTTATACAGAAGAGCCTGATTTTGCGTCAAGTGATGTTGTTTCAAAGGCTGAATGGTACACAAACAGCGAAGAGGGATTCATGATTCTTCGTCTGTATCTTAAAACCAAGGGCAATTTCGGCGGTTATTCCTATGAAAAAACGGAAAACGGACTGATTGAAATCACTCTCAGGAAAAAAGCATCAGCACTTGAAGGAACGGTTATAATGATCGATGCGGGACATGGCGGTTACGGCAGTCCGGGAACAAATTCAGACATGAAAGTCTATGAAAAAGATGTTGTTCTCTCTGTTGCGGAAAAAACAGCGCAGATTCTGCGTGATCACGGTGCAACGGTAATCATGACAAGAACCGTTGACGAAGCTCTGTTTATGTCCGAACGTGTTGATATGGTAAGAGATAACGATCCCGATGTTTTTGTCAGCATCCATTGTGACGGTGCAGATAATAAATCATGGTACGGAACTCATACATTCTATTACAGAAACTGGTCAATGCCTCTTGCAGATGCAATTCATAATCAGATTGTCAATGCTTACAGAACATACTATTATAATGACCCTGCATCCAAAGAGTATGAAAATGTTGACATGGGCATAAAATTCTTCCCCTACATGGTGACACGTGTTGAAGAGTGTCCGAGCGTACTCATTGAGTGCGGATATCTCACCAATGCAAAGGACGCAGTATTCCTTACAGATGCAAACACTCAGGGTGTACTTGCCACAGCAATTGCACAGGGAATAGTCGATTATCTTGCACAGTAAAGTTATATATAATGAAAAGCCGGAAAGCAGTCTTTGTGAAAAGACTGCTTTCTGACTTTAAGAGGTAGTGTAATGTATATTATCGCCTTGAGCGGGATTCGGTTGCCTGTCCTTTTTATGCTTTTAAGGAGCAAAGGTCAGGACAGCTGACCTGCCTGATGCATCCTGTGACTATAATATAACCGATGTTTCTTAAAAATAACTTGAAGCAAACAATAATTTAGCGTTGCTGAATTATTGTGCATTTTTAACATTATAATTAATACTTTTTTTACATTTGAAAATGGTATATCTATTGCAATAATTTACCTGTTGTGTTATAATTCAAGAGTATAAAAGTGGGTTTTTATACTATTTTGTAAAAACCACAAGAAATTTGTAAATGGAGATGACATTTATGAAAAAGACCACGAAAAGAGCATTGTCGTTCTTATTGACACTTGTAATGCTCGTTTCTACAATGTCTGTAGGCTTTTTCGGAATAACATCTTTGGCTGCAGTGGTTGATGACCACAAAGCAGTTATCGCTGTTCCCGAAACAGTTTATATGAAACCTACAGGCGGAGCCGCAACAGTCGGTCAGTATTATGTCAACAATACTGTTTCCGAAAATTCATATGCTGTTGGACTCGAAGCAAATAGTGCAAACACAAACGCATATCTTGGTTTGCATATTGAAGGCGCAAAAAAATTTACAGTAGAAATTTCAACGCTTACATCGGGTATCGGTGATGTTGTAATTTCTGATGCAGGCGCAAGTTCAGGCTCATATGAGTATTCTGCAAATTCAGCAAACGTGTTTGAGTTTAACTCAAATGGATATGTTGCGTGGCCCGAAGGCTTAGGTCTGTATATCAACGGTACAGGTCTTAATCCCGGTGCAACTGCTGTTGCTGAGTGGAAATTCACTGTTACAATGAACGACGGTTCAACAAGAATTTATTATGCTTATACAGTTCTCTATTCACCTCACCGTTCAGTCGGTGCTGTTTCTGAATCAAGACGTTCAGGTACATACAACAACGAAATTTCTGTATGGATAACAGGTATCAACGGTATCGGTGGTAAAGACAACTGGGCACCCATAACAGATGGTGGTGGCGGTGACAAAACAACTTCAGGTTATTTCAAAAATGACCCGTTGTGGACAGGTCTTCCCAGTGGCGGTTCATCACAATCATCAGATGACTTTGTTACAGCATCAACAACAGAGTATTATGTTGAGGCTAAAGCTACAGATGGTTCTGATGGCTCAAGAGCTGTTGGTTATCTTGGATATATCACTGTTGACTCTTCACGTTATTCAAATACAAACCAGATTCCCAACTTCAAAATCGGTAGTGATGCACTTCGAGTCAACGATAGCAAAAAAGACTCTCTTGAAAAATATTATGCATGGTATATTTTAGGTGATGATTCTACTGCGAAAATTGGTTCAAGCTATTCTGCAACCCCCAGTGGATGGACTCAGTTTGTAAGTAAGTCAGAACCTCAGTCAACATCACGAGATACTCTTGTTCCAGCTTATGCTATATCATCTGTTAACGGAAAGCGTATCCAGGTTGCAAACCAGGCTTACTGTGTATATCTTTCCAGTAAAAACTATGCTAATGCTTCCGCTGCTGCACTGTTTACAACAGTTGATAAATCAGCTCTCCGTAATGCAGTTATTGAATGTACATCTCTGAATGCAAATAACTATACAACTGCATCATGGAATGATTATCAGACAGTTATCCGTGCTGCAGCAGAGAGACTTGGTACTCCTTCAAATACAAATGTTGATACATCAGCACTTAAAACAGAAAAAGATGCTCTCCAGACAACAGTTAAGCTTAATGCTAACGGCGGTTCAATCGGCACAACATCTTTCAATGTAACTGTCGGTACTGCAGCTACATACAATTATAATGTATCTTCATACACTCCCTCACGCACAGGTTACACATTCAAGGGTTGGTCAACAGACAAGAATGCAACATCAGGTTCAACATCATCTGTAAATGCAGGTCTTATGCCCACTCTCTATGCTACATGGGAAGCTAACAAGTATTCAGTTGTTTTCGATAACCTTATTGATTTCAGCAAGTGGAATACAAGCGGTGAACAGTTCAGTAATGTAACTTCCGGTGGTTTTACACTCATTAATACAAAATCAGAAGGTGAATTGACATCTTCATCACCCTTCTTCCCCGTAACTCCCGGCAAACAGTATAAGATTGATATTGATTTCACAGGAGACAACTGGGACGTTTATATCTTCTTCTGTGATGCTAACGGCACATGGGTTGATTTTGCAGACGGTCCTTCAAACAGATTCTCTGCAAACGGCTCAACAGGTATTGATCCGGATAATGCAGTATTTACAGCTCCCGACAAGCCTGAAGTTGTAAAAGCTCAGATCCGAGTTGATACAAACGTTGCCGGAGATTCTGTAACATTTGAAAACATCAGAGTTTATGAAGTCGGTACAGTTGAAGACGGTGTTTCTTATGAAGCTTCAAAGACTGTAACATACGACAGCACAATCGGCACTCTTCCCACTCCCACAAGAGCAGGTTATGAGTTCCTTGGCTGGTACAAGGCAGACGGCACTCAGCTCAACGCATCTGATGCAGTTAAAACTACTGATAATATCTATGTAACATCTCAGTGGAAGAAAACAGGTTACACAATCACATGGAAAGTTGAAGGTCAGCAGGATGTCACAACTGTTGCTGCTCCCGGTGAAACACCTTCATACCCCAACGGTACTCCCACAAAGGCTTCAACAGCCGAGTACACATACACATTCACAGGCTGGGATACAACTCCCGTTGCTGCAACAGTCGATGCTACTTACACAGCTCAGTTCAAAGCTGAAAAGAGATCATATACAATCACATGGTTGGATGACGAAGGTAACCTGATCGACACAACAACTGTCAAATACGGTGATACACCCACTCATTCAGCTCCCACAAAGGAATCTACACCTGAGTTCTCATATGAATTCACAGGTTGGTCACCCGCTGTTGTTGCTGTAACAGGCGATAAAACTTACACAGCAACATTCAAGAGCAACACAAGAGAATACTGGGTATCATGGGTTGATCATGATGGTTCAGTTATCAAAGCAGCTGAAAAAGTTGCTTACGGCACAACTCCCACTGCTCCCGCAGATCCCGTAAGAAATTCATCAGCTCAGTATGATTATACATTTGCAGGTTGGACTCCCAAAGTTGATAAGATCACAGGCGATACAACTTACACAGCAACATACACAGAATCACTCAGATCTTACACAATCACATGGGTAATTGACGGTGTATCAGAAACAACAACTGTCAAGTACGGTGATGTTCCCACTCATGCAAATCCCACAAAGGCTGAAACTGATGCATATACTTATGAGTTCACAGGTTGGGATACAACTCCCGTTGCTGTAACAGGTGAAGCAACTTATACAGCTCAGTTCAAAGCTACAAAGAAGTCATACACAATCACATGGGTAATTGACGGTAAATCAGAAACAACATCAGTTGAATACGGCGAAATGCCCACTCATGCAGATCCCACAAAGGCTTCTACACCTGAGTTCTCATACACATTCACAGGCTGGTCACCTGCAATCAAGGCAGTAGACGGCGCAGCAACTTACACAGCTCAGTTCAAAGAAGCAAAGAGATCTTACACAATCACATTCGTTAACTATGATGACGAAGTACTCTATTCAGCAGACTTTGAATACGGCACAACACCTGAATACAAGGGTGAAACACCTGTCAAGACAGGCAATGCTCAGTATTCATATGTATTCACAGGCTGGGGCGAAATCGCAACTGTAACAGGCACAGCTACTTACAAAGCTCAGTTTGAAGAATCAACAAACGTTTACACTGTTACATGGAAAAACTACGACGGATCACTTCTCGAAACAGACGAAAATGTTCCTTACGGCACAACACCCAAGTATGACGGTGCAACTCCCGTAAAACCCTCAACAGACCAGTATGAATACGTTTTCGAAAACGTATGGACACCTGAAGTTGATGAAGTAACAGGCGACGTAACTTACACAGCTCAGTTCACTGAAAAGGTAAGAAAGTACACTGTTTCATGGAAGAACAGCGACGGTACATCCATTTATACTGAAGAAGTAGAATACGGCACAGTTCCTGTTTATGATGAAGCTACTTACGGCACACCTTCAAAGGCAGCAACTGACAAGTATACATACACATTCAAAGACTGGGGCGAAATCGCACCTGTCACAGGCAATGTTGTATACATCGCACAGTTTGATTCAACTGTAAACAAGTACACAATCACATGGAAGAACGGCGACGACGTTCTTAAGACAGAAAAAGTTGCTTACGACGAACTTCCCGTATACGACGGCACAACTCCTTCAAAGGCAGCAGATGCTCAGTATACATATACATTCGCAGGCTGGACTCCTGAAGTTGTAACTGTAACAGGCGATGCAACTTATTCTGCAAAGTACGATACAACACTCAAAACTTACACAGTTACATGGATCAACGAAAACGGTGCAGTCCTTGAAACTGATACAGAAGTTCCTTACGGCACAACACCCGAATACAACGGTACAACTCCCGCTAAGGACGCAACAGGTGAGTTCACATATACATTCGATAAGTGGTCTCCCGAAATTGCAGATGTAACTTGCGATGCAACTTACACAGCAACTTACACAGCAGAAAAGAACGCTTACACAATCACCTGGATCATTGATGGCAAAACTGAAACAACAAGAGTTGAATACGGTGAAATGCCCACTCATGCAGATCCCACAAAGGCTGAAACTGATGCATATACTTATGAGTTCACAGGCTGGACTCCTACACTTGCAGAAGTAACAGGCGAAGCAACTTATACAGCTCAGTTCGAAGCTACAAAGAAGTCATACACAATCACATGGAAGAATGACGACGGTTCAGTTATCGACAGAACAACTGTTGAATACGGTGAAACACCCTCTCATTCAGACGCAACAAAGGAAAACACAGCAGAGTATACATATACATTTGCAGGCTGGACTCCTTCAGTTGTAGCTGTTACAGGTGATGCAACTTACACTGCAACATACACAGCACAGAAGAATTCTTATAAGATCACATGGAAGAATGACGACGGTTCAGTAATCGACACAACAACTGTTGAATACGGAAAGACACCCACTCATTCAGATCCCACAAAGGCAGCAACAGCAGAGTATACATATACATTTGCAGGCTGGACTCCCGCAGTTGTATCTGTAACAGGTGATGCTGAATACACTGCAACATACACAGCAAAGAAGAATTCTTACACAATCACATGGCTCAATGAAGACGGAACAGAAATCGACACAACATCAGTTGAATACGGTGAAGTTCCCACTCATGCAGCTCCCACAAAGGCAAACACAGCAGAGTATACATACACATTCAAGGGCTGGACTCCTGATGTTGCAGCTGTAACAGGCGAAGCAACTTACAAGGCAGTATTCACAGCAACAAAGAATAAGTATACTGTAACATGGGTTGACGAAGACGGTTCGGTAATCAGAACAGATGCAGATGTTGAATACGGCACAGCTGTCACAGCTCCTGCAAACCCCACAAAGGCTCAGGACGCACAGTATACATACACATTCGCAGGCTGGACTCCCGCTGTTTCATCAACAGTAACAGGCGATGCAACTTACACAGCAACATATTCAAGCACAAAGAGAAGCTATGAAATCAAATGGGTTGCTGACGGTAACACAATCAGAACTGATGTTGTTGAATACGGTGAAACTCCCGTAGCTCCTGCTGATCCCACAAAGGCAGCAGACGCACAGTATACATACACATTCACAGGTTGGGATAACGAAATCGTAGCTGTAACAGGTCCTGCTACTTACACAGCAGTATTCGGCACAACATTGAATGAATACACAATCACATGGATTGTTGACGGTGTTGAAACAGAAACAACATTCAAATATGGTGAAACACCGGCATTCGGTTCAACTCCTTCAAAGGAAGCAACAGCAGAGTTCACATACACATTCGATAAATGGACTCCTGAAGTTAAATCAGTAACAGGCGAAGCAACTTATGAAGCAGTATTCACAGCAACAAAGAATAAGTATACTGTAAAATGGGTTGACGAAGACGGTTCAGAAATCAGAACAGATGCAGATGTTGAATACGGCACAGCTATCACAGCTCCTGCAAATCCCTCAAAGGAAGCAGACGCACAGTATACATACACATTCGCTGGCTGGTCTCCCGCAGTTTCATCAACAGTAACAGGCGATGTAACTTACACAGCAACTTATGCAGGTACATTGAGAAGCTATGCAATCAAGTGGGAAGTAAACAATGTTGTTGTAAAGACAGACGTTGTTGAATACGGTCAGAAACCTGAATACACAGGCGAAACACCCACAAAGGCAGCAACAACTCAGTACACATACACATTCAAGGGCTGGACTCCCGCAATTGAAACTGTAACAGGCGAAAAGACATACGTAGCAGAATTCGATGCAACTGTAAACAAATACACAGTAACATTCGAAAACTACGACGGCACAGAACTTTACAAAGCAGACTTTGATTACGGCACAATGCCCGAATATAAGGGCGATACACCCGTTAAGACTGCAGAAGGTTACACATACACATTCAAGGGCTGGACTCCTGCACTTGCAGAAGTTAACGGTAAAGCAACATACACAGCAGAATTTACAGAAACTGTAAATGTTTACACAATCACATGGATTGGTCATAACAGCACAGTTACAACAGAAGTTGCATACGGTGCAACTGTTGTAGCTCCCGCAGTTCCTGTTAAGGACGGCTACATCGGTGTATGGGGATCATATCCCGCAACAATGCCCGCAACAGACCTTACAGTCAATGCAGAATACGTTGAAGACGGTATCACAGTAAACTGGGTAATCGAAACAGATTCAACTGTAACTCATCAGACAGCTGTAAGACGTGGCCAGACAATCACACCCGACAGTGCATGGGCAAAGGATGTTCTCACAGTTTCAACTGTTTACACATTCAAAGGCTGGTCAGAAACAAAGAACGGCTCAATTGTAACAACATTCCCCACAGTAACAG
Organism: Clostridia bacterium; assembly: GCA_017631795.1. Classification (GTDB taxonomy): domain Bacteria; phylum Bacillota; class Clostridia; order Oscillospirales; family Acutalibacteraceae; genus UBA1081. The sequence goes on along the minus strand of JAGBSO010000046.1, from coordinate 713 downwards.
CTGCTGATTCAGGTTCAAAGACATACTACGCAGTATTCGAAGAATCTGCAAGAAAGTACACAATCACATGGAAGAATGACAATGGTTCAGTGATTGATACAACAGAAGTTGCATACGGCACAGTTCCCACTCATGCAGATGCAACAAAGGCTGCAGATGCTCAGTACACATATACATTTGATAAGTGGTCACCCGAACTTGTAGCTGTAACAGGCGAAGCAACTTACACTGCAACATACAAAGCAGATGTTAACTATTACACAGTTACATGGATCGTTGACGGTCAGACTGTAAAAACAGAAGAAGTAGCTTACGGTGATGTTCCTTCATTCGGTTCAGAACCCACAAAGGAAGCAACTGCTCAGTACACATACACATTCGCAGGTTGGTCACCCGCTGTTTCATCAGTAACAGGTAAAGTTACATACACAGCACAGTTCAATTCAACAGTCAACAAGTACACAGTAACCTGGGTAGATGAAGACGGAACAACAATCCTTGAAACTGATACAGGCGTTGAATACGGCACAAAGCCCTCATTTGATAAGGCTGAACCCACAAAGACTGCAACTGCTCAGTACACATACACATTTGCAGGTTGGGCAGGTCTCACAGATGAAACAACCGTAACAGGCGATGTAACATTCAAGGCAACTTACACATCAACAGTCAATAAGTACACAGTTGAATTTGTAAACGAAGACGGCACAGTT
>JAGBSO010000045.1 GCA_017631795.1 Clostridia bacterium | reverse complement strand
GCTTCGCAGTTTCGTAAGAACATAAAATTTCTTGTATTGAAGCCAAAAATGCAGCAAGGCTATCGCCTTGCGAGGCTTTTGGCAAAAATACGGGGAATTTTGTTCGAGAAACAAATACTGCCTTACGGGTAGTCAGCGTTTCGGTCTCTTTGTGTTTTTATTCTGATTTTGCCATGGGGAATTTGTCTGATTCTTGCAGGTCGAGAAGAGTTATGATATCTTCAAAATTCTCCTTTGCTGTCTTCAATGCGTCAATCTTGTGGGAGTCGCTTCCCAGGTAGAATTTACACCCTGTATCCTTTGCGATGTGATAGGGTCTCATGAGTATTTTCTTATCTTCTTCCGTCATAGCAAGTGTCTTCATATTCAGCTCAATTCCCACACCTTTTGTCTGACAATCTGTAAAAATACTGTAAAGCTCATCATCGGGCAGAAGTCTTATCACTTCTGCTGTTCTGCCTTTGAAAATGTGACCGCATGTAAGGTGGGCAATGCCTGTTTTTTGCCATGGCATATCCTTTTCAAGAAGTGCTTTTATTCGTGCAATCCATAAATCTGCCGCTTCTTCGGGAGTAGTCAGCTTGTTTCTGACTGTGTTTCCCGCAAGGTGAAGATGTGTTGTGGGCACGACGATGAAATCAAAGGCACTCATTCGCTCTTCGCTCACACCCACAACAAAATTATAGTCCATGTCGGTTTCGGCACCGAAAAGGAATCGGATTCCCTCAGACTGCGGTAACGGAAGCACGGATGTAACACAGCAGAAACGCTGTCCGTCGTGCCATTCGGCTTCACTTTTCACATTCTCATCCCAGAGGTGATTTGTAAGGCAGATTTTTTTAAGTCCGTATTTCTTTGCATATTCAAGAATTGCCTGCGGTGTCTGATTTTCGTCATGACAACAGGGTGAAACGGTTGAATGGATATGTAAATCGTGGTCAGCAATAAATCTCATAATATCACTCCGTTAATTCGGTTTTTCGTTTATGAACACTCTGAAAAGGGGCAGACATGAAGTGAAGAATTTTTTATAAGCCTTGCAGTAATCTTCGCTTAGCTGAGTGCGTTTGCAGCCGCCTGCACGGCACATTCCCGCCACATTGCATTGTTTGCATTTTTCGGGTATTTTCAGGCTTTCACGAATGAAATTTTTCGCAGTTTCCGACTTTTCCATCGTGGCGAAGTCGGTTTCTTTTATGTTGCCTAAAAAATATTCGTCGGTGCAGTAGAAATCGCAGGGATAGATATTTCCACCCGCTTCCGACACATACTGATGTGTGCAGTGCCCCTGAATTCCGCATTGCTCGGTGGGTTGACCGAGATAAAGCCTTACCCAGTTGTCGAACTGACGGATGCTCACATAATTGTGCCTTACATAGTCCTTGACATAGAGATTGAACACCTTGATAAGGAAATCTGCATACTGGTCGGCTGTCATGTAAAGTTCACTTTGCTCATCGGAGTCAAAGGGTCGAAGACACGGGATAAACTGCAGATATTTAAAGCCTTTGTCACGGAAAAATCTGTAGATTCTCTCACCGTTTTCGGCACAGTAACCCGTTAAAACGGTCAGGATGTTGAAATCCACATTGTGCTTTTTGAGAATATCGGCAGCAGAAAGAATTTTATAAAATGAATTCTGCCCCGACGGTTTTTTGCGGAATTTGTTGCCCTCAAGGTCACCGTCAAGGCTCAGACCCACAAGGAATTTGTTACTATGCAGAAAATCTGCCCATTCACCGTCGATAAGAGTTCCGTTTGTCTGCATACCGTAGAAAACGGGGCTGTTTTTTGTGTTCAGCCTGTTCACGGTGTCAACGAAAAAACGGAAGTAGTCAAGTCCTGCAAGGGTCGGCTCACCGCCCTGAAATGCGAATGCAACAGGCTGACCCGAAGCATATTCCAAGGCTTTTTTTATGAGTATTTCCGCTGTGTCTTTCTCCATAATGCCGAAACCGAGATTCTCACGATGCTCGGAAACATCACGGTAAAAGCAGTATTCACATGAGAGATTGCACAGCGACGATGCAGGCTTGATCATTAATGAGAGTGGGGGCATTGGTTTTCCTCCGGAAAATAATTCGTAATGCGTAATTCGTAATTCGTAATGCGTAATTCGTAATTGATGAAGGGGTAAACCCTTTACCCCAATTGAATTTATTATTTATTATCTATTCTTTGTTCTCTATTCTTTAAAAACAACCGACGTAGGGCAGCTTGCCCTCAAGCCGCCCTACGCACATTAATTGCTGAATTCAAATTTAATTACCAAAAACCGCACTATCTCCATTGACATTGATAACATAGTTGTTGGAAAAATCTTGTATGTATGCGTAGTATTTTCCGTTTTCTGCTTTGTGAAATTCTGAATTTATGTTGTCGCTTACAGTTAACTCTTTTGACAGAATATTATCTATTTCGACATATTTATCAGCAGAACCGTCAATACTCAGAATTGACAGAAAAGCATCGTCAGTTTTTGTAAAGTTTGTTTTGTTTACACTCAAGCCTGTTTTTATATCCCAATTATTTTTATTTTTCTTAAAAATCAGGACTTGTTGTGCTGCAGAATCATTTTTTGCAACAATCAGACACGAATCTTCACCTTCAATTAAAACATCAATGGCTTCTGTTTTGTAATAATCAAAAGCTTCTTCCGGTGTTTCAAATGTCAGAATGCTATTTTCAAACGGAACCAATTCTAATACAGTAAATGTTAATATTGCGCAACAAAACAAGGATGCTATTATTGCCGTTTTTCTTAAATTATAACGCACCTTTGTGTTTATTATAAAGATGCAAATTGTAGCAAGAACGATGAATATTGAAATTCTGACCAGATTGTAATAAGACATTTTGTGACCTCCGTATGAATTTCCGGAATAGAGTTGAATACCGTGTTGTCAATTGTTAATTATTCTATTATTCCTCTTCTGTTCTCCTTGAATCCGTCCATAATCTCGTGCATTTTTGCTTTATACTGCTCTGAAATTTCGGGGTAGACGGGGGTACGGTTATAGTTTTCCGCATAGTCGTCTGTCAGGATATGGAGCCAGTTCTTTCTGTTCTTATCCCAGAATGCAGAGTTATCGTTCTGAATCTTTTCAAAATACTTGAATGTGATGTACTCATTGTTAAGAACATCGTATGTATAATCGGGATAAAGTGCTTTGACTTCCGATGTGGGCATTGTGTACTGAATTGCCTTGAGTTTTTCTCTCTTCATATGAAGAATCGGATGCTCTGATGTGTGGATAACTGCATCGTTTTTAAGAAGTGAAGCCATTGAAATACCGTCGATTGTTCTGTCGGTGGGCAGATAATTCTTCTGACCGTTTCCTGTGATACCTGCAAGTTCAACGAGTGTGGGATAAAGGTCAACAAGGACTGCGGAATTGTTTCTTTCAGTTCCGATTTCACCAAGAGCTCCGTCTGCATTGTCCCAACGGATCATAAAGGGAACTTTCTGACCGCCTTCGTATGCAAGATATTTACCGCCGCGAAGGTCTGCAACGGAACCTTCAAGAGCAGGGCCGTTGTCACTTGTGAAGACGATGATTGTGTCTTCAAGAACACCGAGTTCTTCCATTGTATTGAAAAGCTGACCGAGATAATAGTCAAATTCTGTCACGCAATCAACGTATGTACCCATACCTGTTGTACCGTCGAAATCGTCACCTGCGAAGACGGGTCCGTGAGGCCAGGGTGATGCGTAATATGCAAGGAAAGGCTCGTCTGCCTGAGCTTTTTCTGTGATCCATGCTGTGATTTCATCGTGAATCCACTTTGTAGCCTGACTCTGGTCTTTAAGCTCATCCGTACCGTGAACGATTTCCCATTCACCGTTTTCTTCGGTCACATGGTAGAAAGGCTTCATGTCGTTTACATGGTGGCTGCCGTAGAAGTAGTCAAAGCCCTGATTTGTGGGAAGATATTCACCGTAGTCACCGAGATGCCACTTGCCGAATGCACCTGTTGCGTAGCCTGCAGCCTTGAATGTTTCAGCAAATGTGATTTCGTCGCCGAGCATACCGTCTGTGTTGTTGCCCATTTCGATTGAGTTGAAAATTCTTGTCTGAGCAAAGGGTGAAAGTGTGTCAACGGTGGGATAGATAACGTTGTCCGCATAGCCACGGTAGGGATATCTGCCTGTGAGTGCAGCAAAACGTGCAGGTGAGCAGACGGAATATGCAGAGTAGAAATTTGTAAGATTCAGACCGTTTTCACCGATTGAGTCGATGTTGGGAGTGTCATAAATTGCACCGTTGAGCGAAACGTCACCGTAGCCAAGGTCGTCCATCATGATGAAAAGTACATTGGGATTGTCCTTTGATGCGTTCTTGTCAACACCACCGAGATAATCGTCATGACCGTCCCAGAGCCTGTCTGTGTTGGGCTTTGAACGAAGATTCATTGTCAGCACGTATGCAACGCTTGTACCCATGAGAAGCACACTCATCACAGCAGAAAGTGCCATCTTCACACCGTCTTTTGTGAATGTTTTCTTTGCAATGAAGAAAAGTCCCCAGAGTGCCAGTGCTGCGGGAAGTGCAAGAAGAATATTGCCCAGAAGTCTTGTGAAGAAATTGCCTGAGCCTGTGAGCAGGGGATGGTCTGCCGATGCAAAACCTGCAAGACCCGATGTGAATGCACCGAAGCCTGCGTCTGCACCCCATATTATGTAGTAAACAACAACGCCGATGCTTGCCGCTGCATAGCCGAAAATCATTGGCGCATAGACTTTTTTCTTGATGATAAGGCTCAGTGCGATAACAGCTGACATGATGCAGTTGAATGCCACGCACACAACGGCAACTATGTTAAGCCTTAAAATCCACAGGGACAGCATAAGACCTATTCCCAATACCATAAAAATCAACGGAAAAACCTTTTTTCCCGTGTCGAGAGTAATATTTTTTTTCATTACAACCCCTCCGTAATGTTTTGTTTATACAATTATATAATCAGTGAAATTCAATGTCAAGTTTCCCTATGCTGGATTTGAAAAATACATTGTAGGGGCGATGATTCATCGCCCGATTGTGAGCAAAGCGAACAATAACGGCTCTGCCGTTTAATTTTCCTTCGGAAAATGCACATTCGTGCCGGGCGTTGGGTCAACGCCCCTACAAGATACCGTTTAATTTATTTGGTAAATTATTGCTTTTCTTTATAAATAATCAGCTCGGAAGAAAGTGCAGTCGGAATTCTGATTGAGATTCCGTGGCTTCTGAGCTGTCTGCCCGATACTTCAAATGTTTCGTTGTTGTTATCGAGCGTCACGGTGTATGTTTTGCCCGTATCGATTCCTTTCGGGAAAACGGTAAAAGTATCAGTTTCAGGTTTTACAAGGGTAAATGCCGTGATTGCACCTTTTGTTTTATCTTCGGATGTGATTTCAAGGCATGAAAAACCGTTTTTGTGCGTTTCAATGGTATCGGGTGTGTGATGATACACTTTTGATGTCGGCAGAAAATCCCTGATGAAATTTTTATAAATATCAACGCTGTGCTTCACGAATTCCGTCTGAAGGGTATTGTTTTCACTGCCGAAAGGTGTTACCGTGTTAAGACTCATGTGACCGAGCATACAGTTTCTCATGTGTAAATCAAGTGAGCCCTGATCGTGACATCCCATACCTGCAAAAAGTCTGTCAACTTTTTCGGGAGGAAGTGCAAGGGTCATACCGTTTGTAATCATAACGGAGTATGGTGCTCTCTGATTGTCACTGACCCATGTGTGGCTGAAATATTTCATCATTCCAAGGTCTGTCCTGCCACCGCCGCCTGCACAGTTTTCAAAAATCACATGGGGAAAACGCTTTCTGAGATTGTCGTACATTTTATAAACCGCGCCGAATCTTCTCAGCGACAGACATTCACCCGTTTCGCTTATTCCGTGATAGCTTCTGTATGAGCAGTTGTTGTCAACACGGAGCATATCCATGTTGTATTCCTGAATCATTCTTGCGAGTTCATCTTCGCACCACTTCAGTGCTTCGGGATTTGTCATGTCAATGAGTGAATCTGCCCTTTTTCCGTAAATATCCTTTGCAAACCATTCGGGATGGGCATTCTTCATTTCTGAACGCCAACCGATGTTTTCAATATCTGCCCACAGACAGAATTTCATGCCAAGCTCATGGCAGTAATCGGAAATTTCTCTGATACCGTCAGGATAACGGTCGGGGTGGGGATAGTTGTCGCCGCAGTATTCGCCCCATTTCATCTGCTCATCGGGAGGACAGTACCATCCCGCATCAACAAGGAAAACTTCAGCGCCCATTTCTGCACCGTGACGCATGTATTCTTTTGTGCATTCAACGGACATATCGTGCTCTGCACCCATTCCGAATCCCACAAGAAGATTTGTTTCAGGCAGACACTTTCTTGTGTGTGCGTGCATTTCGTTGACGGCTTCGTCAATCCCGCCCATGACAGCACCCATATGAACTTCGGGTGTCCTGAAATTTTCACAGGGTTTTATCACCGTCAGGGGATTGAATGAAGTGATCTGAGCTTTAAGGGAAATGTATGTGTCGTCGTCTTCACGGTGTGCGTTGTAATCAATGCTGAATCTGCATCCGCCGCTGTATGCAATCTGTGAAAAATACATCATTCCCGTGATGTTGTTCTTCAGAAAAACAAGGGGATGACGGAATCTGTCCCTGCCGTAACGTGTGTCGATTGAGAGAGTGTCGGGAGTGATTCTGCGCCATGTGAACTGACCTTCCTTTGCCCAGTGAGTGTTCTCAAAATATCCGAGCGAATAAAAATCATCGATGTTGTTGTCATATATGAATCTGTTTTTCTGCATATTTTCAAGACCGCCCGAAAGCAGTTCAAGTCGGCTCAGATTCATGGGGTTTCCCGAAAGATTTTCGATTTCAAACCATCTTGTGAACATCTGCGTACCGTCAAGCACGGTGTGAATTTTTATCTTTACGGGTTTTATTTCACTTTCAAGAGTGAGTATGCCCTCTGCTGAATTTTCTGTTTCTCCGACTGTAAAATCAACGAATTTCAGGCGGAAATCAACGCTCTGCCCGTCAAGTTCAATTCCGAAGACGGAAGGCTCCTGAAAATCGGAAGAATCGAGCCTTGTGGGGATGTTCTGAAGCGTGTCAAGGGGATATCCCGCAGCATTGTAACCCGACGGAATGAGCATACCGTCTGCAAATCTCTCTTCATAGACCAGAAGACCGCTTCGGTAAGTGAAAATATGTGAATCGGTATATTTGTAATCAATTTTAAAAAAAGTATTGCTCATTTTATTCACCGCTTATTTCGCTGTAAAGAATTTTTACCATTTTTGTGCTGTTAAGGCAGATGCCTGAGTTGTTGCTGTGATAATATGCCACAAGAAAACCGTCTGCAGTTTCAATAATTGCAGGGTAGCAGTAACCGTTTTCGTAATCATCTTCGATGAAGTAAGTTTTTTCTTTTGTGAAAGTCTTTCCCTTGTCGGAGCTTACTGCACAGACATAAGGTGTTCTGCCCCATGTGAGTTCATCGTTTGAAAGCAGATGGTTGGGAATGGGATTGAAAACAGCCACAGTCAGGTCTTTTATGTCTTTTATGAGCATGGGCGCAAGGGGAGATGAGAAGAAGTGGTTCGGTTCGGGAGAAGTCCATGTTTCACCGTTATCGGAAGAAAAACTTTCAAACTGACAGCCGAGACCCGTTCTGATATAGCATCGGAGTCTGCCGTCAGGAAACTGATAAAGCCCCGGCTCCTGATAACCGTCATCGTCGGTGTCATAAGGGAATGTGAACTCTGTTTCTGTTTTTCTCCATGTGTATCCGTCGTCATCGGAAACAAAGAAGCACAGCACACCCGGTGCAAATTCAGGATTGATGTATATGCTGTGTCTTGCCATGGGCAGAATGATTCTGCCTTGTTTTGTTCTGAATGCACGGTCGTTGTTTATGACGTAATAATCCTGTCTGTCAAGTGACTGCATGCAGTTGACGGGCTCTGACCAGTTTTGACCCTCATCGGCAGAACGGATGAACAGAACTTTATCTGTTCCGTCGGGATTTTTATGTATGTAAAAAGCACCTAAGTCACCGTTTCCCATCCGTAAGAATGAAAGACTCATCACATTTTTGCAGTTTTCGGGTTTTTCGATAATCACCCTTTTGTCCTGCCATGTTTCGCCTTCGTCGTATGAAGTGATTGCAACGATTCTTGCAGTTGCATCGTCTTCCCAGTCGTCACCGAAATATTCGGTGTAACCGAACATGACAGCACCGTTTCTGAGTCTTATGAATGATCCTTCACCGTTTCTCAGATTGTTGTCTTTTGCGGGGATAAAAAGAACTTCTCTGCCGATTTTTTTCATGGATTGAACCTCCATTTCTGAATATGAAATAATTATATCACAGTAAAAATAATAATACAATAAAGAAAATCGGTATCTCAATCAAGAGACACCGATCCGTTGTTTAATAATGGAAGTATTTATAGAAATTGGGGTATGAATTCAGGAATTGCTGTAAGTTTGTTCTTGTATTTGAGCCGGGATCATTGATTGTGAATCCCGATGCAGTAAGAGTGTTTCCGCCTGTGTAGCCGGTAATCACAACCCAGTGCTGACCGCCCCCTGAATTCTTTGCACCCAGAAGAACTGGCTTGCCCTCTTTCAGAAGATTGTAAATCCGTGCAAGATAGCCTGAACTGCTTGTTGTCACGATGTAGTCAGAGGGCCAGTAAACGCTTCCCGAAGAATTATAGCTGAGCTTCTTTGACATGGCATCGGGATAAATCACAGTGCCTGTGCGGTAGGACTGCATCATCGCAATACCTGTTGTGACACAGCCTATCTGCGCTATTGTTTTGCCCGAATTTCCGATTTTTACGTTTGCCCATCTGCTGTCGGTCTGTTTGTAGCTAGGAACTTTCAGGGAAACAGGGGAATAATCAGGACTGCTGACCTGCGATGCAAGATACTGTGAGCTTACATATCCTGTTTTTGTTCCGTGATAAAGCACACGTTTCCATGTGCCTGAAGAAGACAGCACGATAACTGTTTCACCCTTTGTCAGACTGCCTGTTTTTGCATAAGCTGTTGACGGTCCGCTTCTGACATTAAGACTGCCCGACTGAATATTTACACTCATCGGACTGCCCGAAAGCTCTGCGATGTAATCCGCATGGCAATAGCCGTATGAGTCCTTTGCATATTCAACACGCCACCAGGAGCCTGTTTCTGAAATGAGTGTCACAAAGCTGTTTTTTTCAAGGGATGCGATAACAGCCGACGATGCCGATGCACTGCTTCTTACATTGAGTCTGCCCGATGAAATATCAACAGCACCTGCCGACGAAGAAAATGATGCAGCCTTTGTTTCAACGGGAAGAAATACCGTCCCGACAAGAATGACTGCAAGGATTGCTGATAGTATTCTTTTCATTTTTCACCTCGTTTTTACCGCGGTTTTTGTCATATATGCAAGGACATTATACCATGAATCAGAGTGAAAATGAATACTCCAAATGTTGTATAAACAATAATTTATGTGGCTTTACGCCACTGAATTATTGTTTCCTTGACACCTTATCAGTTATTAGTTATAATGTAATCATAAACTCTCTCCGGAAGGGCGATGTGTGATGAAAAAATTTTTATGTATCCTTATGACGGCAATCCTTGTTTTTTCCTGCACAGCGGTGGCTTTTGCAGGCGGAAAAGATGCAGCTCTTTACACATTTTACGGTGACGGAATGCTTTTTCAGCAGAATAAAGATGCAATTCTGTCCGGTACGGCAAAAAACGGTGATATAATTTCCGTTTCGCTTTATAAAGATGATGTCCTTGTGGCTCAGAACAGTACAAAGGCTGAAAACGGCGAATTTTCCGTCTCTTTTGATGCTCCTGCGGGAAGCTATGACAGCTACAGAATCGTTCTTTGCTGCAACAATACACAGTTTGCAGTGCTCAATGATGTTGTTTTCGGAGAACTCTGGCTTGCAAGCGGACAGAGCAACATGCAGTATTCACTTTCACAGGATAAATCGGGTGCTTCAAAGTTTGCAAGCGGCGAAAAACTCGGCAACTGGCTCCGTGTTCTGCTTGTCCCTCCCGTAACTCCCTACAACGGCAGCACTGAGCGTGTTCCCGCACAGCCTCAGAATGATATCCCCGGTGCAAGATGGGTGAACGGCGATAACAATGCAGTTTATGAAATAAGTGCTGTTGCCTATTATTTTGCAGAAGAACTTCACAGCGAACTTAATGTTCCCGTCGGTATTCTCAATTCTTCTCTTGGCGGTTCGGTTATATCAAGCTGGATTTCAAGAGATGCCATTGAAAACGATGATGATGTTAAAAATATTCTCACTTCATGCGGTGAATATTATTCACTCTCCGGCTGGAAAGAAACAGAGCGCAGTATGTTTTATGACATGACATCAAACTTCAATCTCAAGATAAATGCGCTGGGCAGTTTCAGACCTGCAGGCATGATCTGGTATCAGGGCGAAAGCGATGTTATTATGCAGAAGACACCCGAACAGTACGGGGAATTTTTTGACCTGATGCAGAAATCATATTCAGAGCATTTCGGCTGTGAAAACGGACTTCTGCCCATAATTTTCACACAGCTCGCTGCTTATCAGTATCACAAGGAAAACGGCATTGACCTTATGGAAATGAACGCATACTTTGCTGATATTCAGAAAGCTCAGCCCGAAAGCAGAGGTCTTGTTTCAATTTATGATGTTTCTCTTTCATATCTTTCCGAAGCAGGTGCTATTCATCCCGACACAAAAGAAGATGTCGGTGTGAGAATGGCGATGAGTGCAAAGGGACTTGTCTACGGCGGTGAAAATGAATACACAGCCGCAAGTGTGAAAGATTATGAGATAAAAGACGGCAAGGTTTATGTGACACTCGAAAATGCGGGTGACGGACTTGTTGCAGACGGTCAGCTCAGAGGCTTTGCTGTTGCCGGTGCAGACGGAATTTTCGTCGGGGCAAAGGCTGAAATCGTAAACAGCAACACAGTTTGTATATATAATGAAAAAGTGCAGAATCCCGTTTCTGCAAGTTATGCTTACTGCCTGGGCAACCAGACTTCCAACCTTTATTCTGCAGACGGTCTTCCCGTCAGTCCCTTTGTGGCAGGCAACATAGCAAATGCTCATTACTGGGCAGAAAAAAAGTGGGCATACTGCGACTCAGACACAGCTTTCCATCTTTATGATGCAGGAGAATTCACAAAATTCTATAATACATGGGAAGGTATCAATGCAGACATTTCTTTCGGCAGCACAGACGGTCTTGATGTGAAGGCAGACGGAGAGTTTGCAGTAAGCCCTGCAATGACAGGAGAAAACGGCCTTTCATTCATCAGATTCAATGATGAGAGCTATAATTATTCCGATTACGGCATAATCTCATTCAGTGTGAAAAACAACGGTAAAAATAATGTTGTTTTTGACGGTATAAAGATTTATAAGAACAAAGATGTGTGGTATTCAACAGCAGACGAAAGTGTTGTTATTCCTGCAGACGGTCAGTGGCATACTGTTGAAGCTGATATTGACCATATTTATCTTTACGGTGTTGATTTCGGTGTGAAATTTGCAAACGACAAACTGAAAAATATTTATGATATTGACTTCTGCTTTACGGGTAAAGATGCCGGTATCAGTGTTGACGATTTTGTTTTTGCACCCGAAAAGGCTCAGCGAGACACAAGTTTTGATTACACAAAGCTTTTCAATATACTGAATATCGTGAAGATGTTTATTCAGGAACTTATAAAAAAATAAAATGAAGAATATCGGGCTTTATGTCCGATATTTTTTTTGTTCCCCTTGACAATTGTCCGGTTCCGGGCATATAATATAATTAAACAGTTGAATGGTTGTTCAATTGTTCAAATGAACGGAAGTGATAATATGGATATTCACGCACACAGTGAAATGTGCGAATGCGATGTTGTGCACAGCGATGTTGTGGCTCATGTCAGGGAAGTTATGGAAGACACGGAAGTGCTTTATGCCGTTTCCGATTTCTTCAAGGTCATGAGTGACAGCACACGTATGCGCATAATGGCTGCACTTGATAACGATGAAATGTGCGTCTGCGATTTGTCGGAAGTGCTGGGGATGACGAAATCTGCCATTTCACATCAGCTCAAGGTGCTGAAAGATGCACAGCTTGTAAAATTCAGACGCGACGGCAAAAATGTTTACTACACACTCAAAGATAACCATGTTAAAACAATATTGGAAATGGGTATCGAACATGTCAAAGAAAGGGATTAATTATGAAAATCAAAGCGAAACTTCATGACCTGTGCTGTGCAAACTGTGCAGCTAAAATAGAAGAAAAAATTTCTGCACTTGACGGTGTGGAGAGTGCTACTGTCAATTTTATCATGGAGAAAATGATTCTCGTGGCTGATGATGCAAAGATTGACGAAATCAAAGTTCAGATTGAAAAAATCGTGCACAAAATAGAACCCGATGTTGAGATTGAGTACATTTAAAATGAAAAAAGATTTAGTTTTGCTGATTGCAGGTGCGGTGCTGTTTGTTTCGGCACTTTTTGTGCCCGAAGGCATGAACATCCTGAGACTGTGCCTGTTTCTTTCGGCATTTATTGCAAGCGGACTGAAAGTTATTGTCAGTGCGGTAAAGGGAATCGCAAAGGGTAATTTTTTCAACGAAAACACACTCATGGTGGTTGCCGCAATCGGAGCTTTCTGCATAAAAGAATACCCCGAAGCAGTTTTTGTTGTGCTGTTTTACAGAGTGGGTGAGTTGTTCGAGGATTATGCAGTTAAAAAGTCCAGAAAATCCATCAGTGAAGTGATGAACATCTGCCCCGAATATGCAAATCTGCTCTCAGACGGAAAAATCACAAAAGTTGACCCCGATGATGTGGAAATCGGAGATATTATCGTAGTCGGTGCAGGGGAGAGAGTGCCCCTTGACGGTGTTGTCATAAACGGAAAATCATTTGTGGACACGTCTGCGCTGACAGGTGAATCCGTGCCGAGAGAAATCGGTGAAAATGATGAAATTCTCAGCGGTTGCATAAACAGAGAAGGCACACTGACGGTAAAAGTCACAAAAACTTTTGATGATTCAACCGTCAGCAGAATCCTTGAGCTTGTGGAAACAGCATCTGCAAAAAAATCCGCATCCGAGAAATTCATAACACGTTTTGCGAAATATTACACTCCTGTGGTGCTTGTGTGTGCTTTGCTTCTTGCGGTGATACCGCCATTGCTTATTGAAGACGCATCTTTCAGCGATTTTGTTTACAGAGCGCTGTCATTCCTTGTTGTTTCATGTCCCTGTGCGCTGGTCATTTCCGTGCCCCTTGCGTTTTTCGGCGGTATCGGCGGTGCAGCAAAAAAGGGTATACTCATAAAGGGCGGCACATATCTGGAAGTGCTTTCAAAGGCGCAGAATGTGGTTTTTGACAAAACGGGCACACTCACAAAAGGTGTTTTTGCCGTTCAGAAAGTCAATGCAGTCGGCATGAGTGAAGACGAGCTTCTTGAAATTGCTGTTTATGCCGAAAATGTTTCATCACACCCCGTGGCAGTATCTCTGCGTGATGCTTACGGTAAAGAGATTGATATAAATAAAATCACTTCTTCCGAAGAAATCGCAGGTCACGGTGTAAAGACTGTTGTTGACGGCAGAACTGTCCTTGCAGGCAATTTCAGACTTATGGAAAAAATGAATATTGATTGTGAAAAGTCATCAGGCGGTACAGTCATTTATGTTGCTGTTGACAATGTTTTCACGGGTAGTATAATAATATCGGATGAAATAAAGAGCGATGCACTTTCTGTTGTAAAGACACTTAAAAAAGTCGGAATCAGAAAAACTTTCATGCTTACGGGTGATACTCAGACTGCTGCGGCTGAAACAGCTGAAAAACTCGGAATTGATGAAGTGTTCAGTTCACTTCTGCCACATCAGAAAGTTGAAAAACTTGAAGAAATCATGGCTAATACTCAGGGAAAAACGGTCTATGCAGGTGACGGAATCAACGATGCACCTGTCCTTGCAAGGTCTGATGTGGGCGTTGCAATGGGAGCGCTTGGCTCAGATGCCGCAATCGAAGCTGCTGATATCGTCATCATGACGGACGAAGTGGGAAAAATTGCAGATGCAGTGAAACTCTCGAAAAAAACAATGAACATCGCAAAACAGAACATCATTTTTTCCGTTGCGATAAAGGTCGGCATTCTGATTCTCTGCTCACTGAATATCGTCGGAATGGGCGTTGCTGTTTTCGGTGATGTGGGCGTTATGGTGCTTGCGGTGCTCAATTCATTCAGAGCATTAAAGGAGGATAAATAAATGTTATATATAGGTTGTCATCTGTCGGCATCAAAGGGTTTTCTTGCAATGGGAAAACAGGCGCATTCAATCGGTGCGAATACTTTTCAGTTTTTCACAAGAAACCCCAGAGGCGGCAAAGCGAAAGATATTGATGAAAATGATGTAAAGGCGTTTCTTGAATTTGCAAAGGAGCATGAATTCGGAAAAATCGTGGCTCATGCACCTTACACTCTCAATGCTGCGGGAGCAGACCCGAGAGTGCGTGAATTTGCATACGAAACCTTTGCAGACGACTTGCAGAGAATGGAATATGTGCCCGGAAATTACTATAATTTCCACCCCGGAAGTCATGTGGGACAGGGTGCAGAAAAGGGAATTGAGCTGATTGCCGATGTGCTCAACCGTGTGCTTTTCCCCGAAATGACCACAACTGTGCTTCTTGAAACAATGGCAGGAAAGGGCAGTGAAGTGGGCAGGAATTTTGAAGAAATCAGAGCGATTATCGACCGCACTGAATTGAGCGACAAACTCGGTGTCTGCCTTGACACATGCCATGTTTCCGACGGTGGTTATGACATAATAAATAACCCCGAAGCTGTGCTCGAAGAGTTTGACAGGATTATCGGCATCGACAGACTCAAAGCGATTCATCTCAACGACAGCATGAATCCCATGGGTGCACATAAGGACAGACATGAGAAAATCGGTGACGGTCATATCGGCTTCGAGGCTCTTATGAAGTTTATCAAAATGCCGCAGCTGGACGGTCTGCCCATAAATCTCGAAACACCAAATGAACTCGACGGCTACGCAAGAGAAATCGCATTGATAAAAGAACACTATTAAAAAAATTACGGACAGAAGCGAAAGCCTCTGCCCGTTTTTTTTCTTATTCTGCATTTTCCTGTGCCTTTTTCTCTGCTTCTTTTTTTGCAATGTCGTTTGTGTTGATTGATTTTCTGAAAACGACATATTTCTGGAAAAGGAATTCTGTTACGAAGTTTGCAAGCATTGTGACTGCAAGGATTATGTAATGCACATATCCGTTTTCTGCCGCATTGAAACGCACCGCAGCCATGTCACCGAGAATTGTGGAAACGGGAGTGAATACTGCATAGAAAAGAGCTACCTGAAGCATCGCAAGGGGAATGTTGTTTGCTGATTTGAAAGTGAATTTTCTGTTTACTGTGAAGTTGAAGACAACAGAAAGCACAAGTGCGGGGAGATAGCATGCCCAGTATGAAAGCTGAACATCAAAAAGAATGGGAGGAAGCTCATTCAGAAGTGTATCGGTGATAACCTGAATGATACCTGCCGAAGTTGAGAACAGCGTGAATTTCACAGCCTGCATGATGGTTTCTTTTCTTGAAAGTCTGGGAGTTTCTGCCATGGATATCAGCCCTTTCTTATTTTTTGATTCTCATTGAAATGTCAAATGCCTTGACCGAATGGGTGATTGCACCCATTGAAATTATGTTCACGCCTGCTTCTGCAACGGTTTTTATGTTTTCGAGAGTAACGTTGCCTGAAGCTTCTGTAAGAGCCTTGCCGTCGATGATTCTGACAGCTTCCTGCATTGTTTCAAGGCTCATGTTGTCGAGCATGATGATGTCTGCACCTGCTGCAACTGCTTCTCTGACTTCGTCAAGAGTTCTTGTTTCAACTTCGATTTTGACTGTGTGACCGATTTTTGCACGAAGAGCCTTGACTGTTTTTGTGATTCCTCCGCCTGCATCGATGTGGTTATCCTTGAGCATTGCAGCATCTGAAAGGTTGTAACGGTGATTGTGACCGCCGCCGCATGTAACTGCGTATTTCTGAATCGCACGAAGACCGGGAAGTGTCTTTCTTGTGTCTGCGATTGTTGAATCTGTTCCTTCAATAGCCTTGACTGCTGCATTTGTCATTGATGCGACGCCTGACATATGCTGAAGAAGATTCAGCGCTGTTCTTTCACCTTCAAGGAGCTTGAGTGTCTTTCCGCTGAATTCGGCAATCAGGTCGCCTGCCTTGATTTCGTCACCGTCGTGCTTGTAAAGCTTGTATTCGAGAGTGTTGTCAAGAAGTGAGAAAACTCTCAGAGCCACTTCGATACCGCAGAGAACACCGTCTGCCTTTGAAACGAAATAAGCCTCGGTTCTGTCATCGTCACCGAAAAGATATGCAGAAGAAACGTCGATATAGTTGATATCTTCTGTTATAGCCTTTTTTATGAGTTCGTCAATATAAAAATCGGGGAGTATCATCTGTCATCTACCTCTTTCAGAATAATATATGCGTTTGTTGCCATGCTGAGTGTTTCGCAGAAATCTGTTGTGATTGCGTATGAACCGCCTCTGAGTCTTTTCAGGATGTTGTCAATCTGTCTGAGACCTGAACGGACAGTGCCCTGATCGGGAAGAACGAAATATGATCTCTGCATAATGCTTCTGATTTCGTCTTTGAGTCCTTTGGGAACGGGAGCACCGTTTTCGGGCTGTTCAAGGGGACTTGGGTATTCGCTGACTGTGGGGAATCCTGCTGCCATGCATCTTTTTATGTCCTGTGCTGCACGTCTTGAAAAAACAAGAGCTTCAAGCAGAGAATTACTTGCAAGTCTGTTTTTGCCGTGAACACCTGTGTTTGCACATTCACCTGCTGCATAAAGTCTGGGCACTGTTGTCTTTGCATCAATATCTGTTTCGATACCGCCCATAAGATAATGCTGACAGGGGAAAATGGGCACAAGGTCTTTTGTCATGTCAACACCGTATTCCATACATCCCTGATGGATTCCGGGGAATCTCCATCTGATGAAATCGGAATCTTCATGTGTTATGTCAAGATAAAAATTGTTGCTGCCTGTACGTCTGCTTTCGAGGATGATTGACTTTGAAACAACATCACGGGGTGCTAATTCAAGGCGTTCATCATATCTGTGCATGAAGCGTTCCTTGTTGCAGTTTTTAAGGACTGCACCTTCACCTCTTACGGATTCGCTGATAAGGAACTGCTCGCCGTTTTCGGAGTTGAAAGCTGTGGGATGGAACTGAATATAGCTCAGGTCCTTGATTTTTGCACCCACTTCGTATGCTATTCTGATACCGTCACCCGTTGCAGTTTTCGGGTTTGTTGTGTATTTGTAAACACGGCCGATACCGCCTGTGCAGAGAATGCAGTAACTGCAGAAAACGCTTGTAAGCTGACCGTCTTTTATGATATCGGCTCTGAAACCGCTTTTTACTCTCTGCAAAGAGTAGAGTGTGGTGTCATAGCTCGTTTCGATATTTTCTCTTTTTTCTGTTTCAACAAGAAGTTTACGCACCATTTCGGCACCTGTTGAGTCCTTGTAGTGCATGATTCTTCTTCTGCAATGACCGCCCTCAAGTGTTTTGTCAAGAGTGCCGTCTTCGTTGCGGTCGAATTCAACGCTCATGTTGTCCATAATATTGCGGACATCGTCGGGACCTTCATGCACAAGTGTGTCAACAGCTTCAATGTCATTTGCCTGACCGCCTGCAATCATGGTGTCTTTTATGTGCAGGTCGTAGCTGTCGTCCTCAAGGTCGAGAACTGCCGCAATACCGCCCTGTGCAAGATTGCTGTTTGAAACATTTTTTGCATACTTTGCAAGAAGAAGTACGCTTGTGTCTTTTTCAAACTGCAACGCACCGTACATTCCGGCAATACCGCTGCCTACCACAAGCACGTCATAAACTTTTCTTTTTGTAAGCTCATTGTTCATAGGTTTCAACTCTTTAGCTTATAAATTTATTTATCAATTTATTATTATATCATATGTTTTCCGATATTTGTAGCTTTTTCTGAAATTTTTTTGCTTGAAATGATATATATAATATGATACTATAAAATAAGGTGATAAATTTGGCAGAATTTTTTGAAAATTCCACATCTCCCGAAGTCTGCATACTTGTAAGTGTTGA
The DNA here is from genome assembly GCA_017631795.1 of Clostridia bacterium. Classification (GTDB taxonomy): domain Bacteria; phylum Bacillota; class Clostridia; order Oscillospirales; family Acutalibacteraceae; genus UBA1081. Next base: position 35,832 of record JAGBSO010000045.1, on the reverse strand, counting down.
TACGGGAGAATTTGACGCATATGTGTCCATAGATGAGCTTGAAGAACTTGCACACACAGCAGGCGCAGAAGTTTTTGCAAAGCTTATTCAGAAACGTGATAAGCCCGACAATGCAACATTCCTTGGCGGCGGCAAACTCTGGGAGCTTAAGAATATATGTGATAATAATGAAATCGACCTGCTGATTTTTGACGGTGAACTGACACCCTCACAGCAGAGAAATATCGAAAATTTCACCGATGTGCGTGTTATCGACAGGACGATGCTCATTCTCGATATTTTTGCTCTGAATGCAAGAACAAGCGAAGGCAAACTGCAGGTTGAGCTGGCACAGCTCAAGTATTCTTTGCCCAGACTCGGCGGTAAAGGTGCTGAAATGTCAAGACTCGGCGGCGGTATCGGTACAAGAGGTCCCGGTGAATCAAAGCTCGAATCAGACAGACGTCATATCAGAAGACGCATAAATGCAGTTGAAGAGCAGCTTAAAACCCTTTCAAAAAGGCGTCTGCTTTTAAGAGAAAGACGAAAGAAGAATGCGGTCACAACCGTTGCAATCGTCGGTTACACCAATGCGGGCAAGTCAACTCTTCTCAATGCCCTGACAAATGCGGGTGTACTTGCGGAAAACAAGCTTTTTGCAACACTTGACCCCACATCAAGAGCGCTGAAACTTCCTGACGGCAGAAGTGTTCTTCTTGTTGACACGGTAGGCTTTATTTCAAGACTTCCTCATGACCTTGTTGAAGCATTCAAATCAACACTTGAAGAAGTTGTTTATGCTGACCTGATTCTCAATATCTGCGATGCATCCGATATTGAGTTTGAAGAGCATCTGAAAGTCACAAGAAGAGTTGTGGCTGAGCTGGGAGCTTCGGACAAACCCATGCTCACGGTCTATAATAAATGCGACAAAGCTCCGAATCTGAGATTTTTCGGTGAAACGGGAAATGACGTCAGAATTTCGGCTCTTAATAAAATCGGTCTTGATATACTGCTTGAAACCATGTGCACTCTGCTTGAAAACACAAGACGTAAGGTCAGACTTCTTCTGCCTTATTCCGACGGTGCCACATCTTCAAAAATACGCAAAGAAGGCGCAGTCATAACGGAAGAATACCGTGAAGACGGTCTTTATATGGAAGCTGTCCTTGACGGCAGATTCCTTAATAATGTCAAAAATTATATACTTCCCGAAACGGAAGAGTAAAAAGGAGTTTTTTATATGGATAAGTATCTGATTATCAATGCGGACGATTTCGGAATGTGCCATGCACACAATCAGGCAACAATGGACCTTTTCAAGTGCGGAGGCATCACTTCCGCAACAATTATGGCACCCTGTCCCTGGGCATTTGAAGCCGTTAAATTTGCGGTGGCAAACCCTGAATTTGCAATCGGTGTACATCTTACAACAACAAGCGAATGGGGTACATACCGTTGGGCTCCCGTTGCAGGCGATAAAGTTAAATCTCTTATTGACGAAGAAGGCTTCATGCATCACGAATGCGATCAGTTTGCTGCAGCGGCAGACCTTGACGAAGTCGCAACAGAATGTGTTGCTCAGATTGAAAAACTCCGTGCAATGGGTCTTAACCCCTCACATTTCGATAACCACATGGGTTCACTTTACGGTGTTGACACAGGCAGATTTGAGCTTCTTATGACAACTCTCGGCATCTGCGGAAAGTATGCAATGCCTTTCAGAATGCCCACAGTTTTCACAGAAGAGATGTTCGGCAATGAAATGCTCGATATCAAGATTCCCAAGGAAATGATAGATAATCTTATCGGTCAGCTTGTGGCATTCGGTCAGCAGAACAAGGTTGCAATGCTCGATTATCTCATGCCCGGTGACTGGAACGGACCTCAGAGCGAAAGCTACGAGAATTTCAGAGAGTACATCTATGAGCTTTACAGAACATTCGACAACGGCGTAACAGAAACATATATCCATCCTGCTTATGAAAGCGATGAACTCAAAGCTATCACAGGCACATGGGAAAGAAGAGTGTGGGAATACGAACTTTTCAAAGACCCGAAAACACGTCAGCATATCGAATCTCTCGGCATCAAGCTTATCAATTACAGAGACCTCAATAAGATGAGAGGCTATTGATGCAGTAAAAATTTATAAAAAGTTGGTGTAGGGCGGCTTGCCATCAAGCCGCCGTTTTTTTCGGTCTTTTGCGGTTTTATGTGATGGTATTTAAAGAATAAAGAATAATGAATAGATACTAAATAATAAATTAAAATAGGGTATGGGGCTTGCCCCATCATGCACTTCTAACTCCTAACTCTTGAAAAAGATTGTTTTATTGTAACATGTGAACAGTCAGAGCTGATCTTCTGGCTGTTTTATTTGTTCAAAATGCCGAAAATGGATAAAAATTGAAAAAACACTTTACAACTTTAGTCTGATAAAGTATAATGATGACCGTTGAAAGCACACAAAGTGCTTATCGAAAGGAGACAAATTGTCATGAAAAAAATTATTGCATTACTTATGGCAGCTCTGCTTGTACTTGCATTCGCAGGCTGTGCAAAGACACCCGCAAACGAAGAAGCATCAACAGATGCTGATGTAACAAACGAAGCAGCTCAGTCAGATCTTGAATACATCAAGAACAAGGGCACACTTGTTGTTGGTATCACAGATTACGCTCCCATGGATTACAAAGAAGAAGGCAGCGACGAATGGACAGGTTTCGATGCTGAATTCGCAAGAGCTTTCGCAGCAGATCTCGGTGTTGAAATTGAATTCATCGAAATCGACTGGGACAACAAAGTTTTCGAACTTGACGCAAAGAAGATTGACTGTATCTGGAACGGTATGACAATCACAAACGAAATCATGCTTGCAACAAACGTTTCTGACGCATACGTAAAGAATGCTCAGGTTGTTGTTATGGCAGCTGATAAGGTTGCTGATTATGCAGACGCAGCTTCAATGGCAGACCTTGCATTCGCAGTTGAATCAGGTTCAGCAGGTGAAGACGCAGCTAAGGAAAACAACTTCACATACACAGCAGTTCTCACACAGGCAGACGCTCTTATGGAAGTTCAGGCAGGCACAGCTGATGCTTGTATCATCGACATCACAATGGCTAACGCTATGACAGGTGAAGGCACAAGCTATGCAACTCTTGCAAAGGGTGTTGAACTCACAAGCGAAGAGTACGGCGTAAGCTTCAGAAAGGGTTCAGACGTTACTGCAGTTCTCAATCAGTTCATGGTTGACAACAAGGCAGAAGTTCTTGACGGTCTTGCAACAAAGTACGAACTCACACTTGCATTCTGATTTTAAAAATAACTGATATTTTGAGGCAGAGAGAAATTTCTGCCTCAGTTTTTCTGTAAAGGATACAAAATAAAGGAACAACTATATGGAAACATTTCTTAATGTTACGCTTGATTTGTTGCAGGGTTTCGGCACAACACTCAAGCTTTTTGCGCTGACACTTGTTTTTTCTCTGCCGTTGGGTCTGATTTTCAGCTTCTTCTCAATGAGTAAATTCAAGCCTCTGAGTGCCGCAATGAAACTTCTCATATGGGTCATCAGAGGAACACCGCTGATGCTTCAGATAATCGTCGTGTTCTACGGTCCCGGACTTATTTTAGGCTGGAACGGACTCGACAGATTCCCCGCAGTCCTTATCGCATTCGTGCTTAACTACTCATGTTATTTCTCTGAAATTTACAGAGGCGGTATCGAATCAATTCCCAAGGGACAGTATGAAGCAGGTCAGGTTCTCGGCATGACAAAGACACAGATTTTCTTCAGAATCGTGCTTCTGCAGGTTATCAAGAGAATCATTCCTCCCATGAGTAACGAAATCATCACTCTTGTCAAGGATACATCTCTTGCAAGAATCATTGCTGTTTACGAAATCATCTGGAGTGCTCAGGTATATATCAAGAGCGAAGGTCTTATCTGGCCCTTGTTCTACACAGGTGCATTCTATCTCATATTCAACGGCATCCTTACCGTTGTTTTCAGAAAAATCGAGAAAAAACTCGATTATTTTAAGGGGTGAGAGATATGTCAGTGCTTGAAGTCAGAAACATTAAAAAGAGCTTCGGCAGAACCGAAGTTCTCAAAGATATATCTTTTTCTCTTGAAAAGGGCGAAGTTCTTTCAATCATCGGTTCATCAGGCAGCGGTAAGACAACACTTCTGCGTTGTCTTAATTTCCTTGAATATGCCGACGAGGGTACCATCACCGTAAACGGAAAACTTCTCTATGACGGCAAAGACGGTAAGTCAAAGAGAATGAAAGAGGCTGAAATCAGAACAAAAAGACTTCACTTCGGCCTTGTTTTCCAGAATTTCAACCTTTTCCCTCAGTACAACGTGCTGAAAAACATCATGCTTGCGCCAACACTTCTCAATCATGGTGACGAAAAAGCTATTGAAGAAAATGCAAAGAAACTCATCGAGAGAGTCGGTCTTTCCGACAAAATCAATAACTACCCCTGCGAGCTTTCGGGCGGTCAGCAGCAGAGAGTTGCAATAGCGAGAGCTCTTGCACTCAATCCCGACATCCTTTGCTTTGACGAACCCACTTCTGCCCTTGACCCCGAACTTACGGGCGAAGTTCTGAAAGTTATCAAAAGCCTTAAAACAGGCGACAGCACAATGATTGTCGTCACTCACGAAATGGGCTTCGCAAGGGAAGTTTCAGACAAAATCATCTTCATGGCAGACGGTATAATCGAAGAATACGGCACTCCTGACGAGATTTTCGGCAACCCGAAATCTGAAAAGATGAAGGCATTCCTCAGCCGTTCACTTGAGAATATCTGAGGTGAAAATCATGCCTAAAACAGATGCAAAAATGGTGACCGAGCTGTTTGAGCTGATTGCATCAATGGAAAATGCCGAGGACTGCAAAGCGCTGTTTGATGACCTTTGCACAATCAAGGAAATTGAACAGATGGCTCAGCGTGTCAGAGCTGCAAAACTGCTCATAGAAGGCAAAACCTACAATCAGGTGACAGAAGAAACAGATATTTCTTCCGCTACTTTAAGCAGAATTTCAAGATGCATTCAGTACGGTGACGGTTACAGCAGATTTCTCAAGTAAAAGTGTATATTTATAAAAAATGACAATGAAAATACAGAATTCGACCGCATTTATATGCAAAAATATGGTTGAATTCTGTATTGTTATGTGATATACTTTGACACGGTAATTATTTATTATAATAAAAAGGAGAAATTATCAATGAAAAAAATTATTGCTATCGTAATGGCTCTCGCAATGGTTTTCTCACTTGCTCTTGTTTTCACATCATGTACAGACAACGCAGCAACAGGTGAAGAAAGCTCAACAGAAGCAGATGCTGCAACAGGCATGACTGCAAAAGAAGGCGTTCTTGTAATGGCTACAAACGCTGCATTCCCTCCCTACGAATTCGTTGAAGGCGGCGAATATGCAGGTATCGACGTTGAAATCGCAGGCAAAATTGCTGAAAAGCTCGGCATGACTCTTGAAATCAAAGACGTTGAATTCGGTTCAATCATCGGTGGTGTTCAGACAGGCAAGTTCGACATTGGTATGGCTGGTATGACTGTTACTCCCACCAGACTTGAAAGTGTTAACTTCTCAACAACATACGCAACAGGTATTCAGGTTGTTATCGTTGCTGAAGGTTCATCAATCACATCACTTGATGATCTCGTTGGTGACGGTTCAATGAAGTTCGGTGTTCAGCAGGATACAACAGGCGACATCTACGCTTCATCTTCAGTTGAAGACGGCGGTTACGGTGAAGAAAACGTTGTTCGTTACAAGACAGGTGCAGACGCAGTTCAGGCTCTCAAAACAGGCAAGGTTGACGCTGTTATCATCGACAACGAACCCGCTAAGTCATTCGTAGCTGCTAACGAAGGCCTCAAGATCCTTGACGCTGAATGGGCAGTTGAAGACTACGCAATCGCTATTGCAAAGGAAAACACAGAACTTCTTACAGCTGTAAACAACGCTCTTGCAGAACTTGAAGCAGACGGCACAATCGCTGATATCATTGCAAAGTACATCCCCACATCAGAGGATACAACAGCTTAATTCAATTTTACATAAGCGAATAACTGAGGACGGCATCGTTCCGTCCTCATCTTAATTTATATTATGAGAGGGGCATCATTTTGGAAGCTCTGAAATTATGGTTTATTGAAACATTCACCGACCTCAAAGATACATTCATTCTTTGTTTCATCGATGACGACCGTTGGAAATGGCTTGTTGAAGGTTTCGGAAAGTCAATCATCATCACATTGGGCGCAATTGCAATCGGACTTGTCTGCGGTATCGCACTTGCAGCTATCCGTTCTTCATACGATAAGAATGAAGAATCACTCAAACTCAGAGGCGGTTTCGGTTACCGTGCATTGAAATTCTGCAACGGTATTGCAAAATTATACATAACTGTCATCAGAGGTATTCCTGTTGTTGTTCAGCTGATGATATGGTACTTCGTAATCCTTGTTGCTCAGGACAATGATACTCTTATTGCTGTTGTGGCATTCGGATTCAATTCTGCCGCATACGTTGCAGAAATTTTCCGTGGCGGTATCATGTCAATCGACAACGGTCAGTTTGAAGCAGGCCGTTCACTCGGTTTCAATTATATTCAGACAATGATTCACATTGTTATACCTCAGACTGTAAAGGCAACTCTGCCCACACTTCTTAATGAAGTAATTGCACTTCTTAAAGAAACATCTGTTGCAGGTTACGTTGCAATCACTGACCTTACAAAAGCAGGTGACCTTATCCGAGGCAGAACATTCGAGGCATTCATGCCCCTTGCTGCAGTCGCAATAATCTACCTTTTCACAGTTGTTGTGCTTACTAAGGTGTTCTCAATCATTGAAAGGAGGCTTCGTCGTAATGAGCGATAATATCATTCAGGTCAGAGGCCTCAAAAAACACTATTTCGGTGGAGAAGTAAAGGCTCTTGACGGTGTCAATACTGATATCAGACGTGGTGAAGTGGTTGTTATTATCGGTCCTTCAGGAAGCGGTAAATCAACATTGCTTCGTTCACTCAATCTTCTTGAACTTCCCACAGACGGTCAGATTCTTTTCAATGATGTTGACATCACAGACAAGAAAGTCAATATAAACATTCACAGACAGAAAATGGGCATGGTTTTCCAGCACTTCAATCTTTTTGTGAATATGAATATCCTTAAAAATATGACCATCGCTCCCACTCAGCTTCTGAAAAAGAACAAAAAGGAAGCAGAAGAAAAGGCGAGAGCACTCCTTAAAAGAGTCGGCCTTGAAGACAGAGCAGATGCATATCCCAGCCAGCTTTCAGGCGGTCAGAAGCAGCGAGTTGCTATCGTTCGTGCACTTTGCATGGAGCCTGAAGTAATGCTTTTCGACGAACCTACATCAGCACTTGACCCCGAAATGGTCGGCGAAGTTCTTGAAGTTATGAAATCCCTTGCAAAAGAGGGCATGACAATGGTTGTCGTCACTCACGAAATGGGCTTTGCAAAGGAAGTTGCAGACAGAGTTATCTTCATGGACGAAGGAAAAATCCTTGAAGAAGGCACTCCCGAAGACATTTTCGATAATCCGAAAAGCGAAAGACTTCAGAACTTCTTAGCAAAAGTTCTTTAAACAATGATTTAGCTAATAATCTGATATGTTCATGTAGGGGCGGTGTCCTCACCGCCCGATTGTGAGCAAAGCGAACAATAACGGCTATGCCGTTAAATTTTCCTACGGAAAATGCACATTCGTGCCGGGCGATGAGGACATCGCCCCTACGATATATCAATCAATTTCTGCTTAGCTAAATTATTGTTTATCTGCGGATATGGTGGAATTGGCAGACACGCAAGATTTAGGATCTTGTGCAGCGATGCGTGCAGGTTCGACCCCTGTTATCCGCACCAAAAAACAGACCCTGTCATCTGACAAGGTCTGTTTTCTTATTTTATTCATTGAAATCAAGATTTATCCAGAGTGCGGGACGGATACCGATGAAATCATAGCGGCAATTATAACTGCTGTTGAGATTTCCTGTTGTGCTGACGATATTTGCACCGTATTTGTTCTGGCCGGGTGTGCGCACCCACCAGTCACAGCTTCCGTCTTTCTTGCAATAAACACCGTTAGCCTTTGCATATGGTGTGGGATATGCTATGCGACTTTCTTTTTTTGGAAAATACCTGCGAATCTGCGCATTGCTGAGGATAAAAATTTTGTCTGTTGTGTCTTCACCGCCACGGGTTTTGTGCTTCGGATTGTCAAAGTTTTTAAGAATGACGCCTTCGATAAGATTTTTTTCAGCATCCGAGAAAGCTGTTCTGATGAAATCCGAATCAAAGAAAGTTCTGTTGAGCCATGCTCTCAGTGAGCTGATATCCCATTTGCCTAAAGGCTCTTTAAGAATGATCTTTTTTACTTTTTTGAATGTCTTGGTTTCTTTGTCATAAACATATTCATATTCATCTTCGGGAACATAAATTTCATCTTCCTGATTTTCTTCTTCCTCATCATAGTCATCTGAATCAGGAATGAAGAAATTATAAGCACCGGTATCGAGAACATATTTGCTCAGAAGCAGCATTCTGGGACCTTGCTTATCCAGAACAATCCATTCGATCGGAAGCTCTGCAGCTTTTTTATCTGCAGACTGAGCATAATATCCGAATACAACCGTATCGCCTGTCTGTGCAGCCTGAAAACGGGCAATCACTTCATCAGAAACAGCTTCATCGAAGAAACAATCGTTGGATTTACCGAGAAAAGTCACTTCATTTTCTGTTTTGATATCTGCTGGTGAATTTTCAATAACCGTATTCATAATATCACAACTTTCGGGATCTTTTTACTATATTTTATAAAATATAGGATGCTTTGTCAATTCTTTTGAAGAATTATTTCAGAATGTGACGGCAAGAATTCCCACAGCATCGGGAGATGCAAGGAGTTTCCAGTGCTCGTATGTATATGACACAGACGATTCGTCACAGATGTCGCAGAATTCACACACCGTCGCGTCGATGTTGCTCTGCATAGCGGAATCGGGACTTATCACAAGACGGTAATTTGCACCGTCTGTGAAAAGTTCACTTTTTATTCTGTGACCGGCCGAAAACAGGACTTTTGCCAGCTCACTGATGTGGTTTATGTCCGACGACTGACAGACAGTTTTTGCACAGCCGTGTTTAACAATCTGTCTGCTGTTTTTTTTGTTGTTCTGTTCATCTGTCACCGTGAAATAAATTCTGCATCCGCCGTTGTTGTCAGGTATTGCTTCAATCAGCATCTTCTGAGTAAGGCTTATATTCCTGCCGAGTTCCAGTCTCGCTTCGTCCAGCAGAGTCCACAGCACACGTCGTGTTTCAATGTTTGAATAGTCCAGCTCATCATATGTAATATCAAGCTCAAGCATATCCTCATGCGTCAGCTCAATACATATTCTGTTGTCCGTCTGCGCTTTTATTTTCATTACAACCACCTCTTACTTATATCATATTCATAAGAGATGTCTTTTGCAATGACAAAAATTTTCCGTAATCGGACGCAGTATGATTGTACACAAAAAACATCCGTAAAATTTGGTTATATTTTGCATTGTACCTGTCTGATACTTATGTTAGTATATTTTATAATATAAATTATATTGCTGTAATATATCTTTACAACGGAGGCAATACCATGAAAAAATGTTCAAAAAAAATCCTGTGCACAATCATGTCTTTGATGATGATATTTTCTGTTTTTGCAGGTCTTGATATCACATCATTTGCGGCAGATAATGTGTATGAGCGCCTGACTTATACCGTCAGCAAAAACGAAGTCAAAATCAAGAAATGTGATAGCTCTGCCGTCGGAGAAATTGCGATTCCCGACATGATAGATAACTATCCAGTAACTGCAATTGATAACAATGCATTTCTCAATTGCAGCAAAATCACAGGTATCTCAATCGGCAGATATGTTAAAACCATTTCTAAAAATGCTTTTACAAATTGCAGTAAACTTGCAAATTTCTATATTGATGCAGAAAACGAATACTTTACCTGCGATCTGAACGGTGTGTTGTTCAGCCAGGGCAGAACAAAGCTTATAAAATTCCCCGAAGGCAACAGTGCAGAATCATATGACATCCCGCTGAGTGTTACAACAATCGATGAATGTGCATTTGAAGATTGCAGAAAACTCAGAAAAGTAACAATTCCCGAAGGTGTGAAAACCATCGGAAACCGGGCATTTTCCGAATGCGGAAAACTTGAAGAAATCAGTCTTCCCGAAAGCCTTACATCAATCGGTAACGGAGCGTTTTATTTCTGCAACAGTCTTACTTCAGTTGTGATTCCCGATAATGTTACATCAATCGGTGCATCTGCATTTGAAGAATGCAGCAAACTCGCCACACTCACTCTTTCCGAAAAACTTACATCAATCGGCAACAATGCATTTCAAAGTTGCGAAAGCCTTACTTCTGTCATAATTCCCGACAGTGTAACATCACTCGGCACAGAAGCATTCAGATCATGCGGAAAACTTGCAGATGTTACAATCGGCAAAAATATAACAACAATCGGCAGTAACACTTTCACAGATTGCGACAGCCTTTTATACATCGAAATTCCCGAAAATGTGACAAAAATCAGCGCAAATGCTTTTTACAGATGCGATAATCTGAAGAGAATCATGATCCCCGTCAATGTCACATCAATCGGAAAACTTGCTTTCGGTTACCTGTCTGAAACTGAAAAAGTTCAGGGCGTTGTAATCTACGGTGCAACCGATTCTCAGGCAAATATCTATGCTGTAGAAAATAACATAACTTTTGTACCTGCAGGTTCGGAAGCTGACGATGTTTTTAAATATCTCAGCTATAAAATCAATGACGGTGAAGTGACAATCACAGATTGCTCCGATTCAGCCGCCGAAAATATCATTGTTCCCGATACAATCGACGGTTATCCCGTTACTGCAATCGGTGAAAAAGCTTTCATGGGTTGCAAAAATATCGGAAATATCACACTTCCCGAAAGCATTAAAACAATCGGTGAACTGGCTTTCAGCAACTGCAAAAAGCTTGAAAGTGTCAATATCCCCGACGGTGTTACATCAATCGGTGCAAATGCTTTTGAGTATTGCGAAAGCCTGACAGAGATTATAATTCCCGACGGTGTCACAACTCTCGGTGATTACGCATTCACTGAGTGTGTGAATATCGCAAAAATCACTGTTCCGGACAGCGTGACCACAATGGGCATCGGTGTCTTCAGCAACTGTTCAGCTCTTGAAAGTGCCGTGCTTCCCGACGGTATCACTTCAATCCCCGAAAAGATGTTCAGCGGATGTGAAAAACTCGCAGAAATAAAGCTTCCCGACACAGTTACATCAATCGGCAATTTTGCCTTTGCATACTGTGAAAATCTTGCAGAAATCACTCTTCCCGAAGGTGTAAAGACAATCGGTGAAGGTGCATTTGAGAATTGCGCACAGTTTGACAGCATCACAATTCCCGACAGCGTGACTTCAATCGGTGCTTATGCTTTCGGAAACTGCCCGGAAATCAAGAGTGTCACAATTCCCGCAACTGTTACCGAAATCGGCAAAGCAGCTTTCGGTTGCAGCTACGATAACTATTTCCGTATCCCGTCAATTTATGATGGTTTCATCATCTACGGTACACCGGGTACTGAAGCAGAGAAATATGCAGAGAAAACTTATATAATGGATTCTCCTGAAAAAATAATATTCATTTCTGTTCTTCCTGAAGAACCACCTGTTGACGAACCTCCTGTGGAAGAACCCCCCATAGAAGAACCGCCTGTTGAAGAACCGCCTGTTGATAATCCCCCTGCAGATTCAGAAGACGGAAAACTTGAAGTCAGGGGTGAAGGCTCAATTGTAACCGATTTTGAAAACAATGTTTCATATATCGGAAAAGGCGAAACTGTTGCAACTCTTTCAGAAATGATCAAAAACGAAAAGTTTGCAATCATTGACAAGAACGGCAACACTCCCGATGAAAAATCATTTGTGGGAACAGGCTCAAAAATCCTGATTCTTGATGATAACTCGGAAATTATCGGTGAATACACAATCGTTGTGCCTACTGATATTGACGGTAACGGAAAGACAACAGCGGCAGATGCAAGACTTGCCCTGAGAGCTTCCGCAAAACTCGGTGAACTTGAAGGAGTTTTCGGTATTGCGGCAGACGTTACAAACGACGGCAAGATAACTGCATCCGACGCAAGAAAAATCCTTCGTATTTCAGCAGGCCTTGAATCATAAAAAAATAAGGAGCCGATATCCGGCTCCGTTTTTTTGTGTGAATAATAATTTAGCGGAAAGTGTGAAGAAATTGAAATCGCCCCTGCGATATATTAATCAATTTCTGCTTCGCTAAATTATTGTTTACACTTCCAGCTCAGCAAGAACAGGGTAGTGGTCAGAAATATATCTGTCGCCTGCTTTGTCTGTGATTGTGTTGCATGATTTAACCTTGAAACCGTTTTTGATGAAAACGAAGTCGATCATTTCGGGAGTGTTTTCGTCAAAACCGTTGTATGTCTTCACATCGTTTGCGTTTGCGTCAAGAGTTCTTGCGTCTTCAAATCCCTGTGCGATGATTGTCTTGTAAGCGCCGGATTCGGGGTTTACGTTGAAGTCACCTGTCACGATTGTGGGCACACCCTTGAAAACGTCTGCTCTTTCGGCAATAAGCTTTGCGCCTTCGCTTCTTGCAACATCACCGATGTGATCAAGATGAGTGTTGAAGTGCGCAATTTTTCCGCCTGTTGCCTTGTCTTTGAGAACAGCATATGAACAGATTCTCACACAAGCAGCATCCCAGCCTTTGCCGGGTTTTTCGGGAGTTTCGGACAGCCAGAAATTGCCTGTTTCAATAACTTCGTACTTGTCTTTTTTATAGAAAACAGGTGAGAATTCGCCCTGTCTCTTGCCGTTGTCTCTGCCGACACCGACATAATCGTATGTATCTTTCAGCTCTTTGCAGAGATAGTTCATCCATCTGTAATGAGCTTCCTGAAGACCGAATGTGTCGGGATCATATTTTTTGATAACGTCCCTTACAAGAGTCTTTCTCTTTGTCCACCAGTTTTTGCCTTTGCCACCGCAAAGAACGTTGAATGACATAACTTTCATTTTAAACACTCCTTATTCAAAATCTGCAACTACGGGATAATGGTCAGACGGATATCTGCCCTCAGGTCTGTCTGTTGCAGTTTTAACTTTGCTTACATTTTTTATATTTTTTACAAACACAAAATCAATCATTTTTGAAGATCCGCCGAACCAATGGAATGAATTGATATCATCGGATTCATCAGCAACTGTACGGGCATCGCAGAAACCGCCATCAATGAAGATTTTGTATATTTCAGAGTCGGGAGTGACATTGAAATCACCCATCAGCACTGTTTTTATATTATCATATTTTTTCAGATTTTCAAGTATAAGTTCTGCACCTTTGTGCTGAGCCACTTCACCTATATGGTCAAGATGAGTGTTGAAAACTGCGATTTTTTTGCCTGTTTCAATGCTTTCAAACAATGCACCGCTGCAGGTTCTGTTTTCGGCAGCATCCCAGCCGGGACCCGGGTTTTCAGGTGTCTCCGACAGCCAGAAATCGAGCCTTTCAAGGACTGTGAACTTGTCTTTGCGATAGAAAACGGGAGAAAATTCACCGCCGTTTTTTCCGTCATCCTTGCCCACACCCACAAAGCCGTAAAATTCTTTAAGCTGACCTGCAAGATACTTCATCCAGCCGTAATGAGCTTCCTGAATGCCGAAAAAATCGGGCATATAAGTTTTTATGACATCCCTTACAAGAGGCTGACGACGGCACCACTGATGCTCGTTTCTGCCTGCACAAAGGACATTAAATGTCATTGCTCTCATTCGTTTTTCTCCTTTTCATTTCCATTTCGGAATAGACGCAACCGCAGAAATTCTGACGGTATAAATTATAGATTGCAGACAGCTCAATCGACCGTTTGTAGCCGTTTTTCTTCTTGAAATCGGAAAAAAGATACTTCACACCGTATTCATCAGCAAGAAAACTGCCGATTGAATTGAGCTTTTCTGCATTTTTGTAGGGACTGATTGAAAGGGTAGTGGTGAAATAATCAAAACCGTTTTTCTTTGCAAATTCAGCCGTTTCACGGAGTCGCAATTCATAACATCTGAAGCATCTTTCACTGCCCTCAGGCTCATTCTCAAAATCCTTTGCAATTGCGAAAAACTCGGAAATATCATATCTTCCTGCAATAAAATCAACCTTGCCCGGAAGTGGCATCTCTGAAATGAGCCTTTTTGCCTCATCAATGCGGTAGTTGTATTCGTCTGCGGATGTGATGTTTGGGTTGTAGAAAAATAAAGTGATGCGGAAAAATTCCGACAGATATTCAAGCACGTAGCTTGAACAAGGAGCACAGCAGATGTGCAGAAGCAGTGAGGGTTTTTCTGAGCCCTTGCTTATGAGCTTTATCTCGTTATCCAGCATAAGCTGATAATTTGTCCCGGGCATACCCTCACCTCCGTTTTAGAGTATTATACTATATCATTGCAGAAATGACAATATACTTTGCAGAGGAATTGAAAAAATGGGAGGGGAACAATGGGGATAAATAAAAAAGACAGTCCGAGGACTGTCTTTTGCTTTACCATGGATCGCCGAGAACTTCTGCAACATCGTCATAGTGTTTTTCAAATGCTTTCTTTGCGCAGTTGTCGCAACGGGTATCGCCCTTATCTATGTAGATATAGCAGTCATCACAGATTTCGCAGTGATCAATACATGCGTTTGAATTGCCTGTACGCACAATTTTGTTATTGCAGTCGCTTACGATGCAGGTTGTATCTTCTGTGCCGTATTTGTTTTTGAACGGAAGTATGAAGCCGTAGGATTCTGCATTATTTACACAATATTTTTCCTCACCACCGGTAAGATAAATTTTGTTGTAATCGGCATTTATGTCGAAGTAATGCCATGCGTTGCCGCTGTAAATCTCAAAATTTTCTGAAACAAGAGGACCGGGTTTGCTACGCACAGCTGAAACCATCATCGATTTCAGCTCCTCATCTGTGACGATGCTGAGAATAATCTGGAATCTGTCCTCGTCTGACAGCTGATAAAAGCTTTCTGACTTAAGTTCAACATCCCATACCTCACCGATGAAATTTGTGCTCTTTGATTTGAAGTCGGTTATACCGAATGCTTCACCTTTTTCGTTTGCAATGTTCTGAATGCGGACATTTGCAACAACGCCTCTTATAAAGAAAAACAACAGCACTGCAACGGCAATGCTCACTACAGAAATAAGCGCAATAATTACAGGCTTTTTCTTCATTTTTACCACCCTGATATATGTATTTTTTGTCAGTCAGCAATACAGCCGTCTGAGCACTATCGGTGCCGGTTATATATTACTATAACGCATAAAGAATGTCAATAAATGCAGATGAAATAGAAGAAAATCATGCAATTATTATTCTGCAACCGACCGAAAATAACAACGGATACGAAAATTTTATTTTGCAAAAATACTTGCGCAAACACTTGCATTTTTCAGATTGATAGTGTATAATAATTTAGCATAAATTACGGGGTGTGGCGAAGTTTGGTATCGCGCTTGGTTCGGGACCAAGAGGCCATGGGTTCGAATCCCGTCACTCCGACCAGAAAAAGAAGATTGCCGTTATGGTAATCTTCTTTTTTTTATTGCAGAGACAGATTTCAGCGGTCTCTTGTTTTTTTATTTACAGCAGAATCGGGATTCGAACCCACCTCGGCGAAGCCGAACAAAATTGTTGCCAACGGCAAAGCGAAGCGACAGCCGTCGAATCCCGTCACTCCGACCAAAAAAAGAAGATTACCGTTATGGTAATCTTCTTTTTTTTATTGCAGAAACAGATTTCAGCGGTCTCTTGTTTGTCCCGGACCAATTGTGAGGGACCAGGCATTGAGTACGACCGCTGCCGGTGGCAGATGAAGGGAGTACGAAATGGCGCAGCGGTCAAAATCGGCAGCGAAGTGACGAGCGTAGCCGATTTTGGGCACCGCAAGAGGTAGCCATGGGTTCGGAATATTCCTGTGACCTTGTTTTTTTTATTTACAGCAGAATCGGGATTCGAACCCACCTCGGCGAAGCCAAACAAAATTGTTGCCGACGGCAAAGCGAAGCGACAGCCGTCGAATCCCGTCACTCCGACCAGAAAAAGAAGATTACCGTTATGGTAATCTTCTTTTTTTAGTATTTCGTTTTCAGCTCAGGCTATTTCCTTGAGTAATTCAGGGAGATTGCTGATATCTGAAAAAATTTTGAAGAGAGCCTTGAAGAACCACTTAATCTGATGAATGAAGTTGTTTGCAGAAGGCTTTGTTACAGTAAGATTCTGAGTGTTTTCGATGAAATCTTCTGTTTTTATAAAAGTAAAATCGCATTCAGCGGCTGCATGGTCAGAGACAGTCTTTTCATTGCTGTCATGTACTTCAACATATCTGAAATCATTTACAACAAGGTCAACACCGCCGCCTGCTCTGTACATGAATCTTTCAACAGAGTCCCAGTTGCCCCATGCAGGCAGACCTGAAACGTGCCAGTTATACATGTTGAAATAGTCACCGTTGTTGTGATATTCTACCCATGCATCTTTCATCCCGAGTTCAACGCAAAGGATATTGTAAAGAGCGCTGTTGTCTTCACCGCTGTGCAGATGATTGTTGAAGTCACCTGTTACGATTACGGGTCTGTCGTTTTCTGCAGAGCGTGCCTTGATGAATTCGGCAAGCTGTTTGTACTGACTTGTTCTTGCAGCAACTGAGCCTTCACCGCCGTATGCATCTGCGTGTAAGTTGTAGAAATCCACATAAATACCGTTGCCGATATCTATAACCGAGTAAACAAAGCCCTTGGGAGTAAGCTCATCAGAGCCGTCGGTAAGAATACCGCTCTGCTTATTCCAGCTTACACGTGTTTCGTTATAAATGGTCATATCCTTTGTGAATACGTTGAGACCGTCACCGCCGGGGACATTGCCTGTGTGATTTGTGAGATAGTTAAAGCCTTTCAGATTATCAACAAGGTTTTTGTGATATCCGAAGTCTTCTTGTACAGCAGCGATGTCAAAATCATTCTCTGAAAGATATTTTGCAATAACCTTCTGGTTTGCAGGGACATCCTCACCGCTGAAAACGCCGAAGGGAAGACCTGCAACATTGAAGTTTACAATCTTTACATCGTACTTTTCAGCAGAATCATATTCGTAAAGTTTAATGTCGAAATATTCTGTGACCACTTCACCGTTACAGGTGTAAACAAGTCTCCAGTAAAGTTTGCTGTAATCTCTGAAACCCTTTACCTGAGCATCTTTGAGAAAATCTCTGTAAAGAACACCGTATTCGTCACGCTCAGCAGTTGCTTCATCACGGTAGAATGTAAGAGGTTTGCTGTAGTCAACGTTGCCCTGAGCATCCTTTTCCCAGTAAATCGGGTTGTCTGTGGCGTTTACGGTGAAACCTACCCAATCGCTTTCACCGTTAAGCGAAACCTTGCATTCAATCTCTGTAGTTCCTGCAGGGAATACAAAAGTGTAGGAAAGGTCGTTGATTTCGCGGGAAATTGCATAATCACCCTCAACACTCTTTTCCTTGATTTCATAGGACTGATGACTGGGGTATTCCATCGGGTAAAGAGCAGATTTGTAGAGGAAGGGAGCCATTTCAACCTTAACCCCGTTTTCTGTTTCAAAGCTCTGTGCAGAAGCTGTGCCGATAAGGCAGAAGCAATTAAGAGCAAGAATAACTGTAAGCATCAGACAGAACAGTTTTTTCATATTGATTTCTCCATTTCTGTATTAATTTGTGTGAAGGTATTATAGCTTGAAAATGTTACCAAATTATGAATATGCATAAAAATCTGATACAAAGAAAAAGCAGGAGTGGACGATATTCTGAAAAAGAACGGTTATCTTTACAGTGCCGATACATCAAAGCTTGTGTGCGAATATTATTCCTGTCTGAGAACAGGTCAGCCTGAATTCAGGGGCGAATACATGACTCAGTACAGCCGGGCAGACGAAATCTGCGGATTCCTGCTGCGGATCAGCAATAAGTGTTATAAAGCACGGTTTCCCCGGTCTTTTTTCATAAAAGGTAACACAGAATCGGGATCCGGATAAAACTGTTGAATATTTATAAAAAAATGATATAATAAAAGAATAGTGAAAGAAAAATGTAGTTATGAAAATTCATTTAAAATAAAGAATTTATTGAGGTGGGAAAATGAAAAATTTCAGCAAGGTCAGATTCAAGTGGACCTTCCGTGATTATCAGCAGACCGTGCTTAACAATGCACAAAAGCATCTTAAAGATAAAAAAATACATATCGTTGCAGCACCCGGAAGCGGAAAAACAATTCTCGGTATTGAACTTATCCGCCGACTGAATGCTCCTGCACTTATTCTCACTCCGTCTGTCACAATCCGTCAGCAGTGGGGTGAAAGATTCGTTGAGGCGTTTCTGCCTGAAAGTGAAAATCCTGCAGAATACATCTCATATTCTCTGAGCAAACCGTCGCTTATCACATCCGTTACTTATCAGGCACTTCATGCCGCATGCACAAAATCAGTTGTCAAAGCTGAAGACGGCAGCGATATGATTGTTGCAGAGGAAGCTCAGGATTACACGGGCTTTGACATTTTTGCGGCAATCAAAAAGGCCGGGATAAAAACAATCTGCCTTGATGAAGCGCATCATCTCAAAAGTGAATGGCAGAGAGTGCTTGAAAAGTTTGTTGCAGCTATGGAAGGTGCAGTAACTGTGATTTCGCTTACCGCAACACCTCCTTACGACAGTGCTCCTGCTGAATGGAGCAGATATCAGGCGCTTTGCGGTGATATTGATGATGAAATTTTTGTTCCCCAGCTTGTGAGTCAGAAAACTCTGTGTCCGCATCAGGATTATATCTATTTCAGCTATCCTACCGCTGAGGAATCACGCATGCTGGCAGGTTACAAGGCAAAAGCAAAGGCTGTTACCGAAAAAATCATTGCAAGCGGCATACCTTTGAATGCGCTTATGGCATCAGGTATTGCAAAAAACGAAGAATTGCTTTATGAAAACCTGCAGGACTTCAGAGCACTTGTCTGTGTTGTGAAAAAAGGCGGTGTGGTTATTGCAGAAAGCCTTGAGACAAAGGTTTTTGACGGTCAGAAGGCACCCGCTTATTCAATCAGCATGGCAGAAACTGCATTTCAGTTTATTATTGATAATCCCGATGTTTTCACCGAAGAGCTGAGCAGTAAGCTGAAGACTGTGCTTTCCGAAGAGGCACTTATCGAAAAAAATAAGGTGCGTCTTTCATCTAATGAAAAAATCAACAGAATGCTCGTTTCATCAACCGGCAAGCTTCAGAGCATAAACAGAATTACTGCAAGTGAATATAAAAATCTCGGCAATTCGCTGCGTATGCTCATTCTCACAGACTTTATCAAAAAGGATATGATGAAGATTGTGGGCACCACCGAGCCTGTTCATTCATTCGGTGCAGTACCCGTTTTTGAATCGCTCAGAAGATGCAAACCTGACCTGAAACTTGCTGTTTTGTCGGGTACTCTTGTTATTATTCCCGACAGTGCTGTTGAAACGGTGCAGGAAATAGCATATAACGACGGTGTGCCGTGCAAAATAAAGAAAATTGAAAACACATTGCACACACAGATTGATTTTTCAGGCTCAAACAAAAACAAAGTCAGCATCATTACAAAAGCTTTTCAGCTCGGTGTGATAAATATTCTTGTGGGCACAAAATCACTTCTCGGCGAAGGCTGGGATTCACCGAATATCAATTCTCTTATTCTTGCAAGCTTTGTGGGCAGTTTTATGCTTTCAAACCAGATGCGTGGCAGGGCAATCCGAATGGATAAAAAGAATCCCGGAAAGGTGTCAAATATATGGCATCTTGTAACTGTAGAGCCTGAGTCGGGCGAAGAAATAATAAGTGACGATTTTGAAATGATGAAGCGCCGTTTTGCATGTTTTCAGGCTCCTGCCTATCATTCTGATACAATTGAAAGCGGAATCGACAGAATCGACATTCTGAAGCCTCCTTACAACAAAGAGGGACTTCAGAATATAAACAATCAGATGCTGGCACTGGCAAATGACAGAAAATCAATGGCAGAAAGATGGTCTGCTGCCGTGAAGGGCAAAGCAAGACCTGAAATTGCCGAAGTTTGCGAAATTCCTGCGCAGATTCATCCTGCTTCTGCAATACATAAGAATAAGCTTTATGCAATCATTCTTGCGGTGCTGATTGTCCTGTCTGTTCTTGTTATTGCGTTTACGGGCATTGTCGGAAGCATTATCGGTGTTATTGTTGCCGTTGTTTCGTCTGTTTTTCTTGTAAAATTTGCCTCGGTTGTAATAAAAAATTCATCACCCGAGAAAACGATACATAACATTTCATCAGCAATTCTCAGAACACTTAAAGAAATCGGTGAAATTGACAGCACCACAGCAGCACTTTCTGTTGAGAAATCCGAAAAGCAGGATATAATCAACTGCTCGCTGGAGAAAGCAACTCTCCGTGAAAAGAATGTGTTTGCAAAGGCTGTGTCGGAGCTTCTTTCACCCATAGACGATCCGAGATACCTGATTATCGGCACAAAGGGTATTCTGAAAACCGCAGACCGTAATTATGTGCAGAGCTATGCCTGTCCTTCAATCATTGCCGGCAAAAAGGAAACTGCAGCCGTCCTTGCAAAAAATCTTGAATCTGCGGGCGGTAAGTTCGAGCTTGTATATACAAGAAGCGAACAGGGCAGAAAAGAGCTTCTCAAGTGCCGTAAATATTCCTATATCAATGCAAATAATAAGTTTGTAAAAAATAAAAAGATTGTAAAATAACATAAAATATCACGGAAAAACAGAAATACACCCCCATGGTAAATGCCATAGGGGTGTTGTTATGCTTTTGTATAAATCAGAATCAGACTTCGCTGAAAAGAATCAGGGCTTGTGAATCAATTTCATTAAAACTCTATAGCTATAATATCTGCAGGTCGGCTCACCCACCATTTCTGCTATGAGTTCAGGTGCTTCTTTTTCTTGGTTAACATCCAGTGTGCTGATAAATCTGCCGTAAAAGTAAAAGCCTTTAAGTTCACCGTTTTTTATAACAACATCTTTTTCTTTAAATTTAAAAGTTTTTGCTGTATAACTATGATTGTAATTGTACATATCAATATAAAAAATAATTTCCATTTCCCATGAATCAAGATATTTTTTGATATTTTCGGCAACAGCAGAATTCAGATCATCTTCTGAACCCATAGTCTCGTTACCTGTATGTTTTTTAACACCATCTTCTGTAATAAAATCAGTCATTGCCGATTCCTCCCGGTTCAATATTTTAATAATATTATAACAAAAAAAACCGCATTTTTGCAACCGTAATTACCGCTGAACAGTAACAATTCCTGATAGTTTTTTTGTTGACTTTTGTGTCGGATTTTGGTAAAATATCGCCATAAAAAACAAACAGAAACAGAGGTAGTTATTATGTTGTTTATAATCGCAATTGCTTTTGCGGCAGTATTTTTCCCGATCGGTATTATTTTATTGATTCATGGGATTCGTCGTAAGGATGATCAGAACACCAAGTATAAGGAATCACGTAAGACGGAGATTGTAGTTGCTATTGCTATGATAATCATTTCCATCGGTCTTGCTATAGGCTGCTTTGTGATGAGTGCAGCTAAGGCGGAAGAAGAAGTCAATGCTCCTGACAGCAGTTATGACAGCAATTCAGGCAGTTCTTCAGGTTCAAACAGTTCTTCTTCAGGTTCAGGCAGTTCAGGCTCAGGATCTTTCACAAACAAGTACGGCACAAGAACAACAAAATGTGCTGTTGCAGGTTGCAGCAACTACATCGCAAAGAGCGGCGATACAAATTGTTGCACAAGCCATTCCAACAAGTGTCTTGAATGCCATTGTTATATTGACAGTGATGCAATGTACTGCATGTCATGTATTTACAGCGCAGCAGGCAGCGGCAACAAAAACAGCAGCTCAAGCAAAGAGTGTTATGTCTGCGGCGAGAGTGCATACAGCAAATACGGAAGTTACTATTATTGCAGCGACTGTCTTGCACTTGTAAAAGCTTTCTCTTCATAAAACAACAAAAAAGCCACCCGAGAGGGTGGCATTAATTTTGCAGTTTTTTAATTATTTTTCAGCTTTTTTCTTGCCGATTTTATCAAAACCGAAGAAGATAAAGCCCATAACAACAAAAGCAGAAAGAAGAATTGCAACCCATTTCAGCACTCCGCCCACACCGAGAGTTTCAAGATTCAGGAAGAAATAGGGGTAGATGAGAGGTGTTGTTGAATCGGGAAGAAGAATTGATGTGTCGAATTTCATGATAGCTGCCTGAGTGTAAATGAATGTGAGATACGCAATGGGGAAAGCTGTTGAAGCAAGGGGATAGAACCATCTGCACTTTTTGCGTTCATAGAACAGGAACCAGTCTGCAACATACATGATCGGAAGAACAACATGGAATGTAAGGCTGCCGATTCTCCAGTTGAGCTGAGGGTCACGGTCGCCTGCAAGCATAAAGTTGAAAACAAAGAATGTGAGCATGATTCCGAGCATGCCGATAAACTTCAGAAGAGGAACCGCTGTGACAACGCTGTCTTCTTTTTTTCTGATTGTCTGAATAAGACCTGCAAACATAACGCCGATGCAAAGGAAATTGCTGATGTTTGTGAAATACACGTAGAATTCCCATCTGAACTGTGTTATGTCGTCAAAGATGCCGAAACTTGCAACAATACCCACTAATCCGATTGTGCAATAAATTGTCTGAAAAATCAATTGTGCTGTTCTGTTTTTAATCATTATTATCGCCTTTTCTATGAGTTTTTGGAGTTGTAATTGTTTTTATTCTATTGTCAGAAATTCTGTAAAGCCTGTAAGTTCAAAAACTTCCATAACTTCTTCGCAGACATTTATAACCTTCATTGTGCCGTGTCTGCTCATTTTCTTCTGTGCTGCCAGAAGTACACGAAGCCCTGCACTTGAAATATATTCCAGCTCCTTCATATCAAAAACAAGGTTTGTTTTGTCGCTTACATCTGACTGGATTGTTTTTTCCAGCTCAGGAGCTGTGATTGTGTCGAGTCTGCCTGTGAGTTCAATTCTGGTTTCTTCTGTGATTCTTTTGATTCCGATGTTCATTTCAGTAAATCTCCTTTTATTTATTATTCAGCGGGATATCTGACCATTGCATAGTGTGTTACGGGTGTTTTGGGGATAAGCTCTTCTCTCATAAGGTCAAATCCGTAATGACGATACAAGCCTACATTTGCTTCTTTGTTTGTTTCCAGATAAGCAACCATTTTTTCAGCATCGCAGAAATCAAGCATGGGACGCATCAGTTTGCTTGCGATACCTTTGCCCTGCGCAGCTTTCTTGATTGAGAGATTATACAAATACCAGTCGTAATTATCTGTAAACTCTTTTTTGAGATTCATTGCATATGTTTCGTATGTCAGAAGTCTGCCGATAATACCGGGGCCGGAATGAAGAATCAGACTCAGACCGCCGTTTGCAAGGAAAGGAAGAGTTTTGCTGCCTGTGAAACCAAAAGGAAGCCATGCTGCAAAACCGTTGATTTCTTCACTGTCTGCATAAATAACGGCATCTTCTGTCATTGTTCTGAGAGAAATCTGCATGATCAGTTTTGATGCTTTTGCGTCATATTTGCCGTTTGTGAACCAGTTATGAAGAGGATAATCCTTGTAAGCATCTGCGGCAACTTCTGCCAGACGGTCAAGGTCTTTTTCCTGCACGATATATAAGCCTGCTTTTTCTATTGCTTTTTTTGCAAGAGGAACTTCAATTTTTCTGACTAATTTATCCATATCGTTGCTCCTTAAAATTATATTTTACATTTTTATTAAGTTTTCGGCTTTGCGATTATATAAGGCTGAACATAAGGCGCGGATTTTTCTGCACAGGCACCTTCACGCCACATTCCGAGAAATCTTCCCAGCGGGAATGTGTAATATCCGTCCTGTTTATGGTCGGTCACGTCATAGGGGTCTGCAAAAATCAGCACATCGTCATAGGGTGTTTCCGTATTGCATGTATCAATGCCGATAAGCACCTGCCAATGACCTGCCCAGTCAACCCAGTCAACCATAACAGGTGTACCGCTGTCGATTGCGTTTATGAAAAAGCTTTCGGCTTCTTCTATGGTTTCAAATTTTGCTTTTGTGTCAGCATGAAAATCAACATTCCAGCCGATGAGATCGAAAAAGTCTGCAATGTTTTCAACTGTTGAGCCTTTTGAAGTGTGACTGTCCACAAGCTGACTCACAGCGATTTCGTCATACTTTTTCTTTCCGTACCAGTTGAGCACCATAAGAGCACTTGCAGCACCGCAGGTGTATTCCTTTGTCTGCTGATATGTTTCAAAATGCTCTAAAATATGAAGTGTGCCTTCGCTTTTCATATTGTAAAAATCATTTGCAACGTAATATCTTGACTTGTTATGGTCAGCTACTCCGCAGAATGATGATGCCCCGTCTTTTTTCGGATTTTCACCGTATTTTTCGGGATAGGGGATAGTGCATGAAACATCTGAAAAC
The DNA here is from genome assembly GCA_017631795.1 of Clostridia bacterium. Lineage (GTDB taxonomy): Bacteria > Bacillota > Clostridia > Oscillospirales > Acutalibacteraceae > UBA1081. The sequence continues at coordinate 11,161 of JAGBSO010000045.1, read as the reverse complement.
ATATTTTCTTTCGCATCCTGCATAATTCTGCCAACATCTGCACCGTAGATATCAAGACCTTCAGCAGAGAAGAATTTCACATCGCTGATTCCGAAAAATCCCGAAGCAACGGCTCTTATATAATCAAAGCCGAAGTTGTTTTCACCGATGAAACCGCCTGAAGTGGTAACATAATAAAGCTTCTGAGCTTTGCAGAGTGATCGGGGAATTCCTTTTTCGGAGTAACGGAAAGTTATGCCGCAGACTGTTATGTTTTCAAGATAAACTTTGAGCATTGAGGGAAACATAAGGTCCCAGTAAGGGGCTGCGATTACGATTGTATCTGCCGAAGCAAACTGTCTTGCAAGAGAAAAAAACTCAACGTCTGTTTTTCCGTTTTTAAGCAGATGATCCCTTTTTGCAAGAAGAACGGGATCAAGGGGTTTTATGTTTTCTTCAGCCAGACAGACTGTCTGTATCTGTCCGTCAAGACTTCCGAGAAGATGCTGTGTCAGTTCATCTGTACGTGAATTTTCTCTGACACAAGCGTTTATGTAAAGAATGTTGTTCATATCAGAATACCAATGTGTCAACCTTGTCGAGAGTTTCAATAAGTCTTGTTCTGTAATAGTTTATTGTAGCTTCGTCACCGTTTCTGCGCAGACATCTGCGGAGAATTCGCATGTAACCGATGACTTTTGCCTTGTTTTCGGTTTCATCGATTATCTTTTCGTCATCTGTGCCCAGATATCTTGCAAGTGAAAGACGCCAGAAACGTATTGCTGTTTCTCTGTTGAAGCCGAAGAAGTTTTCAGAGCCTTCTCTGTCTGCTTCACCGAAACCTACATATGCATTGAACATTGAACCGAGTTCAAGCACGGGATGACCCACAGAAAGTGTATCCATATCGATAATGATGGGTTCGCCGTTCTGCACCATAACGTTGTTTGAGTGATAGTCACCGTGAATGATAAAGTTGCTGTCGGGGATACCTTCAACAAGGCTTCTCATTTTCTGTGCATGTGCGTCATCAAGATGTCCGGCAAGGAAATCCACCCATTCAAGAACCCATTTCTTGAAATCAGGAAGATCGCCGTCATTTGTCTCTATTGAATGGAGTTCTTTGACTGTATCGATATAATATGCAACGCTCTGAGAAAGATCATCAGGATTTGATCTGATAAGTTTTGTTACAGATGTTGCATTGAGAAGCTCTGTAAGGCTTCCGTAACTGTCTCCGATGCGGACAATGCCGTAAGGAATTGCTGTGTTTACACCGAGAATGAATGCCCTTCTTGAATTTTCGCGTTCCTGCATGATTTCGGGCAGAGCATCTCTGTTGAAATACTGTTTTACGATTGTTTCGCTGTCATAACGGTAAACTGCACCGTTTGCACCCTTTGCAATGAACTCACAGTTGTCAAGGCTGATTCTGGGATATGTTTTTTCAACAGTCATCATTTCTGTGAAGCCTGTCATTTCAAAAATGTCGTAAACATCAGGTGAAACGTTGATTATTGCAAGAGAGGGTTCTTCTTTTCTCAGACGGAGCATGACACGCAGACCTGCGCTTGAAATGTATTCAAGAGTATCAGCATCAAGCACTGTGTGCATTCCCGGATTAGCTTTTTTTATCTCATCAATGCAGTTTCCGACTTCGGCTGCATTTGACGCATCAATTCTTCCGTCAAGATTTATGTAAAGAATGTCTTTGTCTGTTCTGAATGCAATTTTATCCATATCAGTTATCCTTTCCGAATACTATTTTTACAAGCTCGTTATATTCCTGCCATGCGGGAAATTCTTTCAGGGGAGAAGTCAGCTCAGCGATTCTGGTGTAATACCATTTCTGCTGCATGGGGTCTTTCTGGTTGAATGCCTGCCACATGCTGTCGCCTTCATCTTTATGTATTCTGTAAAATGACCTCATGTTTGAAAGCTTATCACCCAGCCAGAGCATAAGCACTGCAATGTCATCGCAGGTTGCAAGCTCTTCAAGGGATTCTTCTTTTCTTATTCTCCATGTGCTTTCGGGCGGTAAATCCTCACGTTTGTTTTCTGTTTCAGATGCCACAAGCTCTTTTACACGGCTGCCGAAATTTTCTTCAATTTCTTCAATTGTGACGGGTGTGTCTTCAACAACATCATGAAGCAATGCTGCTGAAATAATGTCTTCATCACTTGTCATTGAGCCTACAATAACAGAAGCTTCAAGGGGATGAAGAATGTAAGGAGTGCTGTTTTTCTTTCTTATCATGCCGTCATGTGCTCTGGCGGCAAATTCAATTGCTCTTGTTACTTTATCCATTATCTGATCACCAAAATTTCCGCAAAACCTGTCATTTCAAAGATATCCATAACAGCTTCGCTGACATTCACAAGCTCCATACTGCCCTGAATGTTCATTTTTTTCTGAGCTGTGAGAATAACTCTGAGCCCTGCACTTGAAATATAGTCAACGCCGCCGAAATCAAGCACTAAATTTTTAAGAGCATCGCCTTCGCCGTTGATTGTTTTTTCAAGCTCAGGCGCTGTTGTGGTGTCAAGTCTGCCTTCGATTTTAAGCACGGTTGCGTCGTTTTCTCTTACGATACTTATGTTCATTGAAAACTCTCCTTTATATTTTTTTTGTCATTGTAAGAATGTTTTTGCTGTTATTATAACTGTAAGTAACAGTATCCATGGTTTTTTTAGTTATGAAAATTCCCAGACCGCCGATTTCTCTTTCATCAGCAGAAAGGGTGATGTCAGGCTCAGCTCTTTCAAGGGGATTGAAAGGCATGCCTTCATCGGACACAACAAGAGTCATAAGTCTTTCGTTTTCATCAAAACCGAATGAAAGGGAAGCATTTCCCGTGCCTTCACCGTAAGCATAGTTTGCTATGTTTACGAATATTTCTTCCACAGCAACGCAGATTGCCATGGAGCTTTTCATGGGACAATCATAGCTTTCAAGACACTCTTCAGTGAATGCCATCACTTCGGACAGCGCTTCTTTTGTTGCCGGAAAGACTTTTTTATTCATTGCTGTTCCTTCTTTCGTTTTGTAATCAAAAATGAGCATTGTGATGTCATCAAACTGAGGAGCATCACCTTCAAAGCAGTCGATATCCTCTTTCAGACCTGAAAGCAATGCTTCGGCATTGATCTTTTTGTTTTTATCGATGTAAGACATCAGTCTGTCTTCACCGTAAAGAACTTCGTTTTCATTTGTGGCTTCTGTTACACCGTCGGTATAAAGGAAAATTCTGTCTCCCTTGTTAAGAGTCATTTCGTTTGCACGGTATTTCATGCCTTCCATACCTGCAAGAACAAAACCTGTACGGCTTTTCAGATATTCGCATTTGCCGTCTGCATGTATAATCATAGGCGGATTGTGACCTGCGTTTGCAAAACTGAGCATACCTGTCCTGAGATCTATTTTTCCCATCCAGGCTGTAACAAACATGCCTGACTCGTTGTTTTCGCAAAGCTTGTCGTTTGCCAGCGTGAAAATTTCATCAACGGAAAGTCCTCTTTCCGCAAGACCTCTGATGATTGTCTTTGCAGTCATCATAAACATTGCCGCAGGGATTCCTTTGCCTGATACGTCAGCAGCAAGGAAAAGCACCGTATTCTCGTCGAGTGAATAGAAATCGTAGAAATCTCCGCCGACTTCCTTTGCAGCAATCATCTGAGCATATATTCCGTAATTTTCCGTATCGGGGAAATCTGAAGGCAGAGCTGAAAGCTGAATCTGCTTTGCATATTCAAGCTCTTTGTCGATTCTTGCAGCAGCTTCACTGATATATCTTTTCAGAGTTGCAACAGTTGAGTTGATGTCATCGGAAAGAGAAGAAAACTCTGCATTTGAGCGGACATCAACTTTCACATTCAGATTACCGCCGGTGATTTCCGAAAGAGTGCCGTTGATTTTCTGCAGATTATTGATGATAACTTTTTTTATCAGGAAATAAATAAAGATGAACAGTGCAGCGAAAATCAGTATAAGTGTAAAGATGCTTGTGTAAAGAGAAGCATCTCGCATAAGCATTGCTTCTGCAACAGGCATTGCCGCAATTATGCAGTAACCTTCAACAAAAGTGAAAACGTAGATATATTCTTCGCTGTAATCAGTTTCGTCATTGATTACGTTTGTTTTATAAAGCTTCTGTGCGGACTGCCCCTGAAGCATAACTTCGTCGGGCGTGATACCGATTGTTGAAATATGTTTTCCGTTTCTTACTGTATTTGTCACAAGGCTGAATGTTTCATCGCACACTGCAACAAAACCTGCACTTCCCACATGACGGTTTTTTGTAACATCAATTACAAAATCGTCAAGTGTATCGTGAAACTGATTTGCATTGTAGCCTACCTGGATGAATCCGCCCTCAGCAAGAGACACACCTGCATATTTTCTCATTGTCACACCGTCAGCACCCTGAGGTCGGTACATCTGCACAAATTTGCTTTTTTCACCGGTGAGCACCATGAATTCCTTTGACTGCTCAGTGTCATTCATGTTGAATGTGCCGATAAGTGATTCGTCAGTTGATGCTGTAATGTTTCCGTCGTCAGTCACAACATTGATTTCCGTAACATTGTATTTTTCTGCGAGGGAGTCAAGGGATATATTCTTGTCAGTTGTGTATTCATTACGGATATTTTCCGTTATATTCAGAAGGTTTTCATCGGATTTTCCCCTGACGTCTGCAATAACATCAGTCATTGCAGATGTGAAAACCTCTCTTGTTTCTATTTCTGCCATACCGCTCTGCAGGAAATATGTGAATGTGCTTGTCACAACACATGCAATGACAATCAGCACAAGCAGTTTACGCTGGAATGTCTGCGAAATACGCTCGTTTTTCTTGCCTGCTTTTCTTTTTTCGTGATTGAGTAATGACACAGTCAGAAGAGATGCACCCACAGCGGCAGCGTTGCCGATAATCATGGGGAGAGTTGCCGCTTTTACAAATTCAAAGGCATATGCGGAATCAGTCATGTTGGTGAAGAAAATCATCAGCATGTGAAGCACTTCGCTCACAATTGTGATAAACACACCGTAGCTCCATGTGGGCTTTTTGTTGTCAAACATGAAGCGTCTGAGTATTGCGGCAATGACACCTGCAAGCATTGTTGAAAGTGTGCAGGCAATTCTTGTGTATACACCGCCACCCCAGTAAATCGAGAAGAAACGGTATAAACCGCCGATAACACCCGATATAATACCTGCAGGTGCACCGAAAATAAGACCTGCACAAAGCGGTGCTGCATCACGCACATTTGCAACCGTGCCGAGGATTTCGACACCGTAACCCGATGCAAATGCAGATAATCCGCCGAAAACAATACCTATAAGTATCTGTTTGGAAGAATAACTGAAATCTCTGAACTTTGTTTTTTTATCAAGCAGATAAAAAAGAATTACAAAAGCACAGATTAATGAAATGGGAACCAGAAGTTTCATCGGTTTGCTCCTTTAAACAATCAGATCATAAATGAATTTGATAAGATCCCAACAGGCATTACCGCTTGCACCGAGCAGAAGGAAAAGTATCATGTAAACGAACATACTTGCTTTGCTGATGGTCTGGCGGGATATGTTCAGATAGAAATTGAACTGCCCTTTCAGATTGATTTCACGCAACTGCTGCCACTGATAGGTAACAGCATCTGATGCAGGAAATTTTTCAGGAAGAAAATTTTCATAAAGATCTTCTTCCAGACGTCTGATACGGTAGCATGCCGCGTCGTTGAGTTCGTAGCCGTCATCAATGGAAATGGTGATAACTGCTTTTTTCAGTTTCTGTCTGTGAAAATCTCCGATACTTGTGATTTCGTTGGGGAGAAGTCTTGCTTCGTTGATTCTGACAGAATAGCCGTAATGCTCCGAAACCATGGGAGAAAGGATCAGATCACGCATTTTTGTCATCATACTGCCCATTTTTGAACTCTGTCTGAAAACATCGGTGATTGATTTGTGAGGTATACGGAATATAAAATATGCTTCATCGTTGTCAAGATATTCAAAAAGTTCATCAAAAGACATTCTGAACAGAGTGCCTTTTGAAACAGGTTTTACGGTATAATCAAAAGCAGAAATATGTACTATATCCACAGTTTTTCCGTTGTATGCAATTTCTGATGTTGCTTTGTTCTTTTTATAGTCCATCAGACACATGCTGCTGAAAATTGCTCTTGAAAGATTCTCGTCAGAAAATTTGAGCGAAATATCTTCAATTTCATTTTTCTCCACAGCAAACGGAAAATATATACTGAGGGATTTTGAAGCACTCATGCCTCTTATATGCAGTGCAACATCTATATAGCTTTTTCCTTTGGGATTGAACCAGTTGTTCAGATAAACAGAGCTTGTGTCGTCACCGTCTACCCAGAATGCCCATCCGTCATCTGCAAAAAATTTATTTTTCTTGCTCATAAGTATCCTTTCTTTATGAATTGACCAATATTTTAATTATATCTTTTAAAGTATTATTTTAACATAATATTTATCAAAAATCACTATAAAAATAATAAAAAATTTAAAAAATAATATAAAATTTCCGTTGAAATGTTATAACAACACCTGACACACTGCAAGACGGATATTCTGTGTGTTTATAACATGAAAAATCCTGCGGAAAATTTAAAATACAGCAAAATTCAGTGCAGACTTTTTTCTGTACATTTCTGTTTTTTTTGCTTTTGTGAAAATTGTTAAAAACAGTTGGCTGAATGCAGTAAAAAACTGTATTTCTGACTGAAAAAATCGGAATTGATTTTGTTGATTTCTGACGGAAATTGTGATATCATAACGGATGTTAAAAAATATCTGTTAATAAGATGTTAAAAATAATTATTAATATATGTTTTAATTTGTTTTTTTTGTAAATAATTTGTAAATAGAAGATGAAAAGGAGACGGTAAAATGAATACCACATTCAAAAAAATCGTATCAGTGCTTCTGACAGTTGTAATGCTGTGCGGTATTGCACCTGTTGCGCTTCTTGCACAGGCTGCATCTTCAACTCCCACAGTTCAGATTGTCAGCTTCATGCGAGGAGCACAGACAGACCTTCGCTCCAGTGAATTGCTGGAAGCACGTGTGTCGGGTTATGACGGAAATGTGCAGGAGCTGACTTACAAATGGACGAATACGCTCAAAACATATCTGTATATCTACAACTCACACAACATGTACTCAATCAATAACACTGACGGTGAAGTTGAAATTTATAACGAGTATGTTAAATCTTCGGAAAACATGGCAGGCAGAAGCTATCCGGATACTTTTACAGGAAAGGGTTATGCCTGGGCAGCTGTTTACGGTGCAAGTATCAGCGGAAGCTCCCTTGAAGGTAATGTTACTGTTGAAGTTTATGACAAAAACGGTAATTTCCTTTGCTCAGACAGCCACACAGGTAAATACACAAACAGAAAGAATTCAGGTTTTGTTACATACAACCTTGATTCAGATATGGATAACGTTGTTATCGGTCTTTTTGAAGGTGACAAACGTAACGTAAAAGACCTTCTCGGTGAAAGTGCGATTGTTCACATCACATGTACTGCAAGTACGGTAAGCAAGGGTAAAATCGTCAGCGGCAGTGAACACATTTTGCTGACAACAGAAGATGGTGACTATTACATCACAGGTACAAACGCAGGTACAAGCACAGGTGTCAACGGTGATGCACAGGTTGACCTCACCATAAAAAAAGAAAACTGTAAATTCCATAACAAACAGAGCGGTAATGCAACAACAACCGTATTTGTATTCAAAAAACCCACAACATCCACAACCACAACAACATTGACTCTCACAGGCAATCTTGATGACCGTTGCGAATACTTCATTGCAGGTAAACAGGGTGAAAAACAGGCTGACGGCACAATCCTTTTCACAGGGCTTACTCCCAATACTGCATATGCTGTTGAAGTCCGCGGTGAATATACCGACAAAAACGGTGTGCAGAAATACGCATACGCTTATGTTTATGACACCACAAAACCCGTTTATCTCGCATCTGTTTACACTTATCTTGACGGTGTGCTGACAGATATCGCAGCACTTCACGGAGAAGAAGTTGCACTTTACCTTCTTAATAAAGATGAAGATGCAACACTCCCCGGTGCAAATTTCATTGCACTTTCTCACAGCGCAACAGGTACATATACAGCAACAGTAGAAAACGGTATCTATTACCCCTGGCATGATGACGGTCCCGAATATCACCTTGCAAGAGAATATAAGCTTGTTGTCGAAAACGCAAACGGTGACCTTCATCTTCATCATTACAGCGTGAATTATGACACAAACGGCGGTGCTTTCAGGACAAATGAAAACCCCGGCACAGAAATCTTTGCAAGTGCCAAGGCAGTAAACGCAACAACGAGTGTTCCCGTGCGTGAAGGCTATGCTTTCGCAGGCTGGAAATACGGCACAACAACATACGCAGCAGGTGCTCAGGTAACAAACAGCATTACTGCTCCCATGACTCTTGTGGCTCAGTGGGAAAAAGAAGTAAATGTAACTATCAACGTTACAATCAACCATAAGGCTGACGGCGGTTTTGACTACAATGAAAACAGGGATGAGCTTACCGTTGACTTCCTTGAAATGAAAAAGGATTCTCCCGCATTTGTTGAAACAGGTGACAGACTGTTCTTCTCAAAGGAAGGCGTAACTGACGAAAAAGGCAATGTAAACGGAAACTTTGAATATTCAGCAGATGTTCAGGGCACTGCAGTTCTTGAAACAAGATATACTGCAACAGCTCCCACATACACAGGACTTCTTGAAACATCAACATTCGGTGTTGCTCTGAGTAAGTCAGGCTACGATGTAGGCGTTATTGAAAAAATCAAAGACGAAAACGGCAACTGGACAATCAATATTCCCCTTACATATAACCCTGATGACTTTGATCTTGAGTTCAGCGTTGAAATGGCCGATGATGTTCCCAAGGAGCTTTATCCCGATGCTGTAATTGTTAAGGTTGCATGCTGGGATGCAGATGCAAACGAATGGGTTATCATCACTCAGCAGAGAACAACAGAAACAACAGTCAGACCCGGTATCCGTGTTGATATTGATAAGACAACAGGCGAAGGCAGCGGTTCATATCCCGTATGGAAACACGATGCAGACGGTAATGTTTACGGTTACCGTGCAGTTGTTACCGGCTTCATTTACGGTGATTCAACTATTATTGTTCCCACAGAAAAAGACCACACAAAAGAAGACGGTAAAGTTATCGTAACTTACACAGACGGCAACTACACCGCTACAATGGGTTCTGTTTCAGACGGACAGAAGTTCAGCACATCTCTTTACGGTGCATACTATAACGGATCAACTGATTCTCAGGCAGGCACTCTTGATGCTGTTATCACAGTTGAAAAGTACAACGTGACTTTTGATGCACAGGGCGGTAAAGTAAACGGAAACAATACACAGACTGTTGCCGATCAGTATTATATTCCTGATTTTGACTCTTATCAGCCTGTTATGGAAGACCACAATTTCCTCGGCTGGTATCTTGATACAGATTGCACAATCCCCGCAACCGAAGGCACACTTCTTGTTGAAGATGTTACTGTTTATGCAAAGTGGGACCGTGTGCTTACAGGTACACTTATTGTTGACGGCTATTACACAGACAGCAACGGTGTTCAGCATGTAGTTGACATTACAAGCCGTGCAAAACAGGCTCTCGTTGAGCTTGAAGAAATCACTCCCGACGGTACATATAACATTGACGGTCAGGTTGTTACAATTGAATGGGTTGCCGGTCAGCATTTCAGTGCTCCCGTTGCATATATGTTCAAAGGCCTTGATCCCGACAAGACATACCGTATTGATGTTTATCTTATTAACTATGATGCAATATATCAGAATTCAACAACAGTCATAAACGGCAACGGTGATATTCACGATGACTATAACGAAAATGATTATACAGCAGTTTACACAGATGAAAACAAGCTGAGCACTTTTGTTAATGTATTCATGCATTTTGAACCTGAAGAATATTTTCAGCCTGTTGAAGTTGATGCTTCAAGAATCGGTGAAGGTTTCCGTCCCTCACAGACCCTTGTTGAGTATTATTATTCAACAGATGTTGACAGTGACTATTCTATCATCATTCAGCATAAATCATCTCCCTTCGGTGTTTCCGTAAACATGAACGGGGACGGCTACAATGACGGCGTATACGGCTGTGAAGTATGGAACGAAGTTTACAACGGTACTCTTTACGACTATCAGGCAAATCTTACAAAGATTGACGGCAAAGACCTTGCAGAATGGCCCGTAATTGTGACATACGGCGATCCTGCCCGTTACAGCCCTCTTAATGATGCTCCCACATCTGCTCTGGAAGTTGAAATCATCCCCATGTGGTACAACGTTATTTATGACCTTAACACAGCAGCAGATGACAGCGACAGAGAAACAGTTTTCTCAGGTCATATCTGGAGTTATGAATCTGTTCTTGATTACACTCCTGTCCGTGACGGTTATGTTTTCGGCGGATGGTATTCAGACGAAGCTTGTACAGACGGCAACGAAGTCACAACTATTGCAGCTTCTGTACATGAAGATACTCTTGTTTTTGCAAAGTGGGAAAAGAGAACAGACCTTGAACTCACAGTAAATCATGTGGACAAGCTCACAAATGAAACACTTCTGGCAGAAACAAAGACAGCTCAGGTTTTCGATACAGTATACACAGCAGAAAGCCTTAAAAAAGATTTCACAGGCTATTCATACGACAGTGCAAGTGCAGAAAGCGTGACAATCACAACAGGCACAAACGAAATCACACTTTACTACACAATCAATTCTTACGGTTACACAGTAAACTACCTTGAAAAGGGTACAGACAAAGTCCTTGCAGCAGCAAAGACAGGTACTGCAAACTACAATCAGACAGTAACTGAAACAGCAATTGCAATCAAAGGCTATAACCTTGTAGGTAGTGACAGTCAGAGCATTGTAATCGATACAGAAAACAATGTGATTACATTCTATTACACAATCAACGCTTACGGTTACACAGTAAACTACCTTGAAAAGGGTACAGACAAAGTCCTTGCAACAGCTAAGACAGGTACTGCAAATTATAATCAGACAGTAACTGAAACAGCTCTTGCAATCACAGGCTATAACCTTGTAGGTAGTGACAGTCAGAGC
>JAGBSO010000044.1 GCA_017631795.1 Clostridia bacterium | reverse complement strand
GTAGGGCGGCTTGCCATCAAGCCGCCGCAAAGTCTGCTGAAAATTCAAAGGCGGCTTGAGGGCAACCCGCCCTACAAACGATTTTGCTAAATTATTGTTTATGGGGGGATATGTTTGAAAAGAATATTATCAATAATTCTCATATTAGTTTCATTGTGCTGTGTTTTTTCCTCCTGTAAAGAGGAAGAAACCGAAACTGAAATTTATTATCCTGTGACATCTGATTTCAGAAGTCTTGATCCGCAGATTGCAACTGATGATTCGTCAAAACTTATTGCATACAACTGTTTTGAAGGTCTTGTAAGAGTCAATGAAAAGGGCGAAATCGTGCCTGCAGGAGCAGAAACATGGAGCGTGTCTGCCGATGCGCTGACTTACACTTTCTCTCTGCGCCGTGATGCAAAATGGTATCTTACAAACACTTCAAAGGAAGAGCTGAGCAACGCAGACCCCGAAAAGTCCGATCTTCCCGTGAATTTTGATTCAAGAGTCACAGCAAAGGACTATGTTTTCGGTCTTAAAAGAGCAGTTGACCCTGCAACAGGTGCTGCAGACGGAAAATATCTTGCCGCAATAAAAAATGCAACGGATATCCTTGAAAGCAGAAAGCAGGTCAGTGAGCTGGGTGTTGAAGCTGTTGATGACTACACGCTGAAAATCACTCTTGACTATGCAGACCCCAATCTTCTTTATTATCTCACACGTCTTGCGGCGATGCCCTGTAATGAGCAGTTTTTCAACGCATGCAAGGGCAGATACGGTCTTGCAATGGAATATATGCTCTGCAACGGAGCATACATGGTTTACCGTTGGAGTGAAGGTTCTGTCATCAGGCTTGAAAACAATCCCCTTTACACAGGCAAAGACAAGGCACTCAACGACAGAGTATGGGTTTACTATGTTGAGGATGCTTCCACTGTTGCGGGAAAAATCGAAGCCGGCACTTACGATGCAGGTTATGTTTCCGCTGCTGATTCGCTGATGTTTGATGAAAAGAAAGGCTTTTCACTCACTGCAAGAAGCGATGTGCTCTGGGGTTACTGGTTCAACGGGAAAACACCTGAATTTGCAGTTACGGATTTAAGACTTGCTTTTGCTTCATCAACGGACAAAAATCTGCTGACTGCACCCGATTACATCCGTGACAGGACAGACAGAATTCTGCTCAGTTGCGTGTCACCTTATTTTGAGTATGCACCGCATCCTGTTGCTTATAATGAAGAAAAAGCGGCTGTATATTACAAAAGTGCAATGGAAAATAACGAAGCTGTGACGGCATCCATGGCTATAACCGTCCTGACAACGGAAGATTTTGCAGAAAGTGTCAAAAAACAGATTCAGATATGGCAGAAAATTTTCGGTACAGACGTTAAAATTCAGATTGAGTCAAGAGAAACTGCCGTTAAAATGCTCAATTCGGGAAATTATCAGATAGCATTTCTGCCTGTTGACGTAACAGCCACAAATACTGCGGAATTTTTCAGAACATTTATGACTACTTCTGATTATAATGTTGCAGGATATGCAAATTCTAACTACGATAATCTTATAAACTCACTCACAAAGACAATGACGGATGAAAAGAAAACCGAAGTTTACAAAAGCTGTGAGCAGACACTCATTTCTTACGGTGTTGTGGTCCCTGCATTCACAGAAGCTTCCTATTTTGTGACAGGTGAAAATGTAAGCGGAATATATTCATTCTCTGAGGGTGAAGTTTATTTCAGAAACGGAATTTTTATATAAATCAAGGAGATAACCCATGTCAGTATTAAGACCTTTCAGAGCAATACGCCCCACAAAAGAAAATGCTCATAAAGTTGCGGCATTGCCTTATGATGTTATGAACAGTGAAGAAGCAAAGGAAATGGTAAAGGATAAGCCATGGTCATTTCTTCATGTTGACAAAGCAGAGATAGACCTGCCCGAAGGCACATATCTTTATGATGAAAAAGTTTACCTTAAAGCAAGAGAAAATCTTGACAGACTTTCATCAGAAGGAATCTGCAAAGAAGACGGAAAACCCTGCCTTTATATCTACCGTCAGATAATGAACGGCAGAGCGCAGACAGGTATTGTGGGCTGTGCTTCAATTGATGATTATATGAACAATATCATCAAAAAGCATGAGCTTACAAGAGCAGACAAGGAAGCAGACAGAATCAATCATGTTGACTACTGCGATGCAAACACAGGCCCCATTTTCCTGACATACAGAGGAAATGATGCAATTGATGCAGTTGTTGCGAAATATACTGCACTTGAAGCAGAATATGACTTCACAACAGAAGACGGAATCAGAAACATTGTCTGGGTTGTAAGTGATGATAACGATATCGCAACACTTACATTAGCTTTTGAAAAAATTCCTTATCTTTACATTGCAGACGGTCATCACAGAGCCGCATCTGCAGTGAAAGTCGGCATGAAACGCCGTGAAGCAAATCCTGATTATAACGGCACAGAGGAGTTCAATTTCTTCCTTGCTGTTTATTTCAGGAGCGATGACCTTGCAATTATGGACTATAACCGTCTTATTGCCGATTACAACGGCAAGACACAGGATGAAATCATGGCAGAAATTGAGAAATGCTTTGACATCGAAAAGAAAGACGGAATATATCATCCCGAAACAAAGCACACATTCGGTATGTATATCGGCAAAGAGTGGTACAAGCTCACAGCCAAAAACGGAATATTCGACGAAAACGACCCCGTTGACCGTCTTGATGTTTCAATTCTGCAGAAGAATGTAATCACTCCCGTTTTCGGAATTGATGATCCCAGAACAGACAAACGAATTGATTTCGTAGGCGGAATCAGAGGACTCACAGAGCTTGAAAGAAGATGCACTGTGGATATGCAGATTGCATTTTCAATGTTCCCCACAACTCTCGACGACCTTATGGATATAGCTGATGCAGGTCAGATTATGCCCCCGAAATCCACATGGTTTGAACCCAAACTTTTAAGCGGACTTTTTATTCATAAGCTCAGCTAAACAATAATTTATGTGGCTTTACGCCACTAAATTATTGTTTATATCAAAAAAACCGGAGCCGTACTTCTTGTACAGCTCCGTAATTTTTTTGTTTTATTTTGCCATGTTATCAAGGTAGCTGAAGCCTACGCCTTCAAACTTGATTTTTACTGTATGTCTGCCGGGTGCTGTTTTGATTTTTACAACAGAAATTTCATCGTCAATCTTTTCGATTGTGTATTTGCCGTCTGTTTCAACGGATTCGATGGGTCTGTGTGCAAAAATTTCTGTGGGCACTTTGAATTTCTTGTCCTGAGTGTAGGTCAGAGTGAATGTGTTTGCGCTTCTGTCATGCTTGTACTCTTCAATCTTACCTGTTACAGCTCTGGGATAAGGTCTTTTCAGCACTTCGCCGAGAGGTGATTCAAGAAGACCGTCGAAGTATGCCCAGTATGTGTTGCTCCATTTGTTGCTGTCAAAGAGATTAAGCAGGAATTCGATGTGATGAAGCCACTCTGTGCCTTCTGAATAACCGCCCCATTCACCAACGATAAGAGGCATGTCCAGATTGCATTCCTGTTCACGCTTTCTCTGATCAAAAATCATCTTTACTCTGTCGCTGTTTGCGTGTTTGTATGCAGGAGTGTCAACCATCAGGTCATAGGCATGAGGTGCGAAAATCTGATTTTCGACTCTTTCACCGTCAACTGTGATGGGTTTTACTTCACACTTGATACCCATGTTTGAGTAGTAGCTGTTTTCGATGAAAAGGATGGGATCCTTTGAAACTTTTCTGATTTCCTTTGCTGTTGCATTAAGGAAAGGCATGTATTTGTGTGTATCGAATTTGTTTACGAGAGGTGCAGCCTTGCAGACGATTTTTTTCATGACATCGCCTGAAAACTGGTCAAGCACATGGATGAATCTGCCCTTTGTGAGAGCTTCCTGAATAAGTCTTACCTTGCTGATGTCCTTGTCTTTGAGAGTTGTTTCCGCAACGGAAGAAATCAGACTGAAGAAAGTCTTACCACCGTCTGTGCCGAGGAAAGGCTCATTCATTACGTCATAGCCGAAAAGTGCGGGATGACCGTCAAATTTCTTTGCTACATGAACCCACATGTTTCTGTATGCTGTCTGCACACCGAAACCGTCGTTCCAGAAATTATCAAAAGCTCTGTGAACAGCTTTGCTGATAAAATAGCTTTCTGCCCATACAAGCTTGGGATTTGTGTATTTGTATCCGTCTGTGTAACAAGCCCATGCGGGAGCACCGTCTCCGGGGCCGTTACCCCATCCTGAATACAGGTCCTGATGCATGTCGATGTAAGCATAGATACCTGCTTCGGCACACTTGTCAAGGATTTTTTCAATCGCATCGAGGTATTCTTCGTTGTATTTGCCCTTTTCAGGCTCAACAGCTTCCCATGTGATGCCCAGACGGATGATATTCATACCGTTTTTTACAAATTTTTCAATTCTGCCGTCTGTCCAGTCGTATTCAAAATTTCTCTTTCCTGTTTCTTCATCATAACGACCCTTGTCGCAGACATTGATACCGTTGAAAATTCGTTCTCTTCCGTATTCGTCTAAAAGAACTCTGCCTTCTGTACGTATTTTTTCCATAAATAACACCCCTGTAATCAATAATTTATCTGCGATAAATTATTGTAATTGAAAATTGAAAGTTGAAAATTGAAAATGTACAGAGCGAAGCGGAACAAGCCTGTCAGGGCTTCCGACACTTCTGACTCCTGACTCTTCAATAAATTATTATTTATATAATATCATATCTTCATCATATTTTTCAATATCAAATTGACAAATCATATATGTTTTGTTACTATATAAAAAAAGGAGATGTCTGACATGAAAAAGATATTTGCTGTGATGCTTGTTTTTATAATGCTTTTTTCGGCAGCGGTAACAGGTTCTGCAAACTTCAGAGACCCTGTTGACGGAATCAAAATGGTTTCGGGTCTGAATCCCGTTGTGAAATTCCTTGACGGCAACAAATTTGAATATATGATTTATGCAAGAGATATGGAAAAGATGACAAACGGTGATTTTACCGTGTCTTATGCAGAAAATCTGACACTTGTTTCATTTGAAGAAACAGGCAATTATGATATGTGTTTTTATAACGACATGGGCGACAGCGTGAAGATTTCATTCATGTATAACGAAAGCAACACAGAGGAAGCACTCAAAATATTTGTGCTGACATTTTCATACACCGGCAAGGCGGTTTATCCTGCACTCAAGGTCACAAACATTGCAGGCACATTCATAAAGAGTGTTGCAGATGTTGTTGTGCTTGAAGAAGAAAAAGAAGAGATTCCGCCTGAATATGCAGTAAAGGGTGACGTTGACCTCAGCGGAAAAATCACTGCTGCTGATGCAAGACTTGCTTTAAGACAGAGTGCGAAACTCGAAAATCTTACAGCATCGCAGATGAGAAATGCCGATGTAAACAGCGATTCACTTGTGACTGCAACAGATGCAAGACTGATTCTCCGCTACACAGCAGGACTTATTAAGGAGTTCTGATATGAATAATGAAAAAGGCATAATATGGCGGTCTTTAAAGGCCGCTTTTCCTTATACCGTGCCGATTCTTGCAGGATTTCTGTTTCTGGGTGCTACATACGGAATTTATATGAATGTTTCGGGATTCGGTTTTCTGTATCCCATGATAATGAGCATGACTGTTTTTGCAGGGTCGGCAGAGTTTGTTGCAGTCAGTCTTCTGCTGAGTGCCTTTGACCCGATTCAGGCATTTCTCATGATTCTGATGATAAATGCAAGGCATCTTTTTTACGGTATTTCGCTGCTTGAAAAATATTCGGGCACGGGATGGAAGAAATTTTATCTGATTTTCGGAATGTGTGACGAAAGCTTTTTAATCAACTGCTCTGTAAACATTCCCGAAGATGCGGACAAAGGCTGGTTTATGTTTTTTGTCACTCTTCTCAATCAGTCATATTGGGTGCTTGGTGCAACTCTTGGCGGAATTTTCGGTCAGTTTATAAATTTCAACACCGAAGGACTTGATTTTGTCATGACTGCCATGTTTGTTGTGATTTTCCTTGAGCAGTGGCTGAAAGAGAAAAACCACACAAGCTCACTTATCGGCATAGGTATGTCTGTTGTCTGTCTTTTGATTTTCGGACCCGACAAATTCATGATTCCCGCAATGCTCTGTGTGACGGGTATGCTCACTCTCGTCAGAAAACCCCTTGAGAAAGGCGGTGCGGTGACATGACACTGACTCAGCAGATTATAACAATTTCCATGGTCATTCTCGCAACGGTAATCACAAGATTTCTGCCCTTTATCGTTTTTCCGTCGGGAAAGGAAACACCAAAATTTATAAAATATCTCGGCAAAGTCCTGCCTGCCGCAGTTTTCGGACTTCTTGTGGTCTATTGCCTTAAAAATGTGACAATCATCGGCGGCAGTCACGGAATCCCCGAGCTGATTGCAATTGTGTGCATTGTGGCGATTCATCTGTGGAAAAGACAGATGCTTCTGTCAATTGCAACAGGCACTGTTGTCTATATGCTTCTTGTGCAGTTTGTTTTTTAGACTGTTTACAAAATATTGATTGAAAAATAAAAAAATGTATGTTATATTTAAAAAAAAGTAAAGTTGGGAGAATTTGTATGAAACGAATCTTTAAATCTTCAGTCAGCATTTTACTCACTCTTATTCTTGCATTTTCAGTTGTCATCATTCCCTCTGCAGAAACTGCAGAAATCGTTGACGGCAAATGCACATGCGGTGAAGAACCTGAAATCTACGTTGCGGCGCTGGGCAGTGCAACACTTTATCTGAATGCAGGCGCAGAAGACGAAAAAGTTATTTTCCGTCCCGAAACAAGTGCTTATATCGAGCTTATCGCAAAGCTCATCGGGCCTCTTTTCTCACTTGTGCTCACAAAGGATTATGACGCATTTGCAGACAAGCTGATTCCCGCAGTAAACGGTGTTTTCGGTGCACTTGCAAACGATGAAGAGGGTAATTCAACACCCGAAGTCACAACAAAAGAAGAGCTTCCCACAGACCCCACACACGGTCTTGAAGGCAACTACTACTTCGGTTACGATTTCCGTGCAGACCCCCTTGTTACAGCAGATAAATTCAATGAATATGTAAATCACGTGCTTGAACTCACAGGTCATGACCAGGTAAGACTGCGTGCTTCTTCAATGGGCGGTGTTGTTACAATGTCATACCTTTACAAATACGGCACAGAAAAGGTCAAGTCAGTTATTCTTCAGTGCTGTCCCATTCAGGGTACTGCAGTTGCAGGTGACCTTTTCAACGGCAGAATCATGATAACAGAAGATTCAGTTTACCGTTATGCTCAGACAGCTCTTCCTTCACTTCTTGACGGTGTGACAGCAAAGTTTGTTCTCGGTCTTGTTGATGTTGTTTACAAGAGCGGTTTCCTCGGCAGTGTTCTTGATATGGTTCAGCCCATTCTCGACAACTGCGCTCCCAGAGTTTTTGATGAACTCCTTGTCCCCGTATTCAAGTCAAACTGCGGTATCTGGTCATTCGTTCCCGATGAATATTACGAATCAGCAAAGGAATTCATGCTTGGCGAGAATCCCAATGCTGTTCTTGAAGCAAGAATTGACGAATATCATTACAATGTTCAGTCAAAAGCAGGTGAAATTCTCAACGGTGTTCTTGACAGCGGTGTTCCCGTGATGATCGTTGCAGGTACAGCTATCCAGAGAACTCCTCTTGTTCCCACATGGCAGAACGATTCAGACGGTACTGTTGACACAAAGTACGCATCTGTAGGCGGAACAATTGCAGAACTCGGCACAACACTGGGTGAAAATTATGTTCAGGCTGTTGATGACGGTCACAACCACATTTCACCCGACAACAGAATCGACGCATCAACATGTGTGCTTCCCGATAATACATGGTTCGTAACTCCCATGCTTCACAGCACAACACATGACGGTCACGGTGAACTTTACCGCTGGTTCTTTGATAACGACGACACAGGCGTGAATGTTTTCTCAAATCCCGATTATCCCCAGTTCCTTGAGAATGATATTGCAGGACAGAAACTCGTGCCTCAGAAATAAATAAAATTAAAGGAGCTGTAGAGATACAGCTCCGTTTTTTTTAGGGAATTATTGTTTCGCTATCGGTTTTCCTGCGGGTGTGAAATTGACATCAAACAGCAGAATTTCAAACATTGCAAGGGGAACCATTTCCATGATTGCGCTTTTGCCCATGATGCCGAAAAGCAGAAGAAATGTGGCAAGAATCAGGAATGAGCAGATTGTGAAAATTCCGAATCGCCTGAATTTCTTTATGTTTATGATAAAGAAAAGTGCGATGGGCGCTATTGTGCAGGCAATGTAAAAACCTGTTGCTACCCAGTGGAGAATTCTTTTCGGATTCCATGAATCAATGGGATGACCGAGTGTGAGAGCAACGCAGATTATGCCGATGAAACCGAGAATGCAAAGCACATCAAGGAATCTGTTTCTGCTTTCAAACTTTCTGTACATATACTGTGTGTTCAGCACGATACTGCCCGATGAGAGTATGCCCCATATCCAGAACCATATCTGTCTGCCACCGCTTTCACAAAGCAGTGAAAGTGTGCCGAATTCGGATGTGGGATCATTTCCCCAGCAGAAGGGAAGTACAAGTCCGTAAACAAATGCTGCACATAATGTGATTATGCAAAAAGGTTTTTTCAGAATTTTTTCAGGTATCATTTTTTACTCCTTTTTTTAGTCAAAATAAAATTCTTTCATGTCGTCAAGACGCAGAATCATAGGATTCAATCCGTATGCCGCACCGACATCAATGTCAATCCATGTGTCGGTTGCAACGGCTTTTCCTTTATGCTCTTCACCGAAAATAACCGTGGGAGTGTGGCCGAAAACGGTTGTGATGTTTTCAAAATAGCGTGTTTCAAGGGTGGGTCTTGCCCACAAAAGGTCATATTCTGAATAGTCAGAGAGTTTTTTCTCTTCGCTGAAAGAGTCAAAACCGCTGTGCACAAGAATAAAATCCCTGTCACCCACAGTCAGCATTTCAATCACAGGGCAATCTCTGAGATATTCATAAATATATTCAATTTCGCTGTCTCTTGTGGCTCTTAGAGCTTCAAGAGTAACGTTTCCGCTGTTTGCCATCCATGTTGAAAATGTGTCCAGCTTACTGCCCGTGAGTCTGTAAATCGATTCGTCGGTGATTTCTTCAAACAGAAAATCACACGCGAGCATCATGCTTTCGTGATTGCCCAGAATGAGCTGGACATTCGGCTGAGCCATAAGCCAGCGGAGAATTTTTATGCCGTCTTTACCTCGGTCGATGACATCACCGAGTATGTACAGAAAATCATCAGATGAAAAATTGATTTTTCTGAGCATCTCCCTGAATTTTTCCAAAGGATAACCGTGAAGGTCGGAGGTAACGTAAATCATAATATCAACTCCTTCGTTATATCGCAAAACCGGACTGAATCATGGTGCAGTCCGGAATTTTATCCTGATATTACGGCTGAAATTATTCTTCAGACACAAGTGTGTTGAAACCGAGGCTTGCTTCGCATTCTTCGCAGTAGATAATCCATTCGTCAGTCATTTCTGAATCTGCTGCAACCTGCACGTCTGCACCGCAATGGTCACAAGTAAGAGTTTTCTTTTCGCCACAACCTGCAAGTGCAAGAAGTGTTGTTAAAATCATCATAAACGCAAGAATTTTTTTCATTATAATTGCCCCTTTCGTTGTTACTTTAAGTCTACTATATTCGGTGTTTTATGTCAAGAAATACGGCAAAAAATCAGATAAATACTGATACATCTTTTTCTTGACAGTTTTTGCGGAATATGGTATTATCTTTTTAGAATGTTAACAATTCGTGAATATTCTATAAAACAGGAGGTAGCTGATATGAAAAAGTATATCAGAAAATCATTGGCAGTATTACTCGTTATCACTATGATGTCCGGTGTGTTCGGATGCTTTGCTTCAGCTTATGAGAAAAAGTATGAAGATTACAGCTCATACGTACTTCTCGGCGACAGCGTTGCAAGCGGTTGGAGCGATGTTGAAGAAAGAGAAACAAGATTTGTACGTGTTGAAGGTTCATACGGTGCATTTGTTGCAGATGACCTTGGTGTTGATGTATATCATCCCATGGCATGTATCGGTTTCAGAACAACAGACCTTCGTTACATCTTTGAAGATGATTATGAAGCAGACCGCTTCCTTTTCTATTCAATCGGTGATGACGAAATGGCATGGCGTATTCCCCTTATCCGTCAGGCAGTTGCAGAGGCAGACCTTATCACTCTCAACGTAGGCGGTAACGACTGGGGTTCATACGTAGGTTGGCATATTTATGAAGAAATTGACAGATTCATTGAAGAAAATCCCGAATTCGTAACTCAGGTAAAGAGTTATCTTGAGAATGCAGGTACAGACCCTCAGATCATTTCTTCAATCATTGATATCGCAGGTCTCTGCGGTGCTCTTCCCGAACTTCTTCAGATTCTTCCTCAGGCACTTAAACAAGGTTTTGAAAACTTCTTCGCAAACTGGAACTATGTTGTTGAAGATATCCTTGCTCTTAATCCCGATGTTGAACTTATCGTTATCGGTATGTTTGACAATATGGTTCAGGATCAGGAAACAGCAGATGCAAACGAAGCAGCTCTTGTCAAGCTTAACGTAAGCCAGATGATCGTTGACTACGCAAACACTCCCATGAGAGAAGGCGCTGCAAAATACGGTTACACATTCATCGATCCCGTTGGTACAATCTGCGAACAGAACCATCCCAGCATCGAAGGTCACAGATATATTGCAGACCGTATCCTTGAAGCTCTGCCCGACATGAACTTCCCCTACACAGATGTTGACAGAAAGTCAGCAGACTACAAAGTTATTGAATACATGTTCCAGAACAACCTCATGGCAGGTGTTTCAGAAACTGAATTCGGTGCATCTCAGCCCATCACAAAGGGTCAGCTTGCAGACGTTGTATTCAATGTAACAGGTGCAGAAAACACTCTTTCAGAAGCAGATGCAGCAAAGAATGCAAGTCTTTTTGAAGTTGCAAAGACAGGTTTCAATATGATTGCAGACAGCGGCGCAGGCTTCACTTCTGTTATCAAA
Source organism: Clostridia bacterium (assembly GCA_017631795.1). GTDB lineage: Bacteria > Bacillota > Clostridia > Oscillospirales > Acutalibacteraceae > UBA1081. The sequence goes on along the minus strand of JAGBSO010000044.1, from coordinate 18,482 downwards.
GGTCTTGTTATGACAATCAAACTTATTTTCGGTTCACTTCAGAATGTCGGCGCAACTGCAACAAGAGCAGAAGCAGCAGTAATTCTCAAAGGCTATATCGACCTTCTTTAATCGGATAAAAATAATCTCCTATGGGAAACCATAGGAGAATTTTTTTATGCTTTTTTCTGTTGTGCTTTGTAGATTTTTACTACGCTGACTGCACCGATGACGGCACAGATGAATGAGTAGACACCGAAAACAAGATATGTAACCGTGTCGGGTGAATCGGGAATCATCTGAATGTACAGAATGAGATTCAGGAAACAGTTTACAACCATGAAGAATGCGTATTCCACAAATGCAAACATGGTAAGGAAACTTGTGAGTGTGCCGAGGACTGTTACAGTGCTGTCAAGGAAAACATACTGTGCACCGAGTTTCGGAAGTATGAACCACATCGCGACCAGCACCACTGCAAAACCTGCAAGTGTCAGCACAAGATACTTCGGTTTCATGCGTCTTAATACAGTTGATTTTTCCCACTTGTTCTTATTCCATCTGATAAAGGTCAGAAGCTGAATCGGGAAAGACACAAGCAACGCAGACAGCACAGATGCGTAAAGCCCGTAATAGACATAGACGCCTGCATAAATCAATGAATTCATGCTGCCCAGCAGACTGCCGTATCTGTTTACTCTTGATTGAAGATTTGCCACAAACAGAGAAATAAACAGCGGCAGAATGCGGAAAAAGCTCTGATCAAACCATATTCCTGTAACTGCTATGAGTACTGCCGTACAGCCTATGAGAATGAAAGAGGGGATATTCTTTTTTATAAATTCTTTGTTCATGAATTTTTGCTTTTATCCTTAATGAGATTTCTTAATGTAATTATAAGAATTACGAATGCTTCAATTCCCGTAACAACATACTGAGCGCCGATACAAGCGGCTGCTGCAGAGCCTGTGTAAATGAGATTGTTGATTATGAAAACAATTACTGCGTATGAAACAAGCCATATTGCAGGGCAGACAATCGCAGAGATGATGCGGTTTTTCTTGCCTCTTGTCATAATTGCACCTGCGAATGCAAAAAGAGCAACAATAAGCACAAATGTCAGCACATAGCCGAAAATATCTGTGCCGTAAAGATATGCACGTCTGTGCCAGCCGAAAAGTTCAAAGAATACGCCGATAAGCACGGGCAGTGCAATGTAAACATATTTTCTCGGTTTCTTTACAACTGCAAGGATTGCCGCCGCAAGACCCATTACTGCTGAAACACCGTAAAACATGATTGAAATCGGGAAAAGGAAGTTGTTGCCGAGTGTTGTTGCCTTTACGTCTTCAAAAACAAGACCGTCGGGACCTCTTGTGTCACCTTCGCATACCATTGTGATGCCCATTGCTTTGATGTCTGCGATAAGCTGATCGTTTGCTTCCTTGTTGTAGCAGTTGAAGGCTTTCCAATAGCGCCATGAGATTTCGCTTCGCTTGATATTGTTAAGCTGTTCTTCGGTTTCTGCCGCATTCTTTGCATTTTCCCAGAGAGTGTCTGCCTCTGCGATATCTTCTTCGCTGAAAGCCAGAGTCTGACCCATTGTGTGGTAAATTTTAAGGTGTGCATTGTCTTTTGCAGCCTTGTTTGTTGTAAGGTCGATAAACTGACGGATATTTTCCCAGCCTTTGCCGTAATAAGCTTTCAGGAATCCGTCCATTGTCTGATTGTAGTTGAGATAGGGATTCTGCATGAGTTTTGAGAGCAGATATGCACGCAGTTCACCGAATTCACCGTCGCACTGAGCCATGTAGTAGTTGCCTTCTTCATAAACACCGACAACATTGTGTTCATAGAAAATCTGCATGTTTTTCTGAAGTACACCGAAATCGGGGAAAATACCCAGAGTGTGAGCGTAGTTTGTTGTGTAATCCCAGACATAGATGCGCTTGCAGATTTCGCTCCAGTCTTCAAGGTCAGCCATAAGCTCTCTGTTTGCCGAACATGTTGTGTCGTCAAGAGAATGTGCAAAACAGCATTCGATTGTGCAAAGACGCACAATTACGTTTTCAGCAGGAACAACCTTTGAAGGAGCTTTTCTTGTGTAACGGTATGCAAATGTGTCGATTGCAACGTTGTCATAACCTGCATCTTTCACAGCCTTTGCGATACGGTTTACAAATGTTATCATTGTGCCTGAATGTGAGCCGTTTTCGTCGTCGATTGCTTTGCAATCAGGGCACTGACACATTTTTGCGTTTTCACCGCTGTCACCCTGTGTCAGAGAAATTATCTGCAGAGAAGCGTCGGGATTGTGTTTTTCTTCAAGAATTGTCATGACTTCTGCAAGGACAAGATTATAGACATCTTCGTTTGTAAGGCAGAGCTGTTCACTCTGTCTGATTCCGTCATGAAGTGCAAAATATTCGGGGTGTGACTCAAAATATGCTTCTTTTGAGCAGAATAATGACCCGAGTGTGTGTGCAAATCCGCTGGCATCTTTACCTGCGGCATTCTTGCCTGAAAGATAATCAACAGTACCGCCCAATTCGGAGGGAATCTGTCTGTATGTGTTGCCGTTAAGACCGTTTGCAAGAGAATATTCTGTGTCACGGGGGCTTGTCCAGTCTGTGTCGGTGTATTCAAAGAAAGGTTTATATTCAGTCTTTTCACCTGCGGGAATGGTCAGATTCCTGTTTTCGGGGATTGAGCAGAGAGTGGATGTGTACCAGTGGCAGTCACAGTATTTTTCAAGGAATCCGTAAACACCGTGAATCACACCTCTTGTACCGTTTCCTGTGATTGCAACTTCATTTTCTTTTGTTTCAATCACATAACCGTTGTCGGGAATGTCTGCGGAATATCCGAGTGTGAATTTAAGACCTTCACCGTCTTCTGCCACGGGAAAATCCTTGCCTGTTATCTGTTTCATGTATTTTGCAAGTGTGTCGCCGGCAGCGATAAGTCTTGCATCGTTTTTATCAGCCAAAACTATGTAACCTCCTGATACAACTTCCTGAGCTGAAGAAAAAATCGGCATAAGTGAAGTCATCATAAGAATCAATGAGAGAATCAGACATAATTTTTTCATTTCACAACACCCTTTCGTATTTTCTTATATTATAACATACATAACGCAGTTTTCAATATTTATGCAAAAAAATTCCCCATCACAAAAAAGATGGGGAATTACTTTTTATGCTTTTGCTGATGCCATTTCAAGCGCTTCATCAATGTTCTGAGCTATAAGCACTTCATCGTGGAGTTTTGCTTTTTCAAGTGACTGCATGGGCTGTTCATTCACATGGGAAAGAATGATTGTCTTGTCCTGCTTTTTACACTCGCTGATGACTGTTTCAAGTGAGTGCAGACCTGTTGCGTCAATTGCAGGCACACTCTTCATACAAAGAATGATGACCTGCTTGTCACCGTTTCTGACAACATCTGCAATTTTTGCCGATGCACCGAAGAAAATGGGACCTGTGATTTCAAAAACAAGTGTGTTTTCGGGCAATTCTTTTGCATCTTCTGAATTTTTGTCTGTTTCTTTCAATTCATGAGCATCGGTAACGTCACTCATGCGTTTCATAAACAGGACTGTTGCAAGGATAACACCTGCGATGATTGCAACAACAAGGTCGAAAACGACTGTGAGAACGAATGTCACAAGAAGCACGAGAGTATCGCTCTTTGGTGACTTCTTTACGATTGCCACGAATTCTCTCCATTCGCTCATGTTGTAAGCCACAACAAAGAGGATTGCAGCGATTGTGGGCATGGGAATGAGTGCCGCATAGGGCATGAGCACCACAAGCACAAGCAGAAGCACAACCGCATGAACCATACCTGCAACGGGAGTTTTTCCGCCGTTTTTGATGTTTGCCGCTGTTCGTGCAATTGCACCTGTTGCGGGAATACCGCCGAAAAGTGCAGACGCAATGTTACCTGCACCCTGTGCGATGAGCTCTGTGTTTGAATTGTGTCTGTTGCCTGTCATACCGTCTGCAACAACGCATGAAAGAAGTGATTCAACTGCCGCAAGGACTGCAATTGTGAATGCGTCGGGAATGATTGCTTTCACCGTATCGAGTGAAAACTCGGGAATTGACGGCACGGGAAGTGCAGATGAAATTGTATAAAGTGAGCCGATTGTGTTGACATTCATGTCAAAGACTTTCACAAGCACGGCAGAAATGACGATTGCAAAGATTGAAGGTGGGATTTTCTTTATGAATTTCGGGAAGATTATCAGCACTGCAAGTGAAACTGCACCGATAATGAGTGCTTCAAAGTTGAATGTGTGAAACTGATGCACCACTTCTTCAACTTTTTCAATTGTTTCGATGGGTGAATTCACAAAAGTAAGACCGAGGAAATCCTTTATCTGACCGATGATAAGTGTCACCGCAATACCTGTTGTGAAGCCGGTTGTGATTGTGTAGGGAATGAATTTTATAAGGCTGCCGAGCCTGAACACACCCATGAGTATGAGCAGAATACCTGCGATGAGCGTTGCCAGCACAAGTCCTGAAAATCCGTTTTCGGCAACTATACCTGCAACGATTGTTGCGAATGCCGCTGTGGGACCTGCAATCTGCACACGGCTGCCGCCGAGCATTGAAATGACAAAACCTGCCACGATTGCTGTGTAAAGTCCCTGCTCGGGAGTAACACCCGATGCCAGAGCCAGCGCGATTGAAAGGGGAAGTGCAATGATTGCGACGATAACACCTGATGTCAGATCTTTGCCGAGCTGTGCAGCACTGTAACCTTTAAGGCCTGAAATGAGTTCCGGTTTAAAAATTGGCTGTTCTTGTTTTTTCATGTTCTTCACCATTTTTTTATAAATTACAGAATGATTATATGCCTTGAAACAGCAGTTTTCAAGGAAAAATTTCATTAATTTATTATTTCTGTGATTTGTTGAAACAGAACAAAGTTTTGCCCCGAAATATGTGCATAATGACTGTCTGTTTAGCTGTCATTCCTGTATCTTGTTTTTTCAGACACTGCGATGAATTTTTATAACGATACTTAACAGTTGAATTCAGGATAGACAAAAGACGGAGTCTGTAAAATATGTATTTATTGCAACATAAAACACTCCTCACAAAAAAACTTTGCAAGGAGTGATCGTTGGATTGTTGTTTTTTTATTTATCTGCCTGTACCGCCACAGCTTGTACATTTGCCGACAGTGTAGGGATCGTGACCGCTGAGATATGCTTCAAGGTCGCTGCTTCCGTAATAGTATTTGACGTAACCGCTGCCGTTGCAGACTGCACATTTGCCTGAGCTGCCGTAACTGCTGCCTGATGAACTGCTTGATGACGGTTTCCAGGGTTTGGCTGCTGCACCGTCGTATTTTGGTTCTGCAGGGATTTCGTTTTCATCTGCAAAAAGCCATACTACAGGTCGAACACCGCAACGATTGGTAACAGTAGTTGCTCGCTGAGTATATTCTCCGGTTTCCCAGACAACAGGAGCACTTACATGACCGGTACTTTCGTGCAGATCATCGCTGATCATCCACCACATCAGACCTGCCGCGTAGCCGTCTTCAGGGTCCTGAGCCAATGCATAAGCGGTGTATTCGCCGATTATCTGTTCTTTTGTCATTGAGTAATTATCAACATCAATTCTCTGCAGCAATCCTATACGTGTGAAGATATCGTCATGAATTGAACCGAATGCAGTTTCTGCAAATGTGGTTTTAAGCCAGTTGTCAAGAGTGCATTCATGTGAGTTTTCTGTGTTGAACTGCTGTGCATCAAGCACGTATTTACTCAGCAGGTAAACTTTACCGTCTTTGCTGTGTAACACAATCCATTCGATGGGTTCTTTGCCGTTTTCAGTGTTGTTATCCTGTTCATATTCACCCAGTGTGATAATATCACCGGGTTCTGAAAGCATGTATTTCAGGTAGGGCTTGTCTGCTTCCAGCTGTGTACGCATTTCTGCAGTGTCTTTATAGCCTTCAATATCAAGAAGCAATGCGTAGGCTTTTGCAGGTTTGCCTTCTTTCAGATAATCATTCACTCTGAAATAATCTATAGACAGCATGTATTCTTCTGAATCTTTATAGTCGCCCATTTCTTTGAAAATCTTATATGCGGCATCAAAATCACCGGATTCATGAAGTGCAAGAGCTTCGTTGTATCTGTCTGTCTGTTTTTTGGAATTGCTGACTGCATTGAAGATGCAGACACCGATGATACCCACAATAATAACAATTCCGATGATCATAAGCACTTTTTTTGCAGTCTTCATATTTTGTTCCGAATGAGGTGATATCTTTATGAGCTTGTATATAAGAAACGCAAAAAGAATAAGAAAAACGGTTGTTAAAACTGCGAATAATCCTGTTATAAAGTCTGATGTTGTTTGCGGAGATTCAGCAACGGGATTTTTGTAACTGAGTTCATTTTTGTCAAAAATATTGTCTTTTGCAATGGTGTAATACAGATCGCCGTCGGTCATTGCCGTAACAACCGGGTATGATTTGTTCACAATGCTGTCTTCAACAGTTCTTGTGGAACGTACATCCATACCTTCATATTCATCGATACAAGTTCCCAGTTCCGTGTCATTATTCAGAATTTTTAATACGTCTGCTTCGGTGAATATGCGCAGATCGGTATAATGAGCTGTCATGAAAACATGATAATCAGGATCCCAGGGCATATTGTATGCATCGTAATCAATGAAAATCTTGATATCAACATCTTCAGCCTTGTGTTCATTTGTAAATTCATCAACAATGGGCTGCATATTTTCTGTTATGCTGTTTTTAATTATTGCTGCAAAAACCCCGTAAGTTGTGAGAACAGCAGTGCTGATAACAAGCAGAACCGCTATAAATATGGTAAAGTTTTTTAATAATTTTGTTTTCGGATCCATAATTACCACCTCTTGGGAAAATATAGATCAATTGTAGCACAATCTCAGAAGGTTTGCAACACGGGAATATGTTTTTTGTGTCGGAAATTGATGTTTTTTGCCGTGTGGCATATATATTGGTTTTTTATATTGAAATGAACGTCAATACTGTGATATAATCGGAAACATATTTTCGGCAAAGACAAAAGGAGAGAAAAATTATGGCATGGTATGACGAAGCCGTATTTTATCATATATACCCACTGGGAATGACAGGAGCACCGAAAACAAATGACTACGGTGAGCCTGTGAAAAGACTTGACACATTGTTGCCCTGGATTTCTCATATTAAGGAAATCGGGTGCAATGCGGTTTACATCGGTCCGCTTTTTGAATCCGTGGGGCACGGTTACGAAACAACGGATTACAGAAAACTCGACAGCAGACTGGGCACAAACGATGACCTTGCGAATTTTGTTTCAGAGTGCCACAAAAACGGAATCCGTGTGATTCTTGACGGTGTTTTCAACCATACGGGCAGAGATTTCTTTGCCTTTGATGATATCAGAAAAAACAGGGAGAATTCCCGCTACAAAGACTGGTATTGCAACGTGAATTTCCGGGGCAACAACTCATTCGGTGATGGTTTTTCTTATGAAAACTGGGGAGGATACGACCTTCTTGCGAAGCTGAATCAGCGCAATCCCGAAGTCAGGGATTATATCTGCGATGTTATCCGTTTCTGGGTGAGCGAGTTTGACATCGACGGAATCCGTCTTGATGCTGCGGATGTTATGGATTTTGATTACATGAAGGCAATCCGTCATGTGGCAAACGAAGTGAAGGCAGATTTCTGGCTCATGGGCGAAGTTATTCACGGCAATTATTCACGCTGGGCAAACGACGGCACACTTCACTCCGTAACAAACTACATGCTTCACAAAGCGCTGTATTCGGGGCACAATGACCATAATTATTTTGAGATTGCACACACCATAAAGTACGTTGACGGTATGACAGGCAACCGCCTGAAACTTTACACTTTTGTTGACAATCACGATGTGGAGAGAATTTACACAAAACTCAGCAACAAGGCTCATTTTGTGCCTGTACATATAATGCTCTACACTCTGCCGGGTATTCCGTCTGTCTATTACGGCTCGGAATTCGGCATTGAAGGCAGAAAAGAGCGTGGCAGTGACGATTCCCTGAGACCTGAGCTGAAATTCGACGATTACAAGGACGCAGTGAAGACAAATCCCTGCACAAAGCTCATTTCCGCACTGGGTAAAATCCGTCAGAATACACCTGCGCTGTGTTACGGTGATTACAAGGAGCTTGTGCTTCAGACTACTCATTTTGCATATGCAAGAGTGCTTGACGGCAAAAGCGTGATTGTAACTGTCAACAACGGTGACAATGAAGCCGCAATGACTCTTCCTGCAGGAAATTCTGCTGAGTACATCGGTGCTCTGTCGGGTGAAAAAGTCAGAGCAGACGGCGGATTCATTCATGTGAAAGTTGAATCAGACAGCGGTGAAATCTGGATTCCATGTGAGATTGCGGAGGGCAGTTTCGAGCCTGTTAAAGTGCAGGAAATCAAAAAATCTCCCGTACCTGTGAAGACTACGGAAGAAAAGAAACCTGTTGCTGAAAAGGAAGAAAAACAGCCTGAAAAACCGGCACTCAATCTTAACAAACCTTATGAAGAAATGACTGTGGAGGAGCTTCAGGAAGCAATTCTTGAAAAAATGAGAAAAAACGGCCCCGTAACAGACTATATGCTCGGCACTGTCAGGGAAAACACCCACCTCGGCTCACTTCTTAACTGGGTCAGAAGTTTCAATTAAAAAAATAAAGGGAACAGAAGCCAAAAAGCCTTTGTTCCCATTTTTTTATTCTTCTAAAAAAGCGATTGCCGTGAGATATTTTTCTCTTCTTGCGAGAGCTTTTTCGTCAATAACATCAAGCCTTGATAAATCCGAATTATGCTTCAGGTCGGCAAGTTTAACGGCTTTTGCCACAGGATTGAGCTTTATGAGTGCCACATAATCCATGTAGGGCACGGATTTATCGTGAGTCAGAAGAGAAAGTGCCGTGATGACTTCCTTTGAAAATCCCATAGCTTCAATATCCTGCAGAGTGTAATCGGAATCTTCCGCAACATCGTGCAGCAACGCAACGATTGTGGTGGTTTCGTCAGTCATCTGCTCTGCAAGATGAAACGGATGAAAGACATACGGCATCCCGCTTTTGTCGGTCTGATTTTTGTGTGCTTCAAAGCACAGCTTCATCGCCTTTTTTGTTTCGGGTGTGTAAATCATTTTGAATCATCTCCCAATCTGATAGCACGGATTGAATATTTTTTATACAAGTGATCTGCCTTCCCATTCTTCATCGGGCACAGCACCGAGAAGTTTTGCGACTGTGGGAGCAATATCCATAATGTTTACGTTTTCAAGCACTTTGCCCTTTTCAAAATTTTCACCGTTTATGATAACGGGAATGAGCATATCTTCGGGCATTTCGCTGCCGTGTGTTCTGTCGTGACCGCCGTGGTCTGCAGTGATGATGTATGTGTATTCATCGCCCAGCTCAGTCATGATTTTTTCGATATTATCCCAGCTGTTCTGCATTGATGACATGTATTCGTCGCTCATCCAGCCGAATTTGTGACCTGCCCAGTCTGTGTAGCCGAAATAAAGGAATGTGAAGTCGGGTTCAAATTCTTTTGCGTATGTGATAAGCTCGTCGGTGAGTTTTTCACCTGCTTCAAGATAACCGATTCTTCTGCCTGCATAAAAACATGCGTGGGCAAGGGAATTGGGGCGTGAAACATCGCGGATTTCTTCCCAGTTGTAGAATAAGGCACATTTTTTGTCTGCCTGTTTCAGCACTTCGCAAAGACCGTTGATGGGTCTTACCTGAGGCATATAAGTGTTTGTTGTTGTGCCGTGACGCTCAGGTGTAACACTGTGGAAAAGTGAAATGTGACAGGGGAGTGTCACAGAGGGAAAAACAGTTGTCGCATTCATTGTGTATGTGGAATTTTTAATAATTTTCTGCGCATTTTCAATATTTGTCAGTGAATCGGGTCTCATACCGTCAACAAGAATCAGAATAGTTTTCATTTAAAACACCTCTTTCGGATATGATAGCAAATATTTTCTGTGATTGCAATATGAAAATCCGTTGTGTAATTGACCAAAAAAAATGAAAAAACCTTGTTATATAATTACATTGAGTTTTTAATATATATTTGGTAAAATATTCTCATTAAAAGCAAAGGAGAAAATGCTATGAAATTTAAAAGAATAATCTGTGTGATTCTTGCACTTATCATGCTCGTACCCGTTACAGCATTTGCTGCAGAATCAGAAAACACTGCATACGTTGCAGATTACGATACCGAAACACCCGTTATCATCGTTCACGGTATGAGCCAGAACAACACATACCTGCTTGACGAAAACGGTGAATGGATTCCCGACGAAACAGGTTATGTTACAGCATGGCCTCTTGAAATTGATGTAATGCCTCTTGTTCAGAGAGCTCTTCCCAACATGCTTCTTTCAATTGTGACAAAACGTGACATGGGACTTACAGAAGCTATGTATGAAGGCACATACAATGCTCTGAGCCTTATCGAAAAGGACAACAACGGCAAATACATCAATGATGTTGAAGTGCCCTGCTACGAAATGCCCATGAGCGAACTTCCCGAAGCAGTAAGAGAAGAATATTTCACATTCCTTCCCATTCAGGAGCTTTGTGAAATCGTCGGTGCAGACAATGTTTACTACTTCGGTTATGACTCACTCGGTGATGTCATGCACGAAACAGAAAAACTTCATCATTATATCCATGATGTTGTTCTTCCCAATTCTCCCAACGGACAGGTAAAACTCTGCCACATCAGCCTTGGCGGTACAATCGCAATCAACTATCTTGAATCATATCCCGAAGATTACGAACTCATCAGAAAGATGGTTTTCGTTATCCCTGCAATTGACGGTTCAGATATCATCGGTGACCTTTTTACAGGCAACCTGAGCGTATTCTATGATAACAACACTCTTTATGAAGATCTTCTTGTAACTCTTCTCGGTGAAACTCCTCTTGCATACCTTCTTAACATTGTTCTTCGCATTCTTCCCGAAGATGTTCTCAAATCAGCACTCAGCGGTCTTGCAAACGGACTTGTTGACATCGCTGCACTGCGTTCAACAATGATCTGGGCACTTTGTCCCACAGATTATTATGAAGAAGCAAAGTCACTCTGGCTTGAAGGCAACGATGACCTCGCAGGTATTCTTGCTGATGTTGAGTATTTCATGAATGCAAGAGCAAACTTTGAAGAAAACCTTTTCAAGCTTCGTGATACAGGCTGTGAAATCTTCAACCTTGCTTGTTACGACATGAATCTGTTCCCCATCTGTAAGGAATACAGAACAAAGAACGCAGACCGTGTTATCCATGCAGAATCTCCCGCAATGGGCGCAACATTTGCAGACCTCGGCACAACACTCGGCGAAAACTACAAAGCTGTCGGCACATACTGCAGCGATCCCACTCATAACCACCTTTCACCCGACGGTGTTGTTGACGCAACAACAGGTCTTCTTCCCTGTACAACATGGTATTTCAAGGCTCAGGCTCATGAACAGCTTCCCGAAAACGACGTTGCACTCGGTCTTGCTATAAGAGCTATGGCTGATGACAATATGCACGATGTTTATTCAAACCCTGCATATCCTCAGTTCAACGAAGGCAGACTCACATACAACGCACGTAACAATCTCATTTTCTGGGAGAGAGCAGACAAGTCAGGCATCAGCGCAGAAAAGAAAGCTGCAGTTGAAGCTGCTGCCGCAAAGATTGAAGCTCTTCTCGGCGAAACAATCGTTGACCAGGCTGCATGGAATGCTGCAGACGCAGAGCTTGAAAAAGCACTCGTTGAAGCAGGTGTGATTGAAGACGAAGCTCCCACAGCACTCGATAATGTGCTCACAGAGATTCTTAAGAAAATCAACCGCGGAATCAACAAGATGTACGCAGAATAAAACATAAAAAATCAAGAGGACTGTTCGCAGTCCTCTTTTTTTTGCTTTATATCAATATCTGATGCCTGTCCCGATAAATCCCACGTTGCTGAAATCAGCAGGATTTGTTCGGATGATGTAATCGATATAGGAATCAATAAGTTTTGCGGTCAGGATGTAGCCCATTGGGTTCATGTGACCGTGCAGGAAATATTTTTTTCTGAATTCATCGTCATAAACAGGGCCGTATTCATAGAGATTTATAACATATGAATTGTCAAAATGCTCTGCAAGTGCGTATAATGCGTTTATCATGCCCTGAGTTTTTTCATCAGCACGCATATTGCCCTCGTTGGGAAAAGTGACAAAAAAGAATTTTGCGTCGGGGCTGATTTCCTTGTATCTTCTGATGATTTCTGCATAATAGCTGATGAAAGGTCTTCCGTCGGCAAAATCTGTTTTTGTAATGTCTTCCGCAGTGCCGATTTTCATGTTCTGATTATAGATATCGTTCACGCCGAGAGCGATAACGTAAGCCTGACAAGCTTTGCTCTTATCCCAGAAACCGTTTTCTTCGGCAAAACTTTCAAGATACCATTTTGCAGTCATACCGCCTCTGGAAAAATTGTATGCAAAAGAGCCGTTGTGCCTTGCAATATGCTGACCCCATGAATAGTCGTACAAATCGTGATAACCGCGGTTTCCGTTTTCGTCCACAGTTTCAAATTCGCCTGATGAAAGACTGTCGCCGATGAAAGCAATTTTTCTGAATATGGCTGTGTTGCTGTAACCGCCAACTAAATTTTCCAAAGGTTTTTCACCCTGCATAAATATACCTCCCGGCTGTTTTTTATTATTATACTTCGTTATGAAATTTTTTGCAATCAGATCACAATTTCCTTGAAATTCTCAGTCGTTTTCTTTGGTGGCTTTATTTTTTTTCATCGTTTTACTTTCAGCAACAATGCCGTATACGGCAATAAACATACCCACAATGCACAGCACTCCCGTAAACATGTCACTGTCCTGAATAATTTTTCCCGGGTTTTTGGGGTTTACAACAATCGTTATTGTTTCGCCTCTGAGGTGAATTTTTCCGAATTCGCCTGCTTTTACATTTTTGTATTCTTTGCCGTCCACTTCATAATCGACGTAAAGAATGTAAACTTCACTGTCATCCGTATATTCTACAGATTCAATCCTGGTTTTATAATCGACAACCACCGCTTCAATTTCATATCCGTTTTCGACAGCCGTCTCATATCTGCAGAACTTTATGAATGCCGGCGCGACGAGAATAGTTGCAATCAAAAACCATGCCAATAAATTGATAAAATATTTTTTCATTTGTTGTCACCTCATGCCACATTGTAGCATAAAATCAGAGTGACTGCAATAGATTTTTACTCTGTAAATATGTTGAAAAAAGTGCTATAATATCTGCTTGGTTGTATCGTCTCCGATCATACCGTTTCACGGGAAGAATTGTCAATATCCGGCAAAAATTCACGCTTATATCGATAATCCTGATCAGAGCAAAAACACGCATTTGATTTCTGATTTTATCTGTGATACAATAATGCATGGATGAATATGTATCAGTTTCCAATGTTAAAAAAGGAGGTTTGTTTTATGAAAACAAAATCCGATGTCGGCGCAAAATTCATTTCGGTTATTCTCGGCGCAATAATCGGCGGATTCATGTGGCGATGCAGAGGTGACGGTGGTTTTGGCTCATCATGGGGTCTTTACAGCGTCGGACTCGTATTTATGCTTCTTATTTATCATTTTTACGGCAACCGCAAGGGCATGAAATATGAAATGATTCCATTGGGTGCGCTTATGCTCGGACTCAGCGTTACGGGTTATGCAACTGTTATCACACAGCTTGCAGGTGTTGTGTGGAGCGATCTGCCTTATTCGGGTGAAATGCTCAACGGACTTGACCCCGTACTCATCGGGCAGAACGGTGACGTATATGCACCCATAGACCATGTCAGCGGAGCGGTTATTATTTTCCTTATGGCATTCACGCTGATTCCTCTTTTTTCATTTTTTGTTACCTCTCTTTTTTCAGGCAAAGAATACAAAATCAGACATTACATAACTGCCATAGCGGTGTTTATGGTGTCGTCGCTTATCTTCAAAGCTTCGGTTTCACACTTCATTCTTCAGCTTATCAATCCCGATCAGGTTGAATATGCAGCACTCGGTCTGAAGTCATGCGGATATGATTATGCAAGTCCGATGGCTGCCTATATGAGCCACTTCCTTGACAGAGGATGGACGCAGGATATTGCATTTTTTGAGAATTACTATATGAGCATCGAGCATGTTTCCGATGCACTTGCAGTTGTTGTGCTTTCGCTTTATGCGCTCATTTTCCGAAAGGATAAATACACTTGCTTCGGCTCACTTGTTCTGAATGTGCTCAGCGCAGTCACAACAACCGTTTCCACCGTGCTTGTTTCATGCAGTTTTGATTCGGGCTTTTTCAAAGGCGTTGAGTTTTCGGAAACATTCAGACGTTTTGCAACCTGGGGCACATGGGAATTTGTTGTGGGATTTTTTATCGGTCTGTTCCTTATGGCGTTTCTCGCTCTTACGGTCAGAAACAACGAAAATGCCGCAGCTGATATTGCACCTGTTTTTGAAAACAGGAAACTCACCTTTGCATTTAATTTCCTGCTGACAGTTTTTATTCTGGGAGTCACACCTGCCAGAGTAATCGGCATACGCTTTGCGCGTCTTCTTGAAAATACAAATGTACTCGGCGATGATGAGCCTCTCGGTACGATTCTGACTGTTGTTTTGTCTGTGATATTCGGCGTATTTATGATTCGTCTCATGCGCAGAAATATCCTTGAAAAGAATTCAGATGCGTTTGATATGTCACCCGTAAAATTCGCAGAAATTGCACTTCCGTCTTATCTCGGAATGTGTTTTGCAGTGTATTTCTTCCTGGATAATATCGGTATCCGATTTATCAAAACAGATATCACCGTACCGATCATGCTTACAGCATCTGCTCTGATTGCGGCAATTTATGTTCCGTTCAGAATAAAAAGGGCAAGAAAGAACTCTCCCGGAAATTAACGGAGAATAAACAGCATAAATCACATTGTTGATGTTCAGAGACTATTCTTATTTCAATCCGTCAGAACGGACTTTTCAAAATATACTTTTACAACAAAAAAAGAACCCGGAAATATGATAAATTTCCGGGTTTATATTTATTTTGTATCGAATGAATATGTTTTACCGTCACCGCCGCAATTTCCGCAGCTTACAGATGTTTTACAATCCTGACTTACACGCCATGTCTTTCCGTTGGGAGTTGTGTGGTTAACAAGACGGCTTCCGCTGCCTCCGCAAAGGCTGCATGCCTTTCTTCCGTCTCCACCGCAGCTGTCACATCTTAATTCATAGGTCTGAAGAAGATCTTCGAAATCAGCAATGTGTTTTTCAAGCTCCTGATAGTTGGCTACCTTTTCCTTCACAGCAAACTCAAATGCGTCGTTGATATCGAGTGTGAGACTGTCAAGAAGTTTTTTTCTTTCCGTATACTCGTCTGTTGAATTAATCTGGTTGCAGGGCTTGATTCCGTCTATTTCTGCTTCAAGCTCACTTGCCTTTGCAGCTGCAAATTCATCAGCCTTGTTTTTATATTCATTAACCTGATCTTTATAAAAGAAGAATATATTTTCAAGAAAGTTTCTTTTGCCGTAATTATTCTCGAATTTTTCAATATCTTCAAAGGAATCTTCATTTATTTCTGTTGCAACAAGTCTTTTTGCTGCACTGTTTGCGGGACTTGCTTCATAAATACCGAAGCCGGTTATACCCGCAGCACAAAGTATCACAACAATCACACCACCGAGAACAGATGTCTTGATGATTTTTTTCTTAAGATCCTTCTTGCCGTTTTCCTGCTCATAATTCATTTTTCCCTTGATATTTTTAATGTTATTCTTAAGGGCAGTAAAGAGTGCCTTTGTTGCGCATGCACCGATAAAACTGAGTATAAGTCCGCCTAAAATAGTTTCTGTAACAAATATAATTACAATACCTGCAATAACTGCAGCAACGCTGAGAAGTAAAAAAAAGCTGATAAACAGAAATACCTTCAGAAGACTACCATTGCTAAGCTCGTCCCACCGTTGATTCGCATTTTTGTTTGTGTTGTTAGTTTCGTTCATTTGATTTACCTCCGTTTTTTTTCATCCTTGATATAATATCAGTTTATGAATATTAAGTCAATCACTTTTGAATAAATCCGGACTGAAAGCTATGTTTTTGTCCGTCATCACCTTTACAATTGTATTTCAGTATGTGTTCAACAAAAAAAATCCCCTCGGATTTCTCCGAGGGAGAGGGCGATATGTTTTGCAAGGCAAAACGCGATATATTTGTTTCACAAATGCGATATATCTGACGATGCGATATGTTGCCCAAGGGCAACACGGTGCAATACAAAGCCCTTTTCTCGTGCCGTCAGGCACATATCGCACCGAAGGCATATCGCGTGTATCACACATATCGCAAATCCCAACGGGATTTATATCGCAAAACAAAAAATCTGTTACCCTTTCGGGCAACAGATTTTGATGTTTTATAAAGAATTAGCCTTCCTTGATAGCTGCCTGTACAGCAACGAGGAAATGTAGGAAATTCAAACACTATTTGCAAAGCACCTTTGTTTATGGTATAATGATAAAAACTTGTTTTTGGAGGTGTCGTGATGATTGAAAAATTAGAGTATTGGTTTTCTAAATGTTCAGACTGCTTATTACATCCGGAATATGAGAAACTGCTAAATGAGTTGTGCGATTATGAGCTTAATCAAGAAATAATTGATTTTCTGTGCAACAAAGCAACTTCAAAAAAACACTGGTGTGAACTAAGATTTGAACACTTAAAAATATTACTGCTTAATGAAACCGCATTAAATTATGATTTAAAACAATTTTATTTTGATGCACTAAAAAGATGTCGTAGGTTATGGTTAAAAATGTTTTACATAAGAGGATATGCATTTTATGCAACTGAAGAAGAACTTGAACCCATTATGAAGAATTTTCAGAAATTATTAGAAAAGAACCACGATTATATTGATTATGAACCCATCTTATCGGTAGCCGGTTTGCCGTATCTTGTTGATAAATATGGTTTTGATTGTTTTAAAGATGCTCTCAGGACAGCAAAGAATGAATATCAAAAAATCAATCCTCGTTTGAGAAAATATTTTACAATGAATGAAAAACTTGAACAAACTTTTAAATTATCCCCAGAAGAAGCAAAAAAACAATTTAATGAAATTCTAAAAAACGCAAAAATTTAATGTTTTTTTAACAAAAAAATCCCCTTGGATTTCTCCAAGGGGATGATATTATATTATGCTATTCCAGAGAAATTAGCCTTCCTTGATAGCTGCCTGAGCTGCTGCAAGTCTTGCGATGGGTACTCTGAAGGGTGAGCATGAAACGTAGTTAAGGCCGATCTTGTGGCAGAATTCAACTGAAACGGGGTCGCCGCCGTGTTCACCACAGATACCGTAGTGAAGGTTCTTGCCGCTTGCCTTACCCTTAGCAACTGCCATTTCCATAAGAGCGCCAACGCCGTTCTGGTCGAGCTTTGCGAAGGGATCGTTTTCGAAGATCTTGCTGTCATAGTAAGCTGTGAGGAACTTACCGGCGTCGTCACGGCTGAAGCCGTATGTCATCTGAGTAAGGTCGTTTGTGCCGAAGCAGAAGAAGTCAGCTTCCTTAGCAACTTCATCAGCTGTGATACAAGCTCTGGGAATTTCGATCATTGTACCAACTTCGTACTTGAGGTCTGAACCTGCTGCTGCGATTTCTGCGTCAGCTGTTTCAACAACAACCTTCTTTACGAACTTGAGTTCCTTAACGTCACCGATAAGGGGAATCATGATTTCGGGAACAACATTCCAGTCAGCGTGAGCCTTCTGAACGTTGATAGCTGCACGGATAACAGCCTTTGTCTGCATTGCAGCGATTTCGGGATATGTAACTGCAAGACGGCATCCACGGTGACCCATCATGGGGTTGAATTCATGAAGAGATGCGATGAGAGCCTTGATGTCTGCAACTGTCTTGCCCTGAGCGTCTGCAAGAGCCTTGATGTCTGCTTCTTCTGTGGGAACGAACTCATGAAGAGGAGGATCAAGGAAACGGATTGTAACGGGGTTGCCTTCGAGTGCTTCGTAAAGAGCTTCGAAGTCGCCCTGCTGATAAGGAAGAATCTTGTCAAGAGCTGCTTCTCTTTCTGCAACTGTGTCAGCACAGATCATTTCACGGAATGCAGCGATTCTTTCAGCTTCGAAGAACATGTGCTCTGTACGGCAGAGACCGATACCTTCTGCACCGAGTTCACGAGCTTTCTTAGCATCAGCGGGAGTATCAGCATTTGTACGAACCTTAAGTGTTCTGTACTTGTCAGCCCACTCCATGATTCTGCCGAATTCACCTGCGATTTCAGCATCAACTGTGGGGATGATACCGTCGTAGATGTTACCTGTTGAACCGTCGATTGAAATATAGTCACCCTCGTGGTAAACCTTACC
>JAGBSO010000043.1 GCA_017631795.1 Clostridia bacterium | reverse complement strand
GCATAGTTGTATGCTACAAGGATATTTTCAAATCTTTCTTTAAGATCTGTAAGATTCTTTGCAAGACAGAGTATTGCCATAATTTCACTTGCAACGGTAATGTTGAAACCATCTTCACGGGGAATTCCGCAAACTTTACCGCCGAGACCGACAACAATATTACGGAGTGCTCTGTCATTCATATCCATACATCTCTTGAAGAGAATTCTTCTCTGGTCAATACCGAGTTCGTTTCCCTGCTGGATATGGTTGTCGATAATTGCACAAAGGAGATTGTTTGCTGCTGTGATAGCGTGCATATCACCTGTAAAATGGAGATTGATGTCTTCCATAGGTACAACCTGTGAATATCCGCCGCCTGCAGCACCGCCCTTGATTCCGAAAACAGGACCGAGAGAAGGTTCACGAAGTGCAATTATTGCTTTTTTGCCGATAACATTCATTGCCTGACCGAGACCTACGGTAACGGTTGTTTTACCTTCACCTGCAGGAGTGGGATTGATAGCTGTGACAAGAATGAGCTTTCCGTCGGGATTGTTTTCTGTTGCTCTGAAAAGATCATCATTGAGCTTTGCTTTGTATTTTCCGTAGTAATCAAGATAATCTTCTTCAATACCTAATGAAGCAGCAACATCTTTGATCGGAAGCATTTTACATGACTGAGCTATTTCTACATCTGTAAGCATTAAAATCAACTCCATTATTTTAAATAATTATTTTTATATTATAATATTATATATATAGATTATTATTCTTAAATGGAAAAATAAGAAAAATATTTCAAAAAAATACAGCTGAAAGTTATGTCTTTCAGCTGATATTTTTTAAATTTTGATTTCTATTGTATTTTCGCCTTTGCAGACACCGATATATATCATAACCGCATCACTGTCATCAATATGTTTATACGATGATTTTCCTTTTGAATTTATTTCAACAGGAGCCTTGGGTGAGTAAATTTCAACCTTCTGCCTTGTGCTGTTTTCTGCATTAAATTTTAATTTGAATGTCTGATTTTTTCTGTTGAATTCATATTTTATAATATTACCCGGCACAGCGAAGGGGAGAGGTCTTGAGATGATTTTCATGATTTTTTCATTCATCAGATCTTTCCAGAAACACCAGTATGTTTGTGACCAGTGATTGTTATCAAAATATTCAAGCAGATGTTCAAGATGGGGGTAATCATCGCTTCCGGGTACCATACCGCCCCATTCACCGACAATCAGCGGAATTCCGAGTCTTTCCTGAGTTTTTTTATGTTCATCAAATATTGCATCAACTCGGTTGTTGCCTGCTGTGTTTGTGTATACTGAGTCAACGGTAATATCATATCCGTGCGGTGCAAAACAGATGTTTTCTTCAAGTTTTCCGTCGTCATATCTGATTCTCGGGGTTGAGCTGGGAATGCTTGAATTTGAATAATAACAAGCTTCCATAAGTATTATTCCGTTATCTGTAACTTCTCTGATTGCTGCAGAAATTTTTTTCATGAACGGATAATATTTGTCAACATCAAAATTCTTGATCAGAAGATCACCTGAAGACGTAACATCACGGACAATTGTTTTGTCGTCAAGTGCTGAAAGCAGACCTTTTACCGGATCTTCATTCTTGATGTTTTTCAATACACCGAGTAATTCTTTTTTTCTTGCAAAAATAGATTTTGCACCTGATTTTATGATGTTTTTAAATACTTTTCCTCCGTCGGTACCGGGAAATGGTTCATTAAGAATATCAAAACCGAAAAGATTGTCTTTATTGCAGAATCTTTTTGCAACATGTTTCCACATATCTGCAAAATAATCCTGTAAACCTTTGCCGCAGACAGGAGTATTTGCCCAGAAGTTGTCAAATGCACGGTGAACAGCTTTGTCTAAAAAATAACCTTCAGCCCATATCAGTTTAGGCTTTCTTCTTTTGTATGAATCTGTAACCGTTGCCCAGTCTGGCATACCGTGGAAACAATCCTGATGCATGTCAAGATAAACATAAATACCGTATTTTCCGCAAAGATCAAAATACTGTTCCATTTGATCAAGGTATTTTTCATCATACTGACCGGGATGTGGTTCAACCGCTCTCCACACAAGACCGAGTCGAACAAGATTTATGCCCATTTCTGCAAGAGATTTAAACATCTCTTCATCCCAGTTCATTGCAAGATAATCAGTTTTTCCTGTTTTTTCGTCATATGTGCCCTTGAAAACAAGATTTACACCGTTGAAAATTCTTTCTCTTCCTGAATTATCAATAAATGTTGTTCCTTTAACAGATATTTTATTCATTGTCATCACTCCGTTAAAATTCTTATATTTAATTTTAACACAAAAATTATATAAGTCAATAAAAAATCTGCGTCTTGTTACAGACGCAGATAAAAGTTATGCCTTTTTAGCTTTTATTGTTGCAATAAGGTCAAAATCATTGACTTTTTTAAGAAATGCATTTTCTGATTTTTCAAGCATACTGAGTATCTTTTTTGCAATAAAATATGCAATGATTGCAGCGATTGTACCACAGATCATACCGCCGATAACATCTGTGCAGTAGTGAACCATGAGATAGATTCTTGAACACCCGATAAGTATTGAATAAAGCGGGAATATCCACTTGATTTTCTTGTTGCTGACAACAAGGAAAAGTGCAACACCTATTTCAAAAGCACCTGTTGTGTGACCACTGGGGAAACTTCTGAATAATGATTCGGGGTGTGCTCCTGCTTCTGTATACCACTGCCAGTATTGCGGATTATCTGCAAGTGACTGGAAAGGTCTGGGTCTTAAAACAAAAGGTTTCATAACAACATTTGTGATAAGTGTGCCTACGATGATTGCAAGGAAAAGAGTGAAACCGACTTTTCTTGTTTTTTTGAAAAGACAGAGAATAACACCTACTACTGCAAGGGGAATGATAAACTCTGAGTCACCGAGATGAGTAAAAGCTTCAACAATGGGTGTGAGCCATTCTGTATGTATTTTGCCGAAAATTCAAATACAGAAAAATCGAAATTAGCAAATGTTGTATCGAGCCAGACAGCAAATGCTGACGGTACAACAGTTTCTGAAAACGGAATCATAACTGAACCTCCAATATTTTTTATTAATTATATCACATAATGAAAAATTTTCAAGATAATTTTTACTAAAATATTTTATTATTTATTGACATTTCAGATTAATATCGTATAATTATCTTTATATTGGCGAAAGGATTGATAAAAATGCAGAAATACTTTCAGCCTGAGATAGAATGTGCTTCACTTGAAGACATGAAAAAACTTCAGAGTGAAAAGCTTGTAGCTCAGGTAAAACGTGTTTACGATAATGTTGAATATTATCGGAATCTGATGGACGAAAAGGGGGTAAAACCAGAAGATATAAAATCTGTTGATGATCTTCACAAACTTCCGTTTCTTTCAAAAGCAGATCTTCGTGATGCATATCCCTACGGACTTCTCGGAACAGATCTTAGAAATTGCGTAAGAATTCATTCAACAAGCGGTACAACCGGTAAAAGAGTTGTTGCTTATTATACAAAGAACGATATTGACCTTTGGGAAGATTGCTGTGCGAGAGCTATTGTTGCAGCAGGCGGTACAGAAGAAGATATCTGTCAGGTTGCATACGGATACGGTCTTTTTACAGGCGGTTTCGGTCTCAACGGCGGTTCACAGAAGGTAGGATGTCTCACACTTCCTATGTCTTCAGGTAATACCGAAAGACAGATTGAGTTTATGAGAGATCTTCATTCCACAATTATTTGCTGCACACCTTCATATGCTGCATACATAGGTGAAACTCTTAAAGAAATGGGACTCACTCCTGATGATATTGACCTTAAGGCAGGTATTTTCGGTGCAGAACCCTGGACAGAAGAAATGCGTCATGATATTGAAAAATCTCTCGGTATCAAGGCATATGATATCTATGGTCTTACTGAATCAACAGGCCCGGGTGTTGCATTTGAATGTTCAGCACAGACAGGAATGCACATAAATGAAGATCATTTTGTTCCCGAAATTATTAATCCTGATACAGGTGAAGTACTTCCTGTTGGTGAAAAAGGTGAACTTGTTTTCACAAACATTGATAAGGAAGGTTTCCCTCTTCTCAGATACAGAACAAGAGATATCTGTGTTCTTTCACGTGAAAAATGTTCATGCGGCAGAACTCTTATCAAGATGGCTAAGCCCATGGGCAGAAGCGATGATATGCTTATTATCCGTGGCGTAAATGTCTTCCCGTCACAGATTGAAACAGTTCTTCTCAATGAAGGTTATTCACCTAATTATATGATAGAAGTTGACAGAAAGAACAACGTTGACACACTTGATGTTTTTGTTGAACTCAATCCCGAACAGTTTACTGATACCGTCAAGGGTGTTTCTGCAAAAGAAAAAGAACTTGCTCTTGCAATTACACAGATGCTTGGCATCAGACCTTCTGTTCACCTTGTTGCTCCCAAGACAATTGCAAGAAGTGAAGGTAAGGCTGTCCGTGTTGTTGATAAACGTAAGCTTCATGATTGATTCTGAAAGGAGATTGCAAAAATGAGCGTAAAGCAGATTTCAGTTTTTATTGAAAATAAAACAGGTAAACTTGCAGAAGTCACAAGATATATTGCAGATAATAATGTTAATATGAAGGCTCTTTCTGTTGCTGATACACATGATTTCGGTATTCTGAGAATTATCTGTGAAGATCATGATTCAGCTGTAAAAGTCCTTAAAGACGGCGGATATGTAACAGCAGAAACAGAAGTCCTTGCTGTTGAGATTCCCGACAGACCCGGTGCTCTTGCTGAAATTCTTGAAATCCTTGTCAAGGCTGATATAGCTGTGGAATATACATATGCATTTCTTTCGGTTAAAAACATCGGTCATGCATATATGATATTCAGAGTTGACGATAATACAGCTGCATCTGCAGTCCTTGTTGAAGCAGGTTTTAATGTAGCAGAAAAAACATCTTTGTTCTGATTGATAAAGATAAAAACGGTATCATTTCTGATACCGTTTTTTTATTTGCTTACATTATCATAAACAAGTTTTAAAATATTCATTCCGCAACAGGAGAGCAGACATGCAATTCTGATTCTGGGTTTTGCCTTCGGGTTGTTGATGACAAATTTTCTGTATCTTTTTATATTGTCTTCAATATGTTTTTTTTCTGTATTGAACATATTCGGACAATTTCTTAATTTCATATATACCCAGAAATTATTCTCAATCAGCCTGTTTGCAATTGATTTGAAATATTCTGATTTCTGATCATTGTTTTCAATACTTACAATATGATCGTACAATCTTACATAGTCATAAAATTTAAAATAATTACATTTGCTGTTTGTGACACTTGCAGAATGTTGTACATAATAGTACAGAGGTTTGTTTGTATGTGCGATCAGGTTTGCTTTCTTGAAAGTATGATAAACAATGAATGTATCTTCGCCCATTACATAACCGGGATATCTGAGATTATCAAAGAGTTCACGTTTATACAATTTGCTACCGCTTGAAGCTGAGCAGATTTTTTCGTAAAACATATTCATTATTGAATCTTTGCCGCTTAAACAGATGACTGCTTCAGGATTATCTGAAAGATGATAAATCTTTTTTAGTGTCCCGTCGAATTCAACTCTGTAGTGTCCGCAAGTTGAAATGTCAGCATTGTTCGCCACTAAAGCATTGTAAAGACACTCGATGAATTGCGTGCCTACATAATCATCGCTGTCAATAAATGTTACAAATTCGCCTTTCATAATATCCAGTGCGTTATTTCTTGCTGCGGAAACACCTGCATTTTCCTGATGCATAACAACAATTCTGTCATCTGTTTTTGCAAGATTGTCGCATATTGATCCGGAAGTATCCGTTGAGCCATCATTAATGAGAATAATTTCAATGTTTTTGTATGTTTGACCGATCAGGCTTTCAACACATTTTTCAATATAATTTTCAACATTATAGACGGGGATTATAATTGAAATCAATGGATTCATGCAACAGATTCCTCCCCGTCAGTTTCCTTATCACTTTCATCAGTATTGGCTTCAACAGAAACAGGTTTATTTTTTCTTTTAAACAAACCTGCAATACATTCAATTGAAATCACAAGGAACATAAACTGTACGGTAATTGTACCAAGATACTGATTCAACTGAGTATTGTAATATATTCCTATTGAATTGACGAAGTTTTTCACAATTTCGGGATGATAATACCAGAGTGTCGGAAGGGGAGTTAGCAGAAGCGCAAAGCAACCGAGATAAATCCAGTCTTTGATTCTGTATTTCTGTGGTGCAAATAAGAAAATTGTAAAAGGTATCAGAAGGAAAGACAGTGCATATGAGTTTGATGCTGATGGAATATTCAACATGAGATATGCAAGCAAAAATGCCTTCTGCCACTCTCTTTTTGCCTTAAATGCACAGAAAAGTGCAATAACTTCAGTTATCAGACAAACAATTTTTGCGACTGTTGTAGAGCCGTTTGCCATAAAGATAAAGTTCTGAACACTTACGCTGCTGAAGTTCAGGCTTGATTTTTTATTGACAGCAAAATTCAGCAGATTTTTTATAAGTTTTTCAAATGCAGATGTTGTTTCAGCGTCAACAGTAACGCCGGATGCCATACTTAATAACGGGAAAACTCCGAATGAAACAGATGCCGGATTTGTTTTGAATTCGTCAAGGAAAAATACAATCGGGAAAACAACTGCTATTATGCCGTATAATATGAGTCTTCCTGCATCTTTATATTTTTTTTCTATAATCAATGTAAGTCCGAATATTGCAGGATACAATTTTATGCCTGCAGACAGTGCAAGTGCAATATATGAAAGTTCTTTGATAATCGGGTATTCCGAATCTTTAAAAAACATGAAAAACATTGCGAAAATAACGCTGAGAATAAGTATGTTGCCGCGTTCAAGACAGAACATCACAGGATAGCTGATTATCATTGCGAATGAAATTATTGCAGCCTGTGTTTTTAACTTGCCTTGTGATTTTATATTTGCATATGATTCAATAAGTCTCATCAATGACATGATACAGATGAGTGCAAAAAGCATATAAATTATCATGCTGATCTGGTCTGACTGAAGCAGTTTGCGCATCGGGAAAGTTGAAGAAACGAGTTCCGGATCAATCAGCTTTGAAAATATTCTGAAAATCAATACGCACAGGGGAGGATAGATATTGTTTCTTGCTGAGTATACATCAGGAGAACCGCCGTCTCGGATAGAATTAAAGAAGTCCATATACATATCAGTGTAAGGACCGTTATGAAACAGCATATATTTCCATGATTCACCTCCGCTTGCTGCAGCCATAACAGCAGCCACAAACAGACTTCCTACGAAAAATATCATAAAATATTTAATCATGGAATTTGGTGTAGGTATTCTTGACTTTTTTGTTAATTTGTTTTCCGGAATTTTGTTTTTCATTTCGATACCCTTTCGATTTTCCGATAAATATACATATTTATGATATCATACTTTGTTTATTATTTCAATATTATAAAATTTATTTTTATAAAAAAATTGATGTAAAGAAAGTATCCTTACATCAATAACATTGTTTATTCTTTACTTTTTTCTATCAGAGCATTATAAGCCGAGAAGGCTAAGTATAAGTTTGATAGTATCAAGAAAATCAACGATAACCTGAACCCACATTCAAAACGCCTCCATAATTTCAATATACAAATATTATATATAATTGCAGAGCAAATGTCAACCGTTTATATCAGCAAATAAATCTTCCGTTGAATATAATTTTATCTATTGTGAAATCTTTATTTAAAATTAAAAGATCGGCATTTCTTCCATTATCTATAATTCCGCATGTGTCATCAAGATTTACAGATTTTGCAGGAATCTGTGTTGCTGATGCAATTGCCTTTTCAGGAGGAACACCGATTGATATCAGATTACACATCATGTCATAAATGTTCATTGTTGAACCTGCAAGTGTTCCGTCAGAGAGCGTTGCTACGGAATTGTTAACAATAACATCAAGTGATCCGAGTTTATACATACCATTGTCAAGACCTGTTGCTGCCATAGAGTCTGATATTATTGCAATTCTTTCTGAATATGCTCTGAACATTATCCTTAATATCGGTGCAGCGATGTGGATTCCGTCGCAGATTAGTTCTGCTACTGCTTCTGAATCAAAAAACGCACCGATTACACCGGGATTTCTGTGATGAAGTCCGTTCATGGCATTAAAGATGTGTGTGATATGATCGGCACCGAGTCTGATAGCAGTCATGGCCTGTGTGTAGTCACAGTCGGTATGTGCAATAGAAGTTTTACCGATGAAGCTTTTTATAAAATCAGCAGAATTTTCATATTCAGGCGCAACATTGACAACCTTAATAAAATTTCCGAGTGATTTTATAAATTCAATATCCGGAGCTTTCAGTAAATCTATATTGTGCGCACCACATTTTTTTGCGGAAAGATACGGACCTTCAAGATTTATTCCTGAAATTCTTGTTCCTGTTTCTTCTTTTGCTGCAGCAGTTTTTATATTTGTTACTGCGGAAAGGATATCTTCATCAGAAAGAGAGACGGTTGCAGCAAGTATGGATGTGATGCCGTGTTTCAGATAATATTTCCGCATAACAGCGATTTCGTCGGCAGATGCAGATGAGAAGTCAAATCCTGCACAACCGTGAGTGTGAATATCCACAAGCCCGGGAATTATGTACTTTTCACTGCAATCAAGATTGTTGTCGTCAGAAAAATCTGAAGAGATGCCTGATATTATGTTGTCTGTGACTTTGATGTTTGTTTTTTCAAATTTTCTGTTAATGAAAACATTTCCGTTAATTAAATTCATATTTATCACCGTCGTTAGTATAGCATAAGTTTGCTGTTATTTAAATGTTTTTGACAAAAAATAAAATATTTTTTTGTAAATAATTTTCTTGCAGATTGTATGCTGATATATTATAATTATATCAAATGTAATATTTGGAGTGATTTTTATGTCAATAGCTGACCTTGCAGCTTCTGCAGTAAAAACAATTTCCAGGCATAATGCAAAGAAATTAATGAAAAAAGGTTCTGCACCGGCAATTGCAAAGAATAATGTGAATAAAGTTGCCGGAGATAAATATGTTGTCGGATTTGCTTCTTGTGAAGTAATGCCGGACGATATCAATACAGCAACATACTGGATCGCAGGTCACGGTCCCGGAAAAGCAATTGAAGGTGTACATGATCCTATAACAGTCAGTGCTATGTGGATAGGTTGCGGTGAAAACGGCGGTATTATGATGATCAGTGCTGATATTATAGGACTTACAAGAGTTGAAGTATCTGTTGTCCGTGATAAACTTGCAGAATTTTCAAAACGCATCAACTGTAAAGGTGTAAATATTTGCTGTACTCATAATCATGCAGGCTTTGATACTGTAGGATATTGGGGAAAACTTCCGAAGACCGGCAAAAATCCCGGATATATGAATAAACTTCTCAATTCTATGGTAAGAGTCTGTAAGGAAGCGTATGAATCCAGAACAGAAGGTGATCTGTACGTCGGAACAATCCATGTGCCTGAAGCTCAGTTTGATAAACGTTTGCCGACGGTACTTCACGATGTTCTTACACGTATCCGTTTTGTGCCTGAGAATGGTGATAACGAAACATGGTTCCTTAACTATGCTGCTCATCCCAATACACTAGGTGGCAGTAACAGACATATAGGTGCTGATTATCCTTATTTTCTGAGAAAAACAATAAAAGAGACTAAAAACGTAAATGTTCTTTTCGGTATTGGGGCAATAGCTGCTGTTGACCCGGGTGATTTCTGTGAAGACAAAGTTGAAAGAACCAGAATTCAGGGCGAATGTCTCGGTAAGGCTGCACTGTCAATTGAAAACGACAGAAAACTTGATTGCAGAATATCAACTCTCTGTCAGCCGTATTATTGTCCTGTAGATAATGGTGTTCTTGCATTTTTAGCATCATTGAAAGTCATGAGTACAAAGAGATATCCTTGCAAACAGGGCGAATTGGGACTTGCTTTAAAAACGGAGTTGACCTATATTTATCTTGGAGATCAGAAAATTCTGTTGTTACCCGGAGAAAGTTTCCCTGAAACTGTATATGGCGGATATGCATCTGCTGAAGAGTCTGCAACAGGAAAAGGCCCTGAAATTAATCCAACCCCTCTAATTGAAATTGCAGAGGATGAGAATCTGCTTGTATTTGGTGTCACAAATGACATGACAGGTTATGTCGTTGCCCCTAACGACTTTATACTTCATAAAACACAGGCATATCTGAGCAACGGTTATGACAGATTTGACAGAAGTCACTACCATGAAACAAATTCACTCGGATATCTTGCATCGCAGACAATAGCTGATGTGTTTGCAGATGTGGTAAGCAGAATGGAATAATTTAAATAAGAGTTATTCTGGTTATATAAAAAACTCCTTGTCTGGATATTTACATATCACCAAATGATGGTATAATGTAAACAAATTTTCATACAAGGAGTATTTTTTATGTCTTATAAAAAAGTTCTTACCATTCAGGATATTTCCTGTGTCGGTCAGTGCTCACTTACTGTTGCACTCCCCATAATCTCAGCTTGCGGTCATGAAACCTGTGTTTTACCCTCAGCAGTTCTTTCTACACATACCGGTGGTTTTACAGGCTACACATTCAGGGATCTTACAGATGATATGCCTGCAATCAAAGATCACTGGATAAAGGAAAATATCAATTTCAGCGCAATATATACAGGTTACCTCGGAAGTACAAAGCAGATTGATTATGTTGCAGACATTATGGATTCTGTTGGTACTGAAGATTGTGTAAAAGTTGTAGACCCTGCAATGGCAGACAACGGATCACTTTATTACGGTTTTGATTCTGTTTTTGTTGATGCAATGAAAAAGCTCTGTGCAAAAGCTGATTATGTGCTTCCCAATATCACAGAAGCATGTTTTCTCACAGATACAGAATATAAAACAGAATATGACAGGGAATATATCGATCTTCTTCTTAAAAAGCTCACTGATTTAGGATGCAAAAATATCATTTTTACAGGTATTTCTTACAGTAAAGAAAAAACAGGTATTGTAATTTATGAAAATGGTGAATATTCATATTACGAGCATGAAAAACTTCCCAACAGCTGTCACGGTACAGGCGATATATACGCATCTGCCTTTGTAGGAGCTTATGTGAGAGGTAAGTCAGCATTTGAAAGTGCAAAAATTGCAGGTGACTATGCTGTTGAATGCATCAAAGAAACAGCGAAACATGACAATCATTGGTATGGCGCTGCTTTTGAGCCTGTTTTGGGTAAACTTATTGATTCTCTTAAATAAAAAAAGATCTCACTGATTTGTATTCAGTGAGATCTTTTTTTATTTCATTTTTCGTCTTGATCTGCGAACTCTGTTTATGTGTCTTTCAAAATTACCGCTGTTGAGTAATTCTGCAAGCACATATTGTTCAAACACAGGTACTGTGCAAGAATAAAATCCAAGTTTTTCTTTAAACAAATCAAGTAAATTTTCGGGCAAAACCATGTATCCGACTCTTATTGAAGGAGCAATTGTTTTTGAAAATGTGTTAAGATATATAACATTGCCATTCTCTGAAAGTGAAAAAACTGTATCTTCATTTTTTTTGGAAACAGTCAGTTCAGATTCATAGTTGTCTTCAATTATATATCCGTTTCTTTCTTCTGCCCATCTGACATACTCAGCTCTTTTTGAAGCATTTGCAGTGATGCCGCTGGGAAAACTGTTGAAAGGAGTTATATGTAAAACAGAAGCAGTTGATTTTTTCAGTTCTGATGTTTTTATTCCGTTTGCACCGAGATTGAGCAACTCGCAAAAAACACCGTTTGATGTATAAACTTTTTGTATTTTTTCATAAGACGGATTCTCAATTGCAAATGTTTTATTATTACTAAACATCTGAACTATCAGACTGTAAAGATATTCAGCTCCTGAGCCGATTATAATCTGTTCAGACTTAATGTGCATATTGTTGCTTCTGGCAAGATATGCACACACAGCTTCGCGCAATTCAGCACATCCCTGATTAGGTGATTTTATAAGAATACTATCACCGTAATCAATAAGAACTTTTCTCATTGTTTTTGCAAGAACTGAGTGTGGGAAAGTGCTGTCGGATAAATTGTTATGATGAGCCTTTTGTTTTTTTTCAGTGACGACTTCGTTATGCGAAATAAAGTCACTTTCACGATAGATAACAAAATATCCGCTACGCTGACGGGCTTCTACATATCCTTCATCGCAAAGAATTGAATAAGAATGTTCAACTGTAATCACACTGATTCCTGTTTCTTCGGACATCAGCCGCTTGGATGGGAGCTTTGAACCGTATGTGTAAACTCCTTGTACAATGTCATTCCTTAGTAATTCGTATAATTGCATATACGCACTTTTTGAGCTGTCTTTATTGATGTTATATTTCATTGGTAATATCATTCTTTCGGAAATATATTGTTTTATATTACCAGATCATTATAACATAAATTTGCGTTTTGTAAAGTTAAATCTATGTTTTCTGCTTTTTAATAAAAAAGCATTGTAACCCGAAGATTACAATGCCAAATTTCATTATGCCGGTATAGTTTTGTTTGTTTTTACGGGCTGTGCAGGTTTTCTGTAACGGATAATTCCGATGATAACCGAAATCAAAGAAATTGATTCGCTTAACATGCCGCTGTAAGAAAAAGCAAAAACATTATATATAAGAATCAGAGACGATGAAATGAGAATTGTTTTGCGGAAATTTTTTGCACCGAACATTCCCATACACATTGTATTGACAACAAGACCGAGTGTTATCAGCAGTGAATGGATACCTTCCCATGAAAAAATACTTGCAAATGCCATGCATAATGAAAATACAATAGGTGTTGCCCAGTCCATACGCTGATTTTTGTCACGATAGTAGAAAGCAAAGTTTCTGATAATACATACTATATTCAATGCGAATCCGGAAAAAGCACCGATGAGCAGATACTGGATGCAACTCAATGCTGTTGCTACAGTCTGGATAATCAAAAGTTTGTCTTTCTTGGTACGCTGATATGAATAAAAAAACAAACCTACTGAAACAAAACCTAAAATATGACCTGTTAATGTGACAAAATTCTGCATGGTAACCTCTGAAATTGAATTAATTTAATCTACTTTTAAAACCTAAATTATTATACTTTATTTATCGTTAAAGTCAAGACGTATATTTGACGTTATTGCACAATAGGATGTATTTTAATTTGTTGAATTTGCACAAGTGTATTTTGCAGGGTTAACTTTATATCTGATTGAATATTTGAGTGAAATTCTCATTTTTTTTGATACGAAATGAATGCAGATTATATGCGTTATGAAAAATGATGAAAATTTAATATTGTATGCAGATAATGATTGAAAAAACAGTGAATATGTGCTAAAATAATTCTTAACAAGGAGAAATTCTTGAAATTTGTAAAAATGAGGGTTACTATGGAAAAGAAATTAGTTTATGACATTCATGAACGTCCGAAATTCGGTCAGATGCTGATTTTTGCATTTCAGCAGCTTCTTGCTATTATGGCAGCTACCATTGCAGTTCCGGCTATTATAGGAAACGGTATGTCTGCATCTGCGGCATTGTTTGGTGCTGGTATAGGTACAATTGTTTATCAGCTTTTTACCAAATTCCGTAGTCCTGTATTTCTCGGATCATCATTCGCATTCATCGGATCTATGAGTGCTGCTTTTGCAGGTGCTGCATCAGCATCTCTCGGTTATCTCGGTCTGATAATCGGTGCCACATTTGCAGGTCTTGTGTATGTGGTTATTGCGTTGATTGTAAAATTTGTCGGTGTTAATTGGATTAACAAGTTAATGCCTGCAGCAGTTATCGGACCTACAGTAGCTTTGATCGGTCTTTCTCTTGCAGGTGCTGCAGTCAAGGATGTTTTTTCTTACGGACCTGTTGACGATAACGGCAGCTTTATTATGAGTGGTTTCAGCTGGGTTTCACTCATATGCGCACTTGTTACATTGTTTGTTGTTATTCTTGTTTCCACATACGGCAAAAAGATGACAAAGCTTATTCCTTTTATTATCGGTGTTCTTGCAGGTTATGGTGTAGGTCTTGTTTTTACCATTATCGGTTATGCAACAGGAAATGATGCTCTTAAAATTATTGACTTTGCTCCTTTCCAGGCACTTACAGCAAATGGTGTCGGCATTGAAACCTTCCTTTCTGTTCCTGAATTTTCTTTTGTAAAAGCTCTTGACGGTGTTAAGGAATTTGATGTTTCATATCTTGCAACAGTTGCAGTTGCTTATGTTCCTGTTGCTTTGGTTGTTTTTGCAGAACATATTGCTGACCACAAGAATCTTTCAAGCATCATTGATAAAGATCTTCTGGAAGACCCCGGTCTTCATCGTACATTGCTCGGTGATGGTGTCGGCTCATTTGCAGGAGCATTTTTCGGCGGATGTCCCAATACTACATACGGTGAAAGTGTAGGCTGTGTTGCTATCACAAGAAATGCATCAGTTGCAACAATTACAACAACAGCTATTCTTGCAATCCTTATTTCATTTGTATCACCGTTTGTCGCATTCCTGGATTCTATTCCCGGTTGTGTTATGGGTGGCGTTTGTATAACATTGTATGGATTTATTGCAGTATCAGGTATGAAGATGATTCAGAAAGTTAATCTTGAAGATAATGCAAATCTCTTTACCGTTTCTGTAATCCTGATTACCGGTATCGGCGGTATGGCTATGAAAATCGGTAAGGTTACAATTACTGCGATTGCATGTTCATTGATTCTCGGAATTATTGTAAATATTGTACTTCACAGAAAAAAAGAAAATTGAGGTATTTAATAAAATGAAAACATATCCTAATGTAACAATTTTTGATCATCCTTTAATCAGACATAAGATCGCAATTCTCAGAAATGAAAATACCAGCATGAAGGAGTTTCGTGAGCTGGTGGAAGAAATCACTACGCTGATGACTTTTGAGTGTCTCAGAGAAGGTGTGCCTACAGTAGAATGTCAGGTAAAAACACCTCTTGAAACATGCACACAGTACATGGTTAAAGATAATTCAATTGTAATTGTACCGATTCTTCGTGCAGGACTTGGTATGGTAAACGGAATACATGTATTGTTCCCGTCAGCAAGAGTCGGACATATCGGCTTGTACCGTGATGAAGAAACATTGCAGCCTTGCGAATATTACTGCAAGCTTCCAGCAGGAATTGAAGATAAGCTTGTTCTTGTTGTTGACCCCATGCTTGCAACAGGCGGAAGTGCTTGTGATGCTATTACAAAACTCAAAGAGAGAGGCTGTAAGAATATAAAGTTTATGGGCGTTATCGGTGCCCCCGAAGGCGTAAGTTGCCTTGCTGAAGCTCATCCTGATGTTGAAATTTATGTTTCTACATTAGATCGTTGCCTGAATGAACACGGCTATATTCTTCCCGGCCTTGGCGATGCAGGAGACCGTCTTTTCGGTACATAGTAACAGTTCAAATGAAATAATTCAAAAGCGTTGCATAACAGGGGATTACTCCTCAAATGCAACGCTTTTTTTGATTGTATTTTTAAATAAAAAATAACACTGTCAATACTATTGTATCAACAGTGTTATCAGATCTGGCAAGCCGCACCGATTTAGATATCGGCAAAAATAGCAGTATACTTATCTCACCACCGAAGAATGACTGTAAATGTAGAATTCCTCCTGACTTGGCATCCACTTCTTTTCTTTTTCGGGGAAAGTTTGATCAAAACTTGCTACCGCGTCAGCATCCTCGCAACAATCGGCAGCGGTACTGGGAATATACATCCACTTTCTGCCGTCAAGTGCATTCGGCACAAGCTCGCATACAAGAAGTGCAGTTGGGAAATTGCCGTCAACAACAAAACTTACGTTTTTCTTTTTGCAACTTACAAAGCCGCGGCTGACATAGTTTCCAGGATTTCCAAAATTAATGTTCACATCGTATCCCATTTTTCTTGCAACATCAAAAGAATGTTCTATCAGAATTTTCCCGAGCTTTTGCCGCTGATATTCAGGGGCAACGCAAAGAGGGCCAAAAGAAAGTATTTCTTTTCTTTTACCGCTTTCGTCCTCAAGCCATGCTTTTGTATACATGA
Source organism: Clostridia bacterium (assembly GCA_017631795.1). Taxonomy (GTDB): domain Bacteria; phylum Bacillota; class Clostridia; order Oscillospirales; family Acutalibacteraceae; genus UBA1081. Next base: position 89,036 of record JAGBSO010000043.1, on the reverse strand, counting down.
TATTGCCTATGATTTTGCCGTCTTTTTCAAGGACAAAAGCAAGTTCGGGTATAAAATCGGAGTGGCTTCGCATTTTATGTACATAATAGTGCTCGTCAGCCCCCGGTTTATAAACGTTCCAAAATGCCTCGCGGGTAAGTTCTTCAACTGCTCTGTAATCTTTTTCTGTTTCTAAACGTATCGTCAAATCATCCATTTAAAAAATTCCTTTCTTCATTGTCCTTTTGCAATCCATTTCTTTGACCAAGCAAATAATGTTTCGGACATTAAATTAAAATCCACCATTCCGCCTTTTTTCAAATTCAAAAAAGTTTCCACTATTGCACGTTCATCGGAAGCTGCAACTTGGAGCAATTCTTTTTGATGTTTAATATAGTTTCCGGTTTGCTTAAACACAATCGCCTGTACAACAAAAGAGGCAGATTTATACAGTCCCCGCAAAATATCTTCGCTTTTTTCATGGAGCATATTGTGAACACAGCCATGGTATATATTACAGGCACCGATTTTGATTGCTCTGTCCACAGCGCTTTCGTCAATAAGTGCCATCACTTCATCAAGACTTCCCTTGATTGGTGCGGTGTCATGGCAAAACTGAAACAGATCGGACGATTCCCAATTCATAAGATCATCTTTGCCGGAAAGAAAACCGCAAATTAATTCTCTGTGCGAAAGAGAATCCAACATTGCGTTGTAGGTTTTGATATCCGAAGCAGACAATTCATCCAGAATGACAACAATATCAATGTCGCTATTTTCGGTTGCTTCGCCACGACCGTAACTGCCTTGCAATCCGACAAACCATACCCGTGCTCCAAACGTATTATTTAAGGTTTGCAAGAAGTTTTGTATCCAAACATTAATATCTAACATCTTTTTGACCTCGTCAATTTTTTGTTCTTAGACATATTATATCATAAAAGCTTTCATTTTTCCACCTAACACTATTTAGAATTTAGTTCAAACCCTCCCCGAAAGCAGTTTTAGTTGGAGAATATCTATGAAAATCAACTATGAAAATTCGCATAGAAAAAGTCCGAAACCATTATGGTTTCGGACTTTTCTGCTCCGATATCTAAATCGGTTCGCATTGTTGGTTGCGGAGATGGGATTTGAACCACATGACCTCCGGGTTATGAGCCCGACGAGCTACCGAGCTGCTCTACTCCGCGATATATCACTCTCTCAAGTGCTTAATAAGTATATATCAAAAATATGTATTTGTCAATACCTTTTTTAAATTTTTTTTAATTTAGGAATAATTTTTTCGCTTTTGCAGATTATAAAATTAAATCATAGGAAGGGGAGTATTGCAATGGCAAATATTACGTCAAAAGAATTGTCTGCAATTGAAGATCAGCTTAATTACGAACAGTTATTAATTAAGAAGTATAAGAGTTATGCTTCAATGTGTCAGGATGCAGCGCTTAAAACAACATGTGAACAGCTTGCAGCACAGCACAAAAACCATTATAACACAATTATGAGTTATATCAATAATTAGGGGGAGTATTATGTATCAGCAGAATATGACAGACAAAGAAATTATGGAAGATATTCTTTCATCTCAGAAGCTTGTAACAAGCACCTATAACACATATTCAAATGAATGTGTGAATCAGCAACTGAGAACAGATTTTCTGAATATTCTCCGTGAAGAGCATAATATTCAGCAGTCAGTATATGACCAGATGAAAATGCGCGGATGGTACAGTACTGAACAGGCTGAACAGCAGAAGGTTTCTGCCGCATATACAAAATTCAGTAATATACAGCAGTCATTATAATAAAGGGGAGTTTAAAACTCCCCATTTTTATTTGATTACTGAATTTATCCATGCAAGTACATCTGAATAAACTTCTTCTTTGTTTTTTTCATTTAATATTTCGTGTCTTGCATCATTGTAGAGTTTTATTGAAACATCAGAATGATTTGTTGTTTTTAACTTATTGTATACTTCATTTACACCTTTTCCGTAATTGCCTACGGGATCATCATTTCCTGCAATCAGATACAACGGAAGGTCAGTAGGAACAGATATATACCATTCTTTTCTGTTAATTACAACTATCATACTCATAAGATCTTTATAACCGTATGTTGTGAACAGAAAACCGCAATAAGGATCATTTATATATTTATCAACAATATCATTATCTCTTGTCAACCAATCAAAAGCTGTTCTTTGCGGTGAGAATTTTTTATTATATGCGCCAAATGCAAGTTTGTTGATGAATTCAGATCTGTGGTGGTCGCCTTTGATTTTTGCTATTGAATTTACAATAGCAATACCGGGTCTTGCCGCAGGATTTGAACCGCATGTGCCACAATAAATAACAGCGTTCAGTTCATTTCCATATTTTTCAGTATATATACGGGCAAGCATTGAACCCATACTGTGACCAAAAAGAATAACAGGTAAGCCGCTGCATTCCTTTTTTATAATATCTGTCAGATTTTTCATGTCTTCAACAAGATTGTAATGCCCGTCTTTTTCACCGAAATATCCTAATTCGTTGTCATCAGCAACAGATTTTCCATGACCGAGATGATCATTTATATATACCGCGTAACCGTTGCTGTTAAGGAATTTGATAAAATCTTCATAGCGTTCATGATGTTCTGCCATTCCGTGAGCAATCTGAATAACACCTTTTAATTCAATATTTTCATCAGGAAAATATGACCATGCACTGATATTGCAGAGTTCTGAATGTGATCTGAATGTAATCTCTTTCTTGTTTTTTATCATGAAAAATACCTCCTTGTTGGATTTTTATATATTATATCATGAGATATATGAGTTTGTAACAGTTAAAATGAAATTTGTATATACATACAAAAGAGAGACTGAAAATAAAGCATGATGTACAAAAACAGCGACAGAATCAACTGCCGCTGCGAAGTTTAATTATATTATTTGTGAGGAACTACATTATAGCCGTTTCTTTTAAGGAATGCATCGATTCTTGCACCGGGGCTGAGAAGTTCGCTGAGTGATCTTTCATTATTGAGAGTATCAATAAGAAGCGCAACATATTTTGACATGTCAACTGAATAGTACCAGGGACGGCTCTTGAGTTCTTCTGTCTGATAAACAAGGTTTGTTGTGAATACGCCGTCAATAAGACCTTCTTCAAATGCTTTGTCGAATGATTCAAGACCGTTGCAGAAAAGACCGAATGCTGAGCATACAAAAATTCTCTTTGCTTTAAGATCTTTAAGCTTTGTTGCAACTTCAAGCATAGAATCGCCTGAAGAAATCATATCGTCAACAACAATAACATCTTTGCCTTCAACATTATCACCAAGGAATTCGTGAGCAATGATGGGGTTTCTGCCGTTGATAACAACAGAATAATCTCTTCTCTTGTAGAACATACCGAGTTCAACACCGAGAACTGATGAATAGTAGATACATCTCTGAAGTCCGCCTTCATCAGGAGAAATGATCATGAGATTGTCTTTGTCAATCTTGAAATCCTTGACATTTTTAACCAGAGCTTTGATCATCTGGTATGTAGTCTGTACATTTTCAAATCCTTTAAGGGGAATAGCATTCTGAACACGTGCGTCATGGGCATCAAATGTGATTATGTTATCAACACCCATAAGATCGCAGAGTTCCTGAAGTGCAAGTGCACAGTCAAGTGATTCGCGGCTTGATCTCTTATGCTGTCTGCCTTCATAAAGCATGGGCATAATTACATTGATTCTTTCAGCTTTACCTGCGCATGCAGCAATAGCTCTTTTGAGGTTTGCAAAATGCTCGTCGGGAGTTGTGGGAATCTCCATACCATAGCAGTCATGTGTTACACCGTAATTGAAAACATCAACAACAAGATATATATCATATCCTCTTACTGACTCGTGAAGAACAGCTTTACCTTCGCCTGTTCCGAATCTGTGGAATTTCATATCGAGGATGTAGCTTTCTTTCTGATAACCATAAAAAGCAATTGAGTGTTTATGCTCACTAATCTGTTCTTTTCTCCATGAAACAATGTATTCGTCAACCTTTTTTGCAAAATCTTCGCAACCGGGAAGAGCAACAATGCCAAGAGGACCAACAGGAATCTGAGTGAGTTCTTGTGTTAAATCGGGCATATTAAAAACCTCCAATATATATCATATATATATTTTACTTTTTTTTAGAGATTTTGCAATAGAAAAAACAAAGTTTGTTGAATTTTGTACAAAATGTTTGAAAATAATCAATAATAATATATATATTTAGTATTTGTATTTATATAAAATATTAATACAAAATATTGTGGTATAATATTTTATGAATATGTTGTTTTTATATTGACATTTTGAATTTTATGCTCTATAATATACGAAGTTAAGCTGGTGTGGCGAAATCGGCAGACGCAAGGGACTTAAAATCCCTCGGTAGCAATACCGTACCGGTTCAAGTCCGGTCACCAGCACCAAAATCCCGTTCGTATAATACGAATGGGATTTTATTTTTATATCTGAAAATTATCTTGAATAATTTTTATATCAGTGATAATATTGATTTATATGGCAAAGGGGATGTTTATATGAACAGATTATATTTGAGAGGACTTGCAGGACAGATTTTTTATAATTCAACCGAGGTTGCAGCATATGCACTGACATACAGACCTATTCCTGAAGATCTGGAATACACCAAAAAAATTCAATATGGTGCTGAAAAATATCAATATATAAACACTCTTGTGCGCAAAGATCTTGCAGATAAAAAGAAACCGCTGTTTGTTTATATTCATGGTGGCGGATGGATATCTGGAATCACGGAAATGCGTAATGCTTACGTTGCTGAATGGGCGAAAAAAGGATTTTTTGCTGCATCCGTCAGTTACACATATGCACCGCAGAAAGTGTTTCCTTCACAATTGAAAGAAGTTTTTGCTGCCATTGATTTTATTCTTGACAATGCAGATGAATATAATATTGATCCCGATAACGTTATAATCGGCGGTGAAAGTGCCGGCGGATATTATGTAGCATATGTCGCATCATGTATGACTGATAAAACAATTCTTGAAAAACTTGATATCAATTTCAGACATGCTGAAAATTTTAATATCAGGGCTGTCGTTTCGCATTGCGGTTGTTATGACCTGAAAAGGCTTACCGATCCTGATAAAAAGCAATCACATTTTCCGGATATGAAAATGATGACCTCAACTTTTGTAGGAATGAATATCAATGAATTGCGTGAACTTCTGAAAAACGATGATAGTTGTTTATATTCACCGCAGATAAATGAAAAATTTCCACCTGCTTTTATTACATGGGGAGATAAAGATATGCTGAGATATGAAGCCTTTGATTTTGCTGAAAGTCTCAGAGTCAATAATATTAAATACCGATTATTCAAATCTGACGGTATAATAGGAATGCATGCATGGTCAATTGTTCCGCTTTTTGAAAAGAGCAGGAAATGCCTTAAAGAGACATTTGATTTCGTATTACCTTATGTTTCTGAATATTTTTGTTGTGACTGTGAAAAAAATTGGATATTTTCAAAATAATAGAATTAAAAACACTGTTCTTCAGCAGTGTTTTTTTTTGATATTTATGTACTGTATTTTAACTAAAAGTAAACAATATTGTTATTCTGTTGACGATGATGATTTCTGAATTTATAATAAGATTGATATAAATATTTTATGGAGGTATTCCTGTGAAAAAGAATAAGAAAAAAGGCATAATTGTTGCCTCTTCTGTGATTGGCGTTTTTGTTGTTATTATCGCTGTTGCACTTTTGATCTTTCAGGGTGAATTAAGAACAATGCTCGGTGTGAAAGCAGACACCGAAAACGGCATTTATGAAATTGATTATGTAGCAGATTACAAACTTGATCAGTTGCTTGAAGAAGGCGGAGTTAATAATGAAGACGAACTTGCAAAATATATTCTTCGTATTATGCTCAAAGGCCTGCCTATCAATATAGAATATGAAGTTCCTGAACTGGGTTGCAGCACTTTCTTTGCTGAAACACCCGAAAAAGGATACATATTTGGTAGAAATCTTGATAATCAGGTAACAGATCTTGCCGTAGTAAAAACTGCTCCCAAAAACGGTTACAAGTCAGTTTCTGTTGTTAATCTCAGCTTTCTGGGATATAATGAAAACCACACTCCCGAAGCTTTGACAGACAGAATCGTAACACTCGGTGCACCTTATTTCCCTCTTGACGGTATAAATGAAAAAGGACTTGCTGTCGGTGTTTTACAGTTACAGGCGCCTCCCACAGATCAGCAGTCTGAAAAGGTAGATGTCGGTACAACTCTTGCTATCCGTATTCTGCTTGATAAAGCTGCTACTGTAAAAGAAGCTGTTGACCTGCTTTCTACATTTGATATGCATGCATCTGCAAAGGGTTGTTTCCACCTTCAGATTGTTGATGCAGAAGGAAACAGTGTTGTTGTATCTTATGTTAACAATGAAATGGTAGTAACCGAGATGGACGGTAATTATCAGGCTGCAACAAACTTCTATCTTCATGATGTTCCGTTTGAATATGAAAAGCAGGGTGAAGACCGCTATGCTGTTCTTATTGACACATTAAGCGCCAAAAAAGGCGTACTTACTCAAGAAGACGGTATGAATCTGCTTAAAAGTGTTTCATTTGAAGGCACTCCTCCTGATGAAGAGGGCAGAGTGTATTCAACACAGTGGTCATCTGTGTATGATCTGACAAATCCGTCACTTACCCTTTGTGCTGACAGGAATTATGAAAATCATTTTACATATGCAGTTGATTAATATGTAAAAATACAAAAGTGCTGTATCCTGAGATACAGCACTTTCTTTATTTAAGATTAAATAATTCCGCGCATTTTCATATAATTAATTATTATATCTGCACACTTGTCGTAAGATAAAACAGAAGTATTAAGACAGATATCATAGTTTGTCATATCATCACGGTTATTGCCTGTGAAGTAATTGTAGTGATTTGTTCTTTTTTTGTCTACTTTTTCAACTCGGCTTTCGGCTTCTTTTGCAGATATTGTAAGTCGCTCAGCTTCGGTTTTTATTCTGTCTGCTTTGTCTGCATAAATGAATACTCTGACAATATTTGCTTTATCTTTAAGAATAAAATCTGCACAACGTCCGACAACTATGTAACTTTCTTTATCTGCAAGGTCTCTCAGAACTTTTGCCTGATAGTTGAACAGGTTTTCCTGTGATGTAAAATCACTGCTTGATGGAGGTATAAGTTCGCCGGTGTAAATATATTTTGTGAAACGAAACAGGGGATTGCTCTTTAATTCTTCATCTGTTCTGGCAAACAAATCAAGGCTTATACCGCTGTCTTCAGATGCTAACTGAAGAATATCCTGTCCATAAAGCTTAATATTGAGTTTTTCTTCTAAAGCTTCACCAACATAACTGCCGCCGCTTCCGCAAGTTCTGGCAATTGTAATAACATAGTTATTCATAAATTCACACTCCATTTCTATATTTTACATTACTATTATAGCAATATTGCTATTAATTTTCAATATTAATTTGATAAATTTATATAAAAATACCCATCATCTTTCGATGATGGGTTAGATTTTACTGCTGGCCACTTGCAAGAGCAGACATCATTGATTTTTTCTTTTTCTGCTTTTTTGGCTTATATTTGGGAGGATTCTCAAGTCTGAGCCTTGCACTTTTGCTTGATTTCAGAATGTTGTATACTCTGATGAAATCTTCAACTACTGAATCACTGAGACTATCAAGCACAGTCTGATGCATTTTGCTGTCAAGATCATAAGATGCAAGCATTGTTACGATAATTACATCCTGAACTTCATTTGTACCGTCTATATATATCTCATTGATAATAGAAAACAGTTTTTTAAGTTGCTGAGGGTTGTTCTCTTTGATTGTTGCATATACACGGGGATTTACATTGTTTACAAAGAAATCCTCGCATAAAAACTCATCATATTTTTCAAGATGTGCTTTGTATAAATCTTTTAACTCGGGGTAGAGCGCAGCAAGTCTGATTGCAAGAGTTGCAGGATCATAGAAAAGGCTTCCGTTCTTTACTGCTGAACGGGAAACTGTTGCCTGAGCTTTGACATTCTGCTGTCTTTTAGCAATCTGTTTGGGAGTGAATGCTTCGTTGAGATTCTCAATGAGTTCATTAATAACTGATTTAACATCTCTGCTGTCGTATTCATCAAGAATCATAAGATAGCTTGCAATTAATGTATAATCGCTGTCATCCGCACTTGATGCATCCCTTTCACCTGTGAGAAGTCGAATTTTGTTGTCATTGAAAAGAATTCTGATTTTTCCTTTTTCACCGCTGTATGCGAGGAATGTTGATGTGTCTCTTGTGAAAATGGGAGTTGCTCCTTTTTCTGCGTTGTCAGGTATTTCTGCATTGAAACCTAATTTTTCAGTAACTGATTTAAGTTCTGAATGAATTGAATCAAAAACAGTATTTAATTCGATCATTATTTTCTTCCTTTCGGCAACTTAACCGTTAAGAGCGGTAAAATTAGCCTTGTTTGATTTGTATAAGTTCTTGAAAGTTTCAAATTGTTTGTCGTAAATTGCTTTGTTGGCAGTGTCAGGATAATAGCTGTTTACGGAGGGGATAAGTTTTTTTGCATCACTTACACTGTTTATCATTCCGAGACCACATGCTACAATAACTGCAGCGCCTACAGCGCCAACATTCTGGGGGCTGTTTATAGTTTCAATAGTTTTACCCGTTACATCTGCAAGAATCTGACATGTTACGGGAGACAATGCACCGCCACCGACAAAACGTACGCGCTGTGATGTCTGTACTTTCTTTTCCTGTACTTCAATAAACCAGCGAAGATGCATACAAACACCTTCAATAACAGCTCTGAGCATTTCAGACTTACCGCTTTCAAGGCTGAGGTTGAAGAACATTCCTCTTGCATTGGGATCTTCAAAAGGACATCTGTTACCGTGCAACCAAGGAGTAAATATTACACCGTTTGCACCTGCAGGAACCTGATCAATTACTTCAGACATATAATCATAAAGGCTTGTGTATTTTGCTTCGTATGAGTCTGTAATCTGTTCTTTTGTAAGATAAATACCTACTTCATCAAGGCAAAGATGATCTTTTGCCCATTCAAGGCATTTTCCTGCAGTTTCAAGTTCAGCAAAATATATGTATTTTCCGGGATCGGCACCTACGATTGCAGCTATCATTGCTGATGCATCGACAATACTTTTTTCAACGATTGTACCAACCCATCCGGATGTACCGGAATAAATGTGTGTATCACCGAGCTCAACAGCACCTGCACCGACACCGATGAGAGAAGCGTCGCTACCGCCGCCGAAAACTGCAATTCCGGGAACAAGATGAAGTTCTGCAGCAGCTTTTTCAGTAAGTTCACCGATTTTATCTGTACATTCTTTGATTTCGGGAAGATGGTCAAATTTTACACCAAGCATGTTGGTCATTTCTTTACTCCAACATTTTTTCCCTTTTCTGATATCGTAAAGAAGTGTCGCAAAGGCAGAGTCACGTGTCATGCTGAAATTGCCGGTCATTCTTGTGATAAGATAATCTTTGACATCAAGCCATTTGTGAACCTTACTGAATTTTTCGGGTTCATGTGCTTCAACCCATTTGTATTTCCAGACAGGGTCTTTAACAGAAGCTGCAACGGCACCTGTAATCTGAAGTGATTTAAGAAGTTTCGGAATGTTAGCACCTGCAATCTGCGGACCGTGTGCAATACCTTTTTTCAGTTCTTCTTTTGCTCTCTGATCCATATAACTCATGGCTCTTCTTACAAAGTTGCCGTCCTTGTCTGCAAGAACAAGTCCCTGAGCCTGTGAGCAGAATGAAATACCATTGATGTTTTTTGCATCTATGCCGGATTTTTCAAGTGCAATTTCTGTTGTATCGCACATTGCACTCCACCATTCATCCGGATCCTGTTCAGCGCCACCATCAGGAAAAACGTATAATTCATAACCTTTTGAGGCACCGCCGAGGAGTTTGATTGTGTCAGATATTTCAAAAACGCATGTTTTTACGCCTGTTGTACCTATATCGTAGGTAATAGCATATTTTTTATCCATAGCAAAATCCTCCGTTTATATTGATCTTCTGCCTTCAATCGCTCTTGAAAGCGTGACTTCATCAGCATACTGAATGTCTGTGCCGACGGGAAGTCCGAAAGCTATTCTTGAAATTTTTATACCGAACGGTTTTATCAGTTTTGATAAATACATTGCAGTAGCTTCGCCTTCAATATCTGAATCCGTTGCAATGATAATTTCTCTGATATTATCGTCGTTCAGTCTCGCAATAAATTCTTTGATTGTAAGTTGTTCAGGGCCAATACCGTCAAGAGGTGATATTGCACCATGCAATACATGGTATACACCGCTGAATTCTTTTGTCTTTTCAATTGCAATTAGACTTTGAGAATCTTCTACTACGCATATAACCGAATGGTCACGCTTGTCATTTTTGCAAATCGGACAAAACTCATTTTCTGTAAGGTTTGAACATAAAGAGCATTTATGAATTTTATCACAAGCTGTAATGATTGCATCTGCAATGGCAGAAGACTCATTTTTTGGTAATCCTAGTATGTAAAAAGCAATTCTTTGCGCAGTTTTTCTGCCGATACCCGGCATTCTTTCAAACTGTTCAATCAGTTTCTGTAATGGTACAGCATTATACTGCATATCAGAATAAACCACCCATTCCGGGGATGTTGAGTCCGCCTGTGAGTTTACCCATTTCTGTTTCCATTGCTTCGTCTGCTTTTCTCATAGCTTCATTGATAGCTGCAAGAAGAAGGTCTTCAAGCATATCGATATCTTCGGGATCAACAACTTCAGGTTTCATCTTTATACCTTTTACTTCATGCTTACCGTTAACTGTAACTTCAACTGCACCGCCGCCTACAGAAGCTGAAAATTCGGATTCTTCAACAGCTGCCTGAGTTTTAGCCATTTCTTCCTGCATCTTCTGGATTTTCTGCATCATGTTTCCGCCTTGGTTGGCATTGGGTATTCTTGCTTTCATGTTAATTATTCCTCCGTTATTTTATCCTAATCTTACGGATAATTCATTATTTCCTGTGATTTTTCGTGCTACCTGGGTAAGTTTATCCTTAACTATAGGGAAAATCATCGGTAACACAGAATTATAATTATAAACAGTAAGAGTATTACCGTTTATCTCTGCTTTTGTTCCAAGCAGATGTCCTGTAACAGGCGGACATTCACGCTCAGCTTCAATAATACAATTTGTCCACATTCGGGTTATATTGACTGACGGCTGCTGTTGCACAACGGGTTGTTCATCAAAAACAGGTGCAGACGCAACCGGTTCTTCATCAAAAACAGGTGCATCATCAAATACAGGCTCGTCGTCAAACTGTGGTGAATTTATCTGTTCCTGTCCGATATCGAACGGCGGTTCATCAAAAACAGGTTCACTGTCAAACATCGGTATTTCGGATGGTGGTGGCGGAACATCATATGAATCAAAATCATCATATTCAGCACTGTCATCTTCAAATTCGAGCGTACTTAAATCAACTGCATTTTCTACTGGTGTAGTTTTTTCTGTTTTTGTTGCAGCAGGAGCAGGAGAGTGACTTTCTGTTTTTCCAGGCTGATTATTTATAACAACCTGACCTGTGCCTAATTTGTTTAATTTATCTTCAAGTTCTGCTATTCTTGCAAAAAGTGCAGAAACATCTGTTGATGCTTCCGGAGAACAGATTTTGATGATTGCCATCTCAGTTTCGATACGTCTGTTCTGTGTGGCTTTAATAGCCGAAATAGCAGAAGAGAGAATATTCATTATATTCAGAATTTCTTCTATGCTGAATTGTTCCGAAAGCTTTTTCAGTTCGTCGAGTTCTTCATTGGTTCCGATAAGAATATCTTCAGGTTTTTTTACTGATTTTATGATGAGAAGACTTCTGAAATGGTTTGTAAGCTCTGTACAAAGTCGTTCTGTATCGCAAGAAGAATTGTGAAGTTCATCAATTATATGCAAAGCTTTTGATGTATCTTTTTCTTTGAACGCATAGGAGAGCGTAAAAAGATAATCTTTGCTCATAATACCTGCTGCATCTGAAACAACAGCAGTATCGACATTTTCGGATATGCTCAGACATCTGTCAAAAATTGAAAGCGCATCTCGCATACCGCCGTCTGCAATTCTGGCGATAAGCATTGCTGCTGAATCATCAATTGTGACATGTTCTTTTTCTGCAACATATTTAAGCCTGCTGACGATTGAGTCAACGGAGATTCTTCTGAAATCAAATCTCTGACATCTTGAAAGAATTGTTGACGGAAGTTTCTGTACTTCTGTTGTTGCAAGTATAAACACAATGTGTTCAGGCGGTTCTTCAAGCGTTTTGAGAAGCGCATTGAATGCTTCAATTGTGAGCATATGAACTTCATCAATGATATAAACTCTGAATTTTGCCTGAGCAGGTGTGAAAGCTGATTCTTCGCGCAGTGCACGGATGTCATCAATACCACGGTTACTTGCAGCGTCTATTTCAACAACATCAAGAACAGAACTGTTGTCAATTCCTTTGCAGATTTCGCATTCATTGCACGGATTTCCGTCTTTCGGATTAAGGCAGTTTATAGCCTTTGAAAGAATTTTAGCGCACGAAGTCTTGCCCGTACCTCTTGAACCTGTAAAAAGGTAAGCATGGGCAAGTCTGTTTTCTCGGACTTCATTCATTAATGTGTCAGTGATATGTGGCTGGCCTGCAACATCGATAAATGTCTGCGGACGCCATTTTCTGTATAATACTCTATACAATTTATATAGCTCCTAAGATGGGGTATAAAGAAAAGTCCAATCTCGGTCACACGGCGTGCAGGCGAACTGTATCGCACGGGCAGACCGCTTAATGCTGCTCGGTTCCCCGCCTGACATGGTTCACAGCGCTCCGTCGCACAGGACCAACACGCCGCATGACAGAAATTGGACTTCAATTCCAAAAGGTATTATAATATATTTTTTCAATAAAGGCAATAGGTAAATCAAAAAAATTTTATTTAATTAAAATTATGTATCTCCCTGAAAGGGAGAATTCATTAATAATTGTTGTTCTTTTTGTTTTTATTCTGATTGTTATTGTTCTGATTATTATTCTGATTGTTGTTCTGGTTCTGATTTTCGTTTGTTTTTGAATTCTGATTCTTGTTGTTTGAATTCTTCATGTTTTCGTTTTTTGACATTTAAAATACAACCTTTCAAAGTTTGTGTTATTAGTTTTACTGATAAAAACAGAAATATGCAATAAAATTTTATAAATTAAATATGATTTTGTATTGTATTTTGTTTATTTTTGTGATAAAATATACAAAAAAATTCAGTAAGGTGATTCTATGAGTAAAATGAATGAATCCAAATTTCTTCATAAGTTATTTGGAACAACTCAGGGCAAAGGTGTTCAGCCGAAAGAAGCTTTTGCCTACAGTGTAGCAGGTTTTGGACAGAACTTTATTTGTACGATTATCGGTTCTTACATAACAGTATTCATGACAGATGCACTACTTTTTGGTGCAGACGGTGTTACAGTCGGTACTCTTAACGGTGCTGTTGCTGTTGCTATCCTTATGCTCGGTGCACGTGTTTTTGACGCATTTAACGATCCTATCATGGGTTCTGTTGTTGACAAAACCCGAACAAAATGGGGTAAATGCCGTCCTTATCTCAAATGTATGGCTATTCCTATCGGTATTATGACAATTCTCTGCTTCCTGCCGATTTTCAGTGCAGAGAAGATTTATGATGGCTCTCAGACAACTCAGGCTTTTGTTACAATAGCAATTATTTATGTTGTATGGAGTGTTGCTTACACAATCGCTGACGTTCCTTATTGGGGACTTTCAACATGTCTTACAAACGATACCGAAACAAGAGGTAATATCCTCACCGTTGCCCGTATGTTCTGTACTGTAGGTGCAGGTGTTGTTACTGTTTTCATTCCCATGATTACAGGTGCTGTCACATCTCAGTATAAGTATACAGATTCAGCTGCAGACCTTGCTCTTATTGCTCAGCACAAGGCTGATGCAATCGCAAACATGGTTGCTAATCAGGGCGTAACTGCTGAAGCTGCCGCACAGACATTTGTCGGCACGGTAAAGCAGGGTATGGAAATTGCTAATGCAGATACTCTTAAGTGGGTATATTTCATAAGTGCTGTCGTTCTTGTTGTTTTGGCAATGCCTATGTTCTTCTATGGTTTCAAGAACACAAAAGAACGTTTCACATCAGAAGAAGAAGCACCCTCTTTCGGTCATAATCTTAAGCTCCTTTTTAAGAACAAAGAACTTCTTCTTATCGTTCTTTCAGGTATCCTCGGCGGTGCAAGAATGGTTTATTCTTACACAGGCGGTCTTTACTTTGCAAAGTATGTTCTTCAGAACGAAGGTCTTTATGGCATTATCACACTTCTTGTTGTTCCCGGCGGTCTTGTAGCTTCCGTTCTTGTTCCCTGGATGTCAAAGAAATTCACAAAGAAGTGGGCTTATATCGCAGTTCACATTTTCGGCGGTGTTGTTATGGCAATAATGTATTTTGTCGGCTACGATGCTCCCTGGAAGATGGCAATCTGTGCAATCGGTCTTGTTCTTCTCGGTATTCCTCAGGGTGTTAATAATATCATCACATACGCTATGATCGGTGATACTGTTGACTATCTCGAATGGAAAACAGGTGAAAGAGGCGAAGGTATCTGTTTTGCTATGCAGACGCTTATCAATAAGATTGGTATGGCTGTAGGCGCATTCATCGGTGTTCTTTCAATGAGTATTGCAGGTATCAATGCAAGAACTTATGAAGTTGCAGATCCTCAGGCTCTCTGGCAGGTTCTTATCATCTCAGGTGCCGTAAGTATGTTTGCTTGTGCAGTTCCCATGTTCTTCTACACAATCACTGAAAAGAGACAGAAGGAAATGGTTGACGAAATTGCTGCAAGAAAACTTGCTGCTGAGAAAACAAAATAATCAGATCAATAAAAAAGGAGTCGGTTTTTTCCGGCTCCTTAATTTTATTCATTTTCTTTTGTGATTCTGAAAGCTATTTCCTGAAGCTGTTCAATGCTTTCAAGAGTTGACATCTGTCGTCTGTATTCTGCGGACCCTCTGATTCCTTTTGTATACCATAAAGCATGTTTTCTGGCTTCTCTCATGCCGATCTGGGTTCCTCTGTCGTTGCATATATTTTCAATATGCTTTAACATGATCAGCATTCTTTGAGAAACAGGAGGTTCAGGTAAAAGCACTTCGTTTTTCATATATGCGGAAATCTGCTGAAATACCCAAGGTCTTCCGAGTGCGCCTCTGCCGACCATTATAAGATCACAACCTGTTTCTTCATACATTTTTGCAGCTGAAAAAGCATCCGTAATATCTCCGTTACCTATAACAGGTATCGAAACTGCTTCTTTTACTTTTTTTATCATATCAACATTAACAGGCGGTGCATACATCTGTTCTTTCGTTCTTCCGTGAACAGTAACTGCCGCAGCACCGTTTTTCTCAGCAATAACAGCCATTTCCACGGCATTAAGATTGTCGGTATCCCATCCTGTTCTGATTTTTACAGTTACGGGAATATCAACAGCGGATGAAACAGCTTTTATTATTCTGCCGGCAAGATCGGGATTCAGCATCAGCTTACTGCCTGCTCCGCCTTTTATGATTTTTGGAGCAGGACATCCCATATTGATATCAATTATATCCGGATTCATTTTAGCAGCACATAAAGCTGCCTCTGCCATAGTTTCAGGCTCATTGCCGAAAATCTGTATTGATGACGGATGTTCTTTTTCTGAGATAAACATAAGTTCGCCGGATTTTTTGTCCCCCATGGAAACGCCTTTTGCACTTACCATTTCGCTGACTGTAAAAGCTGCACCGAAATCTTTGCATAATTCTCTGAATGTTTTGTCTGCAACACCTGCCATTGGTGCAAGTGCGGCGGTTTTTTCTATTTCTACGTTACCTATTTTCATCAGTATAATTGTCCTTAAAAAATATTTTTTATATTTTAGCATATTTTTTTGTGTTTTGCATTACTTTTTTCAAAAAATGTGCTATACTGTATTAAATTGGTTAAGTATGCATATCTGAAAGGATTCGATAGATGTGAAATTACTTGTTTTAGACGGCAACAGTATTGTAAACAGAGCTTTTTATGGCATAAAAACATTATCAACCAAAGACGGTAAGTTTACAAACGGTATCTTTGGGTTTCTTAATATTCTTTTTTCTCTCAGGGAAACCTACAAACCTGAGGGGGTTGCTATTGCTTTTGATGTACATGCACCGACATTCAGACATGAAATGTACAAAGAATATAAAGGCAACAGAAAAGGTATGCCCGAAGAATTGGCACAGCAGATGCCTGTGCTTAAAGATCTGCTCAAAGCTTTGGGCTATAAACTGATTGAATGTCCCGGTTGGGAAGCAGATGATATCATCGGTACTCTTGCGCATAATTGCAACGACGGTGATTTCTGCTATATTGCTACAGGTGACAGAGATTCTCTTCAGCTTGTGAATGAAAAGACAAATGTACTCCTTGCGGCACCAAGAGGCGGTAAAACCGAAACTGTTGTATATGATGTTGAAAAGATAATTGAAGATAAAGGTGTAGAACCTTTGAAGCTCATTGAAGTAAAGGCTCTGATGGGTGATACATCCGATAATATTCCCGGAGTCCAGGGGATAGGTGAAAAAACTGCAACTGATCTTATAAAAAAGTACGGTTCAATTGATTATATTTATGATAGGTTTGATGATCTTGAATTTACACCATCAGTCAGAAATAAACTTTCTGCAGGCAAAGAAATGGCATTTATAAGCAGAACTCTCGGAACTATCAGCAAAGAAGCTCCTGTTGAGACTGATTATAATTTATATATTCCCGGCAAAATGGATGAACAGACAACAAAAGCAATTCTTACTGATCTTGAAATGCAGAAATTTATAGATAAATTAGGTCTTCGTGACACTGTTATTATTAATTCAGATGCATCTTCAGTTAAAATTGTATATGAAAATACTGACACAGAAAAAATTATAGAAAATGTAAAAAACAACGGAGAACTTTATTTCTTGTGTAATGATGATTATTCTGTTGCATATGTTAATTCAGGAAAGAATGTATCTGATGTTCCGTTTGCAGATATTGTTTGTCTTCTTGAAGATGAAAGTATCAGAAAATATACATTTGACATTAAAAGTCTTTACGCATATTGCATTACAAATAATATTACAGCAAGAAATATTGCGTTTGATATTCTTCTTGCCGGATATCTTCTTAATCCTAATTCATCGGAATATTCTGTGTCTGTATTGGCAGAGAGTTACAGAATTGCAGTTGAAATTGAAACTGATGATTCACTTATTCGTGACACTGCTGCAATGCGTGAACTTTGCAACAAACTTAACGAAAACATTATTGAAAACGGTGAAGATAAACTGTTGCATGAAATTGAAATTCCGCTTGCAGAGGTTCTTTCAGCAATGGAAATTGATGGTTTCAAGGTTGATTTTTCAGGAATTCATGAATACGGTATAATGCTTGAAAATAAACTTAATGAACTGATAGATACTATTTATAGTTATTCGGGTGAGGAATTCAATCTTAATTCTCCGAAACAGCTTGGTGTTGTTCTTTTTGAAAAATTAAGTCTGCCTGTTAAGAAGAAAACAAAAACAGGCTATTCAACAAATGCAGAAGTTCTTGAAAGTCTTTATGATGAACATCCGATTATACCTGCAATTCTCGAATACAGAACAATCCAGAAACTGAAATCCACTTATTGTGACGGATTGCTCAAAGTTGTAGGTGCAGACGGAAGAATTCATTCAACATTCCAGCAGACCGAAACAAGAACAGGAAGATTGTCTTCAACTGAGCCTAATCTTCAGAATATTCCTGTCAGACAGGAACTCGGCAGGGAACTGAGAAAATTTTTTATCAGCGATAACGGAAACGTTCTTATTGATGCCGACTATTCACAGATTGAACTTCGTGTTCTTGCAGACCTTGCTGATGATGAAAATATGATTGAAGCATTCAACAATGATGACGATATTCATTCAATCACAGCTTCACAGGTGTTCAATATGCCGCTTTCAATGGTAACACCCTTAATGAGAAGCAGGGCAAAGGCTGTTAATTTCGGAATTGTTTACGGAATTGGTGCTTTTTCTTTGAGCAAGGATATAAAAGTATCCGTTTATGAAGCCAAAAAATATATTGAAAACTATCTTAATCATTATTCAGGTGTCAGCAGATATATGGAAAATGTTGTTGTTGATGCCAAAAACAACGGTTATGTCACAACTCTTTTTAACCGAAGAAGATATCTTCCAGAATTGGCTTCATCAAACGCAATTCAGCGCTCATTCGGTGAACGTGTTGCAAGAAACATGCCTATTCAGGGTACTGCAGCTGACATAATCAAGATTGCAATGGTCAAAGTATTCAACAGACTTCGCAGTGAAAAAATGAAGTCAAGACTTATTATGCAGGTGCACGATGAACTCATCATTGAAGCGCCTGAAAATGAATGTGAAAAAGCAATGCTGATTCTGAAAGAAGAAATGGAAAATGCAGTAAAAATGAAAGTCCGTCTTTCTGTTGATGCTCATATCGGAAAAACTTGGTATGATGCAAAGGGGTAAACTGTTATGAATATTCTTTTTGTCTGTACCGGAAATACATGCAGAAGTCCCATGGCAGAGCATATTTTCCGTCAGAAAACAAAATATTTCAAAGATTTTTTCAATGTATACAGTTTTGGAATGGCTGCAGTTGACGGCACACCTGCAAGTCAGAATGCAATCAACGCAATGAAAAAAATGGGGATTGATATATCTTCCCACAAATCACAAAGAATTTCTGCGCAGATTGTAAAGGATTCTGATTATATATTTTGCCTGTCTGCTGAGCAATATAACATAATGATTGGTGTTGAACCTGAAAAAACATTTCTTTTAGGAAACGGAATTTCTGACCCATACGGAATGGATCAGTCTGTTTACGATAAATGTTCTCAGGAAATATCTTCGGCAATTGATGAAATTCTGAATTCTGATTTGTTTTTCAGTACTCAATTGATGGAATATGAAGATATCCCGTATGTTGCAGAAATAGAGAAAAAATGCTTTTCTGAACCATGGAGTGAAAATGCACTTTTTTCTCATCTTTCAAAACCATATTCAAGAAGTTTTACCGTCAAGTACCTTAATAAACCTGTCGGATATATCTGCTGTGATTATATTATAGATGAAATGTACATCGGCACTATTGCAGTTGATGAAAATATGAGACGACGTCATATTGCAGATAAATTGCTTGCAATGATGATAGATTTGTGTGAATATCTCGGTGCGCTTATTCTGACTCTTGAAGTAAGAGTATCAAATATTGCCGCACAGAATCTTTATAAAAAGTACGGATTCAAAAATCTCGGAGTCCGTAAAGATTTTTATTCAAAACCAAAAGAAGATGCATATATTATGACAAAATATTTTGTTGGTGAGGAGTGTCTTAATGAAAATAATTTCTATTGAATCATCATGTGATGAAACTGCCGCTTCAGTTGTTGAAGACGGGCGAAAAGTTCTTTCAAATGTCATTTCATCACAGGTTGAAGAACATAAAATATACGGCGGTGTTGTTCCTGAAATTGCATCAAGAAGACATTCTGAGAACATCTCTGCAGTTGTAAAAAAAGCGCTTGAAGATGCAGGATGCACATACAATGAAGTTGATGCCATTGCAGTAACATATGCTCCGGGACTTATTGGCGCGCTTCTTGTTGGCGTGAATTTCGCGAAAGGATTATCTTTTTCAACAGGGAAGCCACTTATTCCTGTTCATCATCTGCGTTCACATATTGCAGCCAACTATATTTCACATCCTGAACTTGAACCTCCTTTTCTCTCACTTGTTGTATCAGGCGGTCACAGTCACATAATCAATGTGAAAAGCTATACTGATTTTGATATAATAGGCAGAACCCGTGATGATGCGGCAGGAGAGTGTCTTGATAAAGCTGCAAGAGCTATGGGGATTCCTTATCCCGGTGGTGCAAATCTTGATAAAATCGCAAAGGACGGAAATCCTGAAGCGTACAGATTCCCGCATCCGAGAATTGACGGAGCCCCTCTTGACTTCAGTTTTTCAGGCCTGAAAACATCTGTTATCAATATTATACATAATGCATCGCAAAAGGGCGAAACTGTAAGTGTGGAGGATCTTGGTGCATCTTATATTTCAGCGGTAGTCGGTTGTCTTACCGAAAATCTTATTAAAGCTGCAGAAATCACAGGGCAGAAAAAAATTGTTGTTGCAGGCGGTGTTTCTGCAAACTCAGTTCTCAGACGTGAACTTGGTATTCTTTGCGAAAAACATAAACTTGAGCTTTATATGCCCGAACTTTCACTTTGCGGTGATAATGCTGCAATGGTCGGATCTCAGGCTTATTATGAATACAAAGCCGGTCATATCGCCAAGGAAAATCTTAATGCAATTGCATCATTAGGTATTGACAAAAATCCTGATTAATGATAATATATTAATGATTTTGGCTTGTTTTTGCAGTTACAAAAATATTGTATAAACTTTGTTAAAATTGCGCAAAATAATTTGTAAATTAATCCAAAAAAGGAGAGAAATATTAATGGAGCTTACCACAAACAAATCCATTCTTGAATGGATCAAAGAAAAAGCAGAGCTTGTTAATCCCGATAAAATCGTATGGATCGACGGTTCAAAAGAGCAGATCGATGCACTCCGTGCAGAAGCTTGTTCAACAGGTGAAATGATTAAGCTTAATGAAGAACTTCTTCCCGAATGCTATCTTCACAGAACAAAGCCCAACGACGTTGCCCGTGTAGAAGACAGAACACTTATCTGTACTCCTACAGAAGAAGAGGCAGGCCCCACAAATCATTGGATGGAGCCCTCAGCATGTTACGAAATGCTTTACAATATAGCTAAGGACAGCTATAAGGGCAGAACAATGTATGTAATTCCTTACTCAATGGGTCCCATCGGTTCACCTTTCTCAAAAGCAGGTATTGAACTTACAGACTCAATCTATGTTGTTCTCAACATGGCAATCATGACAAGAGTCGGCAAGAAGGTTCTTGAAGTTCTTGGCGACAGCAATGACTGGGTTCGTGGTCTTCACTGTAAATGTGATATCGACCAGGATAAGAGATGGATCTGCCATTTCCCCCAGGACAACACAATTATCTCAGTTAACTCAGGTTACGGCGGAAACGTTCTTCTCGGTAAGAAGTGTTTCGCTCTCCGTATTGCTTCATACCAGGGTTGGAAAGAAGGCTGGCAGGCTGAGCATATGCTCATCCTCGGTGTTGAAAATCCCCAGGGCGAAGTTAAGTATATCTGTGCAGCATTCCCCTCAGCTTGTGGTAAGACAAACCTTGCAATGCTTATTCCTCCCGCAGGTTATCAGGAAGCTGGCTACAAAGTTTGGTGCGTAGGTGACGATATTTCTTGGATCCGTAAGGGTGCAGACGGCAGACTTTACGCTATCAACCCCGAAAATGGTTTCTTCGGTGTTGCTCCCGGTACAAACATGAAGTCAAACCCCAATGCTCTTCTTTCAACAAAGCAGGGTACAATCTTCACAAACGTTGTTCATAACCTTGAAAATAACACAGTTTGGTGGGAAGGTCTTGATAAGAATCCCCCCACAAATGCAAACGACTGGCTCGGCAACAGCTGGAACGGTGCAGAATCAACAGAAAAAGGTGCACATCCCAACTCAAGATTCACAGCTCCCACAGCTAACTGTCCTTGCCTTAGCAGCGAATTCGAAAATGCTCAGGGTGTACCTGTATCAGCATTCGTATTCGGCGGCAGACGTGCAAAGCTTGCTCCTCTCGTTTACCAGGCAAAGAACTGGAACAACGGTGTATTCGTAGGTTCAATCATGGCTTCAGAAACAACAGCAGCAGCTGCAGGTGCAGTAGGTGTTGTTCGTCGTGATCCCATGGCTATGCTTCCTTTCTGCGGCTACAACATGGCTGATTACTGGCAGCATTGGATCAACATCGGTGCAGGTCTTGATGAAGACAAGGCTCCCAAGTTCTTCAACGTTAACTGGTTCCGTAAGGATGACGAAGGCAACTTCATGTGGCCCGGTTTCGGCGACAACCTTCGTGTTCTTGAATGGATCCTCAACAGATGTGACGGTAAAGTAGATGCTAAAGAAACAGCAATCGGTTATGTTCCTTACGCAGAAGACATCAACATTGATGGTCTTGAAGGTGAAGTTACACTTGACACACTCAAGAGCATTCTTGAAGTTGATGCATCACTCTGGATGGATGAAACAAAGGGTATTGAAGAGTTCTACGCAAAGTTCGGTGACAAGATCCCCGCAACACTCGTTAAAGAACTTGAAACTCTTAAGGCAGCACTTAAGTAATTCAGATAATTTAAGCCTCTGTGGAAACACAGAGGCTTTTTTATATTACTTTTTACGTGTTTTATATATGCCGACAATGGAAATAACTGTAAGTATTAATGCGCTAACAGGAATAACAGGGCTTAAAATTGATTGCGTTATAAAAATATTTGTCGGCCCATTATAACCACCGATTATTGCATAGTCTGTACTGATGTTATTCGTTGCAATTTTATAATATTCCGATTGACCTCCTTGACTATAAATTCTGATGATAATTATAGTTCTTTTATGCCGTTGCATCGAGCAACCAAAATTAACATCCTGAAAAAAGATTACAGCTCCCACAAAAGTGAGAGCTGTTGCTTTTTAGCCGAAGAGAATATTATTAATGATACCTTCAAGTCTTTCCTGTTTGCCTGAACAGGGTGTTTCTACATTTTTCTTATCAGCTGCATATGCTGCAAGATCTTCCAGTGTAGCATCGCCTGAGAGGATTTTTGAGCCGATTTCAGTATTTCTGAATGATGAATACTTGTTTGCTACAAACTCGTCTATTCTGCCGTCTTCAATGATTTTAGCAGCATTCAGAAGACCAAGTGCGAATGTATCCATACCGAGTACGTATGCTTCAAACATATCTTCATGTGTATTGCTGGGACGTCTGTTTTTTGCATCGAAGTTGAAGCCACCTGTAAGACCGCCCGCCTTGAGAACTTCGTACATACACATTGTAGCTTCATAAACATCAAAGGGGAATTCGTCAGTATCCCAACCAAGAAGGTAGTCACCCTGGTTTGCATCAATGCTGCCGAGCATTCCGTTTATAGCTGAAACTCTGAGTTCATGCTGGAATGTGTGTCCTGCAAGAGTTGCATGGTTTGCTTCAATATTCATCTTGAAATCTTTATCAAGACCGTACTGACGAAGGAATCCGATAGCAGTAGCTGCATCAAAATCATACTGATGCTTCATGGGTTCCTTGGGCTTGGGTTCGATGTAGAAATCACCTGTGAAACCGATTTTTCTTCCGTATTCAACAGCCATTTTCATAAGTCTTGCAATGTTTTCCTGCTCAAACTTCATGTCAGTGTTGAGAAGTGTTTCATAACCTTCACGTCCACCCCAGAAAACATATCCCTTACCGCCGAGTTTAACGGTAAGATCAAGAGCTTTTTTAATCTGCGCAGCAGCAAAACAGTAAACATCTGCTGAGTTTGTGCTGCCTGCACCGTTCATGAATCTGGGATTTGAGAACATATTTGCTGTACCCCAGAGACATCTGATGCCTGTTTCTTTCATCTTTTCAATGATATAATCAGAAATTTCATCAAGTCTTGCATTTGTTTCATTGATATCATCAGCTTCGGGAACGATATCCACATCATGGAAGCAGAAATATTCAACTCCGAGTTTCTGCATGAACTCAAAGCCTGCATCTACCTTGGCTTTTGCGTGTGCCATAGTGCCTTTTTCAGCACCGAAAGTTTTGTCTGCAGTATCTCTGCCGAACATATCTGTTCCGCCTGCACAAAGATTGTGCCACCAAGCCATAGCAAAGGGGAGATGTTCTTTCATTGTTTTACCGAGAACAACTTTTTCGGGATCATAGAATTTGAAAGCGAGATTGTTCTTGCTTGCGGGACCCTCATATTTGATTTCGGGAATGTTTTTAAAGATTTCTGCCATTTTTTATTCCTCCGTTATCATATCTGCAAATGTATTTTTAAGTGCAGGATATATCTTTCTGAATTTATTATATTTAATTTCATAACGGTCAACAAGTTCTTTATCAGGATAAACCGTTTCTGAAATTTCAACAAGATTTTTACAGGCATCAGCAACAGAATTGTATTCACCACATGCAACCATTGCGAGAATCGCACCGCCGTACCCGGGTCCCTGCTCTGTTTTGAGTATATTAAGGGGAATTCCGAGAACATCAGCAAAGATTTTCTGCCAAAGTTTGCTTTTTACACCGCCGCCGCAGATATTGCTGGTTTTTATATCAATTCCGAGTGATTTTGCAACCTCAAAACTGTCACGGATTGCAAATGCAACACCTTCAAGAACAGCCTGAAGCATATCTTCTTTCTTTGTTGCAAGACTCATACCGATGAAAGTACCTCTTGCATTTGTATCATTGACAGGACTTCTTTCACCCATCAGATAGGGAAGGAAATAAACTTCATTTCTGCCTAGTCTGTCTTCATTAATCAGGCTCTGCACACCGTTATAATCCTTATCGCAGAGAATGTCATCCATAAACCACTTATTGCATGATGCTGCAGATAACATGCATCCCATAAGATGATATCCGCCGTCTGCATGAGCAAATGAGTGAAGTGCATTATTGTTATCAACACCAAAATCATTATTTGAAATAAATACAGTACCTGATGTGCCGATTGAAATATTGCAATTTCCGTTTCCGATTGTGCCTGTGCCGATTGCCGCAGCTGCATTATCACCTGCACCTGCAACAACAACTGTGTCATCTGAAAGACCGAATTTCTTTGCAATTTCAGGCTTGATTTTTCCTGTTACTTCATAGCTTTCAAAAAGAGAGGGGAGTTGTTTTTCTGAAATACCGCAGATATCAAGCATTTTTTCGGACCAGCATTTATTTTTTACATCGAGAAGAAGCATGCCTGATGCATCCGAATAATCGCATGAATGAACACCTGTCAGAATATAGTTTATATAATCTTTAGGAAGCATAATTTTACTGATTCTGTTAAATAATTCAGGTTCATTATTCTTCATCCAGAGAATCTTAGGTGCTGTGAATCCTGCAAAAGCAATATTTGCTGTATTCTCCGATAAAACATCTTTGCCGATTATGTTGTTGAGATAATCAACTTCTTTATGTGTTCTTCCGTCATTCCAAAGAATTGCAGGTCTGATAACATTATCATCTTCGTCAAGCACAACAAGACCGTGCATCTGACCACCACATCCGATGCCTTTTACAGATGATTTGTCACAGTTTGTAAGAAGCTCATCAATGCCTTCATTAACTGCTGTTACCCAGTCTTCGGGATTCTGTTCAGACCATCCTGAATGTGGAAAAAATACAGGATATTCTTTTGAAACCTCATTGACAATGTCGCCATTTTCATCCACAAGAAGAAGTTTCACAGAAGATGTGCCAAGATCAATTCCTATATAAAGCATAAGTTACTCCTTTATATAATATTTAGTAAATTATATCATTTTAATATTATAATATCAATACAAAACAAAAAAATTCTCACTGCCCGAAGACAGTGAGAAATAAAATTAATACTAATTACTTTGCAGCTTTCTTATCTTTCTTTGAAAGAACTTTTATTACAAGAATTGTAGCAACTGTAAGAACAACACCGATTGCAAGCATGATTGCAGCATTCTGAACAAATCCTGAAATTATGTAACATACAAATGAAATTGCAGCAACAGTGATTGCATAGGGAAGCTGAGTATTTACATGGTTGATGTGGTTGCACTGTGCACCTGCTGAAGACATAATTGTTGTATCAGAAATGGGTGAGCAGTGGTCGCCGCATACAGCACCTGCAAGACAAGCAGAGATACCGATAACAAGAATTGTAGAATCTGCAGGGAAGATTGCTGTAACGATGGGAATGAGAATACCGAATGTACCCCATGATGTGCCTGTTGCAAAAGCAAGACCGCAAGCAACAAGGAAGATGATTGCAGGAAGGAAGTTTGCAAGACCTTCTGCTGCACCATTCATAAGGTTAGCAACGAAGTACTTTGCACCAAGGAGACCTGTCATATTCTTAAGTGCTGTTGCAAATGTAAGAATTGTGATAGCAGGAACCATTGCCTTGAAGCCTTCGGGGATGCATTCCATAGCACCCTTGAATGTGATAACTCTTCTGCAAACCATGTAAATCATAGTGAGAATAAGAGCAATAAGAGCACCCCAGGGAAGACCTACTGTTGCATCTGTATCTGAGAATGCTGTGATAAAGTCTGCACCGTCAAGAATACCACCGTTGTAAACAAGAGCAAATACGCATGTTACGATAAGGAATACAACAGGGAGAATAAGGTCAATAACCTTACCTTTTGCATTTCCTTCTTCTTCAGCAACATTATCAACTCTGTCACCTGATGTGTAGAGATCATTGTTGAGAATTGCGTTCATTTCGTGAAGCTTCATCGGGCCGTAATCTACTTTAAGGAATACGATAGCGATGATGAATACAAATGTAAGAAGTGAATAATAGTTATATGGGATAGCCTGGATGAAGAGCTTGAGACCCTGTCCTTCTTCAGCATATGATGCAACTGCAGCTGCCCATGAAGAAATAGGAGCAATCATACATACAGGTGCAGCTGTAGCATCAATAAGGTATGAGAACTTTGCTCTTGAAACTTTGTGAGAGTCTGTAACAGGTCTCATAACTGAACCGACTGTAAGACAGTTGAAATAGTCATCGATGAAAATAAGAACACCAAGAGCAAATGTTGCAAGCATTGCGCCTGCTCTTGACTTGATGTGTTTTACTGCCCAGTTGCCGAAAGCTCTTGATCCGCCTGATTTGTTGATAAGAGCAACCATAACACCGAGAAGTACAAGGAAAATAAATATACCTGCACTGTCTGAAACGGCAGTAATAAGACCATCGCTGATTATATAGTCCATTGCACCTGTAAGGCTGAAGCCTTCTTTAAAAATGTTTGCTGAGAGAAGACCGCCGACTGCAATACCAACAAACAGAGAAGAATAAACTTCTTTTGTGATAAGAGCAAGACCGATAGCGATGATGGGAGGAACAAGTGCCCAGAATGAAGCAAAGTAACCGCTATCTGCAGCATCTTTGACATTGATAACGCCTGTTCCGTTACATGTTTCACAAATTGCGTCATGTTCGCAAGTGAATCCTGTTCCGTCACAGTCGCCGCAGTCATCTTCATAAACGTTGAGCGTTGATTCAGTTGATTCTGTTGTTGCTCCGATTGTTAATGTGTCTTCTGATGTAGGTTCAGCAGAAGCAGCAGCTGTAATAATCATAAAGCTGCAGAAAACAAGAGCAAGAATCATACAAAGTAGTTTTTTGCGTGTTTTCATTAAAATCTTCCTTTCGGTTTTGTAAATAAAAAACAGACCACAGTGAAATACACCATGATCGTAAGAAATAATCACGATAGCACTCCACAAATGTGACAGTTTACGGCATATTATACCGTACCCCGGGCAAAAAACCTTCCGATAAAAGTTATCACCCTCGGCAATAATTCCTTTCACTTATCTTACTATCGGGAAACAGACAGTTACTGATAATTACTGCACCTCTATCTTATTAAAATAAATATATCATATGAATTGTGCAAAGTCAACAATTAAATTGCAGATTAAAGTAAAATGATGTAATATTTTGTGTTTATATTTCTATATTGTAAAAATAAAACCTAAAAAGACAGATATAATAGTAATATCCAGTTATTTGGCGGATGATTATATTAACAACTAACATAAAGGAGAATTTTTATGGCAAACAGATTTGTACTCAACGAAACAAGCTATCACGGCAAAGGTGCAATTGCTTCAATTGCCGATGAAATCAAAGCAAGAGCATTCAAAAAAGCTTTTGTATGTTCAGACCCTGATCTTATCAAGTTTGGTGTTACAAAAAAAGTAACAGACATTCTTGATAACGCTGAAATTGCTTATGATGTTTTCTCAGAAATCAAAGCTAATCCTACTGTTGAAAATGTTCAGGCAGGTGTTGCTGCATTCAAGGCATCAGGTGCTGATTGTATCGTAGCAATCGGTGGCGGTTCATCAATGGACACAGCTAAGGCTATCGGTATCATTATCACCAACCCTGAATTTGCAGATGTTGTATCTCTTGAAGGTGTAGCACCCACAAAGAACAAGTGTGTTCCTATCATTGCTGTTCCCACAACAGCAGGTACAGCTGCAGAAGTTACAATCAACTATGTTATCACAGACGTTGCTAATAACCGTAAAATGGTTTGTGTTGACGTTCATGATATCCCCGTTGTTGCAGTTGTTGACCCTGACATGATGGCTTCAATGCCCAAAGGTCTTACAGCAGCTACAGGTATGGATGCTCTTACTCATGCTATTGAAGGTTATATCACAAAGGGTGCATGGGAAATGAGTGATATGTTCCATATCAAGGCTATTGAAATCATCGCAAAGAGCCTTCGCGGTGCTGTTGAAAATACTGATGAAGGCAGAGAAGGAATGGCTCTCGGTCAGTATGTTGCAGGTATGGGTTTCTCAAACGTAGGTCTCGGCATTGTTCATTCAATGGCTCATCCTCTCGGTGCTCTTTACGATACAGCTCACGGTGTAGCTAATGCTATCATTCTTCCCACTGTTATGGAATACAATGCTCCCGAAACAGGCGAGAAGTACAGAGATATCGCAAAGGCTATGGGTGTTGACGGTGTTGACGCAATGACACTTGACGATGCAAGAAAAACTGCAATTGATGCTGTTAAGAAACTCAGCGCAGACGTTGGAATTCCTGCTGACCTTAAAGATATTGTTAAGGCTGAAGATGTTGATTTCCTTGCACAGTCAGCATTCGATGATGCTTGCCGTCCCGGTAATCCCAGAGATACTTCTGTTGAAGAAATCAAAGCTCTCTATCTTTCACTTATGTAATCATAAATATAACAAACAAAGCACTGTCCGAAAGGGCAGTGCTTATCATTTATAAAGTTATTGAATATTCAACAATATCAAGAATTCCGTAATAGTAAGCAATAATTACAAGCCTGTGTGTACCGCTTTCGGTCGGAACAGTGTTGATTTCTTTGGTATCAACGTTATACAGAATTGAATATTCAGATTCGGAAAAGTAATCAGGATTCGGAATTATGTTCAGATATTCGTCAGGTAATCCTTTCATCCAAACATCATCGGATATGATTTTTTCAACATAATTGATATCAGTCTGAACATATTCCTGATCACCAAATTCCATACAAACTTCGTTGATTATCTCTATATTGTTATTTTCAGTATAACTGTATTTGTAGAAATCAATGTATTCGGGAACTGGAATTTCAATTCCGATGTGTTTTTCTGTCTCTGCAATAATATTGTATCCACTGTTATAATATTTGTTATATCCGATCTGTTCCAGACTGCTTATTACGCATAAAAATGAAACAAATATTCCTGCAATTAATGTGGGAATCCATTTCAGATCTCGTTTTTTACGGATCAATGAGTTAATAATCATTCCGACTGAAAAAGGTAACACAGCTAAATACAGCAAACAACAGGGATTGCCGAGATACAAAGCGATACTGTCTTTGCATATGCCGACAAATGCATACAATACGAAAGTCAGCACAAGTAAAAATGTTGTCAAAGCATTGAATTTTTTGTTTTTTGCGTATTTTTCGGCAGCATTTTTGAATTTGTCAAATAAAATACTATCATGTGCTATAATCGACTTTCTTATAAAATATACCTGAATATCATCGGAAAAAACAAAAAATTCGTTATTTTCATTTGTTGCGATGATGTTGTCATAATTAATTGAAGCTTTGCTTACAAGTTCATTATTTTCAATAATTGAAAGTGATAGTCTTTCATCAAACACATCAACAAGAAACTGTTTGTTTTCTATAATCAGACTTTTTTTGACCCAGCTATTCTTAATTGAATGTGAACCTATCAGCATCAAGAGAATATAAAATAAGCCTGTACAAAGCAAGATAAGAGATGTCAATGAGTTGAATGGCAAAAATATCAAAGCTGACACACCAAGAATAAGTGCACAAACAAAAATTGATTTACGTCTTTGTTCTGATGAAAGTTTATAGATATTCATATAGTCATCTCTTGATACGGACATTATATACTGTTCAATGCCTTGATTTACAGTATAAAAATTATCGTTGTTTTCCATAATATTACCTCGCATTTTATAAAAACAAGCTACAATTATTTTAAGTTCTGCTTATTTATATATGTATTTGCTATAGACCAATCCTCTTCGAAAAATTTATCACAAGGATTTGTCTCAAAATATTCATTTGCAAATTTTGAAAAGCCAAATCGTTGCATATTTTTAAACTCTGTACAGTTATCATATTCCTTTTTTGATATTACGATAATATCTGTAAGGATATCATTAACTAATTTTGCTATATATCTCTTATTCGCAATGCCCGATTTCTTATCTCTGAAAAATCCTATAATGTAAAAGGTATCCGATTCTGCATCATATTCAATATCACATAACTCAGTAAATCTATCATCATGAAAAAGTCTTTTTATCAGCGTAAAATCCTTTGTATCGTATATTGAAAGGGCAGAAGAATATGAATATGTATGTCTTTCAATGTTGTAAAATTTGCTTCCGTCAGCATTGAAACAAAAACCATCATCCTGACTGCCGTCTACCTTTGAAAATCTGAATTTTTTCAGAAGTGTATAATCTTTCAATGAGTAAAATGCAAGATATCCTTCAACAGATTTAACCGCAAACATATCTCCGGATGGTGAAAAAGAGGAATAATACACATATCTGTGTTTCGGATACTTTGTAATCAGTGTGTTGTTTATATCATACACATAAACTGTCTGACCGGTACAGCCGACAATATGTTTTCCGTTGCTTATAAGGCTATGGAATGGCGGTGTTCTGTTTGTTGACATTTTACTCGCTCCAATCAGAATTGTAAAAAAGGCGACAGAAACCTGCCGCCTGATAATAATTACAGATTATAATACTTCTCAAATTCAACGGGATGAGGAATCTTAGAGATTTCACTGCATTCTGCACGTTTTCTCTTAATGAAGTTCTTAATAAGCTCTTCGGGGAATACACCGCCTGCTGTGAGATAATCATAGTCTGCTTCAAGAGCATCGAGTGCCTGTTCAAGAGATGTGGGAAGACCTTTGAGCTTTGCTTTTTCTTCTTCGGGAAGATTGTAGAGGTTCATGTCATAGGGACCCCAACCGTTTTCATGAGGATCAATTTTATTCTTGATACCGTCAAGACCAGCCATAAGGAGAGCTGCATAGCAGAAGTAGGGGTTACATGTAGCATCAGGATTACGGATTTCAAAACGACGCTCTGTGGGCTGTTTTGCATATGCGGGAATTCTGATAACCGCACTACGGTTAGATGTAGCATAACCGACTGTAACAGGTGCTTCAAATCCGGGAACAAGTCTCTTGAATGAGTTTGTGCTGGGATTTGTGATAGCACAAAGAGAACCGATGTGCTTGAGAAGACCGCCGATGAAATAGTGTGCTGTTTCACTAAGATGTGAATAGCCATTATCGTCGGAGAATACGGGTTCACCGTCTTTAAGAAGAAGCATATGTACGTGCATACCGCTTCCTGCTTCACCGTAAACAGGCTTGGGCATAAGAGTTGCACTCTTGCCGTATTTAGCAGCTGTGTTATGAATGATATATTTGATCATCATTGTTGCGTCTGCCATTTTTGACATTTCACCGAGCATGGGTTCAATTTCAAACTGACCTGATGCAGCAACTTCGGGATGGTGATACTTAACGGGGATACCTGCATCTTCAATAAGCATACACATTTCACTTCTGCACTCATAAGAAGTGTCAAAAGGCTTTGCAATATGATAAGCCTTCTGGAGAGGTACGATATGACCGAGACCCTGAGTTGCACTGTTCCAGTATGACTGTTTAGCGTCTACGCTCATTGCAACAGAATTGGGTTTTACTTCCCAGCCTACCTGATCGAAAAGATAGAATTCAAATTCAGGGAGAATCATCATTGTATCTGCAATGCCTGTATCTCTCATATATTTTTCAGCAGCCAGAACAATATTTCTGGGGTACTGAGCAAGAGGACGGTTTTCAGGGGAGTCGATGATCATTGCATTACCGCTCATTGAAAGAGTGGGAATTTCGCAGAAAGGATCTATCATTGCAGTATCGGGATCGGGAATGAAAACCATGTCACTCTTTTCAACCACTGCATAACCGTAGTTTGATGCGTCAAAACCTACACCGTCTCTCATTATTTCAGGTGTAAAGTTTTGAGCAGGAATAGTTACATGGCGATACTGTCCGTTGATATCAACCATCTTAAAGTCAACCATTTTTATGTCATGTTCTTTTATGAGATCCATGACTTTTTTTACACTTGCATCCATTGGAAACACTCCGTTTCTGTTTCATAAATTACAGAGTGATTGTATCATATATTTTATGTGTTTTCAATATATATTTTGCAGAAAACAGATAAAAATGATATGTAATGCACAGAAAAATAATCAGACAAATATTCAGCAATGGAATTTACAAGAATAATAATAAAAAAATTACCCAAAACACTTGACAATTCTGCTTTTTATGTTATAATAACTAAGCGTGATTGAGTTGGACCATTAGCTCAGTTGGTTAGAGCAACCGGCTCATAACCGGTTGGTCCGGGGTTCGAGTCCCTGATGGTCCACCCGAAAAATTATATAGGGGAATAGCTCAGTTGGTAGAGCAGCGTCCTCCAAAACCGCGTGACGAGGGATCGAGCCCTTCTGCCCCTGCCATGAAGAACCTTAAATGTCTGACAGGCATTTAAGGTTTCTTTTTATGCAAAAATTGTTGTTTTTTAGGCATTTTGTAGCTAAAGAGCGAAAAAACTGCTAATTGTATCATCCGTTTTGTAAACGAAAATACGCTGTAGCACAGATAGACTGAAGCGATAAAAGACATGTTCGAGGATCATGGATGCAGTACGCGACTGTGTGTGATACTGAGAAGTAAACGCAAACGCACAATTCAGTGCCGCAATTTGTTGTTTTGTGCTATAATAAACTTATAAAGTCCGTTTTATACTTCGTACTGCAGGAGCAGCGGTGCAGCACGATCGTTCGCTTCATCTCAGATTAAATCTGCTGAAGTAGTTACTTATGATGATAACGTAGAGATAATTCCTCTTGAAAAAAGGTTAATGAAGAAACCTCAGACATCTGCTTCTGTCTTAAAGAAACAAAAGCTTCAGCAACAACAACAGAGCAGCTGCTTAAGGATAATGACAATCTGAGAGTTGCAAACACTCTGACAAGTGAATAGATGCGTCGCGTATTAAAAAACGTAAACTGTATGCGATTTATGCATTTGTTGGCAATTTGTGAAAAACTTTGGATTCTCTCGTTCCTTTCGGTTCGGGAGTTTATTTTTTTATTTAATTTGTTTTAAGTATTGTAAAATATTTTGTGTGTGATATAATACATATGAACATAATGTTAATAAATCAGACGGTGATAAAATGAAAAAATATGAATGGATGCGAAATGACACAATTTCCATAATGTTTGCATCTGTTGAAAGCAAAAAACAATCAAGACTTTTTCGTATTTCTGCAATTTTCAAAGATGAAGAAGTTAATCCTGAACGACTGAAAGAAGCCGTACGCATTGCCGTACAACGGTTTCCGTTATATACTTATAGAAACACCAACGGTTTTTTCTGGTCATATCTTGAAAAATCAGACAGTTTACCGCAGGTATTGCCGGAAGAACACAGACCTGCTGAACTCAGAAGACTTGGCAATGACGGAACACCTGAAATAGTTTTTATTTATTATAAAAGAAGATTATCGATTGAAACCTCACATGTTCTTGGTGACGGAGGCGGAATACTTGAACTGCTGAAAACAGTTGTTGCTCATTATATGATTCTTGGCGGTGCTGACAAGACAGATTTTACAGGGATACGATTTGGTGATGAAGAACCGAGCAAAACTGAGCTTGAAGATCCCTTTGAGCGTTACATGAATAATGAAGCATGTTCAGTTCCGGAAAGAGATAAAGCTTATACAATTCCCTATAAGTATGATGAAAATTATCAGAATCATATATCAGGTCTTGTTTCAGTTAACGATATTAAACCTTTTTGTAAAGATAAGAATATAACAGTAAGCGAATTTCTTGCAGCAGGGGTAATTCTGGCAATGCTGCGTACTGCAGAAAAACCTATTGATAAAACAATCATTATTGATGTGCCTGTTAATTTGAGAAACCATTTTCCGTCAGATACAATAAGAAACTTCACTTCGTCTATACCTTTACAATTTAATCCGCAAGGTAAAATGGATTATACTTTTGATGAAATAGCCCGAATAATAAAAGGAAAGCTTGCTCAGGTAAACACAAAAGAGACTCAACAGGCGTTCATAAATAAAAATTACGCATTAACTCAGAAGAAAATTCTGCAGGTGATTCCTTATTTTATAAAAAAACCTGTTCTTAATTTAATGCAGAAAAAATCACACACAGAAGAAATGACACTGATTATGTCAAATATTGGAAATGTTGTTCTTCCTGAAGTTATGAGCAATAAAATTGAGCGATTAGAACTTGTAAGCGGCGATTCAAGAGTGTATAACATGCCGATGTTTTTCTATATAATTTCAATGAACGGATATATGAACATTGTTTTTGGTTTAAGCGGAAAAGACCGTCGGTTGTGTACTGAATTTTTCAGAATACTGTCTTCAATGGGAATACCCGTCCGAATTGAAAGTTCGCTTGAAAACGGGGTAGAGGATAATTCTGAAGTTGCACCGAAAATATGTGATAGATGTAATGTTCGTATCGGCGAAGAATATTCTCGCTGTCCGCTTTGCGATTCAGCTGCTGTTATTACTGATGTTCCTGATGAATATTTCAAAACGGCATTGTTTGCACAGCCATATAAAAAATATGTTCATGCAAGATCGCGAAAAAAATCTGATATCATTTCGGTTGAAAGGCTTAAAGCTTATTTTTTGACAAATCCCTGATATGAATATAAAAATAAAAGCACGATATGGAGCAGAAACTTCATTATCGTGCTTTGTTTTTTTTATGCTATGCCACCGTTATATGTGATAATATTTTCAATTGTAACTTCAGTTCTGTCGACAGTAGATCCTGCTACTTTGAAATTTTCAAGACCGATTGTTACAATATATTTCCAGGTTCCGTTAATAATATTACCGTCTTCATCAATTGTAACATTTACAACTGCGTCAACATATGTAGCTGAAATATTTTCATTCTGAATTTCTACGGGCAGTCCGGAATCTGACAATTGTCCCATAACAGTGCTGAGGTCGCCTATAACAAAAATTGCGTGTCCGACACTTCCGTCAGCTTCAGCCATTTGTCCTTTATCAGTCTGATCTTTCATTTTAAGTTCAACAACAATATTATCTCCGTTGGCTGATGCAGAAGCTTCCTGAACATCGTTTACTGAAAGCTGTGTATAACCACCTGTTATACCGTCGAACTCAGTTGAATTTCCTGAAACAACCGTTGAAATGATCGGTTTTATCATTTTTATAACACTGTTTGCCATTCCGGTGCCATCATTGATTTTTATATCATTCAAAGAAATATTCTGAACTGATTTAATTGACGAGTCTGATTTTGATGCAGCTTTTTTATACAGATCAACAATTTCAGATGCAGACATAAGCGACGCATCGTTTTTATTATTATCAGTCAATGTTATTGTTTCGTTTGCTGCAGTTGTTGTGGTATTGATGTCAGGAGTTATAGCAGATGTAAAAGACACGGATTCCTGTATGTTTGTATCCGTAATCGTATTGACAGTAGTGTTTTCCGTCGCAGGCTTGTCATCTTTTTTGTTACATGCTGTGATTGATGAAAGCAAAAAAACAGTAACAAGAATTGCAATATATTTTTTCATCGTATTCACCTTTGTTAATCTAATTTCCAATCAATAGGATCATTTTCAAGAAATCTGTTTGCTGTTGAGAACGGTTTACTGCCGAAAAATCCGTTATATGCAGACAAAGGACTCGGATGTGCTGATTCAATAATGAAATGGTTTGGATTTGTGATCAGCTTTTTTTTGTCTCTTGCAAATCTGCCCCATAAGATAAAAACTATCGGTTTTTCTCTTTCATTAAGTAATGTTATTACTCTGTCCGTGAAAATCTCCCAGCCGATGCCTTTATGACTTGCCGCAAGACCTCCTTGCACTGTCAGAACAGTATTAAGCAATAATACTCCGTTCTCTGCCCATTTTGTAAGATCACTGTTTTTCGG
This sequence comes from Clostridia bacterium, assembly GCA_017631795.1. Taxonomy (GTDB): domain Bacteria; phylum Bacillota; class Clostridia; order Oscillospirales; family Acutalibacteraceae; genus UBA1081. The sequence continues at coordinate 52,528 of JAGBSO010000043.1, read as the reverse complement.
TATGGGATATCCAAGATCTGAATTGTATTCTTTGAATATATTTACAAGCGACGGGGGAGGCTGAATGCCGGATTTAACAGAGAAAGACAGACCATGAGCTTGTCCTGCACCATGGTACGGGTCCTGTCCCAGAATTACAGCTTTTACATTGTCATAATCAGTAATTTTCAACGCATTGAAAATATCGTACATGTCCGGATAAATAGGGTAGGCAGGATTTTTATATTCCTTAGCAAGAAAATTTCTTATTTTAAGATAATATTCTTTTTTGAATTCATCCTGAAGTATAGAATCCCAAGTGTTATTGAATTTAACCAAATGAAACACCTCATTGGTAATCGGTAATTTTGGCATAATATGAATATACCATGAATATTTTAACTAATTTTTTAACACAAGTCAATTGAAATAACAAAAAAAACGGTTGGTGTTACCCAACCGTTTTAATTTTTTTTATGATTAATAATTTTCAGCTTTGATTTCAAAATATGCCTTAGGATGAGCACAAACAGGGCACACTTCGGGTGCAGCTTTACCAATAACAATGTGACCACAATTTGAGCACTGCCAGATTCTATCGTTGTCTCTTGAGAAAACAAGACCGCCTTCAATGTTTTCGATGAGCTTTCTGTATCTTTCTTCGTGTTCTTTTTCGATTTTTGCAACTTCACTGAAAAGATAAGCTATATTATCAAAACCTTCTGCCTTTGCATCTTCAGCAAAAGCTGCATACATATCTGTCCATTCATAATTTTCGCCTGCTGCAGCGTCTGCAAGGTTTGTGAGAGTTTCAGGCATACCGTCATGAAGAAGTTTGAACCAGATTTTTGCATGTTCTTTTTCATTTTTTGCTGTTTCTTCAAAAATCTTTCCTATCTGCACATAGCCGTCTTTCTTAGCTTTTGATGCATAATATGAGTATTTTGCAAAAGCCTGTGATTCACCTGCAAATGCAGCCATAAGATTTTTTTCAGTTTTTGATCCTTTAAGTTCCATTGTAATTGTCTCCTTTGTATCATTATTTTTATTAATCGGTTCAAAATCAGCAGCACCGTGCTTGCAAAGCGGGCAGACAAAATCATCGGGAAGCTCATCACCTTCGTGAATGTAACCACAGATTTTGCAGACCCAACCTTTTTTCTCTGTTTTAGCAGGTGCAGGTTTAACATGTTTGTGGTAATATGCATATGTCATAGACTGCAGTGAAGATAAACTTTCAGCATCTGTGACATCAGCAATAAACATTGTATGTGTTCCGAGATCGACTGATGAAAGAACTTTTCCTGATATATAAGCATTCGTACTTTTATTTACATAAGAGATGCCGTTTGACGCAAAACTGATGTCAGGATAAGTTTTAATTTTTTCAGCACTTCTGCCACTCTGAAAACCAAAATGTCTAAACATTTCAAAGTCAGCAGATTCATCAATGACTGAAACATTGAAAACACCGGATTTTTCTATGATTTCATGCGTAAAGTTGTCTTTGTTGACTGTCACTGCAATTCTTAAAGGATTGTCTGTAATCTGAATAACAGTATTAACAACACATCCGTTATGTTTATTGTTATCTGCAGATGTAAGAATATACAAACCGTAACTAAGTTTGAATAAAGCTGTTTTATCCATTGCGTTCACCTCATTTTTAGACTACCGTTTACTTAACAATTTATTCATTATTAAGAATTATTATCATTAATGTTATTTTATACAAAAAAATTTCATTTGTCAATAGTTTTTTTAAAAAAATCCTTCGCAGAACGAAGGATTTTAAAAATCATTTACAACATCCGCAGGATTCAGTGATAATATCATAACAGCAGTCTTTATTCATATCTTTTTCTGAAGGCGGAAAGAATTCTCCAACAGGGAATTTAATTTTTCTGAATGATTCACAAGGGTCTTCTGTGTTACATGAACATTCTTTGTTAGGAATACAGAAATCATATGCAGGAACAAGTATCTGCACATCACGTTCAAGCTGTACTATTGTAAATAAGCCTATGGTAACTCTTACAGCCTTCTCATTATGAGTATCACAGAAATGACCGCCGAAATGCTTTTTAATACAATTGGGGACACCGCAGGATGCATCAGCTATATTATTACAGCAGTCACAAGGTCTGCAAAGCTTTGCATCAAGACAGATTGGCTCTGCCACCTGAATTTTTGCACGGGGATTGCTTGTAGCCATAGGAACATGCTCATTATTATCGCTGTCTGCAAAATCAGATGTGAAGATTTTTACATTTCCGTCGCTGCCGTAAAGAATGCATTTTTTTGAAAATACTGCAAGGCCTGAAACAGTTTCTGTAGGACAATTCGGAGATGAAATAACATCAAGACTTACAGAGAAGAAAAATGTAAGGTCAACTGAATAGAATCCTCTGTTGAATGGTACTTTGTCAACTTCTGTAAAAACATTGATTACTTCTGTACCACGACAGCGTATACTTGTAGCATTGTCGATCACTTCCTGTGCCATATCAGTAAAATAGACTCTGATGTCTGCAAGACAGTCTTTGTCTGCGCAGGAATCATATACCCTTGAAGTGTCTATACATATTGCTTCTTTTATTTTTTTACATGAAACATCATAGTTTTCTTTCATAAAAAATCCTCCCGTATAATGATTGAAAAATCAAGCTGTTATGCTGCCTGAACTTCAATATCATTTTATGGGAGGATGTTGAATTTGTTACAATCAGAATGTTGTTTTAACAGGAATTCCGCCGTTATCCATTGATTCATCAGCAGCAAAAACAACAAGATGGCCTTCTACTGAGTCATGGATTGAAGTACATGAAGGTGAAGTTTCTTCATTACGCACATATTTTATAAAATCTTCAACAAGAGCATGATCGCCGCCACCGTGACCGACAGATGCAGAACATTCAGCGGACAAATCATATTCTTTACTTATATGATCATCATCAAAGTGAGGATTTACATATGAAACTGTAAATTTCTGGCTTTCAAATGTACCGTTGATTTCACCCTTTGTACCGATTACTCTGACAATACGCTGAGAGAATGCACAACCGCCTGTAAGATTATGGCTACCGGTAGCACCGTTTGAAAATTTCACCATGACTGTCTGATGGTCAACAACATTATTATCACATTTAAAAGCACATCTGCCGTACGGACTGATATTTTTAAGATATTCATATTTTTCTTCATAGGATGCAGAATGAAGTTCGGGCCATACATAAAAATCCCATCTTCCGGGCATGTCAAGATAAACACGTCTTGCCGAAAGATTACATGTGTCAACATATTTACAGTCAACCATACATCTTTCGCCTGAATCAGCAGGAGCATTGTCTTTGTTAAAATACATAAGAGAACCTGTGCTTGTGACAAATTCAGGTTTCAGATCACCGACAAGCCACATCATCATGTCTATATCATGACAGCATTTTGCAAGAAGCATAGATGTTCCGCTTGATTCACTGTTTCCCCATTTACCTCTTACGTATGAATTTGAATAATGATGGTAACTCACATCTTCACAAAGCTGAATGCTGATAATTTCACCGATTTCTCCACCTGAAATAACCTTTTTAATACTTCTGTAAAAATCTGAATATCTCAGAACATGACAGATCATGACTTTGTTTCCGTACTTATTTACTGTATCAACAAGCTGTTTCATTTCTTCCTTATTGACAGCAAAAGGTTTTTCAAGGAGCATGTCATAGCCACACTCGAGAAGAGGTATAGATGTTTCAACATGAACCTTATCCATGGTTCCGTTAATGATTACATCTGCAATCTTTCCTTTTTTAGCAAGTTCCTGAGCAGATTCAAAGCAATTCTCTTCGGGAATACCGTATTTTTTTACAGCATCTGCAACTCTTGATTTGTCAGGGTCAGCGATACCTACAATTTTGAGATCATCCGGATGATCAAGTGAGTAATCCGCATATATAAAAGATCTGTGTCCTCCGCCAACAATAATGGCTGTAATTGGTTTTTTCATAATTTTCACATTCTTTCACATGAGTCTTATAAATATACAACCGTATAATCATGACCTGTTGCAGGTAAAAATCTGTTTATTATATCGGCTGTTCTGATTTTTAAAGTTGAAGTGTTTTTGCAGGGGTGACAACAAAAGTATTCTTCTTCAAATAAACTGTTATCTATCAGCAGTTTAATATTATGTTCCGTGTCATTCATCAGACACATAACACTGACCGAACCGGGTGCAACTGATAATTTTTCAATCATATCCGACTCGGAAGAAAAGGAGAGTCTGCTGGAACCGATCTGGTGTGATACTACTTTTGAATCAAATTTTGTATTTCCGTTCATCAGCAGAAGATAATATTGTGTCTTGGCTGAATTTTTAAGAAACAGATTCTTACAGATATTTGCTTCAAGATAACTTTCAATTTCGTGGCACAACTCGATAGTTTCGGCAGGTTCGTGATCTATTCTTGAAAAATTAATACTGTTTTTTTCAAGAAAGTCGTATGTTTTTTCTTCAATGTCTGATCTTTTTTCTTCAGGTCTGCAAGAAAATAAAGCAGAACATTTGACAATACTCATTATTTCACCTGATTATGACAATTTATCAGATGAATATTACCATAAAAATAAATATAATTCAAGTCATTTAAATAAAAAGTCGGCATTCTTCTTTATAGAATACCGACTTTTTGATGACTTATTTTTTTGCTGCGAGTTTTTCTGTAATTTCCTGCATTTTTTTATCATTAAGCTTGAATTTGAATGTAAAAACAATCAATGACAATCCCATAAGAATCATTGGTAATACCAACATCATAATACTGATTGAAGTATGAGCACCTGCAGGGTTTGCTGAATGTAATTCACCGTCATAATGAGAAATTGAAAGACCTGAATACAGAATGATTGTCTGGAGCGTATATGCCATTTTCTGCAGAAATCCCTTCATTGAAAAAGTAATTGATTCTGCTCTGAATCCCATTTTATATTCACCGTAGTCAACGATATCCGCAAGGAATACAGTCTGTGAAACAAACATTGATGCTGTGCCGACCTGAGCTATAAGATAGCATATGCCCATACCTGTAATGCTGTCTGCAGCCTTAGCACAGATAAGCATTCCGAGGTAACCTGCCATAGCAAGAGAAAGAGAGAACTGATATGTTCTGCGTCTTGTTGTGAATTTCATCATAATCGGAATTACAGCAAGTCCGAGAATAGAACCTATTGCACCGAATGTGTTGAATCCGCTTTGTTTTGAGCCGTCACCTACAACTACGTCAAAGTAATATGCGCCTACGCCTGAAATCATATAGAATCCTGCGTTTGAAAGCATTGCAAATAACATGAAAACAAGAAGCTGGTCGTTGTTTTTTGCAATTGTAAAAATCTTCCTGAACGAGAATTTTTCATTTGACTGAGTTCTGTGATTTTCTTTTACTGTTGAAACGCTTATTGTTGAAAATAAAATAAGACCAACCGCACTTACAAGTGAAAGAATCATAAATGTTCTTTCGTCAAATACTTTTTCATTAGTATTAGGGTCAGTTGTAATACTGACTAAGCCCATAAGAATCGGTGCGCCGATTGAGATTATGCCCTGACCTAGACCTGAAAATGTTCTTGCTATTGTTGCAATAATACTTCTTTCATTCGGATCACTAGTAAAAGAGGGGACCATTGACCAGTAGGGAATATCTGCAAGAGTATTTGTCATTCCCCAGAATACATACATAAATGCTATATATATGTAAAGCGCAGTGCCCGACAAACCAAAGACATTATTGAACAACAATCCTAATATTATCGCATTTAAAAATGAACCGATAAGTATCCAGGGTCTGTATTTGCCCATTTTGAATTTTCCGTTATCAACAATTGTGCCCATCATGGGATCATTGATGCCGTCCCATATTCTGGCGATTGGTGTCAGAACCAACAGAAAGTTTGAACTGAGTTTCAATACATCAGTAAGGTATTTATTGAGATAAGAATAAAACATGCCGTAACTGAGATCAAGACCAACTGCACCTACGCCATATCCTAAGTATCGCAGAAGTCCTTTTTTGTTGTTTTTTTCGGACATATTGCACCTCCGTGAATTTTTAAGAACATTGTACAATATTTTTGCTCTACAATCAAGACAAAATTTACTTTTAAATATACTTGTATTTTTTAATAATTTATTATATAATATCTCTGTCTATCTGGAGTGATAATATGAAATTTTTAAGCAAATATAAATATATAATTATGTCTGCAATAATATTGATTCTTATCTCAGGAATCATTTTTGTCAGCATATACTTCTTTTCTGATTCAGATAATACTGAAAATCTGAAAACTCAAGTTCAGGTTGTAAATTCTGAAAATGTTGAACTTTCTGATAATATACTGGCAGGAGACAGTACAATCCTGGTTGTGTGTAACAGTGAAACAATCGGTAAAGCGATGTTTATGGTCTTATTTGACTTTCACATCCTGTCTGAGCAAATAATTATTACACCTTTAGATATGAATGTATCGGATGGTGAAAGAACCTTTGATCAATGCTATTCTTACGGCGGTATCAACAAACTACTGTCATCGGTTGAAAGCGTACGTAACTGTAAAATTGACCGTTATGTGATAATTGATAAAAACGGAATCGGTGAGCTCACAAATATTCTTGGAAAAATCAATTTATATATTGACGAAGAGTATACATATTTTGCATCAGACAAAAACTACTCTGTAGATAAAGGTTATAATAGTCTCGAATCTGCCATGCTTTATGGTTATCTAAAATCAATATGTGATAATTCTGATGGATATAAAGAGATAGGAGAGACTCTCTGTACAATTGTCAATTTCTATATTTCTGATATTGAAGCAGATAACGCACAGGAACTTTTTGAAAAATTATGCAATTGTATCAATACAGACATTACTATTTCTGACTATTTTACATGCAGTTCCGATATTGAACATCTTCTGACACACAATACGGAATGTTTTTTCTACAATAAAGGTGAAGAATGAAAAAATCTACATTAAAAATATTGATTGCATGTATTCTGATTGTTGCAACAAGTATTTCATTTGCAGTTGTTCACTATGTCGGAATAAATAAACTGAGTGCATATTTTTCAGCAATGATGTTTTCTTCTGATTTTAAGGACAAAATACCTTTATCCACTAAGAATTATGATCTGTTGGATGATAATGAAAAAAAAGCATACATCTGTATTTTCAATAATATTGAAAAACATCCTGAGTACATAAAAATTCCGAATCTTTCACAATCTGAATTCAATTCAGTATATTTTGCTGTAAAGAATGATAACCCCGATATGCTGTGTTTTTCTGATTCATGTAATATGATCACATTTTTATCATCATGTTTTTTACAGATGCATTATGATTATCCGGAAGATATATGCATTGAAATGTCTGAAACGCTTGATGCAAAAGTCAATTCTATTATTGACGGTATTGATGTATCAGATGACTATTCGACAGAGCTTGCAATTCATGATTACATTGTTAAAAATTGTACATATACTGAGAATGCCGAAAATGCATCAAATGCTTACGGATGTCTTATTGACGGAGAAGCTGTATGTTCTGGATATTCAAGAGCTACAATGCTGCTTTTGAATAAAGCAGGTATTGAATCTGTTCTGGTCGGAGGAACAGGCATTACGTCCGACAATGAAGTTATAAGTCATATGTGGAACATTGTCTGGATTGATGGTTCTCCTTATCATCTTGATGTTACATGGGATGATCCAGGAAATGCAAATAATACAATTTCTCACATATTCTTCAATGTAACAACAGAACAGATTTCAACTGATCATAAAGATATATCATCTGCGGTTGAATGCACTGCTACAGATGCAAATTTTTTTGTTAAAGAAAATACTATTTACTACGAATATAACAAAACTGTATTGCATGATATAATGAATAATCTTTGCACAAACATCAATAATGGTGTCAATTATTCAGAGTTTATATTTGTAGATTCAGATGCGTATAATTCTGCTGTAGATTCCATAATAAACAATTCAAAAATTGGTTCTGATATGTATAAAATTATTGAATATGTTGCTGAAAATGCTAAAAATGAAGTAGATATATCTCATATAAATTTTGTTCAGGAATCAGAAAAAAATTATATCAGACTGATGTTTGATGAAATTTAAAAGTAGGTGATTTTTTTGGATAAAGCTAAAATAGAACGTGCTGTAAGGGATATTCTTGAAGCAATAGGTGAAGATCCTGATAGGGAAGGGCTTATAGAAACACCAAAACGAGTAGCTGCGATGTATGAAGAAATTTTTTCAGGCATTGCAGATGACCCAAAACGCCATATAAAAGTTTTTTCCGAACAGGATAATGATGAAATCGTTGTTGTCAGAGATATTCCTCTTTACTCAATGTGTGAACATCATCTTCTGCCTTTTGTCGGCAAAGCTCATATTGCATATATTCCTTCAGGAGGTAAGGTTATCGGTCTGTCAAAACTTGCGAGAATAGTAGATCTCTTTGCAAAACGACCCCAGCTTCAGGAACGACTGACATCTCAGATTGCTGACTTTCTTGATGAAGAATTGAATCCGCTCGGTATCGCAGTTATTGTTGAGGCACAGCATTTATGCATGACAATGCGTGGTGCAAAAGCAGCAGGTTCAATGACGCAGACATCTGCCTTAAGAGGTGTTGCAAAAAAAGACGCCAGAACAAGAGCTGAAATCATGTCATTACTGAAAGGTTGATATTTATTATGTTAAAAAAGTTATCGGCAGTATTATTGATTGTCATTACAATTATTACATTATCATCATGTTCAGGTGATGATATATTTACCGATGAAAACGGTTCAGAATATATTATTGTCAGAGATTCTGAAGGAAACATAGTTATTAATGACAGCAACAAGCTTCAGGTCTATACTCTCAATGAAAATGGCAAAAAACAGAAATCAGATTCAGGTGAATATATAACACGTTTTATAGAGTTCAACGGTCAGGTTGTTACTGACAGAACTGTAGAAACTGCAGAAATGAGATTTGATATTCCTAAATATTTTTCAGTTGATACAGAAAATCCCGGATATTTTTATTACGAACCTTATGGTTCGGAAATTTTCATTTCATATTATAATGAAGATGCAGAAAAATATATAGCAGCCAATGAGACAAACTGTGAGAATCTGCTTGAAAGTTTCGGAAGCGATGTCTTTTCATATGAAAAATATTCTGTAAAAATCAACAATACTGAATATACAGCATTCAGACATTCATGTACATCATCTGAATATTATAAAACAGCATACAGTTTTTATATTCCTTATGATACAGGAGTGTATATTTTTGATTGCAATATTGATACAAATTGCGCTAAAAAAGTCAATTTTGATAAATTTATAAAAACTGTTGAATTAAAATAACAAGCATATTTTGCTGAGGAGTTTTCTTTGTGGATAAATTTGTATTACACTCAGAATACAAACCGACAGGTGATCAGCCACAGGCAATTAAAGAGCTTTCCGAAGGCATTGCCGATGGATTAAGTGAGCAGACTTTGTTGGGTGTAACAGGTTCAGGAAAAACTTTTACAATGGCAAATATCATTGAAAAAGTCAATCGCCCCACACTTATTCTTGCTCATAATAAAACACTTGCTGCACAGCTTTGTTCTGAATTCAGGGAGTTTTTTCCCGACAATGCTGTGGAATATTTTGTTTCCTATTATGATTACTATCAGCCTGAGGCATATCTTCCAACAACCGATACTTATATTGAAAAAGATTCTGCGGTCAATGATGAAATTGACCGCTTGCGTCATTCTGCAACATCTGCACTTTCAGAACGAAGAGATGTTATAATAGTTGCCAGTGTTTCTTGTATATATTCTTTGGGTGATCCTATTGATTACCGCAGTATGGTTATATCGCTTCGTCAGGGAATGGAAAAAAGCAGAGATGATCTGATTAAGAAACTGGTTGAAATACAATACGAGCGCAATGATATCAATTTTACACGAAATAAATTCAGGGTCCGTGGTGATGTTGTGGAAATTTTCCCGGTTTACACAGCTGAATTTGCAATTAGAGTTGAATTTTTCGGTGATGAAATTGACAGAATCTGCGAATTCAATCCTGTTACAGGCAATGTCAACAATGTGATTTCTCACGTTGCAATATTTCCTGCTTCTCATTACGTGGTTTCCCGGGAAAAAATGGAAAATGCCATTAATGAGATATATTTTGAAATGCTTGAAAGGGAAAAAGAATTCAAAGAACAAGGAAAACTTCTTGAAGCTCAGAGAATAAAGCAAAGAACCGAATATGACATAGAAATGCTGCGTGAAACTGGTTTCTGTAAAGGAATTGAAAATTATTCAAGAATCATGTCTGACAGAAAACCGGGTGAACCGCCGTTTACATTACTTGATTATTTTCCGGATGATTTTATTCTGTTCATAGATGAATCACATGTAACATTACCACAGGTAAGAGCAATGTATGGCGGTGACCGATCACGTAAGGAAACTCTCATCGATTTCGGCTTCAGATTACCGTCAGCATATGATAACAGACCGCTGACTTTTGATGAATTTTATTCAAAAGTAGGTCAGAAAATCTTTGTGAGCGCAACCCCCGGTGATTTTGAATTGCAGAAGAGTGACAATATATCAGAACAGGTTATCAGACCGACAGGTCTTCTTGACCCCGAAATTTCTGTCAGACCCGTTGACGGACAGATCGAAGATCTTATTTCAGAAATAAACATCAGAACTCAGCGCAAAGAACGTGTTCTTGTTACAACACTCACAAGAAAAATGGCTGAAAGCCTGACTGATTATCTGACTGATTTCGGTATAAAAGTCAGATATCTGCATTATGATATTGATACAATTGAAAGAATGGAAATAATCAGAGATCTCAGAAAAGGAGAGTATGATGTTCTTGTCGGCATCAATCTTCTCAGAGAAGGTCTTGATATTCCTGAAGTTTCACTGGTTGCGATTCTTGATGCTGACAAAGAAGGTTTTCTTCGTTCAGAACGTTCATTGATTCAGACAATCGGCAGAGCTGCCCGAAATGCTAACGGCAGTGTTATAATGTATGCAGATTCTGTAACACCGTCTATGGATGCAGCTATAAAAGAAACTCTCAGAAGACGTGAAAAACAGATTGCATACAATAAAGCAAACGGTATAACACCGAAAACTATTGTCAAATCCGTTCATGAAATACTTGAAATCAGTTCAAAAGAAAATGTTGAAGGAAAATCAGCAAAACGACTGACAAGAGCTGATAAAATCAAACTGATAGATGAATTGACAAAAGAAATGAAAGCGGCAGCAAAAATTCTTGAATTTGAACATGCTGCATATCTTAGAGACAAGATTGAAAAACTCAAACAGGAGCTAAAATAATGGCACAGAAAAATATTGTGGTAAAGGGTGCAAAAGAGCATAACCTTAAAAATATTGATATAGAAATACCGAGAAACAAGTTTGTTGTTTTTACAGGCTTGTCAGGCTCAGGTAAATCGTCTCTTGCATTCGACACAATTTATGCAGAGGGACAGCGACGCTATGTAGAATCCTTGTCATCATATGCTAGAATGTTTCTCGGACAGATGGACAAGCCTAATGTCGATAGTATTGACGGATTGTCACCAGCAATATCAATTGACCAGAAAACAACATCAAAAAATCCCCGCTCCACAGTCGGCACTGTAACTGAAATTTATGATTATCTCAGATTACTGTATGCAAGAATCGGCATTCCGCATTGTCCCATCTGCGGAAAAGAAATCAAACAGCAGACAGTTGATCAGATAGTCGATCAGGTGCTTTCATTACCTGAAGGCAGCAAAATTCAGGTTTTGTCACCAATTGTCAGAGCAAAAAAAGGAACACATCAGAAAGAAATTGAAAATGCAAAAAAGTCAGGTTATGTCAGAGCAAGAATAGATGGTCTTGTATATGATCTTGATGACAGTGTTTCTCTTGAAAAAAATATTAAACATACAATTGAAATCATAGTGGACAGGCTTGTTATAAAAGATTCAATAAAAAGCCGTCTTGCTGATTCCGTTGAACTCGCATCAAAACTCGCATCCGGCACAGTTATCATAAGTGTGGTGGGCGGCGAAGATTTGCTGTTTTCGCAGAATTATGCGTGTCCTGACCATGGTGTCAGCATTGATGAGCTTTCTCCGAGAATGTTTTCATTCAATAATCCTTACGGTGCATGCCCTACATGTACCGGATTAAGCTTTTTTATGCGTGTTGATCCCGACCTTGTTGTGCCGGATAAAACAAAATCAATCAGAGACGGTGCTATTACTGCTCCGGGTTGGTCAAAAGCAGATTATTCATCAATTTCCAAAATGTATTTCGATGCCCTGGCAGAAAAATACTCATTCACTCTTGATCAGCCTTTTTCTGATCTGTCTGAAGAAGCAAAAGATGCTATATTCTACGGTACAAAAGGTGAAAAACTCACAATGCACCGTACAACTGCATACGGAAGCGGTAATTATAATTCGGAATTTGAAGGTATTATTAACAATCTTGAAAGACGCTACAAAGAAACCACATCTGAATGGTCTCGTTACGAGATTGAGCAGGTCATGACAGCTTGCAATTGTCCTGAATGTAACGGTGCAAGGCTGAAAAAAGAAATTCTTTCAGTAACAGTAGGCGGCATCAATATAAATGAATTTGTAAACCTTTCCGTCAGAAAAGAGCTTGAATTCATTGATAATATTAAATTGTCTGAACGAGAAATGATTATTGCTGATCAGATTATCAAAGAAATCAGATCAAGACTCAATTTCCTTTGCGCAGTCGGACTTGATTATCTTACTCTTGCACGTTCTGCAGGAACATTATCAGGTGGCGAAAGTCAGAGAATAAGACTTGCAACACAGATAGGATCATCTCTTATGGGTGTTCTTTATATTCTTGATGAACCGAGTATAGGTCTTCATCAGCGTGATAATGATAAATTACTTGCAACGCTTCGTGAACTTCGTGATATCGGCAACACATTGATAGTTGTTGAACACGACGAAGATACAATGTATGCAGCCGATCATATCGTGGATATCGGACCGGGTGCAGGAATTCACGGCGGTGAAATTGTATGCACAGGTGATGTTGAAAAAATAAAAAAGTGCAAGAATTCTGTTACAGGACAATACCTTAGCGGTAAAAGAAAAATTCCCGTACCCGAAAAAAGACGAAAAGGTAACGGTCATTTTCTTTCAATAAAAGGTGCATCTGAAAACAATCTTAAGAATATTGATGTCGATATTCCCCTTGGTAAATTTGTTTGTGTAACAGGTGTTTCAGGCTCTGGTAAATCATCACTTGTCAATGAAATTATCTATAAAAAACTTGCAGCTGAGCTTAACGGTGCAAAGAAATTTGCAGGTAAGCATACCGAGTTTTCAGGTATTGATAATCTTGATAAGGTTATCAATATAGATCAGTCTCCGATCGGCAGAACACCAAGATCAAACCCTGCCACATATACAGGAGTCTTTACTGATATCCGTGACCTTTATGCACAGACGCAGGATGCAAAAATCAAAGGATATGCTCCGGGTAGGTTTTCTTTCAATGTTTCAGGCGGCAGATGTGAAGCATGTCAGGGTGACGGAATTGTAAAAATTGAAATGCATTTTCTTTCTGATGTTTATGTGCCTTGCGAAGTCTGTCACGGTGCAAGATATAACAGGGAAACATTGGAAGTGAAGTATAAAGGAAAAAGCATCTATGATGTTCTTGAAATGACCGTTGAAGAAGGCCTTGAATTTTTCTCTGCAATGCCGAAAATCAAGAGAAAACTTCAGACATTGTATGATGTAGGACTCGGTTATGTTAAAATCGGTCAACCTGCAACAACATTATCAGGTGGTGAGGCTCAGCGAGTAAAACTTGCAACAGAGCTTTCAAAACGTTCAACTGGAAGAACAATTTATATTCTTGATGAACCTACAACGGGACTTCATACTGCGGACGTACACAGACTGATTGATATCATTCATAAACTTGCCGATTCAGGTAACAGTGTTGTTGTTATTGAACACAATCTTGATGTTATCAAATGTGCAGATCATATTATTGACCTTGGCCCTGAAGGCGGTGACGGTGGCGGTATGGTTGTTGCAACAGGAACTCCTGAAGAAATTGCAAAAAACAATATGAGCTTTACAGGTCATTATCTGAAAAAATATCTTTAATTCATGCTGTTTTATTATATATTTTAACATATTGACATATATTAATATATTTGTTATAATAAATAAAAATTTCTGATTCGGATTTCCGGCAGGTACTATATGTTTATTAGGTTCTGCCTCACTGGCGGAACCTTTATTACGGATAAGAAGTTTTGTTTAAAGGTGATATAATGTCAATACTGCTCAAAGGTGCAAAAGTATATACTGATAATGCGTTTGTAAACGCAGATATTATTATTGAAAACGGAAGCATTGTTTCCGTTGGTGAAGTAGTTTCTTCTTTTGCAGGTGAAGTCATTGATTGTTCAGGTAAATATATTTTTCCCGGTTTCGTTGATGTGCATGTGCATTTCAGAGAACCGGGTTTTTCTTATAAAGAAACAATAAAATCAGGTTCAATGGCAGCAGCAAAAGGCGGATATACATCAGTCTGTACAATGCCTAATCTCAATCCTACTCCCGATTCCAAAGAAAATCTCAGACTTCAGCTTGATCTGATTGAAAAAGATGCAGTTATCAATGTTTATCCTTTCGGAACAATCACAAAAGGTGAAAAAGGTGAAGAACTTTCAGATCTTGAAGATATCAGTAATGATGTAATAGGTTTTTCTGACGACGGCAGGGGAGTCCAGAGTGATGAAATGATGCTGTCTGCAATGAAAAAGGCGAAAGAACTAGGAAAAATCATTTCAGCACACTGTGAAGTCAATGATTTACTTTTCGGCGGCTACATTCACGATGGTGAATATGCTAAAATTAACGGTCACAAGGGAATCTGCTCTGAAAGTGAATGGAAGCAGATTGCAAGAGACATTGAACTCTGCAAAGAAACAGGTGTCAGCTATCATGTCTGCCATATTTCTGCAAAAGAAAGTGTAGAAATCATAAGAAAAGCAAAAGCCGACGTTGTAGATATCACTTGTGAAACAGGTCCTCACTACCTTGTTATGAATGACATGATGCTCAAAGATGAAGGCAGATTCAAAATGAATCCTCCGATACGAAGTGAAGCAGACAGAGTTGCTCTTCTTGACGGCATTCATGACGGTACAGTTGATATGATTGCAACAGACCATGCACCGCATTCAGCAGAAGAAAAATCAAAAGGTCTTGCAGGTTCAAACATGGGTATCACAGGACTTGAAACATCATTCCCGATAATGTATACAAAACTTGTCCGTGAAAATATCGTTTCTCTTGAGAAACTTATTTATATCATGAGTATTTCTCCTGCAAAACGTTTCGGAATAGAATCAGGAATAACATCAGGCAAAAAAGCAGATCTCTGCGTTTTTGATCTTGACAGTGAATATGTAATAAATCCCGATGACTTTGTTTCTATGGGTAAAGCAACACCGTTTGAAGGTGAAAAAGTATACGGTAAATGTATAATGACAATCTGCAACGGACAGATAGTTTATAAGGGGTGACACAATGAATAATGTAATTTATACTATAAAATCAAACGAAAAATTAACAGAAAACGTTTACAAAATGGTTTTTGAAGGTGATACAAGTGCTGTTACAGCATCAGGTCAGTTTATTAACATAAAAATTGATTCACTTTATCTCAGAAGACCGATTTCAATTTTTGACTGTAAAGAAAACGAACTTACAATTATTTATAAAGTAGTCGGTACCGGTACAGAAATCATGAGTAAAATGCCGGTAGGAACAAAACTTGATGTTCTTGTCGGTCTCGGCAACGGATTTGATACTTCTGTAAGCGGTAACAATCCTGTTGTTATCGGCGGCGGTGTCGGTGTTCCTCCGATGTATTATCTTGCAAAAAAGCTTCTTGCAGAAGGTAAAAATGTAACTGCAATACTCGGTTTCAATAAAGTTGACGAAGTTTTCGGAAAAGAAGATTTTGAAGCAATCGGATGCAAAACAATAGTAACTACTGTTGACGGTTCCATGGGTATCAAAGGTTTTGTAACTGATGCACTCAAAGAAATTGATTATTCATATATTTACACATGTGGTCCCGAACCGATGCTCAAAGCTCTTTATAATGCTGCTGAAACATCAGGTCAGTTCAGTTTTGAAGAAAGAATGGGCTGTGGTTTCGGTGCTTGTATGGGATGCTCATGCAAAACAAAATACGGAAACAAGAGAATCTGTAAAGACGGACCTGTACTTGTTAAGGAGGAGATAATATGGTAAACACAAAAGTTAATCTGAGTGGTATTGAACTTGATAATCCTCTGATTCCCGCAAGCGGTACTTTCGGATTCGGTTATGAGTTCGCAGAACTTTATGATATCAATATTCTCGGTTCATTTTCATTCAAAGGAACCACTAAAGAACCCCGTTTCGGTAATCCGACACCAAGAATTGCTGAATGTTATTCAGGTATGATAAATTCTGTAGGACTTCAGAATCCCGGTATTGAAAAGGTTATTGCTGAAGAACTTCCGAAGCTCAGACAGTGTTTCCACAAACCTGTAGTTGCAAACATCAGTGGTTTTTCACTTGATGAATATGTTTATTGCTGTGAAAAAATAGATAAAGAAGAACAGGTTGGTATTATTGAAGTCAATATCAGCTGTCCGAATGTACACGGAGGCGGAATGAGCTTCGGTACTTCCTGTGAAAGTGCTGCCGAAGTCACAAAAGCTGTAAAAGCTGTTACAACAAAACCTGTTTATATAAAACTCAGTCCCAATGTAACTGACATCGTATCAATAGCCAAAGCTTGTGAAGAAGCTGGTGCTGACGGTATAAGTATGATAAACACCCTTATGGGTATGAGAATTGACCTTAAAACAAAAAAACCTGTTGTATATAACAAGTCAGGCGGTTATTCAGGACCTGCAATTCTCCCTGTGGCTCTCTCAATGGTTTACAAAGTTTATGAAGCAGTCAATATTCCTATTATCGGTATGGGTGGTATTTCAACTGCAGAAAATGTAATTGAAATGATGCTTGCAGGTGCAACAGCAGTTGAAATCGGTGCGGCAAATCTTATTGATCCTTTTGTATGTAAAAAGATTATAGAAGATTTACCCGCAGTTATGCAGAAATATGGTATTAATAATCTTAAAGATATAATAGGAGGCGCTCATTAATGGGTAAAGACGTAATTATCGCTTGCGACTTCGCAGGTAAAGATGCATGTATGAAATTCCTTGATAATTTTAAGGAAGAAAAACCGTTTGTAAAAATCGGTATGGAACTTTTCTATGCAGAAGGTCCTTCAATTGTACGTGAAATCAAGGAAAGAGGCCACAAGATTTTCCTCGACCTCAAACTTCATGACATTCCCAACACAGTAAAAAAAGCAATGTCAGTTCTTTCAGCTCTTGATGTTGATATGTGCAACCTTCACGCAGGCGGTACAATCGCAATGATGGAAGCAGCAATCGAAGGTCTCACAAGACCCGACGGCACAAGACCTATTCTTCTTGCCGTAACTCAGCTTACATCAACAAGTGAAGAAAGAATGAAGACAGATCTTCTTATAGATAAGCCCATTGACGAAGTTGTTATGCACTATGCTTCAAATGCAAAAAAAGCAGGTCTTGACGGTGTAGTATGTTCACCTCTTGAAGCATCAAAAGTACACGATATCTGCGGTAAAGAATTCTATACTATTACCCCCGGTATCAGATTTGCAGATGGTGACATCGGTGATCAGGTTCGTGTTACAACACCTGAAAAAGCAAAAGAAATCGGTTCTGACTACATTGTTGTAGGTCGTCCCATAACAGCTGCAGAAGACCCCGTAGCGGCTTACAGAAGATGCGTAAATGAATTTGTAGATTAATTTAAAAGGAGAAATATAAAATGCAGAAAAAAGTAGCTAAAGCATTATTATCAATCGGTGCAGTTTTCTTCCGTCCCGAAGAACCTTTTACATGGGCAAGCGGTATCAAGAGCCCTGTTTATTGTGATAACAGACTTATACTCACAGCACCGGAACACAGAGTGGTTGTTGAAAGTGCAATTGCTGAAACAGTAAAAAAAGAATATCCTGATTGCGAAGTACTTATGGGTACAAGCACAGCAGGTATTGCTCATGCAGCTATTGCAGCTCATCTTCTTGATATGCCCATGGGTTATGTTCGTTCAGGCAACAAAGACCATGGCAGACAGAACAGAATCGAAGGCAAACTTGAAAAAGGTCAGAAAGTCGTTGTTGTTGAAGATCTTATTTCAACAGGCGGCAGCGTTATTGATGTTGTTGATGCTCTCCGTGAAGCAGGCGCAGAAGTTCTCGGTATCGTCAGCATATTTACATACGGTATGCAGAAGGGTATAGACAGACTTGCTGCTGCAAATGTGAAGAATGTCAGCCTCACATGTTTTGATGTTATTGCTGAAGTTGCTGCTGATGAAGGTTATATCAAACCCGAAGACATCGCAAAACTTATTAAATTCAGAAATAATCCTTCTGATGAAAGCTGGATAGGTGCTTAATTATGAGAAGCCTTATTGACATAAAAGAGCTTTCAACACAGGAAATAGATGAACTTATTGCAGTTGCAAAAGATATCATTTCTGATCCTGCAAAATATTCAGAAAAATGCAAGGGTAAAAAACTTGCAACACTTTTCTATGAAGCTTCAACCAGAACAAGACTCAGTTTTGAAGCAGCCATGTATGAACTCGGTGGTAATGTTCTCGGATTTTCATCAGCTGATAATTCATCTGCATCAAAAGGTGAGAGTGTTGCTGATACAGTAAGAGTATGCAGCGGATATGCTGATATTATTGCTATGCGTCATCCCAAAGAAGGTGCACCGCTTGTTGCATCAATGCATTCACTCGTTCCTATAATCAATGCAGGTGACGGCGGTCATAATCATCCCACACAGACTCTTACAGACCTTCTCACAATCAACAGAGAGAAGGGAAGATTTGAAAATCTTGTTGTAGGTCTCTGCGGTGACCTTAAGTTCGGCAGAACTGTTCATTCACTTATCGGTGCTATGGCTAGATATAACAATGTGAAATTTGTTCTTATCTCACCTGATGAATTAAAAGTGCCTTCATATATCAAGCAGGAACTTGATAAAGACGGTGTTGAGTATGTTGAAACAAGAAGTCTTGAAGATGCAATTCCTGAGCTTGACATTCTTTATATGACAAGAGTGCAGAGAGAAAGATTCTTCAATGAAGAAGATTATCTCAGACTCAAGGATACATATATTCTTAACATGTCAAAACTTGAGAAAGCAAAAGAAGATCTTTCAATTCTGCATCCGCTTCCCAGAGTCAATGAAATTTCTGTTGAAATTGATAATGACAAACGTGCTTGTTACTTTGAACAGGCTCTCAACGGAAAATATATCAGAATGGCTCTCATCATGAAGCTTCTGGGGGTGGAATAAGATGATTCTTAATACAATTACAAACGGTGTTGTTCTTGATCATATCCAGGCCGGCGGTGCGATGGATATATATAAAGCACTCAATCTTGATAAACTCGGTTGTCAGGTTGCAATCATCAAGAATGCAACAAGTGTTAAAATGGGCAGAAAAGATATTCTTAAAATCTGTGAACCTATTGATATAAATCTCGATGTACTCGGCTATCTTGCTCCAGGTGTCACTGTTAATATAATAAAAGACGGCAAAGTTGCGGAAAGACGACATATTGATCCGCCTGAAACTATCAAAGATGTTATCAGATGCACTAATCCCAGATGTATTACTTCAATTGAGCAAGAGCTTCCGAACATATTCAAACTTACAGACAAAGAAAATCTCGTATACAGATGCATTTATTGTGAATCAAAATGCAAGAAACATGGCGACATAAAATAATATCTCATTTGTTCAACAAAATAACCTCCGGATGAACCGGAGGTTAATTTTTTTTATGTGCTATTGAATTATTCTTCTGTAGCAGATTCAGCTTCAGCTTTAGCAAGAAGTTCTTCGATGGGCACTGCTGTACCTTCGGGAACTTCGTTCTCAGCAACTTCTTCAGCAACTTCAGTTTCTTCAGGAGCAAGAAGAGCTCTGATTGAAAGGCTTACGTGCTTCTTTTCAAAATCAATATTTGTGATCATAACTTTGACTGTATCGCCAACGTTAAGTTCATCCTGAGGCTTTTCAACTCTGTGATTTGCAATCTGTGAGATGTGGATAAGACCCTGGATATGAGGAATAATCTGTGCAAAAGCACCGAATGTTGTAAGGCTGACAATCTGAACATCGATTGTTGAACCAACAGGGTAGTCTCTTCTGAGAATTTCCCAAGGACTGTCTTCGATCTTCTTAAAGCCAAGAGAAATCTTTTTGTTTTCTGCATCAATATTCTTAATAGTAACTTCAAGAGTATCACCGATAGCAATAACTTCTGAAGGATGCTTGATTCGATTCCATGAAAGTTCTGACTTATGGCAAAGACCCTGAACGCCTGCAGCAAGCTCAACAAAAGCACCAAACTCTGTAAGAGAAACAACAGTACCGTTATATTTCTGACCAACTTCAACCTGTGACCAGAATGCATCTCTTGATGCCTTGCGTTCTTCACGAAGAACTGAGCTGATTGAACCTACAACTCTTCTTCTTCTGTTATCAACATCAATAATTCTGAAGCTTACTGACTTACCGCGAAGATCTTCAAGATTTTCATTTCTTGAAAGAGTAGCCTGTGAAGCGGGAATGAAAACTCTTACGCTGTTAGCGAAAACGATAACACCCTTGGGAAGAATTTCAGTAACATTACCTGTAAGAACTTCACCGTTATCTTTTGCTGCTGCAATGCTGCTCCAGTTTGACTGTGCATCATAACGTTTTTTGGACAGAGTGATAAAGCCATCTGCATCATTAGTCTTCATGATGATAAGATTGAGCTCGTCACCGACTTTAACTTCCTTTGCAGGGTCAGCTGTAGGATCAGCACTGTACTCATCATAAGGAATGATACCTGTCTGCTTTCTGCCTATATCTACCTGAATTTCAGTAGGAGTTACACGAAGTACGATACCAACTACCTTCTGATCGGAATTAAGACTTTTTAATGATTCTTCGAGAGCTTCCTCGAAAGACATGTCTGAATCAGCGACAGCCTGTCCAACAGCTTCAGCAGATTCAATGTTGTTTACAAGTTCGGACATTTTTTTAATTACCTCCTTTATTATGCAGACGGGAGTTGAGGCTCCCGCCGTAACGCCAATTGTTGAGCATCCGCTGAAATCAATTGCATTCAATTCTTCAGCAGACTCGATAAGATAAGTTTTTGTGTTTTTTTCACATACACTTTTCAACTTCTGTGTATTTGAACTTATCCGACCACCAATTATTATAATTATATCACATCTTTGTGATAAATTGCAAGCATCTTTTTGTCTTTTTGACGTTGCATCACATATTGTATCAAATATTTTTACATTTGTACAGTACTTTTTTATTATTTTTGAACATTTTTTGTATTCTTCAGTGCTGAATGTTGTCTGAGCTACATAAATCAGCTCAGCTGTTTGAAGATTTTTGTTATTTTCTATAATGTCAACAAGCTCTTTACTGTCTTTAAAAACAAATGAACTGCCTTTGCAATAACTTCTGAATCCGATTACTTCGGGATGTTTTTCATCACCCGCAATCATCACAATGTTGTTTTCTGTGGATTCTTTTTCAATGATTTTTTGTATTTTCATAACAAAAGGACATGTAGCATCAGAAAAACTCAGTCCTGAATTTCGCAACTGTTCAATCGTATCTTTTGTTACACCGTGAGCACGTATCACAAGCTCATAATCTGTCGGAACATCAGCGATATTATCAACAATGACAGTTCCTCTCGCTTCAAGACTTCTGATATATGCCGGATTATGAATCAGAGGGCCGAGTGTGGCAACTTTTTTTCCTTCGGCAAGCAATGATTCAACTTTGTTTACAGCTTTATTGACACCAAAACAAAAGCCTGCTGATTCGGAAAGAATAATATCCATTTTTATCACACCTTGATATTGCTTATTATAGCGTTGATAACTTCTTCGATATTCATATCACTAGAATCTATCAATATCGCATCATCAGCTTGCTTTAAAGGTGCTGTTTCTCTGTGTGAATCATTGTAGTCACGTTGAATTATTTCATCAAGCAGAGCCTTGTAATCAACAGCTATACCTTTTGCTGCAAGCTCTTTGAATCTTCTGTCCGCTCTTACTTCTGCAGAAGCTGTAAGGAAGAATTTATACTGAGCATCAGGCAGAATAACCGTGCCTATGTCTCTGCCATCCATAATAACGTTGTTGTTTTTTGCCATATCACGCTGTAAATCAAGCAGAAATGCTCTGACAGCAGGGATAGCGGAAACATTTGAAGCAGCCATAGATGCTTCAGGCATTCTGATAACTTCAGAAACATCCTCACCGTTAAGAAATACTCTTTGCGTACCGTCAATAAACCTGAGCTCTACTTTTATTTCTGGCAATAATGCTTCAACAGCCTGTGCATCATCAGTCTGTATATTATTTCTGAGTGCACTGACACCTATTGATCTATATAATGCACCTGTATCAACATAAATAAAACCGAGTTTTGCAGCAACAGCTTTTGCCACACTGCTTTTGCCTGCACCTGCAGGACCGTCAATTGCAATATTAATCATAATCTGCACACCTCATTAAACTGATTTTCCGGCAAGAACACCGGTTGAAAATGCTATCTGAAGATTGAATCCGCCTGTGTATGCATCAACATCAATGACTTCACCTGAAAAATACAAATTCTCGCATAATGTAGACTGCATTGTTTTTGGATTTATTTCTTTTACAGAAACGCCACCTGATGTTACAATCGCTTCATCAAGTGATCTGAATGATTCCACATTGACTTCAAAATGTTTGAGAAGATAAACAAGGTCGTGACGCATATCTTTTGTTATCTGATTGACTTTCATGTCAGTGGGAATTTCACTCAGACGAACTATAACAGGGATGAGTTTTGAGGGAAGAAGTTTACCAAGAGCATTTGCGATTGATTTGTTTGCATTTTCGCTGAAATCACGAAGAATTCTTGCATCCAGTTTTTCGTCTGTAAGTCCCGGTTTCAGATCGATTTCTATTGTATATTTGCCGTCACGCATGTTCTTCATATGTGAACTTGCACTCAGAATAACAGGTCCGCTCACACCGAAGTGAGTGAAGAGCATTTCTCCGAAATCATGAAAAACTTCATTATATGTGTCATTGTCACGGACTGTAATGGCGATATTTTTAAGTGCTAAACCCTGAAGAGAACCTGTCCAGCTGTCAGAAGTATTGACAGGAACAAGAGACGGTTTCAATTGAGTTATTGTGTGTCCGCACTGCTTGGCAAGATTATATCCGTCACCTGTAGACCCTGTAAGAGGATATGATTTTCCGCCTGTTGCTATTATGTATTTTTCAGCAACATATTCATTACCGTCTTCATCTTCAGCAGAAACAATTCTGTTGTTTTATGTATTGAATTTCACAATTCTTGCTTTAACTCTTTTTACACCGCTGTCTTTGAGAAAATTATGAAGAGCATCCACAATCTCAACAGCTTTGTCAGATTCGGGAAAAACTCTGTTACCGCGTTCGATTTTTAAAGTTACACCTTTGTCTTCAAAGAAATCCATTGTATCGAAAGGCATAAATCTTGATAACGCACCATATAAAAATCTGCCGTTTACAGGAACATTTTCAATAAATTCATTCAGCAGGGAACAGGCATTAGTAACATTACATCGGCCTTTTCCCGTAATCATGACTTTTCTGCCTATTTTATCGTTGCGTTCCGCAAGTAAAACTTTATTGCCGTTTTTTGCTGCAAATCCTGCAGCCATACAACCTGCTGCACCGCCGCCTATAACAAGAACATCATACATAGCTTTACACTTAATCCTTAAAATTTATTCTTTTAATATATTAACTCAATATTCAAAAAAAAGCAAGTAACCAAAATATTTTATTTTAATATTGCAAATGCACTAATCTTAATGTATTATTAAATATAACAAAATAAAAAGGAGAACTATTATGGGTACAGATTCTCATTTACTTTATTACAAAAAGCCGGCAAAAGCCTGGACTGCTGCACTTCCTCTCGGTAACGGAAGTATAGGTGCAATGATTTACGGAAAAGCTCAGACTGAAACAATTTCACTTAACTATGATCAGCTCTGGACAGGTTATCCGAAAACATATCATCACATGTGTTCATATGACAGTTTTGCAAAAGCACGTGACCTTGCAATGGCGGGTAAGTTATGTGAAGCTCAGAGAACACTTGAATCCGGTTTTGAAGGTCTTAATTCTGAAGCATATATGCCTTTTGGTGATATCATTCTCGAATGCCATAAAGGTTTTGTCAAGAATTATTCAAGAAAACTTGATCTCACCACTGCAGTGCATACAGTTGAATATGAAAAATCTGATGTCAAATATACAAGAACATCATTTGTTTCTCATCCTGACAAAGCATTCGTTATGAAGGTTGAATCAGACAAAGCCAATGCAGTAAGCTTTACTCTCAAAATGAATTCACCGCTCAGAAATTCTGTTTCTGCTGACGGAAAAGCTCTTGTACTTGATGGCATCTGCCCGTCATTATCACCGAGTAATGTTGATGAAATTCCTAAGGATGAATATATACAGTATTCTGATGACGAAGCAAAAAAAGGTATCAGCTTCAGAGGTGCTGTCAGAGTTGTTGCAGACGGAAATGTTGAATATAACAACAACAGCATTGTGGTAAGCAATGCGTCATCTGCTGTGGTTTATTTCACATGTGAAAGCAGCTTCAACGGATTTGACAAGCATCCTAACCTTGAAGGAAAAGAATACAAAAACGCTTGCATGTCAATGCTTGATGCAGTATCTTCAAAGAATTATGATGATATTCTGAATGCTCACATTGCTGATTATAAATCATTCTATGACAGAGTTTCACTTGAACTCGGTACAGACAAAAAAGAAAATGTGCCAACAGATAAGAGACTTGCTCTTTTCTTCAGCAATAAAAAAGATATGGGACTTTACGGTCTTCTCTTCAATTTCGGCAGATATCTTACAATTGCAGGTTCAAGAGAAGGTACACAGGCAATGAATCTTCAGGGTATCTGGAATCACAGAGTAAGACCTCCATGGAGCTCCAACTATACAGTAAATATCAATACTGAAATGAACTATTTCCCCACATTGATGGTTGATATGCCTGAAATGCATCTTCCTCTTATTGATTTTGTAAAAGAAATAAGCGTAACAGGTGAAGCTACTGCAAGAGAACTTTATCATGCAAGAGGCTTCACAGGTCATCATAATATAGATATCTGGAGAATGACAACTCCTGTTAAAGGTAACTCACAGTGGTCATTCTGGCCCATGTCATCAGGCTGGCTCTGCAGACATCTTTATGAACATTATGAATATACACTTGATAAGAATTATCTGCGTGAAGTTGCTTATCCTGTAATGAAAAAAGCTGCAGAATTCTACCTTGATCTTCTTATTCCTGATAACGACGGATATCTTATCCTTGCACCGTCAACATCACCTGAAAATGATTTCTATGTAGGAAAAGAAGAATGCTCTGTATCACAGACATCAACAATGACAATGTCAATCATAAAAGAGTTGTTTGGAAACTGCATAAAAGCTTCAAAGATTCTTGATGAATCATGCGATACAATCAATGATATAGCAGACAAACTTCCCAAATTGCTTCCTTTCAGAGTCGGATCAAAGGGTGACCTTCTTGAATGGTACAACGAAGAAGAATGGACAGAGCCTCATCACAGACATATTTCACATCTTTATGCTCTTCATCCCGCAAGACTTATCAACCATGAAGATACTCCCGAATTGATTGAAGCTTGTCGTAAGACTCTTGAATACAGAGGAGATAACGGTACAGGCTGGAGCCTTGGCTGGAAGATTAATTTCTGGGCAAGAATGTGGGACGGAAATCATGCAATGCAGCTTATAGATATGCAGCTTCGTCCTGTAGATAATAAATATATTATCAATTATAAAGGCGGCGGCGGTACATATCCCAATATGTTTGATGCACATCCTCCTTTCCAGATTGACGGCAATTTCGGTGCTGTAAGCGGTATTGCAGAAATGCTTATGCAGTCTACTGAAGACACAATCTATCTTCTCCCTGCACTTCCCGACAAATGGGCTACAGGCAGCATAAACGGTCTTCGTGCAAAGGGCAATATCAAAGTTGATATTGAATGGAAAGACGGCAAACTTGCTGATTACAAACTTTATGGCGACGCAACAGGAAAGCGCATAGTTTACAACGGTAAAACTCTCTGATACAGGTGATTTAATTGAAATCAATTACAGACGTATTTAAAATCGGAAAAGGTCCGTCAAGCTCACATACTATGGGGCCTGAAAAAGCGGCAATGATTTTTGCCGCTGAAAACCCCGATATAGATAAAGTTGTAATTACATTATATGGTTCACTTTCAAAAACAGGCAAAGGACATCATACTGATAAAGCAGTTATTTCTCCGTTTAAAAACATAAATGTCGAGCTCATATGTGATAATGAAACAACTGATTTGCCCCATGAAAACACCCTGGATTTCTGCGGGTATAAAAATAATCAGTTAGCAGCTCAAATGCGTGCAATGAGTATCGGCGGCGGTGATATCTGCATTGAAGGTCGTGAAAGCACAAAAATCCCCGATGTTTATCCTGAAAACAACTTTACCGATATTGCATCATTCTGTAAAAAATACAATCTCAGACTTAGTGATTATGTTTTTATGTATGAACCTGAAATAAAAAATCATCTTTACGAAGTATGGTATGCAATGAAAGATTGTATAGAAAAAGGTCTTGAAACATCAGGCATCCTTGAAGGCGGACTCGGTGTTGAGAGAAAAGCTCAGTTTTTATACAATCAGAGACATATCGATGAAAGTGAAGTCACAAGAGAAAACAGAACAGTCTGTGCTTATGCTTTCGCAGTAGGTGAGCAGAATGCTTCTGCTGGTACTGTTGTAACAGCGCCGACATGCGGTGCATGCAGTGTAATGCCTGCAGCGCTCAAATATATGCAGGAAAAGAAAAGATTTTCTGATGAAGACATTCTCAGAGCACTCGCAGTAGGCGGCCTTATCGGAAATATTGTTAAAACAAACGCATCTGTCAGCGGTGCGGAGTGTGGCTGTCAGGCTGAAATCGGAACAGCATGTTCTATGACTGCAGCTGCCCTTGCCGAGCTGTTCGAAATGGGAATAGATCAGATTGAGTATGCAGCAGAAGTTGCAATGGAACACCATCTCGGTCTTACTTGCGATCCTATATGCGGTCTTGTGCAGATTCCGTGTATAGAAAGGGGAGCAGTTGCTGCAATGAGAGCGATAAATGCTCTTAATCTTGCAAATTTCCTTTCATCAACCCGAAAGATTTCGTTTGACCTTGTTGTAGAAACAATGTATCAGACAGGCAAAGACCTTAAACACCATTACAGAGAAACATCTGAAGGCGGTCTTGCTAAATTATATCAATAAATTAAAGGTGTCAGAAATGACACCTTTTTTCTTTACACAAAAAAAACTGCCTCATCAAGAGACAGTTTTAAAGTTTATCCGTTGATTACGTCTGACATGTTATACATGCCTGTATTTTTATTTTTCATATAAATTGCGGCATTGACTGCACCTACAGCAAAAACGTTCTTGGAGAGCGCTGTGTGGCTTATTTTGATAATTTCATCATTACCTGCAAATATAACTTCATGTTCACCGACGATTGTACCGCCACGGATTGAATGCATGCCAATTTCGTGCTTATCTCTCTTCTGTGAACGGTCATGCCTGTCATACACAAGTTCGGGAGTATAGTCAAGTCCTTCCTCAACAGCTTTTTCAAGCATAAGAGCAGTGCCGCTGGGAGCATCGAGTTTCAGATTGTGATGTGCCTCAACAATCTCTACATCAAAGGAGCCTCCAAGGATTTTTGCAGCAGCCTTTGCAAGTTCTGATATAAGATTGATACCCAGAGACATATTTCCTGAACGGAACATTGCAATCTCTGCTGATGCAGCTTCAATCATTGCATTCTGATCAGCAGTATATCCTGTTGCACAAAGAACAGCAGGTATTTTTTTTGCTTTTGCAAAATCAAGAATATCTGTCAGTGCGGAAGGATTTGAAAAATCTATAATCACATCTGCTTCACAGGGAACTTCAGAAAAAGAAGCAAACACGGGATAGGGAAGTGAATCATTTTCAAATATATCCACACCTGCTACAATTTTTATATCCTCTCTGTCTTTTGCAGCATTTGTTACAGCATTGCCCATTTTGCCTGAGCAGCCGCTTAATATAACTCTTGTCATTTTTATAACATCCTTTATAAACAAAGTCGGGTATAAAACCCGACCTTAATTTTTATTTTGCAAGACCGTGCTTTGCAAGTGCATTATAAAGCACTGCCTTTGTAGCATCGTTCATCTGACCTAAAGGCATTCTGCATCTGCCTACATTCCAGCCACACATATTCATTGCTTCTTTTACAGGGATGGGATTGACATCACAGAAAAGAGCATTGCAAAGGTCAAGATATTCAAGCTGAAGATCTCTTGAACCGATAACATCACCGTCAAGATATTTTCTTGCAATATCATGTGCTACACGGGGAGCAACATGAGAAAGAACGGAAATAACACCTTTGCCGCCAAGTGCCATTATGGGAAGAATCTGATCATCATTACCTGAATAAATTGTCAGGCTGTCACCACAGAGTGCAGCAGTCTGCTGGATAAGAGAAATATCACCGCAAGCTTCCTTGGTAGCAACGATTCTTTCGTGCTTTGCAAGTTCAACATATGTTTCAGGTTTGATTGACATACCTGTTCTGCCGGGAACATTGTAAAGAATGATGGGAGCAGAAACTCTGTCTGCAATGTAATTATAATGCTCGATAAGACCTGACTGTGATGTTTTGTTGTAGTAGGGAGTTACCATAAGAAGACCGTCAACACCGAACTTTTCAGCTTCATTGGAAAGCTCAACAGCATAGAATGTGTCGTTTGATCCTGTACCTGCAATAACAGGAACTCTCTTATTTACAACATCAACACAGAATTTGATCGCATCTGTGTGTTCAGCATGAGAAAGTGTGGAACCTTCACCTGTTGTACCGCATACAACAATCGCATCTGTACCGTTATCAATCTGATCGTTGATGATTTTTTCAAATGTGTCGAAATCGATTTTCTTAAGGTCTTCTGTAAAAGGAGTGATAATCGCAATAGCAGAGCCTTCAAAAATAACTTTCTTTTTCATGTGGAAAATCTCCTTTTATGAAATATCAGCACTTGGGTTCAATATAACCTTCTGCACAAAGAAGCTCAGCAAGAAGAACTGCGCCACCTGCAGCACCTCTGAGAGTATTGTGAGAGATACAAACAAACTTGTAATCATACTGAGTATCTTCTCTGAGACGGCCTGTTGAAATAGCCATACCGCCTTCAAGTTCTCTGTTGATCTTTGTCTGAGGCATATTGTCTTCTGTGTAATAGTTAAGGAACTGTTTGGGTGCATGGGGAAGTTCAAGTTCCTGAGGTCTGCCTCTGAAATTCTTCCATACCTCAAGAATTTCTTCCTTAGTGGGCTTCTTTTCAAAACGAACAAAGCAAGCAGCCATGTGACCGTCTGAAACGGGAACTCTCAGACACTGAGCTGTGAAATAGGGTTTTGAAGCAGGAACAATTTTGCCGTCTTCGATTGTACCCCAGATTTTGAGAGGTTCCTTTTCACTCTTTTCTTCTTCACCGCCGATGTAAGGAATGACGTTATCAACCATTTCAGGCCATCTGTCAAATGTCTTACCTGCACCTGAAATTGCCTGGTATGTACATACAAGTACGTCTTTAACGCCGAATTTTTCATCAAGAGGATAAAGAGCGGGAACATAGCTCTGAAGTGAGCAGTTAGATTTAACAGCAATAAAGCCTCTCTTTGTGCCGAGTCTCTTTTTCTGTGACTCAATGATATCAAGATGCTTGTTGTTGATTTCAGGGATGATCATGGGAACATCATCTGTAAATCTGTGCGCAGAGTTGTTTGAAACAACAGGGCATTCAGCTTTTGCATAAGCTTCTTCAAGAGCCTTGATTTCATCCTTCTTCATATCAACAGCGCAGAAAACGAAATCAACAAGTCCTGCAATTTTTTCAATATCTGTTGTTGCATCAAGAACAACCTTTGATTTGAGATATTCGGGGAGATCTGTTTTCATTACCCATCTGCCGCCGAGAGCTTCTTCATAAGTCTTGCCTGCTGAACGAGGGCTTGCAGCAAGAACTTCGATATCGTACCAGGGGTGGCCGTCAAGAAGAGTGATGAATCTCTGACCAACCATACCTGTGGCACCGATAATACCAACTTTATATTTTTTCATCAATTTTTCCTCCATACAAAAGAATTTTCATTTTACTATTGTAATTGCGGCGAATTTGCAATATAATGTGTTTTGCAAACAATTAACCACAATATAATATATATTATATTATCACTATTAGATTGAAGTGTCAACTTAATTAAAAGAATTTTAGAAAATTGGTGCAATTTTAATGAAAAAATCAGATTTTTACTTCGATTTACCTAAAGAATTGATAGCTCAGGACCCGATTCCAGACAGAGACAAGTCAAGATTGCTTCACCTTGACCGTTTTTCAGGAAATCTTGAACATAAAACATTCTACGATGTTCTCGATTATCTGATGCCCGGTGACTGTCTTGTTTTAAATAACACAAAGGTTATTCCCGCAAGATTATACGGAACAAAACCTACCGGCGCAAGAGTGGAATTTCTTATGCTTAACAATCTCGGTGATGACAAATGGGAATGCATAACAGGTCCGGGAAGAAAAGCAAAAGTCGGTGATTCTTTCAGTTTTGGTGAAGGGATACTTAATGCAGAAGTTCTTGAAGTGCTTGCAAACGGCAACAGAATAGCTAAGTTTTCTTACAAAGAATCCAACATATATGAAGTTCTTGATAAAATCGGTGAAATGCCATTGCCACACTATATTACTCATGAACTGAAAGACAGAGAAAGATATCAGACTGTTTATGCAAAAGAGCTCGGATCAGCCGCTGCACCCACTGCCGGTCTTCATTTCACCCCTGAACTTTTAAAGAAAATCGAAGAAAAAGGCGTTACTGTGGCATATGTTACTCTTCATGTAGGAATCGGTACTTTCAGACCTGTAAAAGCCGAGAATATCGAGGATCATGAGATGCATTCAGAGCATTATTATGTTCCTGCTGAAACAGCCGAAAAGCTCAATAAGACAAAGAAAAACGGCGGAAGAATCATTGCCGTAGGAACAACATCCTGCCGTACTCTTGAATCCGCATCAGATACAAACGGATATCTTTCCGAATGTGATGCATCAACAAACATATTTATCTATCCCGGATATAAATTCAGATGTATTGACGGACTTATCACCAATTTCCATCTTCCGGAAAGTACTCTTATAATGCTTGTTTCAGCTTTTGCAGGAAGAGAAAATGCGCTTAATGCTTACAATACGGCAATTGCTGAAAAATACAGATTTTTCAGTTTCGGCGATTCAATGATAATTATTTAAGAGGTTACCTATGTATAAATTGATTAAAAATAACGGTACTGCCAGACTTGGTGAATTTGAAACAGTTCACGGAACAGTGAAAACTCCGGGTTTCATGAATGTTGCAACATGCGCTGCTATAAAAGGCGGACTTTCAGCTTTTGATCTTGAAAACATCAATTGTCAGGTCATGCTTTGTAATACATATCATCTTCATGTACGTCCCGGTGATGATGTTGTTTATGAAATGGGAGGTCTTCATAAGTTTACAGGTTGGAACGGTCCGATACTTACAGACAGCGGCGGATTTCAGGTATTTTCTCTTTCATCACTCAGAAAAATAAAAGAAGAAGGCGTATATTTTCAGTCACATGTTGACGGACGTCATATTTTTATGGGACCTGAAGAAAGTATGCAGATACAGTCGCATCTTGCATCAACAATTGCTATGGCTTTTGATGAATGTGTTGAAAATCCCGCAACATATGATTATGCAAAGAAATCCTGCGAAAGAACTACAAGATGGCTTGTAAGATGCAAAAATGAGATGCAACGTCTCAACTCATTGCCTGAAACAATAAATAAAAATCAGCTTCTTTTCGGTATCAATCAGGGATGCACATATGATGATCTTCGTGTTGAACATATGAAAGAAATAGCAAAACTTGATCTTGACGGCTATGCAATCGGCGGTCTTGCTGTCGGTGAACCGAAGGAAGATATGTATCGTGTCATTTCCGCTGTAGAACCCTATATGCCAAAAGATAAAATCAGATATCTTATGGGGGTCGGAACACCCGGTAATATTCTGGAAGCTGTAAGACGCGGAGTTGATCTTTTTGACTGTGTTATGCCAAGCAGAAATGCTCGTCACGGACACTTGTTTACATGGCACGGTATAATAAATCTCAACAATGCCAAATACGAAAGAGACAATACTCCCATAGACGAAGAATGTGATTGTCCTGTTTGCAGAAATCATTCAAAAGGCTATTTGAGACATCTTTTTAAGGCAAAGGAAGTTCTTGCATTAAGACTTGCTGTAACACATAACCTGTATTTTTACAACAAACTTATGGAAAAAATCAGAGAAAATCTTGAAAATGACACTTATGATGAGTTTTACTCAAAATATGTTGATTTACTTGATAAAAGAATAAAATAATTTTTATTTACTATTGAAATTATTTATTTAATGTACTATAATATTATTTAATATTGTTAAATCGGAGGACTCAAAATGGACTTTACATTAAAACTCCTTGAAGCTACAACAGCTAAACAGGGAAATCAGTGGACAACAATTCTTCTTATGGCTGCTCTTTTTGGTGTTATGTATTTTGTTATGATCAGACCCCAGAAGAAAAAGCAGAAAGAAGAACAGCAGATGCGTGATGCAATCCAGATCGGCGATGAAATTACTACAATCGGCGGTATCTGCGGAAGAGTTGTTACTGTTAAAGAAGACTCACTTGTAATTGAAACAGGCGCTGACAGAACAAAAATGAAGATTACACGTTGGGCAATTCAGACAAACAACACAGCAGAAGACAGACTTCAGGCTGAAAGAGCTGCTCAGGCTGCTGCAAAAGAAGCCGAAAAAGCTGAAAAGAAAGGCAGACGTTCAAAGAAGTCAGACGAAGAATAATTCTTTGAAAAGTTTGCAACAAATCAAGTAATAAAAAAAATTATCCCTTCATATCTTTTAACAGATATGGAGGGATTTTTTTTATGAATCATTCAGAAGTTGTGAAAAAAAATATCAAGCAGGAGAGTAGCACAGCAAGAAAAAGTTTAATCTCATTATTTATCGGCTTATGCTCATTCATAACCGTGTTAATCATATCGTCATTTGTAATCATGAATGTTTCAATACAAGCAGAATATCTGTTTATATTTGTATTGACTGCTTCAGGTATATCTGCAATAGTATGCAGCACTTCTGTGTGTATACAACAAAAACACAGAATCCTTGTTTTTTCGGTAATTATATCATTAATCCTTGCAATCATTGAATTTCTGATAATATTATGTTTCAATAATGTCCGATTTTCTCATTATGTATATCTTCTTTTTCCAATCATGATATTGTGTAGTTTTATAAGCTGCATAATTGTTTTGAATTTAAAGAAAAATTAAATAACGGAGCGGGAATAATGACTATAAAAGCATTTAATTTCAAGAAAATCAAAGGCTTGAAAAAAGAATCCGACAGGGAAGTCAAGGGGCTGATCATAACTGTTTCATTGTTTGCTGCAGCTATGATTATCGGCGCAGGTACATTTAAAAACACAACCGCCGAGATTTCCGATTTTACAACATTCTTTAACAACTATATTTCAACAAGATCCGAACAAAAGTTATATACTGTTTTTTTTAATTCTTTATTTTTTAATTCAATCATTCTGACAGTAATTAATTTTGCAGGTCTGAGTTGTGCAGGTGTACCTGTCATTGTTTTTATTATATTGCTAAAAGGTTTAGGTGCAGGTGTTTTTTCAGGTCTATTGTTTTCTCAGTTCTCAATAAACGGAATCGGTTATTATCTGATTACAATATTGCCTGTATCAGTAATATCAAATTCAGCATTACTGATGGCATGTAATGATTCAATATTTTTATCAGCAGATATTCTGTCTGTATCTTTGGCAAAAAAACAAGCTGATGCAACAATAATCATGAATCATCTGAAAAAAAATATCGTACTTTTAGGACTGTGTATTCTTGCATCAGCTTTGGATTGTATACTGACAAAAGCTTTTGAATTTATGTTTACTTTTTGATTTTTGACAACGGATTATTTTCTATTGCTTTCTTTTTCTGATCATCTACAATGTGAGTATATATTTCAGTTGTTGAAAGATTTTCATGTCCGAGAACATCCTTTAAAACAAGCACATCAGCATCACCGTATTGATACATCAGTGTTGCAGCAGTATGTCTTAATTTATGTACAGACATGCCTAATTCGCCCAATCCTGACTTTTCAAGAAATGACTTGACAATATATTGTACAGTTTTAGGACTGATTCTTTTCAATCTTGTACTGAGAAAAAGTGCATTTTTGTCAATCACACCGTCTTTGGGTCTTACACGCATATATGATTTTATCGCATCAACGCAAGCCTCATTCAGATATACAATTCGTTCTTTATTGCCTTTACCGATAATTCTCATTGAATTGTCAGACTTAATGTCATTATAATTCAAAGCAACAAGCTCAGATAAACGCAAACCGCAATTGAGAAAAATTGTCAATATAGCATAATCACGCTCTTTATTTTTGCCATCGACCGACTGCAATAAATTAATGCTTTGCTCAAGTGTTAGATATTTAGGTAAAGATTTCTTTGTTTTTGGTGAATCAAGCACTTTCATTGGATTATTATCAAGCAATTGTTTATTATCTGATAAATATTTAAAAAATTGCCTTATAGCAACAACCTTTCTTGCTCTTGTTGAAGAATTGTTGTTTTTTTCATTTTTACAATATGATAAATATTTATATGCGTCATCCAAAGATATATTTCTGAAAAATTCAATATCACATAATTTCATATTAACATTTTTTTCATCACATATATTTTTATCAATCAATACAAAAGTAATAAATTCACGCAGATTGATTGAATATTCAAAAACAGTTTTCTGTGATCTGTTTTTAATAACATCAATATATCTCAAATAATCGCATATAAGCTCTGGTAAAGCTTCATAATCCGGTTTATAATTAATCATACGTTCTTCAA
Organism: Clostridia bacterium; assembly: GCA_017631795.1. Taxonomy (GTDB): domain Bacteria; phylum Bacillota; class Clostridia; order Oscillospirales; family Acutalibacteraceae; genus UBA1081. The sequence continues at coordinate 17,016 of JAGBSO010000043.1, read as the reverse complement.
CTCATTTCGCTACTCTGTTTTATACAAAATATTAATTTTGTATAATTATATCAAAAAATTCAGACATTGTCAATACTCTTTTATGCTTACTTTTTTCCACTGCCTGTTAACATTATTGACACCTATTTTATTATTTGATATTATATTCATGAGGTGTAAAATAATGAAAAAAATCACTGGCAAAAAGTTTTTACTGATTATGATTATCCCATCATTAATTCTGATTGATATATTAATATGTGTAGGACTCTATTTTTTTGAACCGATATATTTTAATTCACCGGATTTAACACTCTCTGATTACTCATTTGATTTATATAAAAAATACAACGACACATCATCTGATTTTTATATCAAACAAATATCTGCTGATGATATTGTATCTGCATCAATTGACCCAAGGTTAAAATATGTCGATGATACAATTATTATAACATACAGTAATAATGCAACTATTGATGATATATATAAAATCTTATCTCCTTACAATGCATCAATCTGTGGTTATATCAAGGATATCAATTTGATTCAGGCTGAATTTAAAAATCATGACTACCCTGACCTGGTAAACATATGTTCTGAATTAGAAGAATATGATTTGATATATAATGCAATTGTAGATTATTTTGAAGAAACTCCCTCATCAGAAACAACAACTACACAAACAGAAGAATTACATAATAATTACTATTATAGTTTGATCAACTACCCTTCCGATTTGACTGATTATGATAATGATACTTCATCTGTAAATGTCGGAATATTTGATGTTCTTGTTGACAGTGAAAACAACTATCTTAATATTGTAAATAAAAACACTTATGATGTGAATTCTCTTAACAATACACTTATTTCTGCATTTAACAACCATGGGACTCATGTTGCAGGAATTTTATGTGCTTCATCCGAAAGTGACGCACCTGCAATATGCCCTGATGCTCAGATAATTTCAGATAATGCCATGAATAATTCAATATCTTATTGGGTTGCAGCTATAACTGACATGATTGTAAATTATGATGCAAAAGTTATCAATATGAGCATAGGATATAATTCATTTTTAACACTCTCTGCAACAGCAGGATGCAATAATACTATCGAATATATTAATAGCGAAAGTGATATATTTGCAGACGTTTTAAGTAAACTTATAGATGACGGTCATGAATTTGTTATCTGTACTGCAGCCGGCAACGACTCAGGATCATCTGTAAATAAAATTTTCAACGGTTATTTCGGTTATGGAGAAAAGAAATTGCTTGATAAATTTGATATCTTCAACATATTTACAAAAAAGATCAAGTATTGTGACAGCAAATACAGTCTTCCACTCAGTGCAATAACAGATGATAAAGTACGAAGCAGAATCATTGTAGTCGGTTCGTGTGATTGGTATAAAAGCATTTCCGATTATTCTTCTCTGTCTGATCGTGTAGACATTATCGCACCCGGTGAGCATATTTACAGTTTAAATTTCGATTCAGAAAACGCTTATGATTATATGTCAGGAACTTCTATGGCCACTCCGTTTGTTTCAGGAACAGCAGCATTGTTATTTGCTGAAAATCCTGATATCACAGGAAATGCCGTAAAACATGTTCTGATATCATCGGCTGATGAAGAAATATCAAATGATAGTTTTACTTATCCTCTTCTTAATGTTACACAAGCACTTGAAATGGTTAAATAACTATTGTTATTTATATTTGCATGTGTTATAATAAAACAAAAAATCAAGGATGGTCTTAAATGATACATTATATTGAAAATGAATATTTAAAAATTGGCGTTAAAGAAGACGGCGCTGAGCTTACAAGCGTAATCTCAAAAGAAACAGGCTTTGAGTTCTTATGGCAGGGAAATCCTGATGTATGGTACGGTCAGTCCCCTGTTCTTTTTCCCAATATCGGTTGTATGCTTGACGACAAGTACTATCTTGACGGAAAAGAATACAGCATGCCTAAACATGGTTTATTCAGAAAAAGAAAAGCTGAGTTTGTATCAGATTCTGACAACAAACTTATTTTTGTTGAAAAAGCAGATGATGCAACAAGACTGATTTACCCCTTTGAATTTGAAGTTTATGTAATATTTGAATTGATTGAAAAATCACTTAAAGTAACACATAAAATTATTAATAATTCAGATACTATAATGTATTTCTCAATTGGCGGACATCCCGGTTTCAATTGCGAAATTGGTGATTATCTTCTTTTTGAAAAAAACGAAACACTTGATACCATTGAGATTGATACAGAGTGCTTAAGAACAGGAAACACTATCCCATTCCTTAACAATTGCAATAAAATCGAAATCACAAAAAATGTTTTTGATAATGATGCACTTATTTTTACTGATATGAAGTCATCATACATCACACTTGCAAGTGATAATCATAACAGAACAGTAAAATTTGATTTCAGTGATTGTTCTTATCTCGGCATTTGGGCAAAACCCGGTGCACCTTATGTTTGCATTGAACCTTGGTGGGGTGTTAATGATTCACATGAACGAAAAGCAGATATTTCACAAAAGGATGCGATTATTTCTCTTGAATCAGGAAACACTTATTCTTGCTATTGGTGTGCTGAATTTGCTGAATAATTCATTATATTGTTGACATATATTTACATTATTGTTAAAATATATACATAAAGTATTAAGGAGAAAAAATATGAGTGATATTGTAAAAAACGAAGATATGAATGAAGAATACGAACCCGTTATCGTCAGTGTTGTTGACGAAGAGGGCGAAGAACATATTTTTGAAGAATTGGACATACTTGAAATTGACGACAAAGAATATGTTGCTCTCCTGCCTGTTTATGACGACGAAATTGTTGATGAAGACGGTGAACTCATTATTCTTATCAGAAATTATGACGGCGACGAGATCTTCCTTGAACCCATAGAAGATGAAGATGAATTTATGAAAGTCGGCAAAATGTTTGAAGAACGACTTGCTGATATGTTTGATTTCAACGACTGATAAAAACAAATTACGCCTGCTGTGTGCGATAATTTTATAGCCTATATTAACCCTACAATCTTAAAATTGGGGGCCTTTCTCCGCTACCGGGATGCAGACCTCCCGTATATGTTTAATAATATATGGAAGAAGGGAGCGCAAAAGTATCGGGCGGCAACCCACCCTGCTTTCAACGCAGGTTACTATTGGCTATAAGACGGCACGGCGGGTATTTTTTATTTCCTGAAAAGTGCATAAAAATAGTGCCCCTGATTCATTCAGAGGCACTTGTTTTTTTATTTAAAAAGAATCGATAAGTTTTGCAGCTGCTCTGAGAACAAGTCTTGCATCTTTTGCTGTGATTTTACCGTCACAATCCACATCACATCTTGTTGCCATAAGATCATCTGTAGGCTGTTCAAGCTTAGCAGCAATTCTGAGTATTGTTCTAGCATCATGTGCAGAAAGATATCTGTTATTATCTGCATCACCGAGCATAAGGAAGAAATCTTCATCAAGATCAACTGAAACAGGTTCAACGAAAGTAAGAAGATCATCTTCATAGAAGTATGAAGCACCTGCAGCCAATGCAGTAGGAATTATTTCTCTTGAAACATCAAGATACAATGTTCCGAGCAACAGATCGCCATTAGAATCGCAATCACTTGCTGTTATTGCTTTGTTTACTGCGTAGCCGCAAGTAAGTGTTCCTTCAACATCAGCAGGACCGCCTGCAACAGTATAGCCGTTCTTCAATTCATACATCTTAGCGTTTGCAAAAGTGAACATTTTTGTATCATATTTGATTACAAAATTACCATTGAAGCTGCCTTTTGCTTTAAGAACATATACTGAAAGAACCAGCTGATTTTTAACTGAATTGTATGAAGGTCTGAGTTCAATTTCGTAAGAAGCATTATCCATGCTTCCCTGTTCGGTTTCATAATCGAACTTAATGCCACTCTGCATGCTTGCTACAAGACCTGATGACATAAGAAGAATTGCAGCTGCGTCATCTTTATCAATAACACCGTCCGCATTGATATCACCGTTTTTGAATGCTATTGAGTCTTCCTCAACATATTCAGATCCTGCGTTAATTGAAAGAGCAATTTTAGCATCAAGAGATGTTACAAGTCCGTCAAGATTGATATCACCAAGAAGATATGTGCCGGGTTCAGCAGGCTGCGAAACAACACCGTCTGAACTGAGGATACCGGGGTTGATATATCTGTTGTATGTCATAAACTGCTTGTATGCCGCATCCTGCCATACTGTTCTTTCAGATTCTGCTGTTATAAGCCAGATAAGGAATTCAATAGAATTACTTTCCCAATTGAATGTTCCATGCTTCATATTTTTGATGAACCATGTATTTTCAGGCAATGCACATGTTGATGCATCAATATACTTACAAATTCCGCCGTAAGCATACCAGGGTGTAAGCATATCATATGTTGTTGAAACGTGCTTGTGACCATCTTCATACATCTGTGTAACTTTTGTAGCCTCACCGACATCATTAAGATCAACACATGTTGCACCAAATGATGAATATGCAGTATCTATAATACCGTCACTCTGTACACTGTAATTTTTGCCGAGAGGCATAATCTGAAGATCCCATGCAGAAACAACACTTATATTAACGCCCTCTTCTTTTACATACTGAAGCATTCCTTCATAATCATACTGATATTCCTTGAATGCATCAATTGCTTCATAAAGCTCAGAATCTGTATCGTCACCAAAAATATTTTCAACAGCATCTTCGTAATCACTTACAGGAACAAGAGCCCATATGCCGGGCATTTTTGCAATTTCAGCAGTGATACCTGATGCATCAACTGTATAGTTGACAATTGAAAGAATCTTTTCAATTTCAAAACAGAACTGCTGAAGTTCCCATTCATTGTTCATGATATAGTTGAGCAACCATGTCACAAATGCAGTCATGGGGTTGTCTGAAATATCATTTGTATAGCGGATATATGCACTTGTGAATGATGTGATGTTTGTAAACTCATTTACAGTATTTCCTGCAAGATAGTCACCAACAAGAGAGGTTCCGAGAAATGCAGATGAAACTGTTACAAAATTATGTACTGAATCAGCAGCTGTATCTTCATTTTCTGCAAGATATGTTGTTGCAATTGTTGAGCCATATCCTTCAGAAATAATTGATACTTTTTCTGCCCCTGTTTCAGATTTCACATTTTCAATATAATCTGACAAAACGCCTGCATTCTTTATCGGGTCAAGACGCCAGTCATATGTGAAAACATATGTATTTTCATAACCGATTTCTTCAGCTATTGTTTCGCCGATATCACCGGCAATTGAATATGCAAATTCACTGTCCTCACCATAATAATACTCAAGTGATTCAGGATAAACAACAGCACCGATATTTGCATTTGCAGGAGTACCGTCATCATTCATTTTAAGAAGAAGCGCATTCTGAACAGCAGTTTTGATTTTATTTTTAAGATCCTCTGCATACTGTTCAAAATCGATACTTGCAATGATGGACTGAATATCTAAATTTTCAGCATCCATATTACCCATAATTGAAGTAACAATTTCAAGAACTTTGTTGACAATATTGTTGATATCACCACTGAATCCGAAATAATCAACAAGGAGCATAACAATATCAAGTGTTTCCATTTCACCGCTTGTAATCTGATCAATAATTTCAGGACTGAACAAATCCATAATTTCCGAAGAAAAACCGGATGTAAACAGTATGTCAAAATTATAATCACTGAAATTAAAAACAACAGAACCGTCATCGGTATTACGAATAGGATTGAATGTAATATCGTTTACAACGATTACAGGTGTCACATCGGATTCTTCTGCTGCAAACGCTGAAATTCCTGAGCCAAAAACAAGCATAAAACTAAGCATGCAGCATAAAACCCTTTTGAAAATATTTTTCATAAGGAAAATACCTCCTATTTTGATATAATAACATTATATAACAATATATTGCAATTTGCAAGAGATATAATACAAATTTTATTTAACTGAGAATTTAAAAATTGTTATACTTCTGAATTCCTCTCCGGCATCAAATGTACACTGAGGGAAATTTGCATGATTGGGAGTGTCAGGATAAAACTGTGTTTCAAGACAGAAACCACTTCTTTTTTCCATGCGTACATTTGCTTTGCCGAGATCTCCTTTAAGGAAATTTCCTGCATAAAACTGCACTCCGGGCAAATCCGTGAAAACTTCGAGAGTTCTGCCTGATTCAGGCTCTGTAACTTCAGCTGCCTTGAGAACAGAACCATTGTAACCATTTATGCAGAAATTATGATCATATCCGCCTGTATAATCAAGCTGAACGCAATCTGCATCAATCATATCCCCGATTCTGTTCGAATTACGAAGATCAAACGGTGTATTCACAACATCAGCAATTTCACCTGTAGGTATACTGAAACTATCAACAGGTGTATATTTATCGGCATTAATAGTAATCATATGATCAAGAATAGTACCTGAATCATATCCGCCAAGATTGAAATATGCGTGATTGGTAAGGTTGATAACAGTTTTTTTGTCAGATACTGCAAAATATTCAAGCTTCAATTCATTTTCATCGTTTAAGCTGTATCTGACACTGACATTCATTTTTCCGGGAAAACCGTTCAATCCGTCAGGGCTTACATACGTAAAAGCTACACATGAATCGTCAATCACTTCTGCATCCCATACAGCAGTGTTGAATTCACCGTTTGAGTGAAGACATGTAACATCCTTTTCATTTGCAACGAGTTTATACTGTACTCCGTCAATTGAAAAAGAAGCATTTCCGATTCTGTTTGCATAAGGTCCTACAATTACACCCTGATAATCTGTTCTTTCAACAAAACCTTCAATATTGTCAAAACCGACAAGAATATCTTTTGATATGTCGTTTTTGTCAGGGGCACAGATTTCAGTAAGAGTTGCTCCGTATGTAATTACAGATGCCGAAACCTTATTTTTATTCTGAAGTGTATATTTATGGATTATTCTTCCATCTTTGAGTGAACCGAATTCTGATACATTAACTGACATATAATGCCTCCATAAAAATCATTTTTAGTCATTATACAACTAATTTATAACATAAGTCAATATGTAACTATTAATTGTATTGACTTTTATATAATTAAATTATATAATAAATTGAATATGTATGTAAGGAGATGCGAATATTGGCAGCAGATATTTACAGCAGTTTTTTTCTGCAGATTCTTTTATTTATACTTATTGCATTTGTTCTGATCGTATCAGCTGTTTCATTATTCATAAAACCTGCAAAACGTACTATCCGTGCAAGTCTTATAGAAGCATCAACAGGACATATTATCGATATCAGCCAATCTGAAACATCTGTCGGCAGAGCAAAATCATGTGACATTGTTATATCAGATGCTGCAGTATCACGTTTTCACGCTGTATTATCCTGTCGTTCCGGCGGATGGATGATTTTTGACACAAACTCAACAGCAGGTATCATCGTAAACAACAAACACATAGAAAAAAAAGCATATCTGAACGATGGCGACTCAGTTATATTAGGAAACAGTGAATATATATTTTACTCAACAGCTGTTACTACAAGACAGCATATTGTTCCTAAAAATTCAAATGATTCTTCAAACAAATCCGTAAAAAGTCAGAATCCGACAAAAAACACAGCATCAACAAAAAAACAAACTCACAAAAATAAGCAATCACAAACGGAGTGAGAATTTTGGAAACAACCAAAAACAAAAAATTATACTTCGGAAGGCCGGGCAGCATGTACGGTCTTATCAGTTTGCTTATAATGTTACTGCTGACGATATATCAGGTAATAATGAGTTATTGCGTGTTATCAAAAGACAGTGAAAATTTTTCTGAACTTCTTTTATATTTTTCCGTGTATATCGTTGCAGAATGGATTTATTATTTCATTTTCGCAATTGTGCAAAACAGACATATCAGTCTTGAAATGATTGCGTTTGCCCTTTCATCAATAAGTTTATATGTAACCGCAAGTGTTTCACCATCAAAAACACAAACTCAGTTCGTTGCAATATTTATTGGACTTGCGCTGTATATAGCAATGGTTCAGTATATGAAAAGCACTACAAGAACAAGTGCAATCAGAATCCCTATGGCTGTTATGGCACTCGGTCTTCTTGCATTCACATTAGTATTTGCATCTTACACAAACGGTGCAAAAAACTGGATATATATAGGCCCGATATCCATTCAACCTTCAGAATTTGTAAAACTTGCTTTTATATATGTAGGTGCAGCAACACTTGATAAAATTCAATCACACAAATCACTTACTGCATATGTATTTTTTGCGGTCGGATGTGTCGGACTTCTTGGTTTGATGTCTGATTTCGGAACAGCATTGATTTATTTTGCAACATTCATTCTGATAGCATTTCTCAGATCAGGTGATGTGAGAACAATAGTTCTCGTGTGTACAGCTGCAGTCATTGGTGCAATTCTTATTCTAACATTGAAATCATATATACTTAACAGATTTGCAAGCTACAGACATATCTGGGAACACATGTATGATTCAGGAGGTTATCAGCAAACAAGAACTCTGATATACTCGGCAAGCGGAGGTTTTTTTGGTGTAGGACTCGGCAACGGACATCTCAGAGATATTTTTGCTGCAACTGAAGATCTCATCTTTGGTCTTATTTGCGAAGAACTCGGAATCCTTACAGGTTTTCTGATTGTTATAACTTTGATTTTATTAGCATTTGCAGCAGCATATAATGCAAGATTTTCAAGATCTTCGTTTTTCACAATTGCTGCATGCGCAGCAGCCGGAATGATTGTTGTGCAGACCGCACTGAATGTTTTCGGCGTTACAGACTTTTTGCCTCTTACAGGCGTTACATTACCCTTTGTCAGCAGAGGCGGATCAAGCATGATCTGTTCATGGGGATTGTTAGCATTCATAAAGGCAGCAGATTCAAGATCATACCCTCAGTTGGCAAAAAAAGCAAAGCGCAACAGGAGATAAATATTATGCGTACAATCAATAAAAGAATCCTATTGATAGTTGCTGTGGTAGTAATATTCTTATTTTTTACAATCCTTCTTGCATTCTCAATGTTTACCAATGCGCAGGAATATGCCCTTAAAAGCGTTAATGCGCATTTATATGAAAGCGGTGTTCTGACAAATGCAGGAGAAATTGTAGACACAAACGGAATAAAACTTGCTTATACACAAAACGGTGAACGAAAATATAATGACGATCCCGATATACGTGCATCTTTTTTGCATATTCTTGGTGACAATAAAGGTTTTATTTCAGGCGGAATTCAAGATGTGTTCAAAAATGAATTAAGCGGATACAATATCGTGTACGGTGTCAACAAAAGCTCGGACAACACGCTGAATCTCACACTTGATGCAGAACTTTGTGCTTACGCCTATGAAGAGCTGAGACCGTACAAAGGATGTATCGCTGTCTGCAACTACAAAACCGGTGAATTAATATGCATTGCATCATCTCCATCATATGATATTTACAACAAACCTGAAAATCTCGATTCCGATCCTGATTATGAAGGTGTTTATATCAACCGCTTGTATGGAGGCTTATATACTCCGGGATCAATATTCAAGGTTGTTACCGCAATGGCAGCAATTGAAAATATTACAGATATTTATAACAGAACATTTTACTGTAACGGCAAAGACGGTACAATAATCTGCAATGATACACATGGTGAGATATCGTTCAAAACAGCGCTGAATCAATCATGCAATGTTGCGTTTGCTCAGATTGCTGTTGAACTCGGAGCTGATAAAATAAATGAAGCTTTTCACTCAGCCGGACTTGATATTTCATACACTACAAATGACAGAATCACATCTAAATCAAGCATTATAAACATAAATACAAGCGATAGTAAATCAGATATCGGATGGACAGGCATAGGTCAATCAACAACATTGGTAAACCCTTATTCATTTCTCAATTTCATGTGTGCAATAGCTAATGGCGGAAAATCATATGAGCCTTACTTTGTGAAATCAGCAGTAAATGAAAACGGACGAAAAATTTACGAATCAACCCCTGTTGATTCAGGTATAACAATTACCCCTACAACAGCATCGTTATTAAAAGAACTGTTAAGGTCTGACGTTTCGGATTATTACGGTGATTATATATTCGGAGACATAACCATGTGCGGAAAAACGGGAACTGCTGAACGCGACAACAAGCTTCCGCATGCATGGTTTGCAGGATTTTCATATGATGATGATTTTCCGTATGCAGTAATAGCAATACTTGAAGAATGCGGATCAGGTCTGAAATACGCCGGTTCCGCAGCATCATCAGTTATGCAGGAATTATACAGAAAAACTATAAGCGGATAAACAAGACTTTTGGAGGAAATTATATGAGTTTTATTGAATTGAATTCTGTTTACAAAAAATACAAAACCGGCGATGTTACAATAAATGCTTTGGATAATGTTTCTTTTTCTGTCGAGCAGGGAGAATTATGTATGATAGTTGGCCCCAGCGGTGCAGGAAAAACAACAGTATTGAATATATTGGGCGGTATGGATGACTGTAACGACGGTAAAGTTCGTATCGGCGGTGAACTTATAAATAACTACTCAAGCAAAAAACTCACCGATTACAGAAGATATGATGTAGGATTTGTTTTTCAGTTTTACAACCTTGTCCCTAACCTTACAGCACTTGAAAATGTTGAGTTGGCATCACAGATAAGTAACAAAGCTTTAAATCCCAAAAGAGTCCTTGAAAAAGTTGGTCTTGGCGACAGAATGAATAACTTCCCTGCTCAGCTTTCTGGTGGTGAACAACAGAGAGTTTCTATTGCAAGAGCTCTGGCAAAAAATCCAAAATTGCTGCTGTGTGATGAACCGACTGGCGCTCTCGATTATAAAACAGGAAAACAGGTGCTTGATTTATTGCAGCAGACTTGTCATAACACAGGTATGACTGTAATTATTATCACACACAATCAGGCAATTACACCTATAGCAGACAGAATTATTACAATGAAAAACGGACGTGTCAATCGAATAGAAATCAACGAAACTCCCCTTTCAGTTGATATGATTGATTGGTAACGGAGGTTAAAAAAGTGAGCAAATCATTATTAACGGATATTCTCCGTGCTATCAGACGGTCTATCAGCCGATTCCTGTCAATTGTCATAATTATAGCACTTGGAACCGGTGTCTTTGTCGGTATCAAATCAGCTGCACCGTCAATGAGTGAAACAGCTGATAAATATTTTTATGACAACACACTGATGGATATCAGAGTACAATCACAACTGGGACTTACAAACAGTGATCTTGCTGCAATAGCAAAAATTGACGGTGTCAGCGGTGTAATGGGTGAAAAGTTTGTTGATGCCCTTGTTCTTGTCAACGGAAAACCCGAAATTGATATTGACGGATCGCAGATCAGTACCCGTGCATACAGCATAAATCTGAAAAATTTACAGGAACATTATTACGGTATCCAAAATAACAATTTCATCAACAAACCTACACTGATTGAAGGTACTTATCCTACAAAAAATAATCAGTGTCTCGTTGATGCAAGTGAACTTTCTGCGCCTGAATCATACAAAATAGGTAATTTTATAAAACTTGAAGAAGGTTCACGTTCTGATTTATCAGGACTGTCTGTAAAGGAATTTGAAATTGTCGGTATCATAAGATCTCCGCAGTATATTTCTTTTGAACGCGGAAACAGCCTTGTCGGCAGCGGTAAAATCGGTACATTTATCTATATCCCCGACAGTGTTTTTACAAATGATTATTATAGTGAAATTTATGTTACTGTTACAGGTGCAGATACATTTGAACCGGGAACTGAAGCGTATTACAATCATGTAAAACCTGTTATTGAAAAGATAAAAGCTGTTTCTGATAAAAATATTGAAACTCGTGTAAACGAATTAAAGAATGATTTACCTGATCAGATAAAAACTGCAGAAAAAGAATACGCTGAGGCAAAAAACAAATATGAATCAGGTTTAAAAGAAGCTGAAGAACTGATAAATACATATCAGAAATATGTTGATGATCCTCAGGGTTCATATAATGATGCAGTTAAAGACGCTGCTGAAGCACTTGGAATAGCCGAAGACGAATTCAATGGCAACTCAAATGCATATTATGATGCAATAGAAACATACAACAAAAATCTTGAAGCATATAAAAATGCAAGAAATCTTCAGACAGAAAAATACAAACAGCTCACTGAAGCAAAAGACAAATATGACTCTGCAGAAAGAATGCTTTCAACAGCTCAATCATCATTAAACACTGCAAAACAGTTTGTTTCCACAACTCAAAGCACAATCAATTCAACAAGCGACGTTCTGACTTCACTTGAAGAGTGGCAGAACGGTAAGATGGATAACAACCAGTTATCACAGATTCTTTCAACACTTCAGGGAATCAATCCTGATCTGTATGCATCAATCGGATCATTGTCTGCAGTAAGTATGGCCACAGAAGCTATTGCTCTGATCAACCCGTATCTGGAGCAACAGAAAAGTCAGCTTGCTGTTTATCAGGCTGATGTTGAAAAAAGCCAGAAAGAACTTGATAATTATAAAGTTCAGTTTGAACAGGCCGCAACAGTCCTCAACAACGCACAGCTTGCATATAACGCATCTGAAGCTCAGCTTAATGCAGCTTATGATGAGCTGGAAAACTTTTACAATACACTTGAAGGATCAAAAAATGAACTGTCAATGGCACAGATTGAATTAATGATCGGAAAAAATGAGGTCGGAAATGATCTCAATATGCTGAAATCTTTAATTGCAAATGCGCCATCATACCTGAAACAAGCACAAGATGAATATAACTCAATAAAAGCATCCGGAGAAACAAAACTTATCTCTGCGAAAAATAAAATTGAAAATGCAAAAAGACTTTATAAAAATCTTGACACTGCAGAATGGTCTGTTTATGACAGAACAAGCACACCTGGATATTCAAGTTTTGAAAACGCAATAGATAATATTACTGTGCTTTCCAATATTTTTCCTGTAATCTTTTTCCTTGTTGCAGCACTGGTATGTCTTACAACTATGACACGTATGGTTGAAGAAGAACGCACACAGATGGGAACATTGAAAGCCCTCGGATATTCAAACACATCAATAATCTCAAAATATATCATATATGCAATGTTTGCATGTATGATCGGTTCTGTTCTCGGAATAATATTTGGTGTTTATGCATTCCCGTATGCTATATACAAAGCTTACTCAATCATGTTTACACTTCCGCCTTTGATATTCACAATGCCTGTCGCATATATAATCGGCGGTACACTTATTTCTCTTGTTATCTCACTCGGCGCTACAATCATTGCAGCATCCAAAGAGCTTAAAGTTCAACCTGCAACACTGATGCGCCCGAAGGCACCAAAACCGGGTAAGCGTGTATTACTCGAAAGAATAACATTCATATGGAAAAGATTAAACTTTACAAGCAAAGTCACAACAAGAAACCTTTTCAGACGCAAATCAAGATTCATTATGACTGTTATCGGCATCGGTGGATGTACAGCCCTGATTCTCGGAAGCCTCGGATTTTATTCATCTATCAACAATCTGATGAAAATGCAGTATGACGACAACGGCATATCAGCTTATGACGTACAGTTTGTATTTGCAGAAAAACAGACTGAGAATTCAGGTCTTATGACAATTCTAAAAGATGATAACCGTATTACAGATATAATGCTTTCATCAATGCAATCCGTGACAGGAGGATCAGAACGCTCAGACATCATAAGTGATGTATATCTGTTCGTTCCTAAAAATTCAGCAAAACTCTCATCATTTATCAGATTGAATGATCGCACAAATGACACAGCACTGACACTTGACGACACCGGTGCAATTATTACAGAAAAATTTGCAAAAGATACTGACACTCAGATTGGTGATCAGGTATGGATTGAGACAGCGGAAGGTAAAAAAATAAGCATTCCTGTTGCAAACATCACAGAAAATTATACATTCAACTATATCTATCTTTCTGAAAATCTGTATCAATATCTTTTCCAGGAAGCTGTATCATATAATTACGCTATAGGCACTATTGAACCGTCAATTATGTCTGATACAAAGATAAGCGATTCTTCTTCAACAAAAAAAGCAGCACTTGCTGCTGAATTGATGACATATGACGGAATCAATGCTGTTTCATATGTGTCAGATACTGTTGATACTCTCAATGAAGTTATCGGTGTATTAAGTATAATTGTTCTTATATTTATTATTGCTGCAGCAGTTCTTGCATATACAGTTCTTTATAATATTAGCAATATTAATATATCTGAAAGAGAAAGAGAACTGGCAACAATCAAAGTTCTTGGTTTCCATGACAAAGAAGTTTCCGCATATATCTATCGCGAAAACATAATTCTTACAATCATGGGTATAGCGCTCGGAATGGTACTCGGTATATTTGTGCATAAGATGCTTGTTGTATATTGTGCTGTTGATACTGTTATGTATGTCCAGACACTTTCATGGTACAGCTATCTTATCGCTGCAATTCTTACAGCAATATTTGCAATAATTGTAAATATTATCATGCATAAGAAAATGAAGAAGATAGACATGGTATCTTCACTTAAGTCTGTTGAGTAAATAATATTTTTGACAGAAATCAAAACAAATCATAAAAAATCCCGCCTGACAAATTATCAGGTGGGATTTTTATTTATCATTTACTTAATAACAACCTTAATAAAGATTTTCTTACCTTTTTTAACAACTACATAGCCTTTGTCAAATTCAGACTTTGCAATTGTTGCTACAGGAGAATCAGGCTTCACATCATCAACAGAGACGCCTCCCTGTTCAATAAGTCTTCTGCCTTCGCCCTTAGACTTTGCAATACCTGCTTTTACAAGAACTTCATTAACAGCAATTGAATCATCAATAAAATCATCAGCAGAAAGCTCAAATGTGGGCATTGTGTCAACATTAACCTTTGCACCGAAGAGAGATTT
The DNA here is from genome assembly GCA_017631795.1 of Clostridia bacterium. GTDB lineage: Bacteria > Bacillota > Clostridia > Oscillospirales > Acutalibacteraceae > UBA1081. Next base: position 1,988 of record JAGBSO010000043.1, on the reverse strand, counting down.
TGCAGTTTCCTGAGCTTTTGTTGCTTCTTCTTCACCGTGAACAAGTTTTGTAAGTTCAAAAGCAAGGATTTCCTTTGCCTTGTTAAGCTCACTACCCACCCATGAATCCATCTTATCAAATTCTTCAAGAGGAAGGAATGTAAGCATACGGATACATTTGAGAACGTCACCGTCATCAACATTTCTCCAGTACTGATAGAAATCGTAGGGAGATGTCTTGTTAGGATCAAGCCATACAGCACCCTTTGCAGTTTTACCCATCTTCTTACCTTCTGAGTTAAGAAGGAGTGTAATTGTCATCGCAAATGCATCTTTGCCGAGTTTCTTTCTGATAAGCTCTGTACCACCAAGCATATTTGACCACTGATCATCACCGCCAAACTGCATGTTACAGCCATAATTCTGATAAAGGTGATAGAAGTCATAGCTCTGCATGATCATATAGTTGAATTCAAGGAATGAAAGACCTTTTTCCATTCTCTGCTTATAGCATTCAGCACGAAGCATATTGTTAACTGAGAAACAAGCGCCGACTTCACGAAGAACATCAACATAATTAAGATCAAGAAGCCAGTCAGCATTGTTTACCATCTGAGCTTTACCTTCTCCGAACTCAATAAAACGCTCCATCTGTTTCTTGAAGCATTCGCAGTTATGCTGGATTGTTTCCTTTGTCATAACCTGACGCATATCAGTTCTGCCTGAAGGATCACCGATCATTGCAGTACCGCCACCGATAAGAGCAATAGGACGGTTGCCTGCCATCTGCAATCTCTTCATAAGACAAAGTGCCATAAAATGACCTACATGAAGACTGTCTGCTGTGGGATCAAAACCAATGTAAAAAACAGCCTTGCCGTTATTCACAAGATCTTTGATCTCATCCTCATCTGTAACCTGTGCAATAAGTCCTCTTGCAACAAGTTCGTCATAAATTTTCATTTTTTATATCCTCCAAATTATTTATACAAATTCATTACTTTGATTGCTTCCCGCGCATCAGTTTCAAAATCATCAGTTCCTGCTTCAATTGAAACACGTTCGCAACCAACATATTTAAGAGCTTCAAAAAAGCCTTTATAATCAAAATTGTCTTTTTCTTTCATATATACGCGTTTATCTGCACTTTCAGGAAATGACATGTGTGCATGACGGAATATTCCTTTAAGTTCCCTGATATCATCATATGTATCACCTTCTGCATACATATGAAAAAGATCACCGAGGGTACCTACATTAGGAAGATTTATTGCAGACGCAAGCATTGCCCCTTCCTTAATAGTGTTGATAATATTTGTTTCCTTTTTGCGTAAAGGCTCAAATACAAGATCAATACCGTATTCTGCAGCCATAGGTGCAGCATATTCTTTCATAAACTTTATTATATCATTGATTGCATTTTTATAAGAATAACCGTCAGGAATATTTCTTGCACCACCTGAGCCGAATACAACAACTTTTATACCTGCTTCTGCAGCTCTTTTAAATCCGACAGCAAGATATGCTTTTAATGCTTCGTAATCAACATTTTCGCCTGTAACCTTCAATTCACCGGGAAGAAAACAGTTAGCAGCTTCACATGAGAGATTATTATCTTTCAGTGCAGTCAAAAATTTCTGAAAATCTTCTTCATTTGATTTTGCAAGATCTTTGAAATTTGTTTCAATATAATCATAACCGCAATCAGCAGCAACAGTTATGCGATCAAATCCGCCGCAAACACCGATTTTCATAATCAACTACCCTTTCTTATATACAGATGCTTCATCAAGAAGTTGCTTGGCTGAGCTGAGATGAATTTCATTGTTTTCATTTCCGCCGATAATTCTGGCAATTTCTGCAACTCTGCCTTTCGTATATCATAATATTTTGTCAAAAATTCAAAATCACATACATTTATATTTTACAACAAAACAAAAAACTTGTAAAGTGTTTATTTTTGTGATACTATACTGTTATACGGATAAATGCTTGCGGAGGTGAGGCTT
>JAGBSO010000042.1 GCA_017631795.1 Clostridia bacterium | reverse complement strand
TAATTGCAGGAATTAAAATCAAGCCTGTAGGGGCGTTGATCCAACGCCCGATTGTGAGCAAAGCGAACAATAACGGCTCTGCCGTTTAATTTTCCTTCGGAAAATGCACATTCGTGCCGGGCGATGAATCATCGCCCCTACGATATATCAATTAATTCCTGCTTCGCTAAATTATTGTTTATCCGTCACTTCCATAATTTCCGTATATTCGCAGTAAAGACTTATATACTCTGAATTCGAGGAGAACACAAAGTTATATCTTAATGCGGAATATGTTTCGTACAGATCAGAAAAATACAGCCCGGGCTTTCTGTAGCTCAGGCTTTTTTCTTTTTCCTTTACATCTTTTTCACTAAGGCTTGTAAAACTGTCTATAACAGCGGATGAAAAATTCATATATGCGTTCCGCTCGCCGTCGGTTTTCATTTTTTCAGCAACAGCCGTGATTGTTACATCATCAATATTTCCCGCTTCATCTGTATGCAAAGACAGCAATACATCATTTTCCGAGCAAAGACTGAAATACACATGATATGCACCGTCATATATAACTGCATCAAAATAATCAAATGCGTAGTATTCATTTATAAGAGCAAGACGCTCTGATAATGCAGTCATATCGGGTCTTGCTTCTTCCGTACATGCAGAAAAACCGAAAAGAATTATAAAACATAAAAAAACTGAAACAAATTTTTTCATCAGACCACCCCTAAAATCAAGATAGTCTATTATATTTAATTTTCATGCGGAATATGTTAAACAAAAAAACAGCCACTGTAAAAACAGTGACTGCTTATGGAAATAAAATTAATATACTTTTCTTGCTGTGTAGCCTGTGTGAAGGATTTCATGAGCCTTGTGGCTGTTGGGTTCGCCGAAGAATTCAGCATAAACAGCCTTAACATCAGGATTAAGGTGTGACTTTCTGATGGGAAGGTTCTTATCGTCTTCATAAAGACCTGCAGCACGGAGAGCTCTTACATCGTAGTTGTTGATAACTGATGCGGGCTGAACGGGCTGACCGCCGCCGTTTACGCAACCGCCGGGACATGCCATAACTTCGATGAAGTCATATGACTTTTCGCCTGCCTTGATCATATCAAGGAGTTTGCCTGCATTAGCAGTACCTGAAACAACTGCAACCTTGATTTCGTTGCCTGCGATTGTGTAAGTTGCTTCCTTGATGCCTTCTGTACCACGTACATCTGAGAACTCGAGCTTTTCAAGTTCTTCGCCTGTAAGTGTTTCGTAAGCTGTACGAAGAGCAGCTTCCATAACACCGCCTGTTGCACCGAAGATTGTACCTGCACCTGAACCGAGTCCGAAGGGAGCATCGAATTCACCGTCGGGAAGCATATTGAACATGATGCCTGCCTTCTTGATCATTCTTGCAAGTTCACGGACTGTAACAACTGCATCGATATCTGCAAGACCTTCAACTGCAGTGTGATCCATTCTTTCAGCCTCGAACTTCTTAGCTGTACAGGGCATTACGCTGACAACAAAGATATTCTTGGGATCGATGCCTTCCTTCTGTGCATAGTATGTCTTTGCAACAGAACCGAACATACCCTGAGGTGACTTACATGATGAAAGGTTGGGGATCATTTCGGGATAGTAGTGTTCGCAGTACTTGATCCATCCGGGTGAACATGATGTGATGAGAGGAAGATTTTCCTTCTTTGTGTATCTGCCGAGGAACTCTGTTGCTTCTTCCATGATTGTAAGGTCAGCAGCAAAGTTTGTATCGAATACCTTATCTACACCGAGAGCACGGATTGCTGAAACCATCTTGCCTGTAACAACAGTACCGATGGGCATACCGAATTCTTCACCAAGACCAACTCTTACTGCGGGAGCTGTCTGAACGAGAACGATCTTTTCAGGATCGTTGATTGCATCGAATACTTTCTGAGTATCGTCTCTTTCTGCAAGAGCACCTGTGGGACAAGCTGTGATACACTGACCGCAAGAGATACAAGCAACATCACCGAGGTCATAATCAAATGCACAACCGATGTTTGTATCGAAACCTCTGTTGTTTGCACCGATAACAGCTACGCCCTGATTCTTTTCACAAACAGCTACGCAACGACGGCAAAGGATACACTTTTCGTTGTCACGTGTCATGTGTGATGCAGAAGCGTCGATATCATACTTATTTGTAACACCTGCAAAAGCAGTTGTATCTTCAATACCGTAATCTGCACAAAGCTGCTGAAGTTCGCAGTTTCCGCTTCTTACACATGAAAGACATTCTTTCTTATGGTCTGAAAGGATAAGCTTGAGAGTTGTCTTTCTTGCTTCAATAACTTTAGGAGTATTTGTGAAAATCTCCATACCCTCGTTTACGGGGAACACACAAGCTGCAACAAGGCTTCTTGCGCCTTTAACCTCAACAACACAGATACGGCAAGCACCGATTGCGTTGATTTCCTTGAGATAGCAGAGTGTGGGAATATTTATACCTGCAATTCGTGCAGCTTCAAGAATTGTGCTGCCGGCAGGAACGGTATATTCTTTACCGTTGATTTTTACATTAACATCAGCCATTTTATCCGTTCCTCCTTATTTCTTTACGATTGCTTTGAACTTACATTTTTCGATACAAGCGCCGCACTTGATACACTTTGCAGGATCAATAACGTGAGGATTCTTGACAGTACCTTCAATAGCACCAACGGGACAAACTCTTGAACAAAGAGTACAACCCTTACACTTGTCTGCTTCAATTGTGATTGTAAGAAGGTCTTTACATACGCCTGCGGGACATTTCTTATCAACTACGTGAGCAATATATTCGTCCTTGAATCTCTGATATGTTGAGAGAACGGGGTTGGGAGCTGTCTGACCGAGACCGCAGAGTGAGTTCTCTTTGATGTAATAGCAGAGCTTTTCCATTTCGTCAAGGTCTTCAAGAGTACCGTTACCGCTTGTGATCTTTTCAAGGATTTCGTAAAGTCTCTTTGTACCGATACGGCAGGGAGTACACTTACCGCATGATTCATCAACTGTGAAATCAAGGAAGAACTTAGCGATATCAACCATACAGTCTGTTTCGTCCATAACGATAAGACCGCCTGAACCCATCATTGCACCCTGTGCAACAAGGTTGTCATAGTCGATTTCGATATCAAGCATTGATGCAGGGATACAACCGCCTGAGGGGCCACCTGTCTGAGCTGCCTTGAACTTCTTTCCGCCGGGAACACCGCCACCGATAACTTCAACGATTTCACGCAGTGTTGTACCCATGGGAACTTCAACAAGACCTGTGTTTGTGATTTTACCACCGAGAGCAAAAACTTTTGTACCCTTTGATTTTTCTGTACCCATTGTGTTGAAGAATTCAGCACCCTTAAGGATAATCTGGGGAACGTTAGCAAAAGTTTCAACGTTATTTTCTGTTGTGGGCTTGCCGAAAAGACCCTTGATTGCGGGATAGGGAGGACGGGGACGGGGTTCACCACGGTTACCTTCGATTGATGTCATAAGAGCTGTTTCTTCACCACAAACGAATGCACCAGCACCGAGACGGATGAAGAGATCGAAATCGAAGCCTGAACCGAAGATATCCTTACCGAGAAGACCGTATTCTCTTGCATCGTCAATAGCTTTCTGAAGACGAGCAACAGCAATGGGGTACTCAGCACGAACGTAAACATAACCTTCTGAAGCGCCTGTTGCGTAACCGCAGATAGCCATAGCTTCAACAAGGCAGTGGGGGTCACCTTCAAGAACTGAACGGTCCATGAATGCACCGGGGTCACCTTCGTCAGCGTTACATACTACATATTTCTGGCCTTTGGGCTGTGCTGCTGTGAAGCTCCACTTGAGACCTGTGGGGAAACCGCCGCCGCCTCTGCCGCGAAGACCTGAATCTTTGATTGTCTGGATAACATCTTCGGGAGTCATCTCTGTGAGAGCCTTACCGAGAGCTGCGTAACCGTCCATAGCGATGTATTCTTCGATACTTTCGGGATTGATAACACCGCAGTTACGAAGAGCAACACGCTTCTGTGACTTATAGAATGTTGTGTCGCTGAGTGAAACATTAAGAGCTTCTTCCTTAACGCTTTCATCAACATCTGAGTAAACAAGACGATCAACTGTTCTACCCTTGAGAAGATGTTCGGAAACGATTTCTGCAACGTCATCCTTCTCAACTCTTGAATAGAATGTACCGTCGGGATATACGATAACAACAGGGCCTAATGCACAAAGACCGAAACAGCCTGTCTGAACAATTTTTACTTCTTCTGAGAGACCGTTTTCTTCAATGCGTTTCTCAAATTCTTCAATAAGAGTAACGCTGCCCGATGATGTACAGCCTGTACCGCCGCATATCAGAACCTGGGAACGAATCATATTTTTTACCTCCAACTTATATTACAATGAAAATATTATACTTTTGAAATAGTATATTCGTCGATAACTTTGCCACCCTTGAGGTGCTTTTCAACAACTTCCTTTGCCTTTTCGGGAGTCATCTTAACGTATGTTATCTTTTCTTTGCCTGCTTCGTAAACTTCAACAACGGGTTCGTACTGACAGATACCGATACAGCCTGTCTGTGTTACCATAACGCTGCCTGCAAGGCCCTGTGCGCCAACCTCCTCAACGAATGCGTTAAGAACGGGTCTTGCGCCTGCTGCGATACCGCATGTAGCCATACCTACAACTACTCTTGTATCGCTGCTGCCTTCACGAAGGACAACTTTGCTCTGCATCTTTTCTTTGATTGCAGCAAGTTCAGCCAATGATTTCATACTCTATCTTATCCTTTCATATAAATTACATATTTAATGCACAATGCAGAATGCACAATGCAAAATCAACAATTTTCATAAGCTTCTTCGAGATATCCTTTTATCCACAGAATGACTTCAAGATTATCAAGGGGAACATCTCCGAGAACATCTTTAAGCTCCTGAGTATCAAGCGAAACTTCTCCGTCAGGGGTTGTGTGACTGAATATCCATCGGATATCGGGACTGCCCTGTATGAGAGTTGTGATGCTCGAAACAATATCACCAAGCGGTGTAAAATCTATGCTGTTTTTATCGAAAACAGCCGTTGTCACCGTACCGTGGTCTTCGGGATAATCACTTTCGTGCTTTGATTCGATACTGAAACTTCCGCCTGTCTGTTCGGCTGCAAGTTTCAGAAACGGAATTCCCATTCCCACTTTTCGTGTTGTACGGGTTGTACTGAACGGGTCCGTTACGGTTTTAAGAAAATCCGCTTTCATTCCGCAGCCGTTATCGCTTATCTTCATTGTGAAAATATCGGCTGTTTCGGTAAGCGTCACATAAACTGTGTCTGCTCCCGCCTTTACGGAATTTTTGGCTATATCAAGAATATTCAGTGAAAGTTCTTTCATAGCGATTTCCCTTTTCTTAAAATCTCAAAAAGTTTTTTTCTGACGAGAGCACTGCTGTACGGCTCATCATCTATTTCAAAATATTCCTTCTTCTCTTTTATATCCCACAGGTAGTGAGCATCTGATGACACAACCTTGAGCGTATTTCCGAGATTGGGATACATTTCATCATATTTTTCAATATTCTCTCCCGAATGAAACTCTGCAGTATCAAACTCCATGTAGTCATAATCGGGAAAAGTACCGAGCATTGCAATTATTCCGTTTGCATCTCTGTCCACATGAGCAGGATAACAGATTCCGCCGTGCTCCGTTACGAGTTCACAGACAGTATCAATCATGATATCCGTCGCATTGGAAAGAAGATATTCTTCTTCACCGATAACTTCGTCGTTTTCATTCATAATCTGCTGAAAACCGAAGATGTCCGTGCGGTTAGGAATAAGCATTCTGCGGCTCTGTATAAATTCATCAAATGCCATCGCAGTTTCAAGCTCTTCGAACAGACAGACAACATGAATATCTTCCGCTGTTGTAAGCTCCATGCCTGCCACGGGAATGATTCCGTTTTTCTTTGCCGCTTTAAAAAATGCGGGACAGTTTTTGCAGGTGTTATGGTCCGTAAGAGCCATGATGTTCAGTCCGTTAAGGACGCCCATTCCTGCAATGTTGTTCGGAGTCATATCGTCATCACCGCAAGGTGAAAGGCATGAGTGAATATGAAGGTCGTAATAATACTTGTTCATATCTGCTCTGAAACCCTGACTGCCGTTTCGTATGAAGGCAATGATGATGAAAGAATATTTACTTCTTTTTGTTTTGCTGTTTCGATGATATCACTGTCAACCGTAACACCTTCAGAAAGAATGATGCAGGAAACATCTGCAAGAGACGCAACGGCAATGATATTGATGTTGGACATTATTGTTATCCATGCATCGTCACCTTTTGCTCTGCCCATAACCCAGCTGAGCAAATCACCGATATAACATCCCGCAACTTCCCTGTCACCATCTGCAAGAACGACAGCCGAAAAACCGCATTTTTCACACAATTCATTAACTGTCATTTTCTGCTTCTCCTTTTCGGGAACAATTTATAACACGGCAAAGACTTATATCCGCCTGGCCTCTTACTATATCTTCTGCAAAAGCTTTACAGGTCGGTGACCCGCAGGCTCCGCAATCAATCCCCGGAAGAGTCTGCCTTATATCCTGAATTTCAGCCATCATTCGCATCGATTCGCTGAAACTCTTGCCGAGCCGTGAAATCGGTGTATATTCGGGCAGTTCATATGACAGAATATTTTCGGGAATATAGTGAGTGCCTTTGGGAAGTCTGTTGACTGATACGGGAAGATATCTTCTGACAGAGTGAAGACGTGTTCTTGCTATGAACGGATTTTCAATCGTCATAACACCGCCTACACAACCGCCCGTACAGGCATTCAGCTCCACAAATTCAAGTTGGGGAATATTGCCGTTTTCTATGGCATCAAGCACTTTGTTGACATTTTCAATGCCGTCTGCCGCAAGATAATCATCATTGAGAATAGCCGAGGATTCGCCTCCGCTGGATGCCCAGCCGACACCTATCATTCCTGTTTCAGATGCAATCTCAGGACTTTTATCTCTCTTCATTGCGGCGATAAGTTTGAAATAAACATCTTTGAGTGAAATTACAACATCGATTTCGCTTTTGTACTCGCCGAAACCGTTTCTGATGTAACTCACCTTGCCGGGACAGGGAGAAATAAAGAAAAGTCCGATGTCTGAATCGTTAAGCCCGGGATGTTCTTCCTTTGCCTTTTTTCTTGCCATTTTTGCAGCAATTTCTATGGGCGGAAGAATGGGTATCAGGTTATCCCTGAGATAAGGATATCTTAAAGATATGAGCCTTACAACAACAGGACAAGCCGAGCTGATAACAGGTTTTTTTATACCCTCGGATTTCAGATAAAGCCTTGTGTATTCCGTTACGTATTCAGCAGCCTTTGCAACCTCAAAAACATCGTCGAATCCGATATCGAGAAGCCCCTGAAGAACGGTATCCACATCTTCGAGATTGTCAAACTGACCGTAAAGAGACGGAGCAGGAAGTGCGATTTTCCACTTATAATCCTGATAATGTTCAAACTTTGAACACATTGCCTTCTTTGCGTTGTTCGGACAAACTCTGATACATTCACCGCAATCAATACATCTGTCTTCATTTATGACAGCATGACCGTCACGGATTCTGATAGCTTCTGTGGGACAATGACGCAGACAGGTTGTGCAGCCCGTGCATTTGCTTACATCAAGCTCAACCGAATGCTTATACATTTTAATCCCGCTTTCTTTTTATAAATTTACTACCATCCTGATAGTAGTACCTTCGCCTACAACCGAATCAATTGTCATTTCATCGGTATAGCGTTTCATGTTCGGAAGTCCCATTCCTGCGCCGAAGCCCAGCGAACGGACTGAATCGGTGGCTGTGGAGAATCCTTCCTGCATTGCAAGGTCAATATCGGCAATTCCGGGACCTTTGTCTGCAAGGATAATTTCAATCTTATCCTCACTCACAACAACATCGGCTTCACCGCCGCCCGCATGAATCACCATATTGATTTCGCCCTCATACATTGCAATGGAAACCTGCCTTATGATTTCAGGAGATATTCCCAAACGTCTGAGATTCTTTTTTACCTGAACCGATGCCTGACCTGCAGAAGTAAAATCTTCGCCGTCCACATCGAAATGGAATATCAATGATTCACTCATGCTTTCCTGCCGTTTCCGACAAGACCATTCACATAAAGCTTTCCGCAAGCTTCGTAAAGGCGCATGTCTGTAGCAAGGATTGCCATTCCGCTGTCTGAAGCAAGATCTATCATTTCCTGAGTAGGCTTTTTACCCCGGACAAAAACAAGGCAAACCATATCCATCATTTCCGCAGTTCTTATAACCTGTGAATTCACAAGGCCTGTAAGCAGAACCGCCTGGTCTTTGACATATGCAAGAACATCGCTCATCATGTCACTTCCGCAAGCAGAATGAACTTCATTATCAAGCATATCTTCGCCACAGATTACCGTAGCTTCAAGCAGATCTCTGATTGTTCCGATTTTCATAAGGACCTTATCCTCTCACCGACAATTTAATATAAAACAAGAATTATTCGTACTTTGCGATAATGCCGGGGATATCGTCTGCAACAAGTCTGCCGTAAACGTCTTCATTAACTGTAAGAACGGGAGCAAGACCGCAAGCACCGATACAACGGCATGCTTCAAGTGAGAATTTACCGTCTTCTGTGCATTCACCTGCTGCGATGCCAAGGCATTCTTCAAGCTTATCGATAAGCTGCTGAGCACCCTTAACGTAACAAGCTGTACCGAGACAAACTGAAATATTGTACTTGCCCTTGGGTGTAAGTGAGAACTGCGCATAGAATGTTGCAACGCCGTAAACCTTTTCAAGGGGTACATTCATACCTTCAGCGATCATAACCTGAACTTCTCTGGGAAGGTAGCCGTAGATACCCTGAGCTTCCTGCATTACTGCCATAAGGTTGCTCTTGTCACCTGCATACTTTGCGATAACTTCCTTGAGCTGAGCTTCCTGCTCAGGTGTACCTGTGAAAGGCATTGTGCTGATTTTCTTTTTCATAGAAATTTATCCTCCAATCAATGTATCGGCTTAATTGCCGAACAGATATTTATACATGCTAAGTCATTATAACATATAATTTCAAAGAAATCTACACCTTTAACGCATTTTTGCAGAAAAAATGATAAATTTTTAACAAGCAATTTCAGCCAATCTGACCATTCGAACATTTTATGCCGCAAATCATTATTTTTGGGAAAAATTTTTATGAATATGATTCATCCGTATTCAAAAAATACCTTCAAAGGAGTTGATTTTTTTGAATACAAGCGGTCTTAAAAAAAGAACAACGATACGTATCATATCATATATCATCGCAACCGTGGCAGTGCTGGCAATCTGGGGCACAACACAGACTGTAAAAGCTGTGAATTATGCAAGAGAACTCTCCGTTGCACATCAGAGAACAGTGGCATCTCTCGCATCATATATTGACTCTCTGGAAAACGATCTGCGCAAAATGCAATATGCAAACACATCGACAATGACATCGGGATTATCGCTTTCCCTGTGCAAAGCTTCGGCAGGAGCAAAAAACTGCCTTTCCGAACTGAATGCAGGTGAAACTCAGCTCAGCACTCTGAACAAGTTTCTCACCCAGGCAAGCGACTTCGTTCAGTCTGTCAACAAAAAGGTTTCAAACGGGCAGAAATTGTCCGACAAAGACCATGAACAACTGAAACAGCTTTATGAATATGCCGCAAATCTTTCCGAACAGATAAGCTACATGGAGGAAGTCATGTATTCGGGCAGCATTGACTTTGAAGACACCGTATCAACACTCAGCAAAATCACAGACATGGGCGATTTGTCGCTCTCATATTCCAACGCAATGACGGATGCGGAAAAATCCTTTGCCGACTACCCTACATTGATTTATGACGGACCTTTTGCCGACAACATCATAAAAAAAGAATCCGCATTTCTTAAAGATAAAGAAGAAATTTCTTCCGCCGAAGCAAAAAAACTCGCATCTTTGTTTTCGGGTATAGAAGAAAACAAACTTATTGAATCCGAATCTGAAAAAGGCAGAATAGAAGCTTTTGTATTCTATTATGAAGGAACAACTGTGGCTGTAACAAAAAAAGGCGGATATCTTCTTTATCTCCTGTCTGACAAGTTTTCGGGCGAAACAAAAATCAAGGAAGAAGAAGCAGTCGGAATTGCAAAGAAATATCTGCAGAAACACGGTTTTGATTCCATGACAGACAGTTATTTCTTCGACAACGACGGTATATGCACAATAAATTTTGCATATACTCATGAAGACGTGATCTGTTATTCCGATCTTATCAAAGTAAGCGTTTCTCTTGATAAGGGTGAGATTGTATCCGTGGACTGCACGGGCTATCTGATGAATCACACTTCACGCTCAATTCCTGACAACACAATCACAGAAGAAAAAGCAAAAAGCAATATCAGCAGCACTCTGACGGTAAAAAGCAGTCAGACGGCGTTCATTCCCATGGAAGACGGAAGTGAAATCTTCGCTTATGAATTCCTTTGCAGCGACAAAAGCGGAAACGATGTTCTTGTATACATTGATGCAGAAACAGGTAACGAAGCAGATATCAAGATTCTTCTGTACTCCGACGGCGGCACACTGACAAGATAATTTTTTTCTGATGAGTGTATATTTTTAATCTGACAGGACAATACTTCAATTGAAATCAATCCGAAAGGAAGCGACTGAATGAAAAAAACAGCAGTAACTTTTCTTGCTCTTATTGCGGCAATTACACTTTTATTCACAGGTTGTAACAAGGATAAAGACAACAATCTGATGAATGACAGCACATCAACAACAAAACCTGTAACCACATCACAGGCTCAGACAACAACAAACATGGCAACAACAGATAGCAATGCCGGTGCACCTGAATCCACAAGTCAGAATTCTGCACTGGGTGATGCAGTCGGAGATGTTGCAGACGGTGTGGGCGATGTGGCAGAAGATATCGGAGATGCTGCAGAAAGAGCCGGCGACAGAATTGCAGACACAACAAAAAGAACAGACAGATAAAAAGAACAGGTGCACCATGCACCTGTTCTTTCATTTATCGGTTAATTACCATTCAATTGTCCACTTCTGTTCATACTGAAGACCGAGACCGACATTGTTTACGTTTACAACGAAAGCAACTGTTGCTTTGTCAAATTTCATGTATGAGGGAGTAAGTGTCTCAAGAGCTGTCATCTGACCTGTTGCTTTGTTTATTGTTGCTGTAACTGTGGGAGCGATGTATTCATTTCTGAGACCTGTGAAAGATACAAAACCTGCAGCTGCATCTTCAACAGTCTTTGCATCAACAATGCTTACAAGATGACCTGCATTATCGCCAAGGTCAGGAGCTTCCTTTGAACTGTTGAGAGTAAGAGTGATGATGTAGTTATCGCCTTCTTCTTTACAGCTGAAATCTTTGATCATATCTGCTGTAAGACCTTCGCAACTGTTCTGTGAGGGAGGGAAGTTTGTTGCGATATCTGCACCTGTGCAAACAAGAGGTTCTGTATTCTCTTTCATAAACATACCCATAAGCTGCTTTGCAACGTTTGCAAGAGTATCGTTACCGCCAACTTCAAGGTACTGTTCGTAGTTTGTGGGGTTGTCATATGTTCTTGTAGCAGACTTTGCTTCTGCAAGAACTTTTGCATGAGCTTTCTTGTAATATTCAACAACACCTTCTTTTGTTGAAAGGTCTGCTGCACCTGCATCACCTGCGGGAGCATCTGCAACATTATCTGCTGAATCTGAAGATGAGCTGCTTGATGAAGATGATGAAGATGATGAGCTGTCTGATGATACTGAATTGTCTGCACTGGCTGCATTACCTGCGTCTGCTGAAACAGTAGCACCGCTGCTGATGCTCTTTGTGATCTTTATTGCGCTGAAAGTGCAGACAAGCATTGCAATAATAACAAGAACTGATACTGCAACCGTAACAAAGCGGTTGAACTTTGCCATCTTTGCAGAATGCAATCTTGCTTCCTTTTTAATTTCTTTTTTATGTTTTTTGATTTCTTTACGTTCTTTCTTGAGTTCCTTCTTTGTTTTTACTGCAGGAACTGCCTGTGTAAGAACTTCATTTTCGGTTTCTACAACGGGTGTTGTATTATCAATAGACATTAAAACCTCTCCTAACATACAGTTTTAGACATTTTACCTTAATACTATACTACAAGTCTGATCAGATTGTCAATAATTTTGAGAAAAATATAACACAGAAAAGGATTATATTTACAAAGAAAAAATCAAATGTCCTGTTTTTGTAAAAAAGCTATTGATTTAATGTTGATTTATATGTATAATATATTCATATTGAATTCAAAATTTACGGAGGTCAGAATAATGAAAAAAATCCTTTCAGTTGCGCTTGCAATACTTCTTACTTTCTCTGCTTTTGCTGTTTGTTCATACGCAGCCAGCGAATACCAGACTTACTACATTGATTACGACATCAGCGATGAAGAAAACATCAAAATCGTTCCTCTTGCAGGATACGAAAGATATGTTCTTCCCGGCGAAGACTTCAAATTCACAATTGAAGTTTCAGAAGGCTATTCAGATACTTTCCTGATTGTTCAGCTTGATATGGCAGAAATCGAACCCGACATTCACGGTGTTTACACAATTTCTGACATCAACTCAGATCACATGGTCAAAGTTTTCTTCAATATGGAAGAAGAACAGTCAAACATGTTTGCATCTATCATCGTTCTTGTGCGCAGCCTTTTCCAGATGTTCATTGATATGTTCGCATCTCTCTTCAGCTTCGCAGCTTAATTCAACCAAACAATTACAGGCAGTCAGAAGACTGCCTGTTTTTTTATGTAATATATTTTGAAACAAAATTATCCATTGCCGAAAGATACAATTCAGGAGCATGAGCAAGAGATACCGCATGAGCTGCACCTTCCACATCAAGTCTTTCCTTTTCGGCAGAGCAGGCTTCCCATACATCCTCAATCACATGATACGGGACAAAATCATCAGCAGTGCCATGGATAAAAAGCGTTGGTGTTACTGATTTTGCAACAGCCTGTGCCGAGCTGCACTTCATGAAATTCAGGTTGCCCCTGACAACAGAGATGACATTTCCCAGCTGAAAAAACGGGAACACGGGGATTTTCATTCTGTTTTTCATAACATGCACAAACTGGTCTTTGCAGGATGCAAAACCGCAGTCGGAAACGGCACACTTCACATTTGACGGAAGTTTTTCACCAGTAACGAGCATGACTGTTGATGCACCCATTGAAATTCCGTGAAGAACAATTTCACAGTCGGGATATTTTTCAACAAGATATTTTATCCAAGCAACAACAATATCCTTGTCGTGCCACCCCATTGAGCAATATCTGTTTTCATCCTCACCATGAGCACGAAGAGAGGGACACAGCACATTGTAGCCCTTATCATAAAAATGTTTTGCATAGGGAGCCTGAATGCTGGGTGCACCCATATAACCGTGCACACAGATTGCCCATCTGTTTGTCCTGTTTTCATTTTCAATAATATAGCCGTGAACATTTCTGCCCTTGTCATTCTTTATTACGGTATCCTGCAATTTAAGTTTCAGAAACCATTTCATACTTTCACTGTAAAGCGGATTTTTACGGAAAAGATTTATAATCGTGTCGTCATACATATTGAACTTTTTTGCATATTTCCTGACGACTTTCATATTAAGAACAACTTCATAGAAAAAGTCTGCCAGCACAAACAAAACAATCACGGCAACACCGATAATGCAGGCAGATATAATCAACGCAGTTTTCATTTTTCTATCCTCCCAACAGTAACACAAGTCCATAAAGAATGGGCTGATGAATGATATACACAACAAGAGAGTGTTTTCCTATAAATGACAGCACGGGAATTCTTGCTTTATAAAACCATGCGGGAAATCTGTTTTCTTTCACATAATACCCCAGCCATGTACCGGAAAGAAAAACAAACAGCCACGGAAAAAGCGGAAAATAATCATAACTTACAAAGCCTTTATATCGCCAACCGAATATCCACAGATGCTCAGACTGAATTTCTATATTCTTTACGCAATATGAAGAAATGATAATACCTGCTATGCAGAAAATCAGCATAAGGGGTTTGGGAATCTTCTCCCACAGTTTATGCGTTACACCGTAAAACAGCATACACACACCAAGAAGATGAAGCACTCCGAAAACTATCGGCATATCAATGAGCATCGTGACTCCCGTTATGCAGATTGCCACAGTCAGAAGAAAGGCACCTCTTTTTATGATGCTTCTTGAAAAGTTTGACGATATACCGCAAAGCACAATAAAAACAGACGCAAAAAACGGCTGTAAAATATCAAAAACAGGGTTTTCAAAAAGCCATTCGGGAGCATCAAGAAACTCCACCATGTCATAAAGAAAATGGTGGCATACCATCATAATAACGGCAAAACCACGAAGCGCATCGATTATCTCAATGCGCTTTTTCTTTTCATTATGCTGTTTTGGTGTGGTTTCAGAATTCATAAATCAGATAATTTCCAATGTCTTTAAAATTTCTGTTGCAATCACAGAATGACCCAGCGGTGCGGGATGTACGCCGTCTGCTGAAAGGTCATACATATCAAATTCTGTCTCTGAAGCTTCAGTCAGAATCTCATACATGGGGATATACCAGTCTGCATACTTGAATGCAAGGCGTTTTGCCGCATCTCTCTTGCTGTCAAGGTCTTCCTGCCATGTGTTTCTTTCGGGATGTGCAGTAAATGCAAAAGGTTCAATTATAAGAATTTTTGCATCGGGCATATCTGCCTTGATTTTTGAAAGAAGCTCTTCATATTCATTCTCAAATCTTTCGGCAGAGCAATAATCCTCATGACCGTCAAAGTTTCTCCATGTGTTGTTGATACCAATCATAATGGAGATAAAATCGGGATTCACAGCTTTGAAATCTTCTTCATATCTGTCAAGAAGATGATTTGTTCTGTTGCCCGAAACGCCTCTGTTTACAAATGTCACTTTATTGTCAGGGAAAAGAGTGTTGTAAATTTCTGCAAAAATCTTAGGATAACCGTTACCCATGCAATCCATGCCTGATGCGATGCTTCTGTCACGACCGCAGTCAGTTACGCTGTCGCCCTGAAAAAGAACTGTCATTCCGTCATTAAAGAATCTTCTCATATTATCACCGTTTTATACACTTTCCGTGAATTTTTTAAGCTGTGCTCTGCCCTTTTCATCTCTTGCAAAAACACCGCACTGTTCAAGAATCTCTGAATATACGATACCGATTTCTTCTTTGATGATGCTGTCAACATTTTCTGCAGTAATATCATGTTTTGCTTTGAGCATATCAACCCAGTCAGCATGTTTTTCAAGCACTTCGTCTGCTCTGATGTCTGCATTCTCAACAATAGCCTTTGCGAGATTTTCCATTTCTGATTTAAGTCTTGCGGGAAGAACAGCAAGTCCCATAACTTCGATAAGACCGATGTTTTCTTTCTTGATGTGATGATGCTCGGGATGGGGATGATAAACACCGTCGGGATACTGTGCTGTTGTGATATTGTTACGAAGAACAAGGTCAAGCTCAAACTTGCCGTCACGTTTTCTTGCAATGGGAGTGATTGTGTTGTGGGGAGTACCATCTGTTTCGGCAAAAATGAATGCTTCTTCGTCTGTGTAGCCTCTCCATGCAACGAGAATCTTATCTGCGAGGTCAACGATTCTGTCTGTATCTTCACCTGCAAGACGGATAACTGTCATGGGCCATTTTACGATACCTGCAGAAACATCTTCATAACCTGCAAATGCAATATTTTCTTCGACAGGAGCTTTTGCCATTGCGAATTCATAGTGACCGCCCTGGAAATGCTCATGTGAAAGAATTGAACCGCCTACAATGGGAAGGTCTGCATTTGAGCCTACGAAATAATGGGGAAGATATTTTACGATATCAAAAAGCTTTCTGAAAGCACTTCTGTCTATTTTCATGGGTGTGTGAGCACCGTTGAAAACGATACAATGCTCATTATAATAAACATAAGGTGAATACTGAATAAACCAGTCACCGCCGTCAACTGTCAGGGGAATGATTCTGTGATTTTCTCTTGCAGGGTGATTGACTCTGCCTGCATAACCTTCATTTTCCTTGCAAAGCATACACTTGGGGTATGATGCAGCTTTCATTTTTGCCGCAGCAGCAATAGCCTTGGGGTCTTTTTCGGGCTTTGAAAGATTGATTGTGATGTCCATGTCACCGTAAGGTGTGGGAGCTATCCACTTCATATCGTTGCGCACTCTGTATGTACGGATATAGTCTGATTTTCTGCTGAGTTCATAATAATACTCAGTTGCCTTTTCGGGATTCTCTGCATAAAGAGCATTGAACTTCTTTATAACTTCAGAAGGTCTGGGCATCATGCAGTTCATGATTTTTGTGTCATACAGGTCACGGTATGTAACACTGTCTTCGATAATGCCCTTTTCACAGGCATAGTCGAGCATGACTTTAAGGATTTCGCAAAGCTCTGCATCACCTGCGGCACCGTCTTCCATTGCATCAAGACCGAGCACGTCAAGAATGAGATTCTGACAGTAAACTCTGTCTTCTTTTTCAAAAAGTACACCTTCACCGTAGTCAAGGAGCTGTCTTACAGCATCAAAAATATTCATAAATAAAACCTCCGTGGGGCTGAAATTCCATATTACTTATATTATACAATTAAATAACAATTCTTCAAGTAGATATTGAAATTTTTTTGCAAATGGGTTAAAATATCTCAGGTGATAAAAATGGAACAGAAAAAAATTGACAGAATCAATGAGCTTGCAAGAAAATCAAAAACAGAAGCAGGTCTTACAGAGGAAGAAAAAGCTGAACAGGCTGTTCTCAGAAGAGAATATATCGATTCAGTAAAGGCTTCGCTTGTGGGACATCTTGAAAACACAACAATTCTTCGTCCCGACGGCTCAAAAGAAAAGGTAACAAGAAAAAATAAAAAATCCTGATTCGGCATTGAATCAGGTTTTTTTGTTTACGATTGACAAACATTTTCTCATAATGATAAGATAAACTTGTAACGCGAAGACATTTTCTGCATCATACTTATGAAATGGGGGCGGCAAAGTGGACGAGTTTGAACAAATCTATAAAGAAAACGCAAAAAAAGTATACGGCTATCTTCTCTCGCTGTGCCGCAACGAATTTCTGGCGCAGGAACTGACAAGCGAAACATTCTGTAAAGCAATAATCAAAATTGATTCATTCCGCGGTGATTGCGATATTTCCGTATGGCTTTGTCAGATTGCGAAGAATCTTTATTATTCCTATTGCCGAAAAGAGAAAAAGCGTGATAATTCTTTCCCCGAAAGCGAAAATGATTTTGTTCTGACAATTGATGACAAAGAACAGACAAAAGAAATTATGCTTCATCTTCATTCGCTTGATGATCCGTACAAAGAAGTCTTTATGCTTCATGTTTTTGCCGAAATTGAACTTAAAGAAATCAGCAAGCTTTTTGACAAATCCGAAAGCTGGGCAAGAGTGACATTTTACAGAGCAAAGGAACAGATTATCAGGAAACTAAGGGAGGGAAACAAAAATGGCTGAAAACTGTGAAATTTTCAGAGATCTTTATGACCTTTACAAAGACGGAATATGCAGCGAAGATTCAAAAAAATTCATTGAAGAACATCTTTCAGAATGCGACGAATGCAGAAATCTCATTCATGCTAAAACAAACGGTGTGCCTGTTGTCAGCAAAGAGAAAAAAGTGCTCAAAAAAGTAAAAAAACGCATTTCACGAAAAGCAACTTTTATAATCTGCTTTGTCCTTGCAGTTTCACTTATTCCATTTTGTTTTACAACCGTCTTATTTCCCGATCTTTTTTTACCGCCGTGTATAACTTCTGATGCACAGATCACAGGCACAGAATATATAAAAAACCTTTCTGACGAAGATGTGGAACTGATTATAAAAGAACTAAAACATACCGTACATGATTCAAGCCATTTTGACGGTTCTGTTTTAAACAAAATAAGATTTTCCACAGCTCTGACAGAATTAAAATACTTTTTAAATTTCCCTGACGAATATGCAGATGTGACTTTTGAAAAAGAATTACTGCTTTACTGCAATGTGGGTTATTATTATCATTACAACAGATTTATGGATATGGATGTAGATATGGTTTTCGGTGCAGCTTTGCTTGACGGTGAGTGGATTATAATTCCCCTCGAAACAGGTTGGTGATGACATGAAAAACTTAAGTTGCGATATAATTGCAGACCTTCTGCCGATGTATGCAGACGGCAAATGCAGTGAATACACAAAAAACTGCATTATTCATCACACGGACAATTGCAAGAATTGCAGAACTTTGCTTTCAGACATGACCACCGATATAACAGGGGGAAACAGCACCGCACTTTCCGATACAAAAACCGTTGATCGCAAAATCAAAACAGTTTTTTTCAAAAAGTTCCTTATTATTGCCTGTGCAGTAATGATGAGCACATGTATCATTCTTGGTGTATTCAGCGCAATATTTATTGACACAAGCATGTTTTTACTGTTTCTGATTTTCAGCTACAACATACTTACAATGAGTGCCGCAATGTTCCTTTCGTTCACAAGCAAGTACAAAGTGCTTTTTGTTCTTATTCCGGTTTTTATCTTTCACTTGATTTTTTACTTCTGCATATATGACATACCGTTGATGATATTTTTCACACCGCCTATTCTCGGCACAATTGCCGGAAAAATTGCAAAAAGATAAACAAAAAAACAGAGAGTTTGCGGACTCTCTGTTTTGTTATTTAAGATATATTACTGCTTAAGTTCTACGCCGATTTCCTTAAGTGAATCAAGGATTGCGTCGATATGAGCCTGGATTTCATCCATAGCAAGTGTTCTGTCGGGAGCTGAGAATGAAAGTCTGACTGCCATACTCTTTGTGGTGCCGTCATCGAACATATCGATAACCTTTGCGCCTGTAAGCTCTGCGATATTCTTGCTTTCCCATGTCTTCTTGATATCTGCATACTTCTTATCTGCGATAACAAGTGAAAGGTCATAGTCGATTGCGGGGAACTTTGAGGGATCTGCATACTTTGCATCTGCAACTGCTACAGCAAAGAACTTGTCAAGATCAATTTCTGCACATACAACAGCAGCATTCTTATCAAGCTTCTGGTTGTTCATGGGATGAAGTGTGAACATTTCACCGAGTTTTTCGCCCTTATAGCTGATTACTGCTGTGTTCTTGGGATGCTGATATGCGTGAGAAACTGTAACAGCCTTGCTGAAATCTGCATCGTCGTGCTTGATGTCACGGAAGATGAACTTGAGCATATTGAGCATCTTGAAATAAAGATCCTTTTCTGTGCCGATCTTGTCATAAAGAACAACACCGAGTCTTCTTCTCTCGTTGCAGTAACCGTTTTCGAGGTAACCGTCAACAACACGTCCGCATTCAAAAATACCGAATGTGGGAGCGAATGACTTGTTCTCATAAGCGATTGTGAGAAGTGTGGGGATCATTGAATTTCTGATTGTGCCGTTTTCGGGAGTGGGAATGTTGAGAATTGTACAGTTTTCTTCAACATCAATACCCAGCTTCTTATACTTCTTACCGTCACACCAGATGTATGAATGAACTTCGTGAAGTTTGAACTTATTTACAAGAAGATCTTTGATCATTGCGTCTTCACTCTTTACAGCTTCAGCTCTTACGGGCTTGAGTGCGCTGAGTGTTGTCTTGATTTCAAAGTTATCATAACCGAAAATTCTTGTGATTTCTTCGATAAGGTCAGCCTTGATTGTAACATCCTTTGTGCTTCTCCATGAGGGTACGATAACCTTGAAGCCGTCGTTTTCAGCTGTTACCTTGAATCCGAGAGAAACAAGAGTTTCTTCAATCTGCTCATTGCTGAAATCGATACCTGTGTATCTGTCAACATACTTCTTATCGATGAAAAGTTCGATTTCGGGATATTTCTTTGCATATGCGTCTGCAAGTTTTGAAACAACAACTGCACCGTCATCGATTTCCTTGAGAAGCTTGACAAAACGGCGGATAGCTGTAACTGTCATTTCGGGGTCAAGGATTTTTTCGTAACGAGCGGAAGCATCTGTACGAAGACCCATTCTTGATGATGTCTTTCTTACGCATACACCGTCAAAGTTTGCTGATTCAAGCACAACTGAGTCTGTATTGCCGACGATTTCTGAATCAAGACCGCCCATGATACCTGCAACAGCAACAGGCTCGTTGTTATTGAGAATGAGAAGAGTGTTTTCATCAACATCTCTCTCAACACCGTCAAGTGTTGTGAATTTTGTGCCGTTTTCACCCATACCTACACCGATTGACTGAACTTTTGTGCCGTCAAATGCGTGCATGGGCTGACCCATTTCAAGCATAAGGTAGTTTGTAAGGTCAGCAAGAAGATTGATGCCTCTCATTCCGCAGTAGAAAAGTCTGATTCTCATTGCAACGGGGCTTACTGACTTCTTGATATTGTTGATGCGGAGTGCAGAATATCTGTAAACTGCATCGCTCATGATTTCAACGGGAATTTCTTCGCCGTCATATTCGCTCATATCAATATCAAGAGCCTTGAGAGGTCTCTTTGTGATAGCTGAGAATTCTCTTGCGATACCGTAATGACCCCAGAGGTCAGGACGGTTTGTGAGTGATTTGTTATCAACTTCAAAGATGATGTCCTTGATGGGATAGATGTCACAGATATCTGTACCGAGTGCCACATCATCAAAGATTTCCATAAGACCTGAATGGTCATCGCTGATGCCAAGCTCTGATTCTGCACAGCACATGCCGAATGACTCATAACCTGCAACAACTGCATTTGTGATTTCACCTGCACAAACTCTGCCGCCTGACTTGGCAACGGGTACAACCATACCTTCTCTTACGTTGGGTGCACCGCATACGATGTCAAGAACTTCTGTGCCTACGTCAACTTTGAGAAGATGAAGCTTCTTTGAGTTGGGATGATTTTCTACCGAAATAATTTTACCTGCAACAACATTTCTGATATCGTTGCCTTTGTAATAAATATCTTCTACTTCAGCGGTGGAAAGAGTGAATCTGTGAATGAGCTCCTCAATATCAAGACCGCTGAGATCAACATATTCGTTGATCCAGTTCATTGAAACAAACATTATTCTCTTTCCTCCTTATTTACCTATAAACTGTGAAAGTGATTTAAGGTTACCCGAATTGAGAATACGGATATCCTTGATGCCGTACTTCATCATTGCAAGTCTTGTAAGACCGAGACCGAATGCGAAGCCTGTGTATTTTTCTGTGTCGATTCCGCCGTATTCAAGAACATTGGGATGAATCATACCGCAGGGGCAGAGTTCAAGCCAGCCTGAATGCTTACATGTGGGACAACCTTCACCGCCGCAAACAAGACACTGGATATCAAGCTCGAAACCGGGTTCAACAAAGGGGAAGAAACCGGGACGGAGTCTGACTGTAACATCCTGACCGAAAACTTCTGAAAGCATAGTCTTCATGAAGTAGATAAGGTTTGAGATTGAGATGTCTTCATCAATCATGATACCTTCCATCTGGAAGAATGTGTTTTCATGGCTTGCGTCTGTTGATTCGTTTCTGAAACATCTGCCGGGGAATATTGAACGAAGAGGTGCTCCGTACTTCTTCATGATTGAATTCTGAGCAGCTGATGTGTGTGTTTTGAGAAGCTGACCGCTTGAGAGATAATATGTATCCTGCATATCTCTTGCGGGGTGATGTTTGGGAATATTGAGAGCTTCGAAACAGTTGAAGTCATCAACGATTTCTGAGAAATCTTCGATTGTGAAGCCCATTGTGCGGAAGATTTCTTCAACTTCTCTCTGGATAAGTGTGATGGGGTGATATGAACCCATTTCCATATCCATGGGAAGAGAAACGTCATAATCTTCTGCAGAATCAATAAGTTTCTGTTCTTCCTTCTTTACGATTTCAGCCTGAGCCTCGGCAAGTTTCTTTTCAATTTCCTGCTTGACTTCATTGACTGCCTGACCAAATGCCTTTTTTTCTTCGTTGGGTACAGATTTGAGCATACCCATAAGACCTGCCACATGACCTTTTTTGCCGCAATATTCAACACGAAGCACTTCAAGAGCTTCTGATGAATCTGCGTTTGCAAGAGCTTCTTCAAACTTTATGAGAAGTTCTTTTGTCTGATCCATTTATATCATCCTTTCATTATTTACAAATAAAAAAACCGTCCCGGAATAAACGGGACGGAAAATAAACCGTGGTACCACCCGAATTCAGAAATAAAAAATTTCTGCACTCATCGTCCGCTTTAATGCAGCGGTTACATTCTGCTTAATCAATGTTTTCACAGAAAGCTCAGACGCTGAAATTCACAATTCACGGTACCGAGGTCACTTACAGCCGATGATGACCACTCTCTTTCGGGCTACGTGAAGGCTACTTACACGCCGTCAACGCATTTATATATCGGAAACATTTTAACACAGCAACAAAAATAAGTCAACAGCAAAAAATGAAAAACAAACACAAATTTTGGGTGTTGTAAAAAGGAAAAATATATGATATGATATAATTAAGTAAATATTGTATATTATAAAAGAAAGGAAAGCACAACAATGAACAAAAAAATCGTTGCACTCATTCTGACTTTCACACTTATATTCTCATCCGCATTCATGCTTGCAAGTGCAGACAGCATCAAGCTCGGTGACGTCAATAACGACGGAAAACTCACAGCTTCTGATGCCCGTGTAGCACTCAGAGCATCTGCAAAACTTGAAACTCTCACAGAAGATGCAAAAATTGCGGCTGATGTGAATTTTGACGGGAAAATTTCTGCAAGCGATGCAAGAATCATTCTCAGAGCTTCTGCAAAGATTGAAGAACTTCCCGAAATGCCCACAGAAGATACAACCTCTTCAGAAGCAACAACAGAAACAACAACTGAAACAACCACAGAAACAACAACTGAAACAACAACAGAGTCAACAACAGCTCCCGAAAAAGTTGTTACAGACACATACCCCAAAGCAATCGATGCATTTTTCAGCGGTAAATATTACCTTGAAGCTGCAATGGGCACAGAAGACGATACTTCTGTAATGAAAATGGCTGTCGACAGCAAAAAGGGTTATGAATTCTCAACATATCTTCCAATCATTGAAGGCGAAGATCCCCTTGAAATCAGCATCATGCAGCTTTCAAACACAATGCACATAAAGTATACAGATGCAGAAGGCAAGAAAAAAATCTTCATCCTTGATGATGACACAATCGCAAGCATCAAAGATTTATTGGGTCTTGATCTTACAGAATTGGTAGATGTAAGCATTTTTGATGAGCTTGATTTTTCTTTCACAACAACAACTGAAAAGCCCTACTATTCAAAGGGTGAATACAAAGGTGAAGAATGCGATGTATACACATTTGATGTTCAGGATGGTCAGCTTGCATTCTATGCAATCGGTGATGATGTAAAATGCATCAACATGATTGATACAGACGGAAACGAAGGCACACTTTTTGATATCATCGAACTCACAAGCAGAATCCCCGGCAGAATGCTCAGCCTGACAGGTTACGACAGCAAAAACACAGTTGGTGTTATGGCATTTATCACAGACCTTATGGCTCTCGTTCCTCAGGAATAATCAAAAACATAAAATGAAAGCTCCCTGAAAAGGGAGCTTTTTTTATTGCTTATAAAAAATATATAACATAGACAATTCCTGCAAGATGCATCAGAATAAACACCGGAAGACCTATCATAAATTTTTTATGCTTTGTCTTATGACGTATCAGCTGCATCATGCCGTACATGGCTGTTGCACCGCCGAAAAACGCAAAAAGCATGAGCACATTTTCGGGAATACGCCATTTTTTTCTTTTTGATGCGGATTTGTCATACACTGTAATGATAACAGAAACAATTGAAATCAGCACCAGATAAACCGCAAGGTAAAGTTCTGTTTTCATATCAGTCTGCCTTTATAACCTTAAACTGTTCTTTTTTACGGGGTTTAGGAGCAGGGTCTTCACAACCGTTGCCGACTGCACATGCGATAAGGAATTTATAATCTTCGGGAATGTCAAGCTTCTGTTTCCATTTCAGTCCTTCGGGTGCTGAAAGAAGTCCGCCGATACTTGCAATAATAACGGAGCCCAGACCCATTCCTTTTGCTGCAATTGCGATATTTTCAACCATGATACCTGCATCCATATGGCTGTTGCCTTCTGCATAAATGAAGAAAACAGTGGGTGCATTCTGATAAAACGGATTTTTGTCCCAGTTTGTGTAAGCAGGAGTATCCCAACCGACAAGATTTTTGAAGTCCACATTCATTTCATCAAGCATTTCCTTGCTCTGCACAACTCTCACATGACAAGGCTGACCGTTTCTTCCGCTGGGTGCCCACATGGCACATTCAAGAAGAGTCTCCAACTGCTCATCAGTTATCTGCTCAGGAGTGTAATCCCTGATTGTTCTTCTTGTGAGAATATTATCAATAGTTTCGTTATGTATCATACTATCACCTTGTTTATGTAAGCTGATCAAGTGTCAGCTCATATGCCGGAAGAAAATCTTTTATAAAATCGTCTGCTTCGGGCATATTCATATTTTTTATTGATTCAAAAGTAGATTGTTCAGCCTTTGCGAACTCCATATTTCCTGCTTTTCTCTCTTCAATGCACTTTACAAGCGCAGAGAGTTTATCCGCAGCTTTCACAATTTTCCACAGAGTTTCGTCACTTTCCTTTTCATCAAAAAGGAATTCAAAATCAGCTCTTAAATCTTCGGGAAGTGTGGCAAGAAGTTTTTCTGATGCCACTGCTTCCACTTTTTTATAGGCTTCTTTGATTTCGGGATTGAAATATTTCACGGGTGTGGGCAGGTCGCCTGTGATAATTTCAGGCATGTCATGAAAAAGACCGAGCAAAGCCGCTCTTTCACCGTTGTAATCCCTGCCGTAACGTCTGTTACCGATAACGCAAAGCACATAAGCTATTGCAGCCACTTCATGTGAATGCTGACTGAGTGTGTCTGCACTTGTGTTACGCATAAGTGCCCAACGGTTTATATATTTCATCCGTGAAAGAAAAGCATAAAAATGACTGCTCATCATCTCTGTACTCTTGCTCCTGCACCGCCGATGATGCCTTCAACTTCTTTGAGTCTTGCTGTTGAAGTGTCACCGGGTGTTGTCATTGCAAGTGCACCGTGTGCAACACCGTAGTTGACAGCTTTCTGAGCATCATCATAAGTCATAAGACCGTAAACAAGACCTGATGCGAATGAGTCACCGCCACCGACTCTGTCAAGGATTTCAAGACCGGGAAGCTCAAGACCCTTATAAACTTCGCCGTTTGCATAAACCATTGCACTCCAGTCATTGACAGTTGCAGTCTTTACTGTACGAAGAGTTGTTGCAATAACCTTGAAGTTAGGATAAACCTTGCATACTTCACCGAGCATCTTGACATAACCGTCGAGATTGAGCTCTTTGAGATTTTCATCATTGCCTTCAATTTCAAAACCGAGACAAGCTGTAAAATCTTCTTCGTTACCAATCATAACATCAATATAAGGTGCGATAGTCTTGTTGACTTCCTGAGCCTTTGCCTTGCCGCCGATATCATTCCAGAGTGAAGGACGGTAGTTAAGGTCATAAGAAACAATTGTGCCGTATTCCTTTGCCTTCTTGACAGCCTCAACAACAACTTCTGCTGTTGTTTCTGAAAGTGCAGCAAAGATACCGCCTGTATGGAGCCATCTTACTCCGAGTGTGCCGAAAATATAATCCCAGTCGATATCACCGGGTTTAAGCTGAGAAACAGCAGTGTTACCTCTGTCTGAAACACCTGATGCACCTCTGATGCCGAAACCTCTTTCTGTGAAATTAAGACCGTTTCTGACTTTTCTGCCTGTGCCGTCATAGGGTACCCACTTGATGAATGATGTGTCAACACCGCCCTGAAGAATAAAATCTTCAACAAGACGACCAACATCGTTATCTGCAAGAGCTGTTACAACAGCAGTCTTCATGCCGAAACAACGGCGCAGACCACGTGCAACATTATATTCTCCGCCACCTTCCCATACTGTGAACTGACGAGCATTTCTTACTCTCATTTCACCGGGATCAAGACGAAGCATGACTTCTCCGAGAGAAATCATATCAAACATACAATCTTCTTTTTTCTTCAACTGAATTAATGACATATAAATGCCTCCGATTATTTTTATTCATTATAATTATACCCCGTTGACATGGTTATTTCAAGGTGTTTGAAATATTTTTTAGTGACTTCTGAAACATGATGTGACACTTGCAGGGTCATATTCGGGCAACAAAGACCTGTCTGAGAGCAAAACTGCTCTGCACAGGGAATAATTACCGTATCTGTTATTGATTACATCCTTTACCATTTCGATTTTCCTCAGCTTCTGTTGTTTTTCCGCATCAGCAAAAAATGAAAGCTGAACAGGATCGTCAGCTTTTGATAACTCTGCGGCTCTGACACCCACAGACCTGAGCGGCATATAAAAACTGTAATTTTTCTGCAACAACTCCATTGCGGCATTGCAGACATCTCCCGAAATATCTGTAGGTGATGAAAGATGCATCTGACGTTCAAAACTGCAAAGGTCATTACTTCTGAGATGAATCTGCACGACACTGCATCTGAGACCGTGACTTCTCAGCCTCCTGCACACCTGCTCCGACAATAGATTAAAAATCAGTCTTACATCCTTTTCATTTTTCATGTCTCTGGGTGTTGTTGTGCTGTTTCCGAGACTTTTTATAATGTCGCGTTCATCAAGTTTCTTCACAGGCGAAGATTCAAGACCGTTTGCAAAAAGATAAAGCATTTTGCCGTTTTTTCCGAACAACGAACACAGAAAAGTTTCTGACGTGTTTGCCAGTTCACCTATTGTTTTTATCCCTACCCTGTTCAGTTTCGCTTTCGTTGCTCTGCCCACATAAAGCAGGTCTTCAACGGGCAAAGTCCAGACTTTTTCTTTGTAATTTTCCTGTGATATTACAGTTACTGCGTCAGGTTTTTTCAGGTCGCTTCCGAGTTTTGCAAAAACTTTATTAAAAGAAACTCCCACGGATATTGTAAGGTCAAATTCTTTCTTTATTCGGTTTCTGAGTTCATGAGCAATTTTTTCTCCGTCACCGAAAAGTGATGCACTGCCGGTCACATCAAGCCAGCTTTCATCCATTCCGAATGGTTCAACCTGATCGGTGTATTCATAGTATAATTTCCGCACTGCACTGCAATATTCTTCATATAATTCAAAATTGGGCTTCACAACTTTCAGTTCAGGGCATTTCTGACGGGCAGACAGCAACGGCTCCCCTGTTTTTATGCCGTATTTTTTTGCAATTTCGTTTTTTGCAAGTATAATACCGTGTCTGAGCTCTTCATCACCGCCAACAGCAAAGGGAATTTCCCTGTATTCGGGATGTGAAATCGACTCTATACTTGCAAAGCAGTTATTCAGGTCAGAATGTAAGATTGTACGCATATATATCACCACAGAACAAATGTTTTTCTTATTATAACAAACAGATGTTCTGTTGTCAACAGGAAAATCGCACATATGTTTGAAATGTCCGATAAATGCACACAAAAAACCCATCGGGAAATCCCGATGGGTCAAATGTTATAAAGTTAAGCAATTAGCCGCCTAAACCGAGTCCGCCACCAAGCTGAACACCTGTGAGAACTGCGATGATTCTGTAGAGCCAATTCATAAGTCTCTGCCAGAATGTGAGATTGATTTCCTTGATTGTATCTTCGGATTCACCGCAGATACCGAAAATTCCTTCAACCTCATCAACAACTCCGTCAGCAAAGATGTAAGGAGCGCTGCCGTCAAATGATGTCATAACAACAAGTGTGTAACCGATATCCTTATCAGTTGCAACATAGTTCTTGCCGTTTGCACCGTTGATTTCAACAAACTCTTCGCCATCGTATCTGTACCACTGATAGCTGATGAAATCTGTAGCCTTTGCAGGAAGACCTGTTGTAACAACAGTGAGTGTCTGACCTTCCTGAAGCTTACCTGAAATACCGACTACGTAGTTAAGAGTACACTTGATAACATTAAGTGTTACGTAATCTTCCTGAGTGTTGTAGTTGGGATCTGTGGGTGTGAAGATAACTTTATATGTGTTATAAACACCGAGATCTCCGGGTACAGTGAGTTTTGCGTTTTCGTATTCGAATGTACCGTCACCGACACCTTCAGTTTCGAATGTTGCGTATGAAAGATCATAACCGTACTCAACCTGACCGTTTGTGGGGAATACAACATCTGCAAGGTCAGCCTTTGCAATTACAACTGTAAGAACACCTGTCTTGGGAGTTACATTAAGCTGGTAGTTCTTAGCCTTGTCACCGATAAGAGTGGGAGCTGTGTAAGATACAGTTGTTGAACCTGCGTTTGCAGTCTTTGCCTGACCTGTTGTCTTTTCAAAGCTGAGACCAACTTTACCAAGGTCGTTTGCGAAAACGCCTGCAGCAGTGCTGAGCTTGGAGAAGTTAACTGTAACATTTGTGTTACCGTCGTAGATCTTATCAACTGCTGATGCAGTGATGTTGATTGTTGCGTGTGCAACTATAAGATAACCGTCACGTGTTACGAATGTGTAGTTATCTCTTGTCAGAGCTTCTGTGATTCTGATTGTGTAAGAACCGATATCTGAACCGGGAGCATATGTGCTTATTGCACTGATGTTACCGCCGATCATTGCAAGTGTATCGGAACCTGTGAAACCTGAAGCAGAGATAGTGTATGTGGGAGCATTTGCACCGTATGTTACAGTCTTGTCATCTGCTGTAAGGATAACTTCCTTGGGTGTAACATTAACAGTGATTGTACCTGCTGTTTCATCCGCATAGTTAGCATTCTTTGAGTAATATGTTGCTGCATATGACTTCTGCTTAACTGTGGGAACGATAGTTGTATCATTGAATGCCCAGTAACCTTCTGATGTGTTGAGATGTGAAAGGTCGATTGTGCTAAGAGGCTTTGTTGAATCGTATACAATACCGCTGATAACGGGAGTTGTTAATGCAACAGGAGCCTTCTTGATGTTAACTGTTGCAGTAGCTTCGTTTGAAATTCTGAATTCGTAGTTGTTTGAGCTTGTGCCTGAAGGAGTTGCCTTGATTTCAGCAATGATAATGCCTTCGCCTGCATTTACATCAGTTGCAACAGCAGTACCGTTTGTAAGGTAAACTGTTGAAGCGTTATCAACTGAAGCATAACCCCAGTCACTGTTTGTACCGTTCTTGCCTGCATCATATGTGAATTCAACTGCAACTGTATTCAATCCGTCATAGAACTTATCCACACCACTTGCTCTGTAATAGATAACTCTGGGAAGGATTGCTGCTGTTGTAGGTTCGATAACGATTTCATAGTTACCTGCATCTTTACCGAGAAGAGCAACGTTTGTTACTGTGATGGGCTTGTTTGCGCCTGCGTTTGCATTTGCGAATGAATATCTTGCAGTGTCTGCAAGGTAAACGTCATCAGTCTCATTCTTAAGACCTGAGCCTGTGATTGTAGCTGTTGCTGTTACAGTACCGTCATAAATCTTGTCATTTGCAAGAACAGTAACTGTGTAAGGAGCACGTGCAATTGTGATTGTACCTACTGCGATACCTGTTGCGGGACCGTAGTATGTGTTTTCGGGATATCCGCCTGCGGGTTCATCGGGAGTGCTTACGTCAACAGTAACAGCGTATGTACCTGCTGCTGTGGGAGCATCTGTTGAACCGTTGTACTTAACAGTGATATTACCGAAGTACTGAGGATTGTAACCGTCCTTGATAGTAACAGTTGCTGCGTGTGACATTGCGTCGTAAACAACACCTGTGGGAAGAACAACATTGAGCTGTGCTGCTGTTGTTTCAAGAAGAGCCTTGATAACAGCATCTGTTGCTGCTGATGTTGCTTTGCCTGTGAAACCGTTTGCTTCAACGGCTGTAAGAACAACATAGATTGTCTTGCCGATATCAGCTTCTTTGATTTCATATGAGCTGCCTGTTGCAACAGCTACGCCACCTACATACCACTGATATGTGTAGCTTGATGCTGTTGTGGGATCCATAGCTGCAAGGCTTACTGTAAGAGTTGAACCTGCCATTGCTGAACCCTGGATAACAGGAGTACCACTGATTGCCTTAACAGTAACTGTAACTTTTACGTTAACCTTAACTGTATTGTAGTTGATTGTATCATCGGGTGTGAATACAGCTTCATAGCTGTTTGATGAGCCCCATGCGGGAACAGATGCACTGTTTGTAAATGCGAATGCACCGGGAACATTTACTGCACTGTCATTGGGGTTAACAACAACTGCTGTGTTGCTGAATGCAGCATCAGCAAGTGAATGTGAGTTAACAACTGTAGCTGTGGGAGCTGTTGTTACCTTGGGATCTGCCTTTACAACCTTGATTGTGCCTGAAGCACCAACGAATGAGTAGTTAGCAGAAGACATGTTTGTAACAACTGCTGTTACGGGATATGAGTTTACAAAGCTTTCGCTTGTGTATGCTGTTGTGAATACAGGAGTACCTGTGATAGTAACTCTTGCAAGAGTATCACCGTTTACAAAGCCTGTTACAGCATAATCTGTACCGGCAACTGTGTATTCGGGAACATCTGCACCGAATGTGATTGTCTTTGCGTTGGGAGTAACTGTAAGAACAGCCTTAGTAACTGTAAGAGTACCTGCAACAGTTGTGATGTTGTAGTTCTTGTTAGCTGTTGTTACTTCAACGTTGATGGGATATGTGCCGACTTTACCTGTAACTGTACCTGCAATGTAAGTTGTAGTTACCTTTACTGTTGCGTTGATTGAGCTGAGTGAATCGCTGCCATAGAAGCCTGTTGCTGTTACGTCTGCTACATTGTATTCAGGAACTGAAGTACCGTAAACGATGCTGTCGTCTGCTGCTGTAACAGTAAGAGCCTTGGGAGTAACAGTGATTTCACTGTCTTTCTTCACAAAGTTGTAGTTTTCTGATTCGAGTGTAGTTGCAACTGAAATGGGATATTTCTTTTCTACGCCACTACCGGGTGTGTATGTTGTAGATGCTGTTGCATTACCTTCGTATTCAATTGATGCGAGAGTGTCGCCGCCTGTGAAACCGTTGTACTTGATAGTAAGAACGGGAACATTGTCACCGTATGTAACTGTGATAGCGTCAACAGTAACTTCAACATCCTTCTTCTCAACAGTAAGAGTTACATCCTGCTTGAGAGTGTTGTAGTTTGTTGTATCTGCGGGAGTGAATACTGCAACATACTTTGTCTGACCTACATGAGGAACAGCTGTTGCTGTTTCCCAAGCCCATGTACCTGCAAGAGCTGTTGCTGTGGGATCAAGAGTAATTGTATTGAGAGTCTTTGTCTTGTCGTATGTTACTACTGCGGGTTTTGCAACGACTGCAACACCTGTGGGATCAGCCTTTGCAACAACTGCTGTAACAGTATCAGCATTGCCGACTACAAGGTTGTAGTTTGAGTTGACTGTAATCTTTGATATGTCAACTGTAACCTTGTTTTCACCTGCGTTTGCAGATGCCATTGTACCGGGAACATTATAGTATACTGTATCAAAGGGATCTCCGCCGAAGATACCTGCTGAATATCTGAGAGTTACAGTAACATCCTTGCTTCCGTCATATGTCTTGCCTGCAGCCTCTGCTGTGTAGAAAAGATCTTTCTTCTGCACTGTAAGAGTACCGTCAGTGAATGAAAATGCATAGTTCTGGTTTGTTGCTCCGCCGAACTTAGTTGATTCGATCTTGAGCTTGTAGCTGCCTACGGGAAGACCTGCAGCGAACTCACTTGTTCCGTTTGCGCCTTCAACAGTAAATCTTGTGTTTGCAATCCAGTCTGCTGTCTTGTTGTTATCAGCAGCGGGAAGATTTTCAAATGTAATGAAATCGTTTGAAGCAAACTTAGCTTCACCGTATGTTGCTGTACCTGAACCGATCTTGACTGTAACAGCTCTCTGAGTAACTGCAAGAGTTACGGGATATTCTGCTGTGCCGTAGTTTCTGCCGTCTGCTGAAGTGGGTCTCCATACAATCTTAAGATTTGTATAGTTGCCTACATCAGGAACTGCTGTGGAAACAGCACCTTCAAGAGACCATGTACCGTTTACTGTAGCACCGCTCTTGTTTTTCGCTGTATATGCACTGAAATCAAAAATTTCTGCATATGTTGAACCGTAAACAACAGATTTTGAGTTAGGACCTGAAATTGTTACAGTTGCGGGAGTAATGGTAGCTGTAAGATTTACAGTTGCAGCTGCACGGTTATATGTAACATCATCGCCGCCAACCTTTACTCTGATGGTATATGTACCGACATCCTTGGGAAGACCTGCATTCCATGTTGCGTTATCTGAAGTATATTCGTATTCAACATTGATTTTTGATGAGTTGGATTCTCTCTTGTAGTTGTAATCTTCTGTTACAACCTTCTCATTTGTTGTATCGATGATACCGATATCAAAGTCTGTGCCGGGGATAATCTGTGCACCTGTATAAGGTACTGTGAAAGATGTTGTATCTGTACCTGCTGTGATACCTGTGCCCTTATCTGCTGCAACAACATCAACTGTTGCAGGGTCAAGCTTCTGATAGTCAAGGTAAATAATGATAGCATTATCCTTGTCGTTTGAAACTGTAACACCGTCATTGGGAAGAATACCCTTTGAGCCTGCCCACAAGGAAGGTGTTTTTGCACTACCGTTTGCAACATCATTCAATCTGTTTACAAGACCTGAGTTTGCAGATTCTACAGTTTCGTAGTATGCACCCTTGAATTCATAGAAGTTTGAATTGATTGTTTCGCCACCACTGACATACTGAATCTTTGTATCACCGTCAGGCATAATACCGTTTGTTGCATTTGTAGTTGCACCTACAGTGATGCTTGCTTCATTCTTGAGCTTTGATGTGTCAGCTCTGAATGATACAGATTCGATATTATTTACATCTTTATAGAAACGGTAAACAACAAGATACTGTGAACCCTTCTTGAAGCCTGATGCTGCGGGGCTCTTGTCACCGGGGTTACCTGAGTCTGCATTTGTAAGTCCGCCGCTGCCTGTGTTACCGGGAGCACCGTTAACGATAGCAGCAGTCATACGTGTGCTGTCGTTTGAACCGTTGTCGACTCTGGGACCGGAAATTGTTGTCTTTTTATTTGAATTGTATGACTGTGTTGTCATATACTGAGGTCTGTCTTTGACACTTTCATAGGGAGATGAGTTACCGAAGAAAGCAGCACCGTAGTCTGTTTCACTTGTATGAGCACCAATGTTGTTTACGGGGTTGCTTGCAATACCGCCGATGGGGGCAGCAACGTGGCTGATGTTACCTGCACCACCGTCAGAATAAACGCCTGACCATGACAAACCGCTGTGACCGGGAACATAAACCTGTGTTTCGTTATCACCGATATGCTCGAATGAAGCAACAACGTCAACAGAGGGACCGATTACGGGATAGTTTGAACCTACGTACATGACACCGACTGAAAGAAGGTGGTCAATACCGCTCTTCCATGTGTTTGAGTTCTGATCCTGATATTCCCAGTTCTTTGCAAGAACATTGATTGTTGTGTTACCTGTAATCTTTGCGCTGTTACCGAAAACACCGACAGAAGATGCATAGATATGAGCCTTTTCACCTGAACCTGTTTCCATGAAACCGCCGGAGAAAGAGTCAACATAAATAGTACCGCCTGTAACATTGACAGCAGCACTGTTGTTACCGTAAATACCGTAACAATGGTTGTATGCACGGCCTGATGTACCTGTCTGAGATGTACCTGCAAGACCACCGACTCTGATCTTTGCAGCTGAGTTTACAGTACCGCCGTTACTGTAAATACCGAAGTTGTAAAGATAGTTGTCACTGTATGATGCAGTTGACCATGATGTTTCTGAGTTATGAACAGAAGTAAGATATGCTTCAATTGTAACAGTATCAACAACAGAAAGAGTACCGTTGTTTACGATTGTAGCAAGTCTCTGTACAGCATTATCCTTGTCTGATTTCTGTCTTGTGATATGGATCTTCTTATTTCTGATAGTACCTGTACCACGGATATTAAGAGTACCGTTATTTGTAATGAAACCCCAGTATTCACCGCTTGCATATGTACCTGATGTGTAGCTGGTAGCCATAAGGTTGCCGTTCCAGTCACCACTGGTCTGAGCATAGTCCCATGTAATGCTGTAACCAGCAAGATCAAGGTTGACTGTTGCACCTGCGGGGACAGCACTGAGCTTACCGCCTGTTACACTTGTAAGATTGATATTACCGCCAAGAGTAACGTTCCATGTACCACCGCTTGCAGCTTCTGACATGACATTGTTCCACTGACCCTGTGTGCTGACTGTTCTGTCTTCAGCATGAACAGCGTCAATTGAATCTTCAAGCAGAAGGAAGCTACCGGTTACTGACATGCAGATGATAACAAATGCAATAAGAACCTGAGTAAGTCTTTTCTTTGCTTTAACATTGTTAAACATAAAATTTCCTCCTTTGATTTTGAAAGGATTTTTTCGTAACGGCTTCGGTAAACAGCTGTTTTTCTCTGCCCGGAAAGCCCCTGACCTGACTTTCTGCCCGGACTTCGGAAAACTCTGTTTCCTTTTAGCCTGAGTGTTTTCCTTGAGAATTATGCCCGTAGGCATAATAACGGATAATTACACTGATACATATTTTATTATATTTAATCAACTGTCTATTGTCAAGATGAATTTTTGCAAATTTGCAAAATTGTACATATTGCTATGTTTGTATTTTTGTAAACATTTTCACAAAGTAAAACTCTTGACATTAAGGTGCATTATATTTATAATTGTATAATGAATTTATATGTGTTTTCATATACTTTAACATTAAATAAATTTTGGAGAAATAATTATGAAAAATATTCTTGTTCTTTTCGGCGGTAAATCAAGTGAATATGAAGTTTCACTCCGCAGTGCACATGCTGTTATCACAAATATGCCGAAAGATAAATACAATCCCGTACTCATGGGTATCACAAAAGAAGGAAAATGGTTCCTTTTTGAAGATGACATCGATCTCATCCCCGACAACAGATGGCTTGGGGGAAAATGCACACCCGCAGCGATTTCAACTGACTTCGGCGAAAAGTGCATAAATGTATTCAGATCAGAAGGCTTGGAAAAAATCTCAATCGATGTTGTTTTCCCCGTTCTTCACGGCAAAAACGGTGAAGACGGTACTGTTCAGGGGCTTCTTGAACTTGCAGGACTTCCCTATGTGGGTTGCAGAACACTCGCAAGTGCAATGTGCATGGACAAAGCTGTCACAAACATGACTGCAGACAACGCAAAGATCGCACAGGCAAAATGGCTTGCAGTTTCAAAATGGGATTATGCCGAAGACAAAGAAAAATTTGCAGATGACTGTGTGAATTATCTCGGTCTGCCCGTATTCATCAAACCCGCAAATGCAGGTTCATCTGTCGGCATTTCAAAGGCAAAGACAAAAGAAGAAATCTACAAGGCAATGGAAGTTGCTTTTGCAGAAGACGACAAAGTCGTTGCAGAAGAAAAC
This sequence comes from Clostridia bacterium, assembly GCA_017631795.1. Taxonomy (GTDB): domain Bacteria; phylum Bacillota; class Clostridia; order Oscillospirales; family Acutalibacteraceae; genus UBA1081. Next base: position 16,771 of record JAGBSO010000042.1, on the reverse strand, counting down.
ATCGAAGGCAGAGAGGTTGAATGTGCTGTTCTCGGCAACGAAAACCCCATCGCATCAGTTATCGGTGAAATTCTTCCCGCAAACGAATTCTATGACTACGAAGCAAAATACATCGATGCTGCTTCAAAACTCTGCATCCCTGCAGAAATGAGTGAAGAACTCAGCGAAGAAATCAGAGCTCAGGCAATCAGATCATACAAAGCTCTCGGCTGCACAGGTCTTTCAAGAGTCGACTTCTTTGTAAGACATTCAGACGGTGCTGTTCTTCTCAACGAAATCAACACTCTTCCCGGATTCACATCAATCAGCATGTACTCAAAACTCTTCGGTGCTTACGGAATCCCCTACGATGAGCTTGTTGACAGACTTATAAAATTAGCATTGGAAAGATAAAAATGAAAAAAGACATTCTTCTGACAATAAAAGATTCCCACACCGTGGACGGCAGCAAGGAATCTTATGAAATGACTACCCGCGGCACATGGGAAGCATATCTTGACGGATACAGAATCGAATATGATGAACAGTATGATGAACTCAAAGGCTGTCACACAATCATCGACGTCAAAGGAACTTGCGCTTCAATGCTCCGCACAGGTGCATTCAACACGGAAATGACCATCGAAATGGGCAAACGCCACAACTGTCAGTATCAGTCACCTTTCGGCTCAATGCTCATCGGCATTTCAGCTCAGAAAGTTGCATCAGACATCACAGACGGTAAAGGAACACTCGAACTCAGATACACCATTGACTTCTACGGCGGTGTTGCAAGTGAAAACGAGTTAATCATAACACTGGAATAAATCAAGGACGGATAAATAATGAGTTATATTGTAAAAAAAGCAGAAAATCAGATTTATGACATCATAAAAAAAGCAATGGCAAAGGCAATTGAAAACGGTCAGCTTCCCGAAGGCGAAGCTCCCGAATTCAAAGTGGAAGTTCCCGCAGACAGAACACACGGTGACTACTCCACAAACGCAGCTATGGTTTCAGCAAGAGTTTTCAGAACAGCTCCCATGAAAATTGCTGCTGCTCTTTGCGAAAATGCAGAGCTTGAAGGTACATATTTCAACAAAATCGAAGCTGCAGGTGCAGGTTTCATCAACTTCACTCTCGGTTCAGCTTACTATGCAGACATTCTCTTTGATGTTGAAAACAAAGGCGAAATGTACGGTCATTCAGAATACGGCAAGGGCAAATCCGCTCTTGTTGAGTTCGTTTCAGCAAACCCCACAGGCCCCATGCACATCGGTAACGCCCGTGGCGGTGCTATGGGTGACTGCCTTGCAGAAATTCTCTCATGGGCAGGTTATCATTCAGAAAGAGAATTCTATGTAAACGACGGCGGTAATCAGATTGAAAAATTCGGTCTGTCACTTGATGTCCGTTACAAACAGCACTTCGGCGATCCCATGGAAATGCCCGAAGACGCATATCACGGTCAGGACATCATCGACCACGCAAAGAATTTTGCAGAAATTCACGGCGACAAATACATAAATGCTACTGAAGAAGAGAGAAGAAATGCTCTCGTTGAGTATGCTCTTCCCCTTAATGTTCAGGGACTTGAAAGAGACCTTCTCAAATACAAAATCAAGTACGACACATGGTTCAGAGAAAGCACACTCCACAACTCAGGCGAAGCAAAGAAAGTTGTTGATATGCTTACAGAAAAGGGCTACACATACGAACTTGACGGTGCACTCTGGTTCAAGGCTGAGCAGTTCGGCTGTGATAAGGACTTTGTTCTCCGCCGTTCAAATGGTTTCTTCACATATATCGTTCCCGATATTGCATACCATTATAATAAGCTTGTTACAAGAGGTTTTGACAGAGCGATTGACATTCTCGGTGCAGACCATCACGGTTATGTGCCCAGACTCAAAGGTGCTATCCAGGCTCTCGGTGTTGATCCCTCAAGAATCGAAGTTGTGCTCATGCAGATGGTACGTCTTGTAAGAAAAGGTGAAACTGTAAAACTTTCAAAACGTTCAGGCAAGGCAATCACTCTTGTTACTCTTCTCGACGAAGTACCCATCGACGCAGCAAGATTCTTCTTCAACATGAGAGAGGCAAACACTCATTGCGACTTTGACCTTGACCTTGCAATCGAAGAATCAAGTTCAAACCCCGTTTACTACTGTCAGTATGCACACGCAAGAATCTGCAGCATCTTCAGAAAGATGAGCGAAAAGGGTGTTGAATTCAACGGTTGCTCCGCAGAAAACGCACAGCTTCTCACAGCATCTGAAGAAAAAGAACTTATCAGATACATTTCATCACTTACAGGCGAAATCGAAAGTGCCGCAAAGTCACTTGATCCTTCAAGAATCACAAGATACGCTCTTGAGCTTTCAACACTTTTCCATAAATTCTATAATGCATGCCGTTGCGATATCGAAGATAAAAATCTTCAGGAAGCAAGATTATTCCTTTGCAAATGCGTCAAGGATGTATTATATAACGTGCTGACAATGATGAAACTGTCTGCTCCTGAAGTAATGTAAAAATTGCATTTTACACAGAGCGGGATATATCTGTTAAAATAAGACAAAACATCAAAACACACACAATGATTGATTCACGGAGGTGTTAACGTGGAAAAAAATGATCACAAAATCGTTTCTCAGAACAAAAAAGCCTATCATGACTATTTTGTGGAAGAAACTTATGAAGCAGGAATTGAACTTTTCGGTACAGAAGTCAAATCCGTAAGACAGGGAAAAATAAATCTCAAAGATTCATGGTGTAATATCGTAAAAGGTGAAATTTTTGTCAACGGAATGCATATTTCACCCTATGACCACGGTAACATCTTTAACCGTGACCCCATGAGACCGAAAAAACTTCTGATGCACAAGAAAGAAATACTAAAACTTTTCGGCTTGACAAAACAACAGGGTTATGCGATAATACCTCTGCAGGTTTACTTCACAAAAGGCAAAGCAAAAGTGCTTATCGGTCTTTGTAAAGGTAAAAAACTCTATGACAAGCGTGAAGATGCTGCAAAAAAGAGTGCCAACAGAGAAATCGAACGCAACATGTCTTTAAGAAATCAGTAAACAGTTTAATTGATATATAATCAATCGGGGCCCCCGGAAAGCGTAAGCTTTTTGGGGAGAGGAGGAGTAACGAAGCGAAAGAGCTTTTCGTGCTCGCACGGAAACGATTGATGCGAAGTTTACGACGACGAGGGGATGAAAGGATTTCGACGGGGATTTTGAATCCCGGTAAGCGAGCAGAGGTGCGGTACCTCTATAAAAATCGCAAGTTTATTAAAAATAAACGACACTAATAAAACTGTTTTAGCAGCTGCTTAATAGCTGCCGTCTTACCTGAGAGTACTGCGGACCGGGATAAGGCGTCGATCAGCAGTGAACGTGAACGGGCAAGCGTCTCCGTAACCCGTCATGCATAACGGAGCTGTCCCGATATAAGCCTGCCGACAGGCGTATAAAGGGAGAGATTTAATTTATCGGCTACGCTCGTAGAAAGCTGAGAGAATGAATTTTCGGACGCGGTTTCGAATACCGCCATCTCCACCAAACACAAGTCAGACGAACACCTACTATTTCTTCACAGGCGGCTTCGCCGTGAAAGTGGAACTCTGACAAAAAGACAAGAACCAAGGTTAGAAATAGCCTTGGTTTTTTTGTTTTTAATGCGTGTCGAAAATTGTTGAGATAATAGCAATAATATGGTATAATGTTTAAAAATTTTATTGCTTACTAAACATTGCAAAATATAAAGTTAAAGGATAGATAAATATGAATATTACCATAACATATGCAACGGATGGTTCTTCTATAGTTAAAAGCATTAATAGTGAAATATCAAAATCAAAACCCGATTGGGATATTTGCGAATACCCACTTTTCAAAAACGACGGAAACAACTTTTTTCGTCGTATAAAAAATTTTGAAATAAAAACTGATGTTGTAATTTTTGTGTGTACCAAAAAGTATATAAAAGAAAATTTAGAATACTTTAAATTATTGCAAAGCACCAATAAAAACAGAAAATATAGATTTTTCTGGATATTTTCTGATTCACAATCTAAAAAAGTTATTGACAATGTACCTATTGATATTGAGTTTTTGCTTAACTCTGATCACCAAATAGATATGGAGGATTTTATTAACTATTTGAGTATTACCGAATTATCTGTAAAAAGATATAAGGAAAAACAACAAAAAGCAAGAAAACAATTTAATGCTATACTTTTGTTGATGTTGATATATGTAGCAATCATCTTTTGCGCGGTATCAGTTTTATATTTTGGTGACAGTGTTTACTATAAATCTTCCGCAGAATTTATGCTAATCGCTCTTTCTTTTATTACCGTCCTCTGTTTTATTTTTTCAGTATTCTTTTCAATTGATAAATACAAGAGAAAAAAAGAACAAAAAGAAAAAATAGAATTTAACAAAGAATTAGATATGTCACTGTCAAACGCAAAGAACCCTACAAAAACAGATAAAGCCACAGATTTTCTTTTAGAAATATTAGAAAGAGAATATAGTAACAAAAAGTTCCTAAATCCTTTTTTTGATTTTTTGCCAATTGATATTATAGATTCTGTATTACAACTCTTTACCAATAGTGATAAAAACGCCAATAATACATACGATGCTATTGATTCAGAAATATCAAATGCTATGGGCGAAGAGGAATATTTGCCTTTAGGACATCTTAAATTTAATTGGAAACAAATGAAAGGCTATTATGATATAAGCAAAAAACAAGCAACAACTTCATTCCGTTGGGCTATCGCAATTTGTTTCTTAGGCATTGCGATTATAATATTTGCTATTATCAGTCCTATATTCCCAGTTTTTTCTGCACAAAATTCTCTTATTCCTGTTATAGGGTCTATAGGAGGAGCAATTGTAGAAATCTTTGCTGGCACAATACTCCTTGTTTATAAAAAATCTCTTTCTCAAATGAATTTATATCACAAGGCACTTTCTGAATATCAAAGATATTTATCCTGTATAAATCTTGTTACAAAACTCTCTAACGTCGAAAAACAAGACATGCTTATTGAAGAGATAATCAGAGAAGAAATCAAAAAGACAGAAGTATCATCAGACAACGATTTTATTAATCCTGTTAAATTTAAGCAAAACAAAAACACCCAATGATATATTGCTAACCCGCACATTCGACAAAACACAGACCTCCTTGTAAAATGGTATTACCAAATACAAGGAGGTATTTTTATGTTTAATAAGAAAACCAAACTGAAGCTCACAGATTTTGAATGTAACCTTTTAATCAACGGTATGAATGAGTTCCGAAATATGCTTCTCTCGGACGGTATCCCTACAGAAGATGTTGACGAGCTACTCATTAAAATTATCAATAAATCCGAAAGATAAGGAGTGATAATATGTCTGACTTTATTGAAGATTTTTACTACGGAAACATCGAGCCGCAGGAGTGTACCACCAACCTGACGGTAAAGATTAAAAAGAGCCTGAGTGAGCTTGCCGACAAAGAGGAACAACTGACATCACTCCTCGCTGATAAGGATAGAGAGCTTTTCACCGACTATGTAGCAACATGCATCAAATTTTCAAGCCTCTGCAATGCAGACAGCTTCACCACCGGCTTCAGACTCGGAGCAAGATTCACATACGACACTTTTATTGAAAACAAGAAAGGATGAAAACTATGGAAAACGAAATCAAAATCACATATCGCCAAGCCGGAGATTATAAAATACCCAACCTCAGACTCCCGCCTGAAGAATCAACTGTCCGCCTCGGCAAATGGGGTGTGATGTATAAGGACTACTTACAAAAATATAACCCCGTACTCTTCACAACTCTCCTCGCTCAAGGCAAGCTCTACCAACACTGCGCCCAAATCGACACCAAAGCCCGGCAGATGTTCAACACCCTCGTTGCCCAAATGATTAAATCCGAAAACATCACCGAACAACTCAAATCCCAAAATCAACTCGAATGGGCACGACGAATGAACAGCATCCAAGAAAGAGTCTCAGAAATAGTATGTAACGAGTTAATATATGCATAAGAAAAGCCCTTGACTTTTAACGGTCAGGGCTTAAGCCACTATTGAGTTCTATTTTCTGCTTTATTCTATTATACCCCAAAACAAAGTGCAGGTATTTTGAACTTAAATCCAGCGTATTTTATTTCTTGATATGTAATCGACACATCTTCGGGCATCTTGATCTCGTATTCATGATTCCGGATGCAGTGAAAAACGGTGTTAAGTGAATTGGAAGAAAGAAGTACTTCAATTCGCTTCAAATCTATTACAGGGACGATTTTATTCTGTGTGCGAATATTATGTTTGGCAACAACACACCAAAACAGATCAATACTCTCTCCGCTTTCAATACCGAACACTTGCTTGAAGAAATGTTTTTTGTCAGACATAGCATATGCCATGATATTTTCAACTTGCTGACAACCATGATTTATTTCATCTTCCTTGGCATATACCTCTTTTGAAGAGTCAGCAGGTGCAAACCACTTTGTTTCACAAATTAAAGCTGAGTTAGTCTCTTCATCTAAAACTGCAAAATCGAGATCTGGCAAATCATCACGCAAATGTTTATGTTTTGCTATATATTCTGATTTTACATAGGATTCCAACTCTGAAACCATCAAACCTTCCAAATCATTAACTTCGTTGAAGTATTCCTTGTCTCCTCTTGTGCTTACTACTGACAGTAAATTCCGTTCAGGACGAGAACCCATAAATAGAGTAGGGGTAATGATTATAGTGCTATCGTTCAACGCAATTATAGGTTGGTACATGATATCAACATTTGTCTTTTGTGGTTCATAGGTAATGTAGTCAATAAGCGTCAGTATCTTTCTTTCATCAAGTTCAGTCCGTAATTTGATGAAATCAACAATATGTTGTTTGCTTTGTACTATAGTACTGTTTTTCAATTTGAGTAACTGATCTTCAATGCAAAAACAGCTGCAAAGATGCACATAGCACAACGAAGTTAAAGCAATCCAAAACTCTTTATATTCGGCCAAAGAAAATTTCTCAAATTTCCAGTTTTCTGGCAAGGTCTTTGTGGCTTCCCACTGAGCACGCGCCATCTTTTCAAATGTATCAAATACATCGACGGACAGATCGTAACACAACATTCTGTTTTCTATAGTAGAATGTTTTTTTATCTCGCCACTTGCTCTCAACAACTCGTAAGGATTAACAAGAGCAGACAAATTACCTAAATCATTGTTTGTAGCTTCTCTAAGAATATCATTCCATGTTGAATCATTTTGGTTATCAGACAGATTAAAGGTGACACAATTATCAATAACATTTGCACTGAAACGTTTTCTAGAGTATGCTATATATCCGCTACAAATTACAGAGTAAGGGTATGCGTAATTGTTCAAAAGGTCACTACACTGTTGATTGCATTCCTCTGATATTTCCAGTTGGATAGCACTATCGTTAGAAATAGGGCATAGTTTATTTATCCATGTTAATGCCATATTCAATGCATCCATTAAATCCGTAATGTTTTTTAATGCAAACGGATTTAGGACGCTTGCCATCATGATTGAACTGCACGTATATTCAAAGACCGATAATATAGAATACACTGCTTGCATTCTATTTGTTTTGAAAAAATCAAGCCCTTTGTGAGCTTCGTCTATTATTTTTTCAACATCCCGAATATCCACTAAAACACCACCTTTAGTATAACCATGTGTTATTGCTTATAAGTTTCTCATACCATCTTGTAAAATAGCAACTATATTAAAATAGATTATTTATAAATCACTTTATTTCTTGTTCCAAATCATCAAATAAATCACTGTCAAAGAATTCTCTGATACTAATTTCAAGACCGTCGCATAATTTCTTGATTGATGCAACACCGGGGTTCTGACTCTTTTCATTAAGCATACTGTAAAAAGTTGAAGGTGCAACACCTGAAAGGTTTGCGAGTGCATTTATTGCAATATTTCTTTCATTACAGAGTTCAATGATTCTCTTTTCAACCGCTTGTTTAACAGTCATGTCCATACCACCTTTACGATATATCGCTGATTTAAGTTTAATAAAATCTACGATAAATCGTGTGGGATATATCGCATAGTTGTATTTTGTGTGCTATAATTACGATATATCCCATATAAGAGGTGGTATTTTATGGTTTGTGCCTTCTTTGGTCACAAGGACACACCAAAAGAAATAGAGCCGACCCTGAGGTCGACTCTGATAAATTTAATTGAAAATAAAAATGTAACTGTGTTTTATGTAGGCAACAACGGCAATTTTGACACTATGGTTCGTCGCCAGCTTGAAGACCTGTCTCACACCTACTCCATAACCTACAGCGTTGTTTTAGCCTATCTCCCAACAGAGAAGAATAAGTACGACAACTTATCAAACACAATCTACCCCGAAGGCCTTGAAACCGTCCCAAAACGCTTCGCAATCTCCTGGCGGAATAAATGGATGATACAACAGTCGGATGTGGTTGTTACCTATGTAACACACAATTTTGGTGGTGCGGCACAGTTTAAGGAAATGGCGGAGAGGTTAAATAAACATATAATCAATTTATAAATATTGGGTTTTAAACAAGCTTTCAGAATATTGAAAAATCAGATACGTATTTCTTGCCATTCGGCAAGTGCGTCTTCTTGAAACTTTCCAAGAAGAATGCTGTCATACTCGCCGACTAAAGTTTCCACGAATCTCGGAATTCTTTCTAAGATGTTTTTTGTTTTCACAAATTCATTATAATCAAGTATACATTTTTCAAAACGCTGCTGGGATTTGTCAATAAATATGCGTTGGTACTCTTCAGGCCAAGGCCCCTTAGCTTCATGCCCGGTTAATGGGTCAAATAGTTTGGGAGTAAAGCATATATTCCAAACTGCTTCAAATAACAGAGGGTTCTTAGTATGTCCAAAAATATGAGAACACTGATAGTTGAAAAGTGTAATGTTTGTTCTGTGACCTGTAGCGGATTGTATATTTTTACGCGGAACAGCATTGTTGGTTTTATCCTCATTTATGTTGCTGTTATCAAACAAATAAGAATATAACTTAAAATACAATTCTGTATGTTTTCCTTGTCTTCCGTAGCCTCTGATGGTTAGCGGTTTGTTTTCTAAAAGCTGGTTTTTTAGCTTTTTCCATTGTTCATAAGCATACTCTGGTGATGCATAAATGGTATTATCAATTCCAAAGTCATAAAACAATTTTTTGTCAATATCAAAATATTCAAGAAATTGGGCATATGAATCTAAAGTTTTTGGAGATGTGGTGACAATTTTTTTAACAACTTCTTTTTCAATAGTTTTTTTGTTAGCCATTATTTCAGTTTGGGTAAACTTTGTATCCATTAAAAATTTTATATATAAATTAACAGCTTGTTTTAATGTAGCTGTGCCATTAAACATATTACCTTTTATAGGAATACAATGTTTTGGTTTATCGCTATTGCGCTGATTAGCAACAGTGTATGTCAATTTTTCTAACAATGAATTGCATTTATCAACAAAATAATGTTCATCCAAATCTCCTTCAGCATCACATACACGAATACAATTACTCACCCTGGAATTAATTGTACCGTTATTGTATCCTTCTTGCTGAAGCCAACATCTAAATCCTTTTTCGTCCATATTTTTTCCTCTTAATTTTTATATTAAAACTCCGTCACAATGGGCAATTTCGTGCTGAATTATCTGTGCAGGAAAGCCTGTGAAAGTCTTGATGCGGGTCTGAAATTCAGCTGTCTGCCACTGGACTTTTATAGTCTTATAACGCTTGCACTTACGAGGACCGCCAAGCAGAGAAAGGCAACCTTCTTCAGTTTCGTATGGCTCTGATTTTTTGACAATCTTAGGGTTAAACATAACCATATATGTACCTTCATTATCAAAGGCAATAATGCGTTTTCGCTCACCAATCATATTAGCAGCCATACCAACACAGCCGTCTTTATGAGCAACAAGAGTGTCAAACAAGTCTTCAGCAACTTGTAAATCTTCTTTTGTTGCGACTTCCGATTTCAGGCTGAGGAAAATCGGGTCGTGGGTTAGTTGTTTTATCATAAGCATTTTCCTTTTATGTTAAGAATTTAAAATCTCAATTTCTTTTTGCAGCTTAGAGATTTCTAGTTGCAATTCTTCAACAGTCTTTTTGGGATAACGTTTATTCATATAATCAGCCACATTATTAGCAATGTAAAATCCCCAATGCTCAAGAATATCATTATCCATATACTTAGTAATATCTTCACCAGTACGATTTAATTCGATATCTGTGGGTATGTTGGGTTCAGCAAATAGCTGCATTTCTTCTTCACCGTTCGCACGTCTGCCTGCATTTAAGTGTTCAATTATTCTATTAAACATCTTTATCAAAAAGAGATATGTTTTTCTATCTAACGGTAGACTGCGATTGTTCTCAAAAGTAAATTCTAACTTTCCGTTTGTTATAAATTGAGGCATTTCAGGATATGTGAGTGCCAAAGATATATATTCACCAACACTACGTGTTGCCCAACCTGCTCCTCCTTCAAACATACAAAATTCACTTGCTTTATATGCTGAACTCGTTAAATATAGTAAAAGAACATTATCTTTTAAAATATTGTTTTTTATTTGAGTGGCTAGAGAGTTTACATCATTATATTGTTCTACGTTGTCTTCACGTGAAGTGTAGAAAAACTCTTTATCGTTAGCTCCCTTTGCTTTTAACAAGTGATAAATAAAGTTTGTAATAATTTTATCTTCACTAGAATGTGAAATAAAAACTATATAATCACTCTTAGGAGTAACATCTCCTTTGATTTTGTTAGAGACAAGTGTGGTCAATGTGTCTTTTTGATCGTTGGAAAGATTTGAAAAACTATCGACCTCAGTTTCAATCTCTTTAACAAATTGCTTTTTTGCATTATCTTCTTGTTTTCTAAGCAATTCTTCTTGCTCTTTTTTTATCTTATTGGCTAAATCTGTCCTTTTGCTAATAAGGTTATTAACAATTTTCTTTACAATCTCTACTAATTTTTGGACTCTGTTGTCGTGCTCATCTAATCCTTGACGATTGGATGTTGCAATATCGGGCAAATCGTCCTCATCTAAAACATCAAAATGAATCTCTCCCTCGATGTAATTAACAAAAGCTTGAGTGTTGTTAATTACAGTAAGAAAGTTTTCCATTGCGAGTTTGTTTCTTACATACAGTCTAAGTTGTATGGGATTATAGAATTTGTTTCTAGTAAACAAAGGATCATTCTTTTCTGCCAATTTTTCTTCGATTGTACTATGCAAACCTACCCAACCTGTAAGTTTGTATTCTTTTTCTACCTCATTTCCCTCAAGGTTGATACACTTGATTTTACCGGTAATATTAATATTTTCAATAGAATTGAAATCTTCTATTTCTACAGAATGTTTATAAGTTTGATTTCCATTTAATTTTGAGTAGGGAAATTCTATAACATTTTTTGCACAATTCTCTATAGTCTGTTTTAATAACGATACGCTATCTTTTTTATAGTCTAAAAAAGCCATGTTATTGAAAGCTATTTCTTTTTTTACGGATTCAAACTTAATAGGATCTGTATATCTACTTACGACGCACAAATGAATTTGGCGTTCATTCATAGAATCTAGAGCGAAAAAGTTTGACAGCTTTCTTGATAAGGCATCAACAGCAACATCGCCTAACCCGCATAAGTTAACATTATTCATGCGAATCATTGTACCCGTTTTGCACTTATTCCATTGGTCATCACATATGATTTTTATTTCTTCGTTAGTTTGGCTTAAAAAAGGATGTTCCTGTTCATCATCTGCATTTTCTCTATACATCATTTGCCATTTCAAATCACTATGATTAGTTTTAGAAAGCAAATAATAGTTTTCTGATAAATATAACGCTGCAAGTTTTCCTATACCTTTTCTACCCATAGGTAGATAATCATCTGATTTGCTAGTTTTTCCTTCACGTTTATTGAAACCGACTCGGACATAAGTTTGCATTCCTGCTTCATCCATACCATCACCGTCGTCAAACAATTCAATAGTGGAGTTTGCTTTATCAATATTATTGATATATACATAAACATTTTTGGCATTAGCATCAAAACCATTTGCAACAAGTTCAGAAATGGCACTCCATGCATTTGAATATAAACTTTTTCCCAATAATTTCAACGCTAACCATCCAAAGGTAAAATCAATTTTATTGATGCTTTCTTCCATAGTTTTCAACTCCATCTAATACTTTTTCAATCTGTTGGGCTATTCTTATTGCTAAAAGCGGTGGTACGGCATTACCTATTTGAGTAGTGATATTGGCTTTTTCACCATCAAATATAAACCAATCAGGAAATGATTGTATACGTGCTCCTTCACGTGGTGTTAACGCTCTGTTTTGTTCATAATGAATGCAACGCAATCCAGAAGGAGTAGTCATGTTATTTGTAATAGTAGTGCAAGGTTGATTTTCTATCAATCTTCCATATGTATTTGAAAAACCCGATGTAAGCTTATACTTCTTATCAACAATTCCTTTTTCAATAAGTTTGTTAAAATCATCTTTACCTTGCCCTTGCTTAACATTTTTAATTACTGTTCTAATTTTATCACCGTATGTTCCACAAAAATGGCAAGTAATTTTTTGACTATTACTTCTCATTAATCTTTGATAATCGTTGTTAGGATTTTGATCATATTCAGTTATTTCTTCACCCTCACCAACTGATGGCAAATCAGAAATAGCATCTTTTATACTTATTTTATCTGTTGTTAATGGTTCTGGATACTTCCAAGTTATTTCTAAATCATTGCGAATACCAACGATAAAAACACGTTCCCTATTTTCAGGAACTCCAAAATCAACAGCATTAAGAATTTCAGTAAATATTGTATAGCCTAATTCATTATCAATTTTGCTGAATTTTTCTTTAATGATTTCAATTATGTATTCCCCATAATGATCTACAATTGGTTTTTTTCTTTCTCGGCCAGTTTCTGCATTTTTGGTTTTTTTATAAATAATGTTTCCCTCTTTGTCAGTTTTATAAAAAGTTTCTCTCATAGAAAGAATACCCTTTACATTTTCAAAAAGGAACATTTTAGGACGAACTATACTAAGGATTCTGAGATATTGTTCATACATCATTGCCTTATCATCGTATACTCTTTGACCTACGGTACTAAACGACTGACATGGTGGACCTCCAATAATAAGATCGACAGGTTCTTTTCCTATTAATTCTGTGATTCTATCAGCATCCAATGTTTTTATGTCCTGATTTAACATCTTTATGTCAGGGTAATTAGCAGAAAAGGCTTTTGCGGCATGAGAATCAAACTCATTTGCAAAAACAAATGAGTTTTTTCTGTTTCTAACGAAACGAGTTCCTTTTATTCTATAATAAAAACCAAAAGTCAAACCTCCAGCACCGGAGAACAAATCAATAATTCTCATTTAACAAAATCCTTTAATTTTATACTTTCATATTACTTTGTAAATATCTTCAACAATCATTCTAATCACTGACACTACCACACTATTCCCACACTGTTTATACTGCTCTTTTTGCGGCACGGTATCGGGGAAAGAATATTCTTTCGGGAACCCCATCAGTGCAAGACACTCCTGCGGTGTGATCTTCCTTATTCCGTAATTATCTTTTATAAACGGAACTCTGTCTCTCCAGGTGCCCATATTGGCTTTAAGCGTAAAACATATTCCGTCTTTACTCTTCTGAATACCGTAATCTGAAAAACGATATATTTGCTCTTCGTCTGTTATTGCGGGTAGCAATTTTTTGTATTGATATGAGTCGGGTGAAAGATAATGTGAATCATCAGCTTTTACTGTCTTATCAATAACATTAAATATGTGCTTCGTAAGCTCACATTTTTCAGGGAACTTAAACTTATCACAAGCCGCCTTCGACTTAAAAGCAACGATATATGTCCTTGTTCTGTGTTGCGGAACACCGTAATCACAAGCATCCGCAATAAGATATCTTATGAAATAATCTCTGTTTGCGAGCTCATTGTGAATTACATTAAATGTCTTTCCGTTATCATGTTCGGTAAGATTTGCAACATTTTCCAAGAAAACAATTTGCGGTTGCAGTTCATCTGCTATTCGCATTATCTCAAAGAAAAGATTACCTCTTGAATCCTTGAATCCTTTTTGGTTGCCGCATACCGAAAATGACTGACACGGGAAACCTGCAGTTAACACATCGACTTTTTCGAGAGCTTTCGCATCAAGATTTCTTATATCGCCCTCAACAAGTTTTGTTTTCGGGAAATTGTGTCTGTATGTTTTGCAAGCGGCAGCATCAATCTCATTAGCCCACGCAATTTCAAAACCTGCCTGTTCAAAGGCTAAATCAATACCGCCGATGCCTGCAAATAAACTTCCGACTTTTAACATAACCGATTACTTAATAAATCTGACTTGTAAATTAAGCTTGATGTAATACTTGCCGTTTTCTTTGTAAATGTCACCGAACTGATGACGGCTTGTACTTGCAGTTTCAAACTTTGTGTTGCTTACAAGATAATCTTCAAATTCGTTACGATTAAACAGGTGATAACACAAAACCTCACCGTCTTCTCTTACGATAATGTATCCGCCCGTAGCATCTGCTTTTCCGTTCCACGGAGTTGAGGGCAACATACCGAGCGCACATTCCGTAAGCAGTTTCTTGAATTTGTATTCATAGAATGGCTGTCCGTTTACAAGATTAAAGTTAAGCGGATTCTTTTCTGAAACATTAGCAAGAGAAACCGCAACTTTGTTAATGCCGCTTGAATAATAATCAACCAGCATGTATGCACATATCTCCGGCAAGCTTCCGTCAAGAAGTAAGAGATTGCTTTCGAAAACACCGTGGTCTGCTTTTATGAATTTCAGACTGCAGTTTTGAGTCTGCAAATAATTAAATCTGTCTTTGAATTTTTTAGAGCAAGTGTTAAATGTTTCCGCTACACTGTCATCAATGTTTCCAATAACTTCATATAAGAAATTTGTTGTTTTGCCGGCATTGATAAGTGTTGAAGCTCCGCCTAATCTTGATTTAATGCTGAATCCCTGTACGGATTCAATTCCTGAATTGATATCGTGAATTTTCATTCTGATATCAGCCTTATCTGTTGACTTTGCTTTTAATGTGTTAATAAAAATCTTATCTAAAAATGCTTCCGTATCTTCTAATACAAAAGTAGAAGTCTCTGCGTTTACTATTTCCTGATACAACTTATCGGCAGCAGCTTTAAATTCGGTTTTATCTACCGTCAGAAGTATTTCTTCTGAGTCTGTTTTGATGATACTGATTTTATTTTCGGCATTATCAATTCTGAAAGACAAATCACCGATATTCTCTGTTCTTATAATATTCAAAATGTTATAAAACACGCCTTCAATTTTATTGAGGTCAGCGTCTGCGGCATATAATTTTCCTATTTCAAGCAATCTGAAAAGGACATAAATTTCGCTCCATTCGCCTTTATTTCCTGACAATTTAGGCATTATCAAGCACCTCCTTGATTTTTTCGGCTATTGCTTCAATAACATTTACAGTAACGCTATTTCCGAATTGCTTATAAAGATGAACATCTGCAAGAGGAAGCTTGAATGAGTCAGGGAATCCCTGCAAACGAGCCCACTCTCTCGGTGTCATTTTACGAACACCTTCTTTGTTGATTTCACCTTTTATATGTGTTGTAGGAGTAAGGTCTTTCTGACGTTCGTCAACAACGAGATTTCTTTCTCTGCCCATACCACCGCAAACAATCGCACCGGCAATATCATCCCAAGCTCTGATTTCATAACCGAAACCGTTTCCTTTTGCAGCATGACGTGCTTTGTGATTTTTCAGAGTCTGAAGATATGTTTCACTGAGATAATACTTTGCAGGAACGGCTTCTTCTTCAATAATATCTTTAATTCTCTTTGTATCGTCGGTTGTTACAGGGAACATAAAATTATCGGGAGCTATATCGTTTCTGAAAGCTACAAGATATATTCTTTCTCGGTTCTGCGGAACACCGAAGTTTTTACTGTTTAATACTTGGCTGTAAACCGTATACCCTAAATCCTGAAAAGTTTTTGTTATAACTTTAAATGTTCTGCCTTTGTCATGAATTACAAGACCTTTAACATTTTCACAGAAGATAACTTTAGGTTTATGATGTTCACAAATGCGAGCTACATCCATAAACAATGTACCTCTGCACAATCCTTTGTAATTATCTTCAAAGCCTTTGCGCTGACCTGCAAGGCTGAACGCCTGACAAGGGAAGCCTGCAAGACAAATATCAAAAGACGGTATATCTTTTTCCTCAATTTTTGTTATATCACCGGCAATTTCAAAATCATCGGTAAAATTAGCTTTGTAAGTCTTTTGAGCATTTTCATCCCACTCACTCACAAAAACAGTTTCTATATTCTTGCCGAAGGCTCTGTCAAAACCTAAGCGTATTCCGCCGATACCGGCAAATAAGTCTATTGATTTATACATTGGCATTTTTCCTTTAACCGCCTTTTCTATCACATCCGCACATCTGCCGGGGTTCTTTTTAATATCTCTGCCCCAAAATCTGAGAACAGTCCAACCGTCAGCTGTAAGTTTTTCGGTAACTTCAATATCTCGTTGCATATTACGTTCGATTTTTGGGATCCAAAAATCTCTGCGAGATTTAATTTCTTCTTTTTTGTGTTCCCAGTCATACCCGTGCCAAAACTCACTATCACAAAAAACGGCAAC
>JAGBSO010000041.1 GCA_017631795.1 Clostridia bacterium | reverse complement strand
TTCCGTGCAATCACAGATGCCATAGGCGTTTCAAAAATGTATTTAAGATATGTTGATGAATATGCAAGTGCTGTTACCTTTGAAGAAGCCTTTTATATGGCTACAAAAGGCGGCGGTGAGTTCTTTGGAAAAGTAGGAAGCTTTGAAGAAGGCTACGAATTTGATGCACTCATACTTGATGACAGTATTCTTGCTCATCCCCTTAATCTTAGTTTAAGACAAAGGTTAGAGCGCAGTATTTATCTGTCGCTTGATTTGTGTGGCGGTATCAAAGAAAAATATATACAAGGTAACAAGATTATTTAGGAGGTATTCAAATGAAAACCAAAAGATTTTTAAGCTTATTTATCGCAGTTGTGCTTTGCTTGTCATCATTTACAGCATTTGCGGAAGAAGTTGTTATGGAATATTCACCTTTTGATGAATTTGTTGACTATTCCAATATGTATTTCTGGTCACGCTGGAATAATGGGGATGACAAACCTGCAGATCTTTTCTTTGTATGTCCAACAGTTGATATGGGCAAAGAAGGAAATTATAATGCTTACATAACAGATGAAAAATACCGTGAAAGCTTTGACGGTGCAACAAATATGGAACTTGGCATTTATGACGATGCCACCCGAGTTTACGCACCTTATTACAGACAGGCAACATTCCCTGTTTACAGCTTAAGCCAAGAAGAACAGGAAAAATATCTTAGTGCGGCATACGAAGATGTTAAAAAAGCATTTCTTTACTTTGCTGATCAGACAGACGCCACAAGACCGTTGATACTTGCAGGATTTTCACAGGGTGCGGATATGATAATCCGTTTGATGAAAGATTTGTTTGATGAACCACAGTATCAGAGAAGACTTGTTGCTGCATACCCTATTGGTTGGAAACTTACCGAAGATGAGGTTAAAGAATATCCGCATCTTATGCCTGCCGAAGGAGAAACAGATACAGGTGTGATTGTTACATTCAATAGTGAAGATAAGGATATTGCTTCTTCATTAATAGTTGGTGAAAATGAAAAAACATACTCTATAAATCCGCTTAACTGGAAAACAACATCCGAAGTTGCCGATAAGTCTCTTAATAAAGGTGCTTGTTTTACCGATTATTCAGGAAACATCAAGGAAGAAATTCCAAATCTTACCGGTGCTTACATAGATGAAGAAAGAGGAACGCTTAAGGTTACAGATGTAAAGCCTGAAGATTACCCCGGAAAACTTTTTGATGATGGTATATATCATCTTTATGATTATCAGTTCTTTTTCAGAAATCTTGAAGAAAATGTAGGCAAACGTCTTTTGGCATTTAATGAAAAAAATAAAGATAAACTGGATGTTATTTACAACAACGATTTGCTGACTTTTGATGTGGAGCCTATTATTGAAAATGGCAGAACTCTGGTTCCGTTCAGAACTATTTTTGAAACCATGGGCTGTGCAGTTTATTGTTCCGAAGAAAATGGAAAACAGATTGTTTCCGCACGAAGAGCAGATGATAGCTTGGTGCTTACCATAGGCGAAAACAAGATGTATTTTAATGGCAAGGAAATAGACCTTGATGTACCTGCAAAAATAAAAGACGGTAGAACATTAGTGCCACTCAGAGCAATATCAGAGGCGTTTGAGTGCGATGTGGATTGGGCAGGAGATACAAAAAATGTATATATTTGTTCACCTGCATCAGCATATACCATACATGCCCAAAAATTTGAAGAAACCATAACCGACGATGAGGGGAATGTGCTAATTGAAGTGGTTGCATATTGTCCTGCCATAGAAAATCCCAATGAAAGTTCAACATTCGATACAATCAACGAAGATTATAAGTGGGATGTTGATAGGCTTTTGGAAGAAGCAAGAGAAAAGAAGGAAGATGCACTTGCTTTGCGAAAACAAATGGGCGATGCTTTTGTACCTTTTGTTTATGAACTTACTTACGAACAAACTTACAGTATTTGGGGATACCTTTCGTTTGTTAGCCACAAATATGTAAATGTGGGCGGCGCTCATCCTACAAAAACAATGGAGTCAAGAACATATCACACAAACTCTGATGTGGAACTTTCTGTTTCAGAATTACTCATAGAAGATCAGCTGGATGTTTCTTTGGTTAAGTTTGTAACAAATTTATTTGTTGATAAGTTAAAGGAGATAGCACCTGAATCAGCTGATATATATACTTATGATTATGTGAATGAATATCTTGGATATGTTCAGTTCTACATCACACACAATTCGATGGTGCTTTATTTCAATCAGGGTGAACTTGCGCCTTATGCACTTGGTGTAATAAGCGTTGAGATTCCTTTTGATACCGGACTTTTCTATATCGATTCAAGAAATAACTACAAAGCAGAACAATTATTTGAACGCGAATATGACAACGGATACGAATGGAAGGTTATTGACTATACAAAAGATAAGCTTGAAATTACAGAAAAGGCTACCGACTATCCACCTGAAAAAATTTATTCAGAACTTTACCCTGTTGGCTTAATGCAAGTAACAGCAAAAGGCATTAAAAAGGGTAATGCAAGTTTAGTTATGGCACATGTAGAAAAGGGTAAGGGTTTGGAAACTGCAATTCAAATCAAAAAGGCAGATTTATATGTTGACGAAAATAATATGCTTTCACTTATTACCGAAGATGATGCTATGTATTTATCAAGTAAATAATTAAATGATTATATAATTTTAAAGGAGAAAATTTTTATGAAAAAGAATATTTTATTTTTAATCCCAATGTTACTCGTTGTTGTTGCACTGTTTTTACTTCGTGCAACAGGCATGAAAGTACATATAGCCGTATCTGTTGTAGGTCTTGTGCTTCTTGTTGCATATACTCTTGCAACAAAAAAAGATTGGAGAAATCCTGCACTTGAAATACTACATCGTGTGTGCTATGCCATTGCTTTAATTACAGGTGTTGTACTTATGAATGTACACGGCATTGCTGCTATTTCCATTATTCATAAAGTAAGTGCAGTTTTGTTTGCTGTTCTTTGGATTAGCGTGGAAGTACATAAAGCAATTAAGAACTAATCAGGTGATTTGTTATGAAGAAAATAAGTATAATTACGATATTACTGATTCTATGCACAGCGGTAAACTGTTTGGCATCGGGGGTATATTACCTTCCGGATGTAACAAGTGAAATGTCTTCGCCTTCCTTTTGGTCGATTGAGACTGACGTTTTAATGTCATATGACGAAATAGAAAATCTAAACGAAGAAACAATTTCTGCACAAGGCACTAATATGTATGACCTTAAAAATCTGCCTGAAGTTGTTGACGGTGTTGCACTAAACGAAGCAATTAAGAAATCAAGTCAGGCAGATGCAGCATATTATCTTGGCTGGACTTATCTTGAAAGCAAGGAAAAAGCAACTCAGGAAGATTACGACAAAATAATCGAAAACACTCAGAATCCTGATGCAAAAAAAGAACAAAAGGTTCTCTATGGCATTGCAACCAAAAGAACAGAACTTCGCACATTCCCAACTCCTGTTGCAATTTGGGACGATCCTGCCGATTCTGATTTTGACTATCAGTATCTCGTTTCGGTAAGAGTGAATGAACCGGTTGTAATCACATCAAAGTCAAAAGACGGAAACTACTATCTTGCAAAAAGCATTTGTTGTTCTGGCTGGATACCTGCAGACTCAGTTGCGATTTGTAAGGATAAGGATGAATGGATTTCAGCGTGGGATATAAAAAACGAAGATGCTCTTATAGTATGGGGTGATAAGGTTTTTACAGAAACCTCAATAGTTGGTGCAGATAGATCAGACCTTATGCTGACAATGGGAACAGTTTTAGAACTTGCAAAAGATGTTAATCCAAACGAACTTATAGATAACCGTGCGGCATATAACAATTATGCAGTATGGGTGCCTGTAAGAAATGATGATGGTACATACTCAAAAAAATTAACACTTATTTCAGAACATAAAAAAGTGTATGCAGGATATATGCCACTTACAAAAGAGAATATATCAAAGGTTGTGTTCTCGGCTCTCGGCAACACTTACGGTTGGGGCGGAAGCCTTAATTCCGATGATTGCTCAGGATATATGAGAAATGTGTATAAATGCTTTGGTATGGAGCTTGCACGAAATACCACATGGCAATCATCAATGCCTATGGCAAAGGTAGATATGCAGTATATGTCCAAAGAAGAAAAAATTAAATTCTTTGATGCACTTCCGTTTGGAACAATTCTCTATTTCAGCGGTCACGAAATGATGTATCTTGGAGAAAGAAACGGAAAG
>JAGBSO010000040.1 GCA_017631795.1 Clostridia bacterium | reverse complement strand
TAAATTATTGTAGTGGAAAATTGAAAATTGAAAGTTGAAAATGAATAGAGCGAAGCGGAATCAAGTGCGAAGCACTTCCGAAACTTTCCATTTTCCATTCTCAACTTTCCATTTGAGCGAAGCGATAAATTATTGTTTATAAAAAAATCAGCACGGTTTCTGCCGTGCTGAAATTGTTATATCTATTTTATTTTCTTGACCACTTTACGCCTTCGGGTGTATCTGTAAGAACAATGCCTCTTGCGTTGAGCTCGTCACGGATTCTGTCTGCTTCTGCCCAGTTCTTGTCTTTTCTTGCCTGAGTTCTCTGAGCTACAAGTGCATCGATTTCAGCATCTTCTTCATTTGCAGGAGCAGATGTCTGCTTTTCGTTGTACTTCTTTGCTTCATTCACAAGGTCAAGTGAAAGAACCTTATCAAAATCATCCAGAATTGCAAGTTTTGTTGCATCGTTTGTATCTGCCTTGAGTGCATCATAAACACTTGTTACAGCAAGTGATGTGTTCATATCGTTGCCGAGAACTTCAGAGAATTTCTGTCTGTACTGCGCAACAACTGCTTCGTCAACATCACCGTCTTCTTTGAGTGCTGCAACTCTTGCAACAAGCTTATTGAACGCAGCCTGAGCATTATCAAGTGCTTCAAATGAGAATTCCTGGCTCTTTCTGTAATGTGACTGCAGGCAGAAGAAACGGTATGCAAGGGGGTTGTAACCCTTTTCTTCAAGAAGAGAAACTGTAAGGAATTCACCCTTTGACTTACTCATCTTGCCGTTTGATGTGTTGAGATGGAGAACGTGGAACCAGTATTTGCACCATTCATGGCCGAGATATGCTTCACTCTGTGCGATTTCGTTTGTATGATGAGGGAATGCATTGTCAATACCGCCGCAATGAATATCAAGATATTCACCGTTGTGTTTGAGAGAAATTGCAGAACATTCAATGTGCCAGCCGGGATAACCTACACCCCAGGGGCTGTCCCATTTGAGTTCCTGATCTTCAAACTTTGATTTTGTGAACCAGAGAACGAAGTCTGTCTTGTTTCTCTTGTTTTCGTCTTCTGAAACACTGTCACGGACACCTATTGCAAGGTCTTCAGCATCGAAGTTGTTGAAAACATAGTAATCCTTGAGCTTTGCTGTATCAAAATAAACGTTACCGCCTGCGATGTAGGCATAGCCTTTATCAAGAAGTCCCTGAACCATGTCAATGAATTCGCAGATGCAGTTTGTTGCAGGTTCAATTACATCGGGTTTTTTGATTCTGAGCTTTTCACAGTCTGAGAAGAAAGCATCTGTATAGAACTGAGCGATTTCCATAACAGTTTTCTTTTCACGCTTTGCACCCTTGAGCATTTTGTCTTCGCCTGTGTCTGCATCGCTTGAAAGATGACCGACATCTGTGATGTTCATAACACGTTTTACATCGTAGCCTTCATAACGGAAGAACTTTTCAAGCACGTCTTCCATGATGTAAGTACGCAGATTGCCTATGTGAGCAAAGTGATAAACTGTAGGACCGCATGTATACATGCTTACCTTTCCTTCTTCATGAGGAATGAATGTTTCTTTTTTTCTTGTAGCTGAATTATATAATAACATGTTGTTACTCCTTTATCTGTTTATGGTATCGGCAAGAGCTTTTATCATTTCTTCAAGTCTTTCGATTTCCTGCGCAACAGGGTCAGGAATGTGAATCTGGTCAAGAGCCTCAACCTTTACACCGTCCTGTTTCACAACTCTTGCGGGAGTACCCACAGCAGTTGAATTTGCAGGGATTTCGTGAAGAACAACAGAGCCTGCCGCAATTTTTGTATTATCACCGATTTTTATGGGACCGAGCACTTTTGCTCCGGCACCGATCATTACATTATTGCCGACTGTGGGATGACGTTTACCCACATCTTTACCTGTACCGCCGAGTGTCACACCCTGATAGATAGTGACATCATCACCTATTTCGGTTGTTTCACCGATAACTACTCCCGTGCCGTGGTCGATAAAAAATCTTTTGCCTATCGTTGCACCGGGATGAATTTCAATACCTGTTCTGCGTACACATCGCTGTGACAGCCATCTTGCCAGAAAATGAAGATTGTGACGGTGACACCAATTAGCCTTACGGTGCGACCTGACAGCACGCAGTCCGGGATAGAGAAGAAGTATCTCAAGGACAGACGCAGCCGCAGGGTCACGGTCTTTTATGCACTGAATGTCTTCTTTGAGCTGTTTAAACATAACACCTTGCGACTCGAAACTTAAAAAAAGTTTCTGCCGTTCCTCCTTTCTGAACGTATACATAGATATTATACTATATATAAACAAAAAATGCACCACTATTTTTATATTTTTTTAAATGAAAATTATTTGATTTAGGTCTTGATTTTTATAAAATATTAATGTATAATAGCCAAGCAACCAAATAAGGACGATTAGCTCAGTTGGTAGAGCATTCGCTTGACGTGCGAAGGGTCAGCGGTTCGAGTCCGTTATCGTCCACCAAAAAAAGACCTTTTGTTAAAACAGAAGGTCTTTTTTATGAGTTGAATACAGTTTATATTTATGCTATAATAGATTTTAATAAATCACGAAAGTGAGTGTTTCCTATGTTGACATTATTGAACATCCCATTTGACAACAAATTCATGTATCTCGGAATGATACTTTTTTCATTCGTAGCAGTTCTTGTGCTGCTTAAAGTTTTCAAAAACAAGCTTCCCAAGGACGGCGGCAGAGAATTTGCATTCAACGGCAAACTTTCCGAAGGTAAGGCAAGAGGCGCAGGTATAGTTTTTACTGCTGTCTTTGTTCTGGCATCTCTGATTTTTGCTCCCGTCACAATCGAATACATAATTTACTATGTTGTTGTTCTTGCAAGTATGCTCTCAGGCTATCTTGACGATAAATCGGACAAGCCCTGGAGCGAATACAAAAAAGGGCTTATAGACCTTGTTATCTGTGTGGGTGCATCTGTTGCATTCGTTTATTTCAACCCCGACCTTGTAAGACTTGACTTTTTCTTCTTTGATTTTGCAGTAAACAAGATTCTCTTTGTCTGCATTTCAACCGTTTTCCTGTGGATGATGATAAACGCAACAAACTGCTCAGACGGTATTGACGGTTTCTGCGGTACTCTTTCAATCAATTCACTTATTTTCATTGCTGTTATCGGTCTTGCAGGCAATATGGAAAAGGAATTTTCTTCACTTATCATTGCAATGATTTTCTGCATCGTGCCCTATCTCTGGTACAACGCAGAGCCCAGCACAATGATGATGGGTGATGCAGGCTCAAGAGCTATCGGTGTTTTCCTCGGCATTGCACTTCTTGAAACAGGCAATATCATCCTTGCAATTCCCCTTTGCATTCTCATTCTCCTTGACGGACTTCTCGGTATCGCAAAGGTTTCACTCAAGAGATTCCTTAAAATCAGCATAATGAAAAACATCAGAACTCCCCTGCACGACCATTTCAGAAAGAACAAAGGCTGGTCAAACACACAGACAATTTTCAGATTCCAGATCGTCCAGACAGTTATCTCTCTTTCATTCCTGTTGCTTATAAAGTGAGGGTGGCGGTTTTATGGATATACTCATTTACATAATCCCCTTTGCAGTATGTTCCCCTCTCCTGATTATCGGCATTCTGAAATTCAGAAATCTTTTCAGTTACAAAAAATCCAATCTTGAAAGTGTTGAAGCAGAGCTTGAAAAGTCAGACTACACCAGTTCAAGAATGGGTTCAAATTCAACCTATACATACAGTTATTTAACAGTCGGTACATATAAATTTGAAGTTGACGGCAAGGAATATAACCTGACTTACACTGTGGACAGACAGATAGGACATCTGCCGAAAAAATTAACCGCCTGTTACCCCAAAGGCAGACCGCATAAAGCTTTCGAAGAAAATCATGCACCCATTGTGAAAGAATTTTTCACAGCTGCAGCATTTATAGCCGGATACGGTATTGCGGCATCACAAATTTTACTCATCGCATTATATATCTTCGGATAAAAAATCAAGCACAGTCTTTCACCGACTGTGCTTTGTTTTATTCTATTTCCTGTTCAAGATTTCTGAAATAATCAGTAGCAAAAAATTCAGTTATTGATATTTCAAGTCCGTCACAGAGTTTTTTTATTGTAGCAATACCGGGGTTTTTACTCTGATTATAAAATATAGATTTTACCGTTGTATATGGTACACCCGATATACTTGCCAATCTGCAATAATTTATATCTTTCTGAAAACATAACTCGTCAAATCTTTTTTTAACCGCTTCTGTAATGTTCATTTTTATCACTCCTGATAAAAATATTTTATAATTTCCATCAGGAGTGTATAGACTATATTTTATACGATATTACTATATATAGTCCTTAATGATAATTTCTGATACTGCTTTTATAAATTCCTCAGCAGTACAATCCAATCCTGTACAACATATTGCATTTTGCATTTCTTCTTCTATTTCATGCACAGAAACATTCTCTTTTTTTGCTAACTGCTCTAAGATTTCCTGATATTTCACATTTTCACCACCTTTTTTGCAAATTATACTATATATAGTCTATCAGATTTTGTCACATTTTGTATTACAAAAAAATAAAGCACAGAAAACCTGTGCTTTGTGTTATTTATGATACTTTGAGCCCTGATTGATTTTATATCCCCTGTAAATCTGTTCAAGGAGCATGACTCTGAAAAGTCTGTGGGGAAAAGTCATTTTTGAAGCTGACATTCTGATGTCGGCTTGTTTTTTTACCCTTTCTGCAATACCGTATGATCCGCCGATGATAAAAGTAATGTCACCGTTTCCCCGCATTGACGCATCTGAAATACATTTTGCCATGTCTTCGGAAGAATAGAGTTTGCCTTCGACGCACATTGCAACAGTCATTGCACCTGACGACATTTTTTTGAGAATCGCATCGGCTTCTTTTTCAAGTGCGGCTTCAATCTGAGCGTCATTCGGGTCATCGGGCAGATTTGCCGCGGGAATCTCGATTATCTCTGCCTTGCAGAAAGCCTTGAGCCTTTTCATGTATTCATCAGATGCATCTCTGAAAAAAGCATCCTTGAGTTTGCCTACGCAGATAATTTTTAAGCTCTGCATCAGAAAATCACCATTCTTTCGCCGACACCTGACGGTGCTACCTGTAAAATATAATCAAGCTCGGGGACTGCGCCCATTTCTCCCAGTGCAAGGTTTGTTTTTTCAAAAGCCTTGTAGGGGGTGTTGTTTTCACGGCTCAGATGCCCCAGCACAAGCCTTGTTGTGCCTGTGTTTATAAAATGACATGCCGCCTTTGCACAATCCTCATTTGAAAGATGCCCTTCAGATGAGAGTATGCGTTTTTTCAGATAATAGGGATATGGCCCTGAGTTGAGCATGTTTTTGTCATGATTGGATTCAAGCAGAATAAGGTCACTGCCCGTAACTTTATCGATAATATCTTTGGTTATCACACCTGTGTCGGTTACAACGGAAATGCGTCTGTCATCGGGAAGTGTCACGCTGTAACCACAGCTTTCCGCACTGTCATGGGATGTGCGGAAGCTCTTTATCTCCATACCACGGACTTCTGCTCCGTTTTCAGGTATCACAAAAGATTCAAAATCACCTTTCAGGTGTCCTGCTTTTTCAAGAGCTTTAAGTGTACCCTCAGAAGCATAGACAGGCACTTTATATTTGTTTGCAAAAACACGCAAAGCACCGATGTGATCATTATGCTCATGAGTTATAAAAATGGCGTGTATGCTCTCAGGAACAATATTTATATGCTCCATAGCCATCACAAGACGCTTTGCATTTGTACCCGCATCAATCAGGATACCGCCGCCGTTGCATCCGATATATGTACTGTTTCCGCTGCTTGATGAACACAGCGTACAAAATCTTGCCATCCTTGTCCTCCGAATACTAAAAAAGGACGCTGATGCGTCCTTAATTTTTAACCTGCGTTATGCTTTTCTTCTTTTTCTGCGTTATCGGGAAAATCTACCTTTGAGATATCAGCACCGATTCCGCGGAGTTTTTCTACAATCTTTTCATAACCACGTTCAATATGATAAATTTCTTCGATTGTTGTTCTTCCGTGAGCACACATACCTGCAATAAGCATTGCAGCACCTGCTCTGAGGTCATCTGCTCTTACGGGAGCACCTGTGAGCTTTTCAACACCTGTGATAAAGGCTGCTTTGCCTTCAATCTGTATGTTTGCACCCATCTTGCTGAGCTGATCAACATATCTGAATCTGTTGTCCCACACACCGTCTGTAACGATGCTTGTGCCGTTGCTCAGAGCAAGGAATGTTGTCATCTGAGGCTGCATATCTGTGGGGAATCCGGGATGAGGCATTGCAGTAACTTTGCAAGAGCCTGATCTTTCATCACTTATAACTCTGACTGTGTCATCTGTTTCTTCAACAGTAACGCCGCATTCACGAAGCTTCGCTGTGATGGATTCAAGATGCTTGGGAGTAACGTTTTTAAGAGTTACATCACCCTTTGCAGCTGCAACAGCAACCATGAATGTTCCTGCTTCAATCTGGTCGGGAATGATGGAATATGAACAGCCGTGAAGTGAACTCACGCCTTTGATTCTGATAACATCTGTACCTGCACCCGTAACATTTGCACCCATAAGGTTAAGGAAGTTTGCAAGGTCAACGATATGAGGCTCTTTAGCTGCATTTTCGATAACTGTAAGGCCTTTTGCCTTTACAGCAGCAAGCATAATATTGACTGTTGCGCCAACAGAAACCTTATCAAAATAAATCATGTTACCTGAAAGGCTTTCTGCCTGAGCATCAATCATGCCGTTGTCATTTGTGATAACAGCACCGAGCTTTGCAAAACCTTTAAGATGGAAGTCGATAGGTCTTACACCGCCGAAATTACAACCGCCGGGCATTGCAACCTTTGCATGGCTGTATCTGCCGAGAAGTGCTCCCAGAAGATAATATGATGAACGGGAGTATTTTGTCATTTCGTAGGGAATTACGTATGATCTTATATATCTTGTGTCAATTTCAAGAGTATTTGAATTTATATAACGGACGGTTGCACCCATCTCGATGAGAATTTTAACCATGACCTGAACATCCCTGATATCGGGAATATTCTCGATTCTGCAGATGTCCTCTGCAAGAATTGTCGCAGGAATAATAGCGACTGCCGCATTTTTGGCACCGCTTATATCAATCTCACCATGAAGTTTATGTCCGCCGTTAATTACAAATTTTTCCATAACGGTTTACTTCCTTAATTTTGAAAACAAATTTTTCGGCATATCTAAAATATGCACATCACATAAAAAGCGCACTATAACATTGATAGTATACCACTAACCAAGAAAAATTTAAAGACTATTTTAAAAAAATTATTTTTACATCCATATTTTTGGTTAAATTGACATCATTAAAAACTCACACATCAAAATATAGTGCAATTGATATTAAAAATATCCATATATTGTAGTGAACATATTTTCTATTTTTTATGATAAAAAATCAAGCCGTAAAATTGTATATTTTCAACAAACTAAAATCAGTATTTCAGGCTCTCCTGAGTGACATTTCGGATAACAGGCAGAAACATCTGAGCTTCTTTTATTGCGCCTTCAAGAGAATGGTCTCTGTAATTTCCGCATTCTGCGGCAGAAACACCGGGGATTTCACCGTCATATGAAGCGATGAAATCAAAAGCATCCTGAGTGAGCTTTATTGCATCTTCATGAGCCATGTCACGCACCAGGAAATAGAATCCCGTGCGGCAACCCATAGGGCCAAAGTAAATAATTTTATCGGTAAGTGGTGAATTTCTTACGAATGTTGCAAAAAGATGTTCAACGGTGTGAATGGATGCGTTATCCATAACTTCTTCCACATTCGGTCTTCTTGTTCTTATGTCATAAGTAACCACATCACCGTCAATACGGGAAATGTACATTCCCTTCTGCAGATTGGTATGGTCAACTTCAAAACTTGCAATTCGTTTCATTTCAACTTTCCTTTCATATAAAACTAAAACAAATAAAACTAAAACAAACAATAA
This sequence comes from Clostridia bacterium, assembly GCA_017631795.1. Classification (GTDB taxonomy): domain Bacteria; phylum Bacillota; class Clostridia; order Oscillospirales; family Acutalibacteraceae; genus UBA1081. The sequence goes on along the minus strand of JAGBSO010000040.1, from coordinate 26,104 downwards.
TTTAGTGAATAATCTGATATGTTCATGTAGGGGCGGTGTCCTCACCGCCCGATTGTGAGCAAAGCGAACAATAACGGCTATGCCGTTAAATTTTCCTACGAAAAATGCACATTCGTGCCGGGCGATGAGGACATCGCCCCTACAGGCTCAATTTCAATTTCTTCAAACATCCCGCTAAATTATTGTTTACGCCTTACTTCCGCTCCAGAAAATAAAATCTGCAAGCAGCACTGCTCTTACGGGAGCTGCTTCTGCACCGCCTATTTTAAGAGGCTGTGCAAGAAGAAAATATTTGCCGGGTTTGACTCCGCACAGGTCGAGATTTTCAAGAACAGCAACATTTTCACGCAGAAATGCGACGTGCGGGCCTGTCTGCGCTCCGTGTGTGCCGACTGAATTCGCATCCGTACCGATGAGCTTAACTCCGCTGAAAGCAACTTCTTCAGCACCGCTCTGCATAAACCATGCTCTTCCCGCACTTTTTATAATAATTCTCTTTGCATCAGTGGGAAAATATTTATTTACATATTCGCCTGAAATCGGACCTACCGGCACTTCTATAACATGACACTCACCTATAAATGCAGAAAGGTCTGCCTTTTCGATTGAGTCTCCGCCGTCAATAAAATGAAGCGGTGCATCTGCATGAGTGCCGTTGTGAAGACCTGTGTAAATTGCAGAGAGATTACAACTGTCACCGTTTGCAATGTTGCTGACAATGTCAAATTTAACATCCGGGTCTCCGGGGTAAATATCACAACGTGTAATATCTCTTGAAATATCAATTATCTGCATAATAATCCCTTATTTCAGATTGATTTTTGTTTCTGTAAGCTGAACTGTAAGAATATAAAGGAATACCGTTACAATTGTTTTGAAATAAACACCGGTAAAACCTATTGACATTCCGCCTGCCTGGGTTGCCAGTAAAACTGCATCTTCCGAAACAGTCATAGACATTCCCGTTGATTCAATAAGCAGAGTTATATCACAAATACCTTCAAGAGCATATGTTATGCCCTGAATAACAAAAATTGTAAGCGCAAGATAAATAATAACACCGAATGTACCCAATTTATGGAAAGGATTGATGTTTGAAAGTGTGATTGCAAAAAATACGTACATTACGAAAATGCTTGCATTGAAAACACCGATAACGGCACTGATAAGCAGATAATTCTGATAAACAGCTTCTGCACCGATACCGAAGCCCTGCAGGAATGAATAAATCATATCATAAATCTGCGCGCCTTCCTGGTTTTCTGTGGTCCAGTAAACAAAAACGCCGATAAATGCAACTGCTGCAAGCAAATAGCTGATGAAAACCCATACTGATGATGCAAACCATTTTGCAAAAATCAGAGAGCTTGTCCTGACAGGCAGAGTCTGTGTAAGATAACCTTCCCTGCCGAAAAGTGTTTTATTTGCACCGAAAACAACAGATGCAAAAGTTACAACAACTGCAACTGCAGCAATGATTACAACTGCCGCTGAAGTGATAAAGCGCATGAATCCGCTTTTGAAAAAGGCTGAAAAGAGCATAGCTCCGCAAGCAATGGCAGCAGCAAGATAAATGTTACTCATTCTTCTTGCGCCTGCTTTCATCTCATGTTTAATCAACTTCCCAATCATTTCCGATTACCTCCTTGAATACCTGTTCCAGTGACTTTCCGCTGCTTCTGACATTATCAATAGCAGTGTTTACAAGCACCTTTCCGTGACCGAGAATAAGAACATGATTAAAAGTTGATTCAAGGTCATTTACCATATGAGTAGAGAGCATAAGAGTAGATTTTTCCGCATAGTTTTCCATAATGACATTAAGGATGCTTTCTCTTGCCGCAGGGTCGACACCGCCGAGAGGCTCATCAAGAAGATAAAGTCTTGCAGCACGAGACATTATAAGAAGCAACTGAACTTTTTCCTGCATACCCTTTGACATGGTCTTGATTTTCTGTTTGGGATCAAGATTGAAACGGCTCACAAATTCAAGAGCCTTGACTTTATCAAAATCATAAAAGAAATCATTGAAATAATCGATAGCATCAATTGTTCTGAAATATTCTGAAAGATATGTGGTGTCAGGCAGGAATGCTGTTGTTGCCTTTGTGACAACACCGGGAACATTTCCGTTTATAATGATTTTTCCGCTGTAATCATGAATACAGCCTGACAGAATTTTAAGAAGTGTGGTTTTACCGCAACCGTTAGGGCCAAGAAGTCCCACGATTTTTCCTGCGGGGATATCAAAAGAAACGTCATCAAGAATAAGACGTCCTTTTGTATATGATTTTTTTAAGTTTCGTACCTTTATGGCATATTCCATTTCAGCCATTATGTTTCCTCCGATTTTTTATATTGAAGCTTTTATTCTGTTTTCGAGATTTCTGACATTTTCATCATTCACGATAACAGTTTCAGCAAGAATTTTTTCATACTCATCAATACATGCCTGAAGTTCGGCTTTTTTATCTCCTGATGCTTCAGCAAGAGCAATTTTTGCTTTGGGGATAAGTGTTTTTCTGAGTTTTTTTGTGTTCCGTGAGCCGTTCTTTTCAGGATAATCTGCCGAATCCGTGTTTGTTGCGATTTCTCCCGAAAGAATTTTCCCGATAAGAGATACTATTACATCATTGTCAAATGCACTCAGATGATCCTGTTCTCTGAAATACCATGTGGTCTGCGGGAATTCACCGCCGAAAGATGCTGAATCAGTATCGGCAATACCGTCTGAGCAGATGTCGTAAGACTCCACAACAGGAGGTAATTTTTTGCCGTAACCGCAGATCTGGAAAAATTTCATTCCGTTTTCTGCAAGTGTTTTTGCCTGCGCTCTGAATCCGACCGAGTAATCATGCTGTGCTTTTACTTTTGAAGCAAGAGCAGAAGCGGGATTGAGAGATGCGAACACCGCATCAAATCTGCTGTCAGGAACAAGTGCCCACAAGGATGTGCAGCAATCGAGAATGTTTCTCCTGAGCACAGTAACGCTTTTATTCAGAACATTTGATATAACATCTGCAGGGAGCATTCCTGCCATTGATGACACGGAAGCTGCTGTGCCGCCGAGAGAAGAGAGCAATCCTGCAGGGTCTTCAAGATGATACTTATTTTCAAAAATATCTGCTGCAAGTGAAGCACCGTCAAGCAAAGCGGCAACATTTATGATTTTTTCGCAATCGCATTTTACGGAAAAATCCTTAAGATATGCTTTAAAAACTGCACCGCCTGTGCTGTAAACGATAAAATCGACTTTATCTGCACCTGTTTCTGCCTTTACAGAAGCGACAAATCTGTCAAGCTCTGATGCTGTGTCTGCGATATCGCCGAAAAAGTCATAAGCGAAAAAGAAAATCTTCTCTGCGCCCACAGTTTTTGCAATCACATCAACGGGAAGCATATCGCAAACGGTTTTCTTTTCTGCTGCAGTATATTCTGCAAATGATTTTTCATAAACAACAGGTTTTATAATGTTTTTCTTTGAGCCGTCGGGATTCACAGCAAGAGGCTGAGTGAAGTCATCAACGAGCTTTGCAATCTTGTCGGAAAAACCGCCGTCAACCCTGAAAAGCATCATTTTCATAAGTGAACCTTTGAGTTCATTCATGAGTGTTTTTTCATCCATCTCAACAGGCCATGCTCTTCTGATTCTGTTTCCGTTTTTATCTTCCGCATAAAGACAGGACTGTCCGATACCGGGAATAATTATAACGGGATTTGTGTTCATGAAAAAACCTCCGCACATTATATCATATCTAATATATATTACCACAGCAAACTGTTCAATGCAAGAAAAAAATGCAAATTCAGCTTTGCTGAACCTGCATTTTATCGTTATATTTTTATTTCTTTTCCCAGTTCAAGTGAATATATCAGCATTTCTCTGACAGGCAGTTCAAGAATCTGTGCCATTGCCAGAGAATACATCTTAAGCTGACCTGAATAAGCTGTTACAAAATCGTCCTCCGTCTTTGTACGGTCTGTTTTGTAGTCCACAATAACAATTCCGCCGTTTTCTTCAAAAACAAGGTCGGCTTTACCGAGAACAAGGATTTTTTCATCTGCAACACTTGCATCTGCCGAAGAATCAATATCACCGAGTCTTACCTGCACGGTGAATTCCTTTTCTCTGTACACATTTTCCGCATTTCTGATTCTTTCAAAAAGACCTGACTGTGTGAAAATCTGCAATTTATCACGACGGACAGCCTTAGCCTGAGCTTCCGAAAGAATTCCGCTTTTCACCATTCTTTCACATTCGGCATCCATATCCTGTGCATTGAAATCAAGATTCTGCATAAACAGATGGTTTGCCGTGCCTGCTTCTGCGGCTGTGAGTTTGCCGTCATTCATAAAGGACGGTTTGCTCTTTGCAAAATAACGCTCATTGAAAATATTCTTTTCAAAATCAGACGCAACTCTTTTCGGTCTTGCATCTGCAGGAATTATGTATGGATATTCATACTCTGCCCTTGTCCTGATTTCTTCAATGATTTTTTCATCGGATGCAGTCTGCACAATTTCTTCTGTTATCGTCTCTTCTTCGCTGAGTTCATCTTCCGCAACAACTTCAAGACGGCTGTCTGCACCTGCAAAATCAATATTTGCAAGATAACCGCTGTCTCGCAGAATCTTATTCATGTCGGGATGATTCATATAACCCATCATAAGCCAGCGCACGTATGTTGACGCATTGATAACAGCACAGGGTGAAGGTTTACCGCCTGTTGCAGAAACAAGTGCACCCTTGATTTCGTTTTCAAGCTTCTTTACTGTTGAAACTGCAATCAGTTTTTCTCTGGCTCTTGTCATGGCAACATAAAGAATACGCAATTCTTCGGAAATGGTTGCGCGTTTCACGGCAAGTTTTGCTGCCATGTGACCGAGAGATGAATATTTCTGCAATTTTTCACTGTTGAGAATAACCATTCCCACACCTGCAGACGGACTGACTATCATATCTTCGGCAGCATCTGACTTATTTATCTTTTTACCGCAGTCAGCAAGAATAACATAAGGGAACTCAAGACCTTTTGATTTGTGAATACTCATGATTCTGACCGCATTTGTGTCTGCAGTGCCTGATGTGGCAGCGGAAATATCTGCTCCGTTTTCGGCTGCCCTGTTTATATATCTTATAAATCCGCCGATTCCGTTTCCGCCTCTGTCTGCATAATCTGCTGCGAGAGAGCACAGAAGCATCAGATTCATTTTTCTGTCTTCACCGCCGTGCAAAGCGCTTACAATTGCCATATAGCCCGTTGTTTCAAGCAGAGTCCTCATAAACATATCAAAGGGCATGACGGCAGACATCTGTCTGTAATAAGCAAGGTCGGAAAGAAGTTTTTCCGCTTTTTTGTTTTTACACATTTTAAGGCATGTGTAAAGATTTGTTTTTCTGTCATTCAGTCGCACTTCGGCAGTTTCGTCTGCAGTGAATCCGTAAAGGGGTGAAAACATGACAGACAGCATGGAAACATCGTCCGTGGGATTATTGATGACTTTCAGAAGCGACATAAAAACGCCTGTTTCCGTTGTGTCAAAAAGATTTGTTTTCTTTTCGTAAATGACTTTTATATTACGGCGTCTGAGTGCATTTTCATAAATTTCAGCCTTTCCTTTAAGGCTTCTGAGAAGTATGCAGAAATCTCCGTAACGAGCAGGTCTTTTGCCGTCCTTTGCAGAAACAGTTGCACCTGATTTCACGGTTTTTTCAATAAGCCCTGCGATATATTCAGCCTCTTCTTCGTTACCTGTGCCTGTAAGAAATCTCAGGCTCACATCAGGCTCGCTCGTTTCTTCATCGTACACATCAGAATAATACAATGCGTCTCTGTCGGTATATTCCATTTCACCTGCATAATCCGACATGAGATTTTTGAACAGGAAATTTATGTTGTCAAGCACACCTTTTCTGCTTCTGAAATTCTGACCGAGGAAAATCTTTGCAGGGAAATTTGCACCGTCATAGTCGCAGAAATCATGGCTCTTTTTCATGAATATTTCAGGCATTGCAAGACGAAAACGGTAGATACTCTGCTTCACGTCACCGACCATAAACATGTTGTTTCCGTTTCTGGAAAGCACGGTGAAAAGCATATCCTGAGCTTCGTTTGTATCCTGATATTCGTCGATAAGGATTTCATGGTATCTGCTCTGCAGGTCATAAGCAAGAGCTGTTTTTGAAATCTCTCCGTTTTCTTCCTTCACAAGAAGTTTCAGCGCAAGATGCATGATATCTGTGAAAGTGTAGCTGTTACGCTCTTTTTTCAGTGCGGAATAAATCTCTGAAAAATCACGCACTGCCTGCATAAGTCCGCTGATAACAGGTCTGAGTTTCTCCATGTCTTCCCTGTGCTCCCGCTCGGTTGCACAGAAAATTGCACCGAGTTTTGAAAGCACCGTTTTGGCTTCCTTATATTTAAGCTCTGCGGAAACTTTTGCGGGATGAGTTGCAAATCCTCTTGCAACGGGCAGACTGCCGGGAATGATACTGCCTGAATTTACTTCCTTGCAGATTTCGTCCCAACTGCCGTCTTTCAGCACTTTTTCAAGGGCGCTGATTGTATCAAGCACCAGAGAAATCGGCTCATAATATTTGCTGTAAACAACTTCGTCGCTTACACTGTCTTCCATTGCAGAAATGATAAGTCTGCGACAATAATCAAGGTTTACAAATGCCTCTTCAAGCACAAGCCTGCCCCAGAGTGATGTTTTTATATCGCAATCTGCATTGTACATATTTTCTGTTTCACGAAGCCATCTTTCAGGGAAAGGATGACTGAGCGAAAAGTTATAAAGATCTTCAATTTTTGATGCAAGGGCACTGTCATCCCTGCCGTAAGCTGTCATTGTGTTGAGCAGATTATAAAGGTCAGGAAAATCCTTGCACATGGAATCGAGCATACGTGCCATCGCTTCCGCAACGAGAATACGCTCTTCTCCTGTTTCCAGAAGTGAAAAATCAGGCTCAACTTCCGATGAATGGAAATTCTCTCTGACAAGACTGATGCAGAAAGAGTCCATTGTGGTGATTTTTGCATCAGGAAGTTTCATTTTTATGCTTCGGAAAAAACTGTTTGAGGGTTCATTCTCAATAAGCTTGTCCACAGCGGCAGAGATTCTTGCACGCATTTCAGCCGCTGCCGCATTTGTGAAAGTTACAACAAGAAGCTGACCGGGGTCAACGGTATCCTTACCGTCTGTGAGCATTTTTATGATTCGTTCAACGAGGACGGCTGTTTTTCCCGAACCTGCTGCCGCAGAAAGAAGCAATGTACCGCCTCTTGCGTCAATCGCATTCTTCTGGTCTTTTGTCCATTTTGTTTCAGCCATTATCCATCGCCTCCAATGCTTCCCATGCGTCGCCTTCAAAAACTTCTCTGCATCTGTCATCTTCCTCATGACAGCACACAAATTTATAATCACAGTATTCACAGGTGCGTTTATATGCACCGCCGAAAATCGGCAACGCATCGACTTTTCCGTTATGAAGTGACTGAGCCATTTCACGGACTATTCTGTCAACGGCATTATGCAGCAACCTGAATTCATGAAGCTGATACACGCTGCCTGTGATACCTTTTTTCTCATCATATTTAGCATCGATCATAGCTCCGCTGCCCTTACCTTCCATATTGAAAATAACAGCTTCTTCGCCAAGGACGATGCCTTTCATTTTGCTCTGACCGACACGCTCTGCAAGAATTTCTTCTTCACCTGCATCTCTTCCGAGAGTGTTTTTGCCTGCCTTTGCGGAAATATAAAGAATGCCTGCGGGGATAAAATCACCGTAGCGGTCTTTTCCGTTTTCGGTAAGGCACATGAGATAAGCCAGCATCTGGATATTGAGTCCCGACACAACATCTCCCAGCTTGAAATCTTTACCTCCTGACTTATAGTCAAGCACACGCAGATATATTTTTCCGTCATCATCGGTCATTGTGTCAACACGGTCAACAACACCGTGAAGCATGACTTTTCCGCCGCCGGGCACATCAATTTCATAAGGTCTGACTTCGTCTTCACCGTTGCCGATACGCAATTCAACATCACGGATGACAAATCTGCACTCACTGAAATCGGGTGCAAGTCTTTCAATAATTTCGCAGACGGTATCCTTGCTGCGTTCAAGAGAATAGAGAAGTCTCTTTTCGATGCTGTCCTTTTCACCCACATAAGCTCTGATGTATCTGTCAGTAACATCGGAAACAGCTACTCTTCTTTCATGTGCAGGCATTGTGAAAAGCTTTTCTCCACCGTAGTCTGTCACAAGATTTTCAAGCACATAATGAATGAGAAGACCATTCTGTCTCGGGTCATATGAAGCTCTTTCAAGGGGCATTGCTTTAAGACCGTAACGACAGAAATATTTGAAAGGACATTTATAATATTCCTCAACACGTGAGGGACTGATATACATATTCTTACCGAAAAGTTTTTCGGCAGTTCCGGGATTTTCAAAACTGATTTCGTCTTTCTTTGCGGCACGTTCAACTCCCGAAAGCATATGAGCAAAGCCTTCCGTATCCGACACATATTTTTTGACAGATTCGGAATATTCGGTGTTATCATAAAAATGCAGTGCCGCACTTTCGAAAGCAGATTTTCCGCTTTCAATTTTCTGCATCGGCTCCATAAGAGAAACATCAATTTTTCTGTGACCCGGCACAATTCTGCGTGTCATATGCACAATTTCAGAAGGACTTTTTTCTTCACCTGTGATACTGCCTGCGGAATATGAAACAAAAAGATAATCAGACGGAATACTGACTGTGCTGTAAACACGAAGACGCTCTTTACGCATACCGTCGATATTATCGGTTCCGATTTCAACACCCTGATTCTTGAAGAGTCTTCTTTCGTTATCTGTAAGCACAAAGGATTCTTTTCCGTTTGCAGGAAAAACACCTTCATTCGCACCCACAATAAACAGCGCTTTCTTTGCGGAAACTCTGATTCTTTCCGCATCACCGACTGTTATTTCGTCAATACCGCCGGGAATATCGCCGATATCTGAAGATGCAATCATTATACGGAAAAGTTCAAGGTATCTTGCAGGTGTGATGTTTCTTTCACCGATGGTTTCGGCAAGAAGTGACAGCACAGACATGAATTCATCCCATGAGCGCTCACATTCGTATGCAGTTTCGTTTTCAAGACGCATGGCAAAATCAAGCAGATTGCTGTCTGCTTTTGTTTCAATAAGAAATTCATAAAGCGCTTTTGTGCATCCGTAACCGTCTGCATCCTGCAATTTTTCCCTGAGATGAAGCACAGGCATAACAGCTTTTCTGCGTATTTCATTAAGATGTGCAAGACGGACATCAGAATCTTCGTTTGTTTCGTTTCCGAGACCGTCGGGATGACCCGTCCATTCACGGAGCCAGCCGTTATAATCAATCTGCCACATCAGCACATAATTTTCCAGCAGTGAAATATCATCATCACTTACGGGACTTATGTATGTTTTAAGAAAACGCAGCATACAATCTGTTGTAAAACTTTCTGCCGCAAGGGTCAGAGCACACAGCGCATAGATAACTATAATCTCTTCGCTGAGTTTTCTGCGTGTATCTTCAAAAACGGGAATGTCGTATTTGCGCAGAGCAAAGGGCAGATATCTGTTGTAATCATTGCTTCTGCTGACGATAACGATATCGCGGTATCTGAGTCCCTTTTCACGGACAAGTTTTTTTGCACTCATTGCGGCAAATTCACATTCTTCATAAAGATTTCTCGCTGCCGCAACGGTGATTTCGGGAGCATCACCCTCAAAAATATCGGGTGCAGGCTCATAAAAACCTTTTTCAAGATATGAAATCGCTTCACTGTTTCTGTTTACTGTATTTTTAAGAATAACAGGCTCAGCCACTCTGACATCGCATTTTTTTGCAAGTGAAATTATTCTGTTTATGTTTTCGGTGGCATAGGAAAAAGCTCCCGTGCCTTCGGAATAATCTTTTATACTGTCTGCACACTGTGTGACATAAACATCATCCGCCTGTTTCAGAATTTCGGCAAGGATGAGATTCTGCTGTGCGGTAAAGCCTGAAAATTCATCAAGCACAACTGTTTTTCCGCTGAAAAGCTTTTTTTCTGCAATAATTTCCGCAGCGGCATTTATCATGTATCTGTCATCGGTAAATTTTGAAGTGAGAAGTGAAGAATAAAGCGATGCGATAAGCTCGATTTCTTTTGATTTTCTCATAAGGATGCTGTTACCTGTTTCAGCGGCTGCTTTTTTCATCATTTCAAAGGAAACATCACACTGAATCAATTCATCGGTAATATGAAGAAGCTCAGCAACAGAGTTTTTATTTTTCAGACAGCCTTTGAAAATTTCAAGCTCTTCGCTAAGTGCTTCAAGGGCAAGACTCATCATAACCGTCTTTGCAGCATCTGTAACAGACGGTTTTCTGTCAGGTTTCCACTCATCAAGTATTTTTTTGGAAAGAGAGGAAAAGCTGAATACTGCTATTTCGGACGCTTTTTTCGCACCGAGTTTCTCTATAATCGCTTTTTCACTCTCAAATGAAAACTGCTCGGGTACAATAAGAACAACATCTGCGTCTGCCGATGCCTTTTCCGCAACAATTTCTCTGACATATGTTGTTTTTCCCGAGGCAGCTCTTCCGAGTATGAGTCTGAGCATGGTTTTCACATCCTTAATAAACAATAATTTACAATTTATAATTAAGCAGTTATTTGCCACAAAAGCAGTTTCTGTAAACTTTATACATTGTAAATTGTACATTGTATATTATACACATTATGTGTCCCAAAAATGGGACATTAAGTCCGGCATGTCACCAATCTGGGCAAATTTTATATTATTATATCTTGAAAACATCTTTCTGACATTTTCCTGTTTTTCATCTTTTTCAAGTGCAATAATCTGCGTGTGGGTATCTTCACCGAAAAGATTCAGTCTTTCATACGTATATCCGATACTCAACGCGTTTTCATATTCATCCTCACTCATGGGCAGGACAATGAAGCTTGTGTGTTTTTTCCGCGGTTTCATAAAAAGAAGAAAAACAAAATAGCAAACTGCGGCAAGTCCTACGACGCTCAGCAACACCAACAAAGCCAAAGATACCGTATATAACATAAAATCACCTCATACCATTGTATGCGGTGATAAAAAACAAGTGAGTCTGTAAGCCGGGTTTTGTCATTTAAGGCAATCATCTGTCTTGGCTGTGAGTTGCCTCACAGCTCACGCCACCTTTCGGAGTTATGGCCGAGCAGACCACTCCTGTCGGTGTTGCTTCGGATAGGGTTTGCAGGGCCGTGCAGTCTCCTGCACGCCGGTGAGCTCTTACCTCGCCTTTCCACCCTTACCCGTAAACGGGCGGTATATCTCTGTTGCACTTTCCCTAAGGTCACCCTCGGCGGCCGTTAGCCGTTATCCTGCTCTGTGAAGCCCGGACTTTCCTCGTAACTGGTACGCAATTGCCCGACTCACTTGCTGAATAATTGTATCACAAAAAAAACTCAATGTCAATGATTGCAAAAATCCATACAATATGATAATATATATTTACGATGGAGGATTGTACGTATTTATGAAAGATTTATTCGATTTATATATCCGCTCTTATTCTTTAACAAAAGAAAATGCTCCCGAATTTTTTGAAATCATAAATGATATCTATGAAACAAAAGAATTTCAGAGTATGTCTGTGTTTTTCCAGCATGCAGATATCCCAAGGACGCAACACATTATGAGTGTTGCATATCTCAGCTACACAATAGCAAAAGAAAAAGGCCTTGACTATATTGCAGCAACACGAGGTGCAATGCTTCACGACTTGTTTTATTACGACTGGCATGTGCCCGGTGACGGCTCTCACAGACTTCACGGCTATCGTCATCCCGGTTTTGCGCTGAAAAACGCAAGAGCACTTTTCACTCTTTCCGAAACAGAAGAAAACTGCATAAAGCGTCACATGTGGCCACTTACAGTTATTCCCCCCGGATGCAAGGAAAGCTGGGTTGTCTGTCTTTCAGATAAATACTGTGCACATCAGGAATCTATGATTAATTTTTCTTCAAAAACCCGTAAAAAAATCAATGCAGCGAGAGAGGCTCAGAAAAAATGAATACAATAATTGATTATGTATTTTACTTCTTATTATACAGCATAATCGGTTGGATACTTGAAACGGTATGCTGTTCACTTTATTACAAAAAACCCATCAACAGAGGTTTCATGAAAGGTCCTTTTGTTCCCATTTACGGCGCAGGGACATTTGTGTTCAGTTTTTTCCTTACACCGTTTTACAACAAATTCGGCTATACATGGTATATAATAATACTTGTTATTATTCTGGGTATAATTATAGCCGATGTGCTTGAATATGCCACAAGCTTTGCAATGGAAAAGCTTTTCCATGCAAAATGGTGGGATTATTCAAACGAAAAATTCAATCTGCACGGAAGAATATGCCTGAAACATTCTATCTACTGGGCAACAGGTGCAGGTTCATTCATCTACATCATTCAGCCCCTTGTTCTGAAATACAAAGAACTCTGGATAACGGATAAACTCAGAAACATCCTTGTTCTTGTTGTGGGCACTGTTTTTCTTATAGATTACATTTCCACAATAGTTCTTGCAAAAAAGAAGAAATTCCGCAATGCAGTAGATGAAAATAATACAGAGGAATAAAGATCAATATCAGAAATGTCAATCAGTTCAAATTATAAACACACCCTTGCGGCAGGTTATATCAGCTTTATAACTCAGGCGACAATCAATAACTTTGCACCGCTGCTTTTCATAACATTCCAGAAAGACTGGGGTATCACACTCGGTCAGCTTGCAATCATTTCAACATACAACTTCATGGTACAGCTTGGTGCAGACCTTCTTTCTGCACGGTATGTTGATAAAATCGGTGCAAGACGGCTGATGGTTTTTGCTCACATGAGTGCAGCAGCAGGTTTCGCAGGGCTGGGAATCTTCCCTTTTATTCTGCCTGACCCGTATTACGGAATAATTATTGCGATTACGCTTTATGCCATAGGCGGAGGTCTTATTGAAGTCCTTGCAAGTCCCATTATCGAAGCATGTCCCACAAAAAACAAAGAAGCACACATGAGTCTGCTTCATTCATTCTATTGCTGGGGTCAGATGTCTGCCGTTATCGGGTCAACCGTATTTTTTCACTTCTTCGGAACGGAAAACTGGCGCATAATGTCTTTCATCTGGGCATTGATTCCCGCATTCAACGGATTCTATTTTTCAAAAGTCCCCGTCAAAGTCTTTCCGCAGGCTGAAAAATCTGAACAGAAACTTTCGGAACTGTTCAGAAACAAAATGTTTTATATCATAATGATAATGATGCTGTGTGCAGGGTCGAGCGAACTTGCAGTTTCACAATGGGCATCGGCTTTTGCGGAAGAAACACTGGGAATCACAAAGACTGCGGGAGACATAGCAGGACCTTGTTTCTTTGCTCTGCTGATGGGCATAGCAAGAGTATCATACTCAAAATTCAGCAAGAAACTCAGCCTTGAAAAGTATATGCTTTTCTGCGCAGGACTCTGCCTTTTCGGGTACATGATGATTTCACTCTCACCCTTGCCCGTTTTATCTCTTATCGGATGCGGAATATGTGGTTTTGCTGTGGGTATCATGTGGCCCGGCACATACAGCATTGCCGCAAAAATATGGAAAAATCCGTCTGCTTCACTTTTTGCACTTTTTGCACTTGCAGGTGACACGGGTTGTTCAGTCGGACCGCTTCTTGTGGGCAGTGTTTCTCAGACTTTCAATGACAATCTCAAAACAGGACTTTTTGCAGGAGCAGCTTTCCCTCTTATTATGATTTTTGCTGTTCTTCTGCTTATCAGATTCACAAAGAAAAACAAAACGGAGGAAAAATAACCGATGGCTACATGGATTTATATTGCAATGTGTACACCTGCCCTGCTGATGATAATTGCAGGCATTGCGCTGGGCAAGGAAAGAAAAAACTCCACAATCAAGCAACATCATTTTGCACGAAAGTTCAACATTAAAAGCTATGCGAAAAAAATTGTGACACTGTTTACTCTGACAGGTCTTGCCTTTTCTGCAGGCGGAATACTCATTGTCAGCAGCAAAACTGTTCCCGGTATTGCGATTGTGGCTGTTGCATTTATCATTTTCCTCATTTCATATTCGGCAATTCAGAAAAAACACTGATACAAAAATAAAAGCAGGTGCTAAGCATAAGCACCTGCTGTTTTTTTATTCAGATCAGAAATTGAAAAGCTGTAACAACATTTCAATGATTCCCTTGAAGAAATCAATTACCTGTTCAACGAAGAATGAGAGTGATTCCTTTGACAAAAATCCTGACAAACTATCAGCATCGATATTACCGTAGCCTGTTGCGGGAGTACCGTCAAAGTCTGATGTGAACTGTGAAAGCCATGAAATCATACCGTTGGGGTATGTAAGAGTAACAGTTTCACCAAGACCGTTTACTGTTGACATGTAGGGATAATCACCGTTTGAGGTTGAGAACATATCATAAGTTACCGCATACCAAGCATAGTGTGAGCTGATGGTCATTGAACCGTCGGGGAATTTCACCTTTTCAAGAGTGGAGAAACGGCATGCTTCGGGGTTATTGTTTGTTGCAATAACATTGTCCCATGCGCCTTTTACTGATGAATTATAGTTTACAATGGGATCGCTCTTTGCAGATGTGAGCCAGACAGGAAGATCAGCAAAAAGAGCAGTCTGCTCTGTTGCGGGTTTCCATGCGGGGCAGATGGGGAAAATTGCAGCGAACATTTCGGGATATGCAACAGCCATCTTGAATGTCATTTTACCGCCCATTGAATAACCGCCGATATAGATTCTGCTCAGATCAACATTTTCTGCATTTTCAGCAATGAAATCATCGATAGTTGCTCTGAGGGGGAAGATAAGAACGTCATCCCAATACATGCCTTTTTCTTCAAGAGATCTGGGAGCGAAAATGAATGCACCTTCTGCGCCTTCAAATCTTGACTGGAATTCAGCAGATGTCCAGTAACCGAGGTCATTATTACTTACCTGTTTGCCTTCTGTTGCGCCATCGCCCATACCGTGAAGCCAGATAACAAGGGGATATTTTGTATCGTCATTCTCTTTTACGGGAGAAAAATAACGGTAGTCAATTGTGTATCCGTTTGTTTCAGGGCCTTCACCATATACAAACTGTGCCTTAAGTTCATCGATTCCGTCAGCAATAGTAAGAGCATCTTCTTCGGCAAATGCACCGACACAGCCGATACTCATAACCATGAGCACTGAAAGAATCATTGCAAGAATCTTTTTCATTTAAAAAACCTCTCTTCATTAAAGATAGGTATATTTTAACACACCTGTTTTCTTTTTTCAATATTGTAAAAAAAATAAACCTCTCTTTAATTGAGAGATTTATGCCCATAAAAAAGTTCAAGGGATTAACACCGAAGTGCTAATCCCGAAAAACTTAATTTGCAATTAAATGCTCAAGCTTGTGCTTGATTGATTTAAAAAGAGTCAGAAATTATTCTTCGTCCTTTTTTCTTGTTGCTACGAATGCAACTGCAGCGAGAGCCATAACACCAGCGATAGCAGCTACGCCTGCTTCACCTGTCTGGGGGATCTCTTTATCTGTTGTGGGAACCTTTGATGTGGGTTCTGTTACAACAGGAGCTGTTGTTGTGGGAGCAGCAGCTGTTGTCTTTTCTTCAGCAGCAACTGTAACAGTTACGTCAGCGGGAGCATCTGTGCCATCCCATGAACCAACTGTCATAGCAACGTCTGTGTTACCAGCCTTAAGAACCTTGAATGTGATTGTGCAGAGAGTTGTGTCTGCTGTAGCTGTTTCAAGGTACATAAGTGAGAAAGTAACGAGACCTGCTTCGGGGTTACCAGCAGCGGGTGTGAAGTCTGTTGAACCAGCCTTAACGCTTACGTACTCAAGAGCTTCTGCATCATATGCGAACTCAAGGTCAGCACTTTCAAGACCAGCCATGTCCTTAGCTGCAACTGTGATTGTTACGTTTTCGCCAACAACTGCTTTTGAAGCTGTGAGGCTAACTACGGGAGCAGCAGCGAAAGCTGTAAGAGCGAGAGCTGCTACAACTGCAAGTGCGATTACACTTGCGAGCATTTTCTTTGCAAGTTTCATTGTTAGAACCTTCCTTTTGATTTTTTCTATATACAGAGCCTTGAGACTCGGTACACCATGTTTAAGACGGCAACTTGCCGCAAAATACATTGATATTATATACTATGACTTTCAATAAGTCAAGAAGAAATTGAAAAAAATTTAACCAAATTGACCTTTTTGCGGTTTATACAATTGAGCATGTTTGACAATTCGAGACCATTTTATTACAAAAATGAGCTGATGTCAACACTTTTTAAACCTTTTCGCATGCAGAAATTTAATTTGTGCCCGACAATTCTATGTCCCGCATATAAGACTTATGAAAAGCTGTTTTCACAACGGCATCAATGTCTGATTCCCTGAGAGAAGTCACGCCCTGGATGGTTGTGCCTCCGGGTGAGCAGACTTTCTTCACCCATTCTTCAATATCACCGCCGCATTCTTTAAGCAGCTTTGCAGAGCCGAGCACAGCCTGCACAGCAACATCACGGGCATCGTTTTCATCAAGACCGTCTGCAACACCTGCTTTTGCAAGAGCGCCTATAAACATGAACGCATATGCAGGCACACATCCGCCAAGAACTCCGAAAACAGAAAACCGGCTTTCATCCATGTATTTTGCTTCACCGAATGATGAACATATCTCACCGACTTTTGCAAGTTGTTCTTCGCTTACAGACTTATTTCCCGTATAAGCAGAAATTGCTTCACCGACCTGAGCATTCAGATTGGGAAAAATCCTTGCAACCGGGGCATCATAATCAAGGACGGATGAAATATATTCTGTTGTCTTTCCTGCGGCAATTGATACCACGAGAGGATTGTTTTTTTTCAGCTCATCTGCAATTGCAGGTAAAAGCTCAGGAAAAACCTGCGGTTTTGTACAAAGCACAACAACATCACATTCCGAAGCTATCTGTGCTTCGCTTTCTGCAACATTGATTTCTGTTTTTTTACAAAAACTGCTGAGTTTCTCCCTGTCTATATCATAAACAAATATATCATTTTTATTAAAAACATTTTTTTCTGCAACATTTCTGATAATTGGCTGAGCCATATTTCCGCAGCCGATAAAACCGATAGTTTTCATATATAATCAGACTCCTGTGAATTTTACTGACTCCGATTGTACCATATCATGCGGATTTATTCAACAAAATCAGCAAAAATTTCTTATTACATTATAATATAAGAGCATTGCACAACAACACAGACTGTCATTACTTCGGATTTTTTACTTCATAAGCAATATTGCACATATAACAATGTGGTCTTTTCGCTTTTTTCTACATCAAAATTCATTTTTTTCCTTGCATTTCCTTTGAAATAGGGTATAATATAAAATGGCGGTAAATTGAATGCCATTTTATATGTATATAAATAATGTATATCAAAAACCTTAAACAGGAGGTACAAATATGAAAGTACAGTTCACAGAAACCATTCTGCGTGACGCACAGCAGTCTCTCATTGCAACGAGAATGCCCTTTGAAACTTTCAAGCCCGTTCTTGAAAAGCTCAACAAAGCAGGTTATTACTCACTTGAGTGCTGGGGTGGCGCAACTTTTGACTCATGTCTTCGTTACCTTAGTGAAGATCCCTGGGAAAGACTCAGAAAGATCAAGGAAGCATGTCCCGATACAAAGCTCCAGATGCTTCTCAGAGGTCAGAATCTTCTCGGTTACAAGCACTATCCCGATGATGTTGTAAGAATGTTCGTAAGAAAGAGCGTTGAAAACGGCATCGACGTTATCAGAATCTTCGACGCACTCAACGACCTTCGTAACATTCAGGTTGCAGTTGACGAAACAATCAAAGCAGGTGCAATCGCATCAGGTACAATCTGCTACACAACAAGCCCTGTTCACACACTTGAAAAGTTCGTTGAAATTTCAAAAGAACTTGAAAGCATGGGTGTTCAGTCAATCTGTATCAAAGATATGGCAGGCGTTATGAGTCCCAAGGAAGCATATGACCTTGTCAAGGCTATCAAGGCAGAAGTAAAACTTCCCCTTGTTCTTCACACACATTCAACAACAGGTCTCGGCTTCATGACTCTTCTCAAGGCTGTTGAAGCAGGCGCAGACATCATTGATACTGCACTTTCAAGCATGTCAGGCGGTACAAGCCAGCCCGCAACAGAAACAATGGCATATGTACTCCGTCAGTACGGCTACGATGTTTCACTTGACGACAAACTCCTTATGGATGTAAATAAATATTTCAAGGGTTACAGAGCAGAATGCCTCGATTCAAAGCTTCTCAATCCCGTTGTTATGGCAACAGATACAGACGCTCTCAACTATCAGATTCCCGGCGGTATGCTTTCAAACCTTGTTGCTCAGCTCACTCAGATGAACAAGCTCGACAAGCTCGATGAAGTTCTTGCTGAAACTCCCAGAGTAAGAGCAGACATGGGTTATCCTCCCCTTGTTACACCCCTCAGCCAGATGGTTGGTGTTCAGGCTACAAAGAACGTTCTTGACGGCGAAAGATACAAGAACATCACAAAGGAAATCCAGGGCTACATCAAGGGTGAATACGGTAAGGCTCCCGGCACAATTGATCCCGCTCTTGTAAAGAAAGTTCTCGGCGACGAAGAACCCATCACATGCCGTTTTGCAGATACTCTTTCAGACGGACTTCCCGCAGCAAGAGAATATCTCGGCAAGAGAGCAACTTGCGATGAAGATGTTCTTTCATACATCGCATTCCCCCAGCAGGCTGAAGCATTCTTCGAAAAGAGAGAAGAAAAGAGAAGACGCACATTCAGCTATTCAATCAAAAGTATTTAAAAGGAGTGCAGACAATGACATTATCACTTCTTGAAATGCAGTTGGGAATGGGTGACACTCTCAAGACATCAGGTGTCGGCTTTGTTATTGTTCTTATTGTTCTTGCATTTATCGCAGTTCTTATCATGATGATTTCAAAAATCTTCAATAAAGTTGCAGGCGGAAACAAAAATGAAGAAACAAAGCAGGATGCTCCCGCAGCAAAGGCTGAAACTTCAGCTGCTGCCCCTGTTGCTCCCGTTTCAGCTCCCGTAACACCCGGTTATCTTCGCCTTGAAGGTGTTTCGGAAGCAAACGCTGCAGTAATCATGGCTCTTGTAAGCCATCAGACAGGCATCCCTCTCAACAGACTCGCATTCCATTCAATAAAATGCTTGCAGGATTCAGTCGAACTTATCGACGTTGACGAACCCACAGCAGCAGTTATCATGGCAATCGTAAGCGATGCAAGCGGAATTCCGCTTGAAAGACTTGATTTTTCATCAATCAGACTCATAAAGGAGAATTAATCATGAAATATGTAGTTACATTAAACGGTAAAAATTACGAAGTTGAAGTTACAGAATCAGAAGCAGTTATCACAAACATCACAGAAGCTCCCGTTGCAGCAGCTCCTGTTGCAGTTGCAGCTCCCGTGGCTGCTCCCGTTGCAGCACCCGCAGCAGCTCCCGAAGCACCCGCAGCAGCTCCTGCTCCCGTTGCAGTTGCAGGTGACGGTCTTAAAGTTACAGCTCCCATGCCCGGCAACATCCTCAACATCAACGTTTCTGCAGGTCAGGCTGTAAAGAAGGGTGATGTAATGTTCATCCTTGAAGCTATGAAGATGGAAAACGAAATCGTTGCTCCCGAAGACGGCACAGTAAAGCAGATTCTTGTTCAGAAGGGTGCTACAGTTGACACAGACGAAGTTCTTGCAGTAATCTGAGAAAGGACTTTCGGCAAATGAATATTATTGATACATTAACGGGGCTTTTTGAAACCTCGGGTATCGGTGCATTTTTCAACGGTACTGCAAGTATCAAGAATATCATCATGATTCTTGTTGCTTGTGTTTTCCTGTACCTTGCAATTGCAAAGAAATTCGAGCCTCTTCTTCTTGTTCCCATTTCCTTCGGCATTCTTCTTGCAAATCTTCCCGGTTCGGAAATAATGCTTGACTCAATCGGTCTTTCAGACCCTGCAACAATGCAGGCGATTGAAGAAGGTGTTATGGAAGCCGGTCACTGGTATGATTCGGGCGTACTGCGACTGCTGTATATCGGCGTCAAGAGCAGCATCTTCCCCTGCCTTATCTTCATGGGTGTCGGTGCGATGACAGACTTCGGTCCTCTTCTCTCAAACCCAATCAGCCTTCTTCTCGGTGCAGCTGCACAGCTCGGTATTTATGTTGCATTCATCGTTGCTATTGCCCTCGGATTCAATCCCCAGGAAGCAGCATCAATCGCAATCATCGGCGGTGCAGACGGTCCCACAGCAATCTTCCTTACAAGTAAGCTTGCTTCACATCTTCTTGCTCCCATCGCAGTTGCTGCATATTCATACATGGCGCTGATTCCTGTTATTCAGCCTCCCATCATGAATGTTCTCACAACAAAGAAAGAACGCGCAGTAAAGATGACTCAGCTCAGAAAAGTTACAAAGACAGAGAAGATTATCTTCCCCGTTGTTGTTCTTATCATCACAGCGCTTCTTCTTCCCTCAGTAATACCCCTTCTCGGTATGCTCATGCTCGGAAACCTTTTCAAAGAGTGTGCAGTTACAGACAGACTTTCAGACACAGCTCAGAATGCACTTATGAACATCGTTACAATTCTTCTTGGTGTCTGCGTCGGTGCTACAGCTAACGGTGAAACATTCCTTACAGCACAGACTCTCAAGATTGTTGCTCTCGGTCTGTTTGCATTCGTCTTCTCAACAGTGGGCGGTGTGCTTCTCGGAAAGCTCCTGTATGTTCTTACAAAGGGCAAGATCAATCCCCTTATCGGCGCAGCAGGCGTTTCTGCTGTTCCCATGGCAGCACGTGTTGCTCAGAAAGTCGGCGCAAAGACAGACGCAACAAACTTCCTTCTTATGCACGCTATGGGTCCCAATGTTGCAGGTGTTATCGGTTCTGCAGTTGCTGCAGGTTACCTCCTTTCAATGTTCGGCTGATAAGCGAAATACAAAAACAAAAATCCACTCTCAGCAAGAGAGTGGATTCTTTTTTTATAAAAATCAGTGTTTAAAACAATTGTTATACTGTTTTACCCATTTAAGCACGGCTTTACGGTCATACTTTTTCGGCATTGCTGATGTGACAACTGTTGCCTTTGCAAGTTCAAGACCCATTCTGACAACCTTTTTAAGCACTGCCTTATTATTGATAAGACCTGTCAGCTTGATTTTGATATCGGCAGGTTTCATACCGCCGAGCATTGCCGCAAGATTTGTTGAATCTGCACCGATTGTCATATCGTCTGCATTGAGAATGCCTGTTTTGAATATGTAATCAAGCTCATATCCTTCAAGACGTGTGAGCATGAGTTTTACACAGGCAAGAGGTGCAAGACCGCTGCCGATTCTCTTATAAAACTCTGTCTGATATTTCCAGAGAGATTCTGCACTGAAAGCCATATTGCTGTCTGCGATGACTGCATCTGCAAGGATTGCCGCAGCTTTCAGGCTGTTTGCAATGCCTGAGCCGATGATAGGCACTGTCATGAATGCGCTGTCACCGATTGCAGCATAACCGTCTGCAACCATAACTCCCAGAGGCTGACGCACGGGAATATTCACAAACTGACCGCCACGCTGAATTTCAGTACCGATACTGTCATTATCCTTGCGGAGTGATTCCATTGTGCTGTCGACTTCATCCATATCAAAGGGCATGAATCTGCCGATAAGCACATCGGTATGCTCTTCTTCTGTTGCAACCCATGTGATACCAAGCTTGTTTTCATGAAGCATAAGCACCTTGAACTTGTTTATGTCGTCAACTTCCGCAGTCTTGTTCCAGAATGCTCTGTAAACATAAAACTGCTCATAGTCAATTGAATCATTCTGAATTCCGAGCCATGAAGGAAGTGATTTTCTGACGGGAGAATTCATACCTGCAGCATCAATAACAAGGTCTGCAAGAATGTCACCGTCTGCAGTTTTTATACCCACTACCCTGTTGCCGATGACAACAGCACCGAGAATTTCACAGCCGTAAACAAACTTAACGCCTGTTTTTTCTGCATTTTCAATAAGGTAATTATAAATGTCTCTGCGCTCCATCTGAATTTCAAGCTGATCAAACGGTGTGTTCTGATGAAGAGCTGTCTTCATTGCAGGACCATAGAAAGTCATGTCATGCTTGAGATTCCAGAGTGATTTGTCGGGCAGGTCAAGTCCGATTGCCGTGAAACCTTTTTTATCAAAAATATCGGTCCAGTCATGACCCATATTTTCTCTTGTATTCTTTTCATAAACGGTTACGTCAAAGCCGTTTCTTGCAAGAAGCATAGCTGCGGCAATACCACCGTGACCGCCGCCTGCAACAATAATCTTTTTGCCCATAATTATTCTCCTTTACAGCAGGTCATCAAAGAATCTGATATTTGAGGGAACAGGTTTTCTTTCGTCTGCCTGTTCTTTTTTGATGACTTCAACAATTCTGTCATTTATGGGAGTGGGAACACCGCACTTTCTGCCCCATTCACAGACAACGCCGTTGATTGCATCAACTTCACAGGGTTTGCCGTTTCTGATATCCTGAAGCATTGAAGGAACTATTCCACGGTGCTTTTTCATCGCAATGGGAACAAGAAGTGTTGCAAATGCACGCTTCAGGGGATTTGTATAATAGAAAAGCTTTGTGATATCTTTGCCCTGAACGGGTACGAATTCAGCACCTGCAGCATGACCGACATCAATACATTCTTTCATGCAACGGACTGCGATTTTTCTTGCATCTGCGTTTTCGGAAACATCACCGAATGCACCGCCCACAACTGTGCCAAGACCTGAGAATGTTGCGTTGATAAGAAGCTTTGACCAACGTGCACCGATAAGATTTTCTTCCTCATAAACGGGACACATGAGTTCAAGAATGTCTTTTACCATATTGAACTGTTCATCTGTGATGCCTTTCATCTTACCCATGTGGAAAGAAAGGCTGTCAGGCTCACTTGTAAGAACGCAGACACCGGGTTCTGTAAGTTCTGCACCCCATTCAACGGTGCAACCCATTGTGTGCTCTTCACCGATGATTTCTGCAATACCGGGTTCGGGAATGCCGTTCTGAAGTGTAACGATAACACCTTTTTCTGTCATATAATCTTTAAGGAAAGTGACAACTTCCTTGTTGAAAAGCTGTTTTGTCATAAGGAAAATAACATCGTATTTCTTTGTCATTTCGTCGGGAGTGAGTGCTGTGACAGGCACTGTCATCTCAACTGTTCCCGTGATAACCGCACCTTTTTCTTTAAGTGCCGCAACATGAGCTTTATTTCTGTTGATAAGGTCAATCTGACCGCCGTTTTTTGTGATGTATGCGCCGAGAACAGTACCGAGAGAACCTGCACCGTAAATTGCGCACTCTATATTTTTCATTTCAAACACCTTCCGGAATTCTTTTTTACTAAAATAACATATTCAAAAAAAAATTGCAATTGAATTTAATTTTTTCTTTACTTTTTACCATTTATTGTGATATCATAAAAACAACACAAAAAGGAGCTGTTGATATGGTTACTGTATTCAGAACTATTATTTCGTTTTTCATTTCGGTTATCACAGTTTTCAGCATGACAGGTTTCTTCGGCAACACAGGAAACAATGCATACGATGTAAAAAATGCTGATGATGTTCTTCTTGACTTTGCCGTAATTTCCGATGTTCACATGACTGATGAATATTTACGCAGAATGGTACTTGAAAGCGGACTTGACGACATGACAAATGCTGTCAACAAGCCTGATGCACTTGTTATTGCAGGTGACATGACAGACGACGGCATTGAGTCTGATTATGAAAATCTCAGCAAGGCTTTCAGCGGATATGATCCCGCAGAAAATATTCTTCTTGCGCTGGGCAATCACGACACATGGACAGATGAAAATGACAGATATGAGCCTGTAAAAGAAAATTTCCTTAAATATTCAAAGGAAATTGCAGACCGTGACCTTACAGAATGTTACTACTCAACCGAAATCAACGGTTACACATTTATCGTTATGGCAAGTGAAGGCACACACGTTTCTGCATACATCAGCCCTGCACAGCTTGAATGGCTCAAAGCAGAAATGGACAAGGCTGCAGAAAAAGGACTTCCCGTTTTTGTTATTTCACACTGGCCCGTTGCATTCACACACGGACTTCCCGAATCATTCGGTGAAGAAGAACCCGAACCCATGGACGGCAGTTTCGGCGATCAGAATGCAGAAGTTGAAGCAATTCTCAAGGACTATGAAAATGTGTTCCTTATTTCAGGTCACATCCACAACGGCCTTGTGAACGAAGAAAGATCAGAGCTTTACGGCTACACATCTGTTGAATCATACGGTTCACTTCATTCAATCAACCTGCCCTCATTCATGTTCCCCACAAGCAGAGGCAACTTTATGAACGGCAGCGGTTACAGCATTGAAGTTTACGAAAATGAAGTTGTTATCCGTGCAAGAAACTTCATTTCAGGCACATGGCTTCCCGATTACGATGTAACAATCCCGCTGGTATAAAAGAATAAAAAAATTAAGAAGGCATCAGATGATGTCTTCTTTTTTTGCAATAAAAATATGTGCAAATTCTGTTTCGTACATTTCCGTCAGAATCAGACCTGCATTTTCAATACAACATTTTATTTCATCAGGATTATCAGGAAAAACAGAAATTACAGACTCCCCGATATCAATGATATCATTGCGGTTTTTATCAACCGATAAAGCAAATATTCCGTCTTTATTCAGCAAATCAAAGACTTTGCAGACAGCTTTCTGTTTTTCTTTTATGTGCATAAATGTCAGCGATGAATATATGACATCGAATCTTTCCTGAAAATCAATTTCAAGAAAATCATCGCAGATAAGAACTGCATTCTGAAAACTTTTCATGTTTTCTTTTGCTCTTTCTATTGTTTTTGCAGACAAATCCACCCCTGTGAATCTGTTACAAAACGAAGCAACCCTGACAGCAAGACGTCCTGTTCCCACACCGATTTCCAACACTGATTTTGTCTCATCAAGGTGCAGTTTGTCAATAAATTCCTGCCCGTCCCATTTATCCATGTAAGCACGCAACGGCTCGGGATCATGAACAGGATCATTGTTCAGGTCAATCAATATGTCGTAATGCTTTGCTATATCGTTCATTTTGTGTTCTCCTTGGCGGTGTTAATGATGAAAACTGCAAAATCCATGGACTGTGTTCTTAATTTACTTTCAGGCATAACGACATCTCCGATTCAAGTCAATTATTCACGATTAGTCGGATTTTTCAATAATTAGTGAAGTTTGGCTTTACCAAGTGAAGTTACGCCTTCGGCATAGTGAAGTATTGCGGCTAAGCCGCAAAGTGAAGTTAAATGTGCCACTCACGCCCGCAGGCACTTCACGATGCATAGCATCTCTTCACGCACGAAGTGTACTTCTCGTGCCGCAAGGCACACTTAGTTCAAAAAAGACCACATTTGTCTGTCGGACAAATGCGGTCTTTTTTGTGGCGGAGCAGGAGAGACTCGAACTCTCGCACCGGGGTTTAGCCGGCCTACGCCCTTAGCAGGGGCGCCTCGTCACCAACTTGAGTACTGCTCCTTGGTAACTTTTTTTCTATTTTTGGATAAAAAAAATGGCGGAGAGAGTGGGATTCGAACCCACGGTACCCGTAAAGGTACGACGGTTTTCAAGACCGTTCCGTTATGACCACTTCGGTATCTCTCCATAATGCTCAGTTATAATAACACAATAACAATCATTTGTCAATAGTTTTTTCAGATTTTTTATAATTGAAAATAAAAATTTATTGTGCTATATTAGAATTACCTTAATGAAGGAGGGTATTTTATGAAAAAGAAAATTTTCATCACCATGCTGGCAGTAATTATGCTGACAATTTTCTCTGTGACTGCCTTTGCATACTCAACAGGTGATGTAAACGGTGACGGATCCGTAAAAGCCGCCGATGCAAGACTTGCACTGAGAT
>JAGBSO010000039.1 GCA_017631795.1 Clostridia bacterium | reverse complement strand
GAAAGCAATGGTATATCATCAACGATAGCGTTGCTATCGTTGTATCTCATCAGTCCGCAAGGACTGTATATCATCACGCTTTAGCGTGCATCAAAAAAGCTTTCGCAATGATGATATACAAAACTTCGTTTTGATGATATGCAATTCCTAACGGAATTGATGATATACAAGGCTCCGCCTTGATTGTCGGCCTTTGGGCAAACGGATTGACTTTTCGGGTTTTTTGTTATAAAATAAATTTGAGGTGATTATATGGATTTTATTATTTATTTTTGTATATGTATTTGTGCAATAATAATTTTTGCTTTATATATCAGAAAAATTATAAAACCATATAAACAAAAAGAAAAAATTGAATCAGATTCATTGCCTTTGGAGATAAAAACTGAATTTGAAACGGTTAAGTTTCAGGCTGAGATAGTTAACTTGACTTGTCGAGTGGAAATGGTAGGTATCAAAACACCAAAATCTGTTGAAATTTATACTGTTGAATTTAAAAATGATGATGAGTTAATTAAACTTGATATTCCTCAGGAAATGTATGATGGTCTTGAAATAGGACAAATCGGTGAAGTGACATTGGTTGAGGGAGAATTATACAGTTTTATTATTTGATTTAATATAAATTATATGTTTATAAAGGAGTAGAATTTTATGAGAATGATTATTTTGATTAGTTCGTTTTTAGTTCTTATTTCCTGTATAGTTATGGCAATAGTGCAGATTAAAGAGAAGAAACTTAAGTCCCCGTTTATGTTGTTGATAGTTTTTACTTTTTTTACTGCATTGTTTATGATCCTTAAAATGTTTGGTGTTTTATAATACTGATTAATTTTTGTATGATAAAACTGTGGTTCTAAAATGAGATGTACTGCCAAAAAATCCTGAATGCGACAGCGTTCAGGATTTTTACTTATTACCTCTTACTTCTTCACTCTTACCTGAAGTTGCATTCAGGATTTTTTGGAAAGTAATAAGTAATAGGTAAGAAGTAATAAGTTTTTTTACAAGGCTCCGCCTTGATTGTCGCCCTTCGGAAAACGGATTGGACTTATATCGATTGTAATTTTATATTGGGTGTGATATAATTATTTTAACAAATAAGAGATCATTGGGTGCAAGCTCTCTTCAAATAAAGAATCTCCGTTTTTGTATTGGGGCAGCAATCTGAATTGGAAGAAATAATATATATTTAAACTATAAATTAAAGAAAAACACTTGACTTTTACCCAAGGTGAATATATAAAATCGTCATTGTAAAGGGGGAATAACCATGAAAATCAAAGAGGTTATCGCTACAACAGGTCTTACAGATCGTGCGATAAGACTTTATATTGAAAAAGACCTTGTAAAACCCGAATATGACGAAAACTATAATGGCAGAAAAAGTATTGCTTTTTCTGAAAAAGATGTTGAACAGCTTAAAAATATCGCCTTGCTTCGTAAAGCCGATTTCTCAATTCAAGAAATAAAAGCCCTGCAAGAGGGTGGTGAAACAGCACAAAAAACCATAAGAGAATACATAAACAGATTAAATGAGAAAGTTCAGTGTAGCAGTGAAATAATTGAAAAAATCAGTACACTTATAAATGAGGAAAATATCACAATCGAAATAATCTGTGAAAAACTTTCAAGCAATTTAGCAAAAGAAAAAATTCCGGCAGAAGATATGGAGCTCTCGCCAAAAGAACAGAAAGAAAAGACAACTTTTACCATAATTTCTGTTTTAGGTATGGTATTATCAGGGGTTGTAATTATTCTATTTTTTATATTCAGTTTGCCGTATAGATTTCCCGCATTTGTCGAATATAATATAAATGTTGAAGAACCATTAATTGAAACGGTTTTGTCGTTGTTATTTACTGCATTTACCAAATATTTTTTTATTGTTCAATTTGCGTTGTGTCTTATTATTTTTGTTATTTATAGAAGAAATAAAAAAATCGGTAAAAAGAAGGATAAGAAAAAAGTTATTGCTGTTATTCTTGTTGTTATATGGGCAATTTCGTTGTTGTTGTCACCTTTTGCAGCCATAATGCAGTTCTTTTGTATTGAATCCAGAACAGAGAATCCTGATAATTATCTGAAAATTGATTATGAGGGTGGCTTATATAGTGCAGAAGAACTCTATATTTTCCCTCGTGCAATTCCGATGGATGCTGAAAGCGAATTTTCGCACATAGGCAAAAGGTATTCTGATGCAACAAAATATTATTACAGATATGCCGATGACTTGTTTGGTTATGTTCAGGACATATATGCTGAATGGGAATTATTTTCTGGTAGTTATGATAGTGAAAAAGAAAGAGTTTTAAGTCTTGATGGTATCGTGAGAAAAGAAAAAACAGGGGATTGGAATATAGTTTATTTTTGTGAAGAAATTGATAAAGATTCTGATTCTGATTTTTGTGAATATTACAAATTTTTATTCTTTGCTTACAACGATAAGACACATACTGTCAGATATGTTTTTGCAGCAGGTGAAGAACAAGATATAGGAACACCGTATTTCACAGATGTTGAATGGAATTAATCGTGGTCTTTAAGAAGTTTAAAATTTTTGACAAAAACAAGTTGTAAGCACAAAAAATCCTGAATGCGACAGCGTTCAGGATTTTTACTTATTACCTCTTACTTCTTCACTCTTACCTGAAGTTGCATTCAGGATTTTTGGGGAAGTAATAAGTAAGAAGTAATAGTGAAGAAGTATTTACAAGATTTTGCCTTGTTTTTTACATTATCTGGTGGTATAACAAAAATGCGAAAAAGATAAATCAAAATTTGCACTTCGCACAAACGAATTGGTAATAAAACAGAAATTATATATCGAATTCTATTTTATATAGAGTGACATTTACTGTGGAATATGCTATTATTTAATCAAGGAGGCGATGTTATGAATACAGCTAAAACAGGTAGTTTTATATCTCAACTACGAAAAGAAAAAGGATTAACGCAAAAACAACTTGCAGATGCCCTTGGTGTAACAGATAAAGCAGTAAGCCGTTGGGAAACTGCAAAGAATTATCCGGACATTGAGTTATTGGAGCAAATCGCACAGTTTTTTGATGTGACGGTAAGTGAACTTCTTGAAGGAAAAAAAATACCAAAGGAAAACCTTGCTGACATTAGTGAAAATCAGGTGGTTGAGCAGATAAAAAATAATAAAAAAAGCAAAAAGAAATATCAATTAACTATTGCTATTATACTTTGCATGATTATTGCTTTCTTCTCATTCTTGGTTGTCTTAGAGCCTGGTATTGTTGGCTATGACGATTCTATAGGATTTTTGTTTTTGTTTATAGGTCCTTTTATTCCTTTATTGGTTATACCATTGCTTATAATTTTTACAATTAAGAATAAACTGAGCAAAAAATATATCGTTATTTTTAGTTGTTTATTATTTTTTCAATTAGTATTTGTTATTAATATGTTTTTAGGATTTTTTGCTAGTGAGGACGAATTGCGTACTTATGCTCCACTTGTAAGTTCAGTTGTTGAACTTGTTTTGTGCGTTATTCTCATAAATAAATTAAACTATATTAAAAAAGATGATGAGCTACCAAATCCCAAAATAAAAAAGAATAAATAGGAAAAATCCAATTTATCTTTTGGTTCTAAAATGAGACATACTCCCAAACGAAAATCCGTTCGCGAAAGTGGACGGATTTTTCGTTTGTATTATTCATTCTTCAATAGTCATCATTCATTATTCATTTTTACAGAACGGATTTTCGAATGAATAATGAAAAATGAAGTCGCTCCGCTGATGAATAATGAATAATACCACCCTTCGGGCAAACAGATTGACTTTCACTCGGTTGTAATTTTCTGACAGGTGTGATATAATAATTTTATAAAATGAATAGCAAAAGGAAGTGTTTTTATGAATAAAAGTGTATTTGCTGAGATAAATGGAAAATCCGTTTTGGTTGATAACTTTAGTGTCTTATGCGAAAATGGTTTTATTGAACTTCAAATGCGATGTGTTACAGAAGAAAACAAATCCTTGTTTATTGTATTTAGAAATGTATCTAAACTAAATCTGTCTGATGTTTCTTATCCTTTTCAAATATGTGGTTTTGAAATTAAGGATAACAATTTTTATGGTTATGAAAAAGATTCCCGTTATTTTATTAATGATTACGAGGATAATGCAATTTCATTTTATTGTGAAATTATTGAAATTACAAACTGAACTGAAATTCTTTTAAATATGCGATTATTATATCAGGTTTTAAAGTACGACGTACTGCCAAAGCCCCAAGGACGAAAGTTCTTGGGGCTTACTTCTTGCCTGGTACCTCTTCACTCTTACCTCAAAAAGTCCTTGGGGCTTTGGAAAGTAAGAAGTAATAAGTTTTTCTGCAAGGCTCCGCCTTGATTGTCGCCCTTCGGGCAAACAGATTGACTTTTTAAATTTTGTTGATGTATAATTGCAGTAGTATATAAAAGGCGAGTGAATATATGCGCCGAAATGAAGAGTTGTTTATTTATGTGAGTGATGAGCCGAAAAGATTAAATGTTTCACGACAGGAAAGTATAAAAATGAAGAATGATATAATGGCTTCATCTGTATAATTAAGATTTAAGTTTCAGGAGATGAGTATCAATATGAAAATTCCGTATATCTCCGATAGCTGGAGAGTTATCTTTAAGCCCGAAAAGTACGGAAATTATGTGAATGACCACACCATAGTAAAAGGAAGCGATGGTGATTGGCATTTATACGGTACAACAAGCTTTGGCGGAGGTTCGTATCAGGAACGCTATTTTGTTCATGCCCGGGGTGACAGTCTTGATATTCCATTTTCTGAAGTGGGAAAATCAATTGATACGGGCACTCTTGCATGGGCTCCGTGTATAATAGACAGAGATGATAATTATTTTATGTTTTACGGACCCTCTCCGACATCACTTGCAGTGTCCTTTGATATGTACGAATGGTACGGACATAAGGTTGAACTGAATAATGAACCGCTGATGTCGGCTCACCGTGATCATTTTGTGTTAAAGGTTGATGAAAATAAATATCTGATGTATGTTGTTGGTGTTAACAATAAAAAAGGTTCGGTTTCTGTTTTTTCATCTGATGATTTATTGAAATGGAACTTTGAGGGCTTTGCTTTGACTTCGGGGGATGCTGCTCCTCTCAGACCCGGTTGGGGAGCAATGGAATCACCTTTTGTGCTGAAAAAAGATGAGCTCTATTATCTTTTTATAACTTATACAGAGTCTTCTGACAAAACTTATAATGATACATTAGTATTTTGTTCTGAAAACCCTTTGTGTTTCGGAGAATATAACGGTGACTTCGGCGGTGCACTTCCGATTACAAAATTATCGGCTCATGCACCTGAGATAATTGAAGAAAACGGAAAGTATTATATCACAACCTGCGGTTGGCGTGATAAACCCGTGCCGCATAACGGATGTATTTCAATAGCAGAACTTGACTGGAAGTGAGATATGATTATTCCGATAAAAAATTATATGATAAATTATGTGTTTCTGAGTGTGTTGATTAAATGTTACAAAAAAATCTGTTTTTGTGGTATTGATTTGTACATATTGTTATATTATAATGTAGGTATCAACCTGAATATAAGCAAAATAAAAATATACTTGGGGGATAAATAATGAATCAAAAAAAATTCAACTTTGATTATTCAAAAACACTTTGGATGAAAATGTTTCTTGCCAAGCCCGATTGGGAGAAAAAAACATCTGATGTTCTTATCAATTTTGAACAGGCCCTTGAAATTATCAGGATGATGGACAATATTACTCAGGGTATACAGAAAATTGTTTATCTTGTTGGTTGGCAGGGACTTGGACACGATGACTGCTATCCTGAAATGGAAATTATCAACCCGTATCTTAAGCGTGAATGCGATGCTACACCGAGAGACAGCTTTATGTGGCTTTATGAAGAAGCTAAGAAGTATAATACAGTGATAAGTGTTCACGGTAACATTGCTGATGAGTATGATGCGAATCAGTCTCATCCCGAATTTGTTGAAGCGAGTGCAATAACAAAATACCCCGACGGTACGCCTGCTGTTATTGAGGTTTTTTACGGCAGAAATGCATATAAAACTTCATACAAGCAGTATTGGGAAAGCGGGCTTTTCAAAAAATATTTTGACCGTTTCTGCGAAGTTATTCCTGCCAGAGAAGCAGGTACTATTCATTTGGATAACTTCTGTATTGCAGAAAATTTCGGGCCGAGAACTGAAATGCACGAGCAGGATGAAGCAAGAAATAAAATGCTTGATTACATTATCGGGCTTGGAATTGACGTTACAAGTGAATATACCTACCGCGAAATGCCATTGCGCTCTGAAAGTAATCACCCCATAAGAAAGTATTACGAAAAATGTGGTGCTGAAATTATTGATACTGATTGGCACGACGCACCGGTGCGTACTCTTGGAAGAATACCTGCAGTATGGTGGATGAGCAATATGGATATTGAAGACTGTATCAATATTCAGGCTTCCGAATTCAGCGGATATCTCAACGTTGAGGCTCTGAGAAATGTATTTTACGGGACAGTGCACGGAGAAGATATATGGATGAATAACGGCATCGAAAAGGATGTATGGGTGCCGATGTTTATTAAACAATTCTGCACAATGCAGGTGCCTTATGCATATCTTAACAGATACAAAAGACTCAGCTACACGGGTAATAGTGAAGACGGATACGTTGTAACATTTTCTGATGGGGTTGAAACTTGCGGAAACAAGCTTTCAATCACAAAAAACGGAATTGAACTTAAAAATGGTTATGATGTCATTCTTCCTTTAATTGACGATAATAAAATATTTATCGCATATTCCGAAAACGGAAAAGATGGTGAGTGGAACATACCCGATGCCGTATTTGATAAAGCAAAGGTTTATAATATTTCGGCAGAAGGTAATGAATACCTCTTTGATATTGATGTTAAAGACAAAAAAATAGCACTTAATCTTAAAGCAAAACAAGCAGTTGCTATAATTGCTTATTGATTCAATTACGTACTGATTCCGGAAAAATGAAAAAGAGCATTGCGGAATTTTTAAAAAAATCTGCATGCACGGAAGTTACTCAGTTTTCTTCTGAGGGCTCAAAGCATTTTCAGATTCCGGTGATTATCCTGGTGCCGGTACGGAATGGTGGTTAAGCTCTCAATAAATATAAAGGGGAAGTTTGAATGGCTGACAATATTACAATCAGCAAAACAGAATTGCTTTATGACCCGCTTTTTGATAAAAAGCCCGATGTTGAAATGAAAGATGCAAAGAGCAGAAAGTTCAAGATTATTTTTATAATTGTAATAGCTGCTTTTGTTGCGCTTTCTTTGTATTTCAGCTTTACATCAATCAGTTCTGACAAATATACATACCGTGAAAACGATACCGGACACACTCTTTATCAGTTTGTCGGTAAGGAGGATGACATCGCCTTGCAAATTGATTATGTCAGAAATGAAGCAGGTGATGTTGATCAAACAAAACCGATTACCGGAGTTCGTGAATTTTCAATGAGCTGCAATGAATATGTGCGTTTTATTTTTATAGGTAAAAATGTTTCAGAGATTGAGCTGCATAGTTTTTATTATACAAAAAACCTTATGGCTGTGATTGTTGATCCTGAAAATCAGAATTACACTTCTGTTGACGGTGTCTTGTATTCGAAGGACATGCAGGAAATTATTCTTCATCCTATCAGGAATCATCAATACAGAGCAGCAATCAAAGCCGGAATAACTGCTCCTTATAATGAAGCAACCGCAAAAGCATTCCTTGAACAGTTTAATGAAAAATACGGTGATGAAGTAGTTACTGATGCGGAAGAATATGAAAAACAGTTTTCAAATGAAGCTTTTTATAAGATACCTGATTCGGTTACCGAAATTGCAGATTCATGTTTCAGCGACTGCTCAGAACTGAGCTTTGTTGAAATTCCGTCATCTGTTAAGGTAATCGGAAATCTTGCATTTTTTAAGTGTACCGACTTTGAAACAATCACAATTCCTGACGGAGTTGAATCAATCGGTTCTGATGGTTTTTCATACTGCGAAAAAGTCACATACATCTTTGTACCCAAAAGCGTAAAATTTATCGGACATCATGCTTTTTACGGTAATATGGGATGTGAAAAAATATATCTCGGTGCAGAAAATGAAGATTCGGTTGAAACAGGTGAAAACTGGCTTCCGAAGCAAAGTACGACATCTCTTAAAGATATTGAAGTTGTTTACGGACAGGAAAGGAGGGCAAGCTGATGGGTAAAGAAAAAATAACCAATGTGATTCAGAATGTAAAGAATCATTGGCATGAACCTGACAGGGAAAAAGGAAATTATGTTCCGTTCAAAGAATATATGACTGTATTTTTTGGTGTCGGAATGAATTACAGTATCAGAGCTCCGCTTGAATATCTGGGATTCACAGCATCCTGTTTCCTTATAATGTACCATTATAATCTTCCTTATCTTGCTTTTTCCGTAATTTCTCTTATCGGACTTCCGCTGACATATCTGTGGAATGTTCTGAATTGGTTTGTTAACGATAATCTCGGTCTTCTTGAAAAGAAAACAGAGCGAAAACTTCTTTCTTTTTACGCTATTGTTGCATTGGGCGGATTGTTTATGATTCTGTTTGACTCATCATCAATTCTACCGTTGTCGTTGGTTAAACTGTTAAACGGAATAAACGGTGTAAGTGCAAGAAGCTTTCTTAAAATTTTCGGCATACAGTTGTTTGTGAACGCTTATGGCGGATTACGAAATATTCTCTGGAGAAAGAA
The DNA here is from genome assembly GCA_017631795.1 of Clostridia bacterium. GTDB lineage: Bacteria > Bacillota > Clostridia > Oscillospirales > Acutalibacteraceae > UBA1081. The sequence continues at coordinate 1,805 of JAGBSO010000039.1, read as the reverse complement.
ACTCGTGCCGAAATACGGTAGATATAAGTATGTTCTGTTTTCAAACTTTTTTCAGAAGTCTGTAATGATAATCCTTATCGGCTGGCTTCCGATTTACAATATCAAACTGGTTGAAGACAGAATGTGGATGGCATATCTGTTGTTTATGATATACGATATGTTTCCGTTTGATAATGTTATTGAACAGTGTACTCAGAACATTTCTCCGAATCCGCACGAAAGAATGCTTGTCAGAACATGGCCTGTAAAACTGTCGCATTTTGTTAAGAATGTTTTTGACGTTATAATTCCTATTTTCGGAATTGCTTTCAGTGATATAAGATTTTACAGATTCGTTGTTCCGGCGGTATTCATTCCGATGGGAGCATTGACTCTGCTGAGTGTAAGGAATATTACTGAGAGAATCCCGCAGCCACCGCTGGAAAAAAAGCAGAAGGTATCCTTGTGGTACGGAATTTCTCAGGTTATGAAAAACAAGTATAACTGGTTGAACACAATTTCTTCTCTGCTCGATTCATTCGGTAACGGAATGATAAGCATTGTGAACGTTATGTATTTCTTCTCGTTCCGTATGTATACCCAATGTGCAATTTATGGTCTGATGAAAACGCTGATGAGTTTCAGATCAACGCCGCTCAGCTTTATTGCACCATATTTTGTAAGGCGTTTCTCTTACAGAACTTTGAAAATTATCAAGCTTGTCATCTGCGCTGTGAGTGCTGTTTCTGAAATGCTGACGATTATGGCATTTCCGACTAAGCAGAATTTATGCGGTATTGTTATTTTTACATGTGAATTCTTCAAAGGCTTTGCAACGTCAATTCCCGATGTTGCAGACAGCGATATGGGCATCAGAAAGAACGACTATCAGATGTATCTTTCAGGTGAACGCCTTGAAAATTTCAGCGGAGTGTTTGGCTGGATAATTTCTCCCGTAACCACTTTTGTAAGTCTGATAATACCTGTAATTATTCTCAGAAACGGATTCAATTCAAACTGGGATGTCCTTTATATTGATTCTGCAAGATTCAATATCCTTGCGGTTCCGCTTATGTTTGACCTTGTCGGATTTATTCTTATGATGATTCCTTATCTGTTCTGGGATTTCAACAATCCGCAGCACGAATATGTAATGGAGGTTCTGAAACAAAGAGAAAAACTCGCTCAGGAAGGTTATTTCCCGTCAGAATATGAAGGCGGACTTAATTTTGCAACCCCCGGTAAAATTCATGCAGGAATACCTGTTGATTCAGCTGCTATGATTGAAAGGCGTAATAGCCTTATTGCAAATGTTCAAAAAACACCGGAAAATGTAACGATAGTTGAATCATAATAAAATTAAACTATTTTTGTGAAAGATCAGGAATTTTTTACAAAAAAGAATTGTAAACACAGAAGGAAAAGCACTTCAAAAGAAGTGCTTTTTCATTTTGTCCATCCGTAGGGTTGTTATGTAATCATGTGAAGAGTGTATATTGATCACATTTACATACAAGGCTTCGCCTTGATTGTCGTACTCTGTGTAAAATTATTTTATACTTTACAAAGGCGGTGATGATATAAAACAAAAAAAAGTATATATTTTTTTAAATTTATTAAAAAAACTATTGACAAATCAGTATTAATGGTGTATAATTCTATCCGTTGCAAATGAGCAACCTTTGTGGGAGCATAGCTCAGCTGGGAGAGCATCTGCCTTACAAGCAGAGGGTCACAGGTTCGAGCCCTGTTGTTCCCACCAAAAGGTGGCCCGGTAGTTCAGTTGGTTAGAACGCTAGCCTGTCACGCTAGAGGTCGACGGTTCG
>JAGBSO010000038.1 GCA_017631795.1 Clostridia bacterium | reverse complement strand
AGCACTTTAAAATATAAATTTTGGATACAAGAAAAGGCAAAACTCCCCGATAATGCTGACGCATATCGGGGAGTTTTAACGCATTATTGTGCCAAAAGTTCATATTTTAAAGAAATACTTCCTTATGGGTAGTCAGCGAAATCCGATCTCTTTTTTGTTTACTGCTTTACACCGTTGACAAAACAACAGTATTCATATGTACCGTTTGCACGGATATAAATGCCTCTTCCGTGTCGTTTACTGTTCAGAAATTCGCCTTCATATCTGTCGCCGTTTGAATACATTGCTTTTCCATTACCGTTAAACTGACCGTTCTTCCATTCTCCGTCATAGCTGCTGCCATCGTAAAATTTCATTATGCCGTTTCCGTGTCTCTTATCGTCAATCCAGTCTCCGTCATAGACACTTCCGTCGGAATATGTTTCCTTACCCCTTCCGTTTCGTTTATCATTCCGCCAGTCTCCGATATAGACTCTGCCATCGGCAAATGTATATATTCCTTTTCCGTGAAAACATCCGTTCATCCACTCGCCATCATATATATCACCGTTGGGATATTTCATTTTACCCCTGCCGTTGATATTTTCGTTCTTCCATTCGCCTTCATAGATTCTTCCGTCAGGCCACATATGTTTTCCGATACCGTTTATCTGATCATCTCTGAATTCACCGATATAAACAGCACCTGACGGCCAGGTAAATCTGCCCTGACCTTCTTTTTTGCCTTCTTTCCAGCCACCGTCATAAAATCTTCCGTCAGCCAGAATATATTTTCCCGCACCGTCTTTTTTTCCGTCTTTCCAGACACCGTCATAGACATCACCGTTGGGATATGTCATTTTGCCCTTACCGTTTTGTTTGTTATCTTTCCATTCACCGTCGTAGATTTTGCCGTCACCATACAGAAATCTGCCCTTACCGTTTATCTTGTCGTTTCTGAATTCACCGTCATAGACAGCACCGTCAGTCCATGTGAATCTTCCGTAACCGTGCATTTTATCATCCTGCCAGTCACCGTTATAGACTCTTCCGTCAGACAATGTACACTTGCCCTTACCGTGGCGATAACCGTCTTTCCAGCAACCTTCATATATAATACCGTTATCCCACACGCATTTTCCGTAACCATGACGTTTGCCGGCAACAATATCGCCTGAATAATCAAAGAAACGCAAGGTACCGTTATTGGTGATTTCCACATCTGACAGTTTTTTTACATCTTTCTTTTCAGACGGAATATCAGCAGAAAGTCTGTACTTCATAATGATCTTTTCCGAACAGATTTTATCGATGAAAATTGAATCTGCCGAAAAATCCCTGCGGAAAACAGCATGAAGTCTGCTGATATGCATTTCGATACCTGCGGGGAGTTCGCTTTCGGTAATATTATCGATGTATGCTATAAAAATATCTTTATGCAGTTTCAGAGCATATTCGAGTTCTGTGTTGCAGTATTCGGAAGCTGCATAATTTCCTGACATGAACGCAATGAAGCAATCACAGTTCTTTATCTGCGTTGCGATTTCGTTGTTATACGGAGAACCGCCCTCAAGACCTGCATCATACCAGATATTATAATTGTGTGTTTTCAGACTCACAATTGCCTTTTTGACAAAATCGCTGTCTTTATGTGAGTAGCTTATGAAAATCAGATTATCTGCCATGTTTATCTTCCCTTTTTCACAATATGCCTTTATTTTACATTTATTTTCACACTTCGTCAATACACAATGAAAAAAGAGACTGAAATCAGCCTCTTTTTTTTGTTATTGTTTTGCTCCGTTAATGTAAACACAAGTTTCTCGTCTGCCGTCCGGGAATGTAAAAACAACTCTGCCGTGGAGCAGTCCGTCTTTCCATTCACCGTCATAGACAGTACCGTTGACGCAACTGAATCTGCCTCTGCCGTGTTTTTTATCGTCTTTGAACTCACCATCATAGACATCACCGTCGGAATATATTATTCTGCCATAACCGTTTTGTTTACCGTTTCTGAATGCACCGTAATAGACTGAACCATCGTTGTATGTAAAGTCACCTCTGCCGTTTGGTTTGTCATCGTTCCATTCACCATCATAGACAGTGCCGTTGGCATATGTCATTTTCCCGCTGCCGTGTCGGTTGCCGTCTTTCCATTCACCGTCGTAGACTTCTCCGTCAGGCCATGTATATTTTCCTCTGCCGTGTCGGTTGCCGTCTTTCCATTCACCGTCATAGACATCACCGCTGGCAAATGTACCTTTTCCTCTGCCGTGTCGCTTGTCATCTTTATATTCACCTTCATACATATCGCCCTGAGGTGATTTCATTATTCCTTTGCCGTTTCTTTTATCATTCAGCCACTGACCATTATATGTATTGCCGTTGGCATATCGCATTGTGCCCGTGCCGTTGCGTTTGCCATTCTGCCATTCACCGTCATAGACATTACCGTTCACCCATCTGTACCTTCCGGTACCTTCATATTTACCGTCTTTCCATCCGCCTTCATAGACAGAGCCGTCGGTATATGTCATTTTACCTCTGCCGTTTCGCTTGTCATCTTTCCATTCGCCGTCAAAAATATTACCGTCGGCATACCTTATTTTACCTCTGCCGTGGCGTTTGCCGTCTATCCATTCGCCGTCATAGATTCTGCCGTCTGTCCATGTACATATTCCCTTGCCGTGTTTGTTGCCGTCTTTCCATTCACCGTCATAGACATCACCGCCGGCACATGTATATTTTCCTCTGCCGTTTCGCTTGTCATCTTTATATTCACCTTCATAGACATCACCATTGGCAAATGTAAATTTACCTCTGCCATCTTTTTTGTCGTTTTTCCACTCACCGTCATAAACTCTGCCATCGGCAAATGTATATTTACCTCTGCCGTTTCGCTTGTCGTTTTTCCATTCTCCGTCATAAACACCACCGTTTTCCCATGTGCATTTGCCTTTTCCGTGGCGTTTTCCGTTCAGAACATCTCCCGAATAAATATAAGTATATGATTTACCTCCCAAGATGTCCGTGCCTCTGAGTTCATTCAAAGCAGGCTGTGGCTGAGTATTGACAGAAGCAGGCTGTGTTACGGGCTGTGAAGCAACATTTACTCTTCTGTATTTTACAACAATCTGTTCACTGCAGATTTTTGTTATGAAATCAGAATCGTTTGCAAAATTTCTGCGGAATATCGCATGGAGTCGGCTGATGTGCATATCAATACCTGCAGGCAGTTCGCTTTCGGTAATATTATCGATATATACAACAAAAATATCTTTATGCAGTTTCAGAGCATACTCGATCTCTGTGTTGCAGTATTCGGATTCCGCATAATTTCTTGACATGAACGCAATGAAACAATCGCAATTTCTGATCTGAGTTGCGATTTCATTGTTGTATGCAGAGCCTCCCACGAGACCTTCATCGTACCAGACATTATAATTCTGTGATTTAAGCTCAGCGATTGCCTTTTCCACAAAATCGCTGTCCTTGTGTGAGTAGCTTATGAAAATCAGATTATCTGCCATGTTTATCTTCCCTTTTTCACAATATGCCTTTATTTTACATCTGTTTTCACAATCCGTCAATACGAAAACACAAAGAGACCGGAAAATCCGATCTCTTTTTTATCAGAATATTTTTTTGCCGTTGCGGTAGATACAGATTTTACGTTTTCCGTTTGCTTTTATCAATATGCCTTTTCCGTGAATTTCGTCATTTATCCATTCACCCTCAAAAATCTCACCGTTGGCATATTTCATTACGCCTTTGCCGTTACGTTTTCCGGTTTTATATTCACCATTAAAAACATCGCCGTCTGCAGAAGTATATTTTCCGTTACCGTTGAAATATCCGTTTTTCCATTCGCCGTCATAGACTCTGCCGTCAGCATATGTCATTATACCGTTGCCGTGACGTTTGCCATCAGCCCATTCTCCGTCATACACTTCACCATTGGAATATATCATTTTCCCTTTGCCGTTGAAGTATACGCTTTTCCATTCACCGTCATAGACAGCACCGTCGGAATATATATATTTTCCTCTTCCGCTTCTTTCATCATCTGTCCATTCGCCGTCATAGATTTCGCCGTCGGCATATATGATTTTTCCGTTGCCGTGACGCTTGCCATCAACCCAATCGCCGTCATAGACTCTGCCGTCTGCATAAGTGATTTTGCCTTTGCCGTGATATTTACCGTCTTTCCATCCGCCTTCATAGACTCTGCCATCTGCGAATGTGTATGTGCCGGTTCCGTTACGTGCACCGTTTTCAAACTCACCTTCATAGACAGCACCGTCGGGATATGTATATTTTACGCAACCGCTTCTTTCTTCAACTATCAGTTCATCGTCGTATGCTTCACCGCCGGGACTTGTATATTTCCCGTCATAGTAGCTGATATTTGTTGATACAGGATTATCTTTGTCACAGCTTTTGCCGTTTGCAAACTCGCCTTCAACGACTGTTCCGTCGGGATTTGTATATCTGCCGTGGCCATGTGCCTGACCGTTTTTCCATTCGCCTTTATAGACTCCGCCGTCGGCATATTTCTTTTTTCCGTACCCGTGAATTTCGCCGTTTACAAAGTCACCTACATAGACAGCACCGTCTGCAAATATATATTTACCTTTGCCGTGTTTCTTGTCATCTTTCCATTCACCGTCATAGACATCGCCGTCGGCATATATGATTTTTCCGTTGCCGCATCTGCAGCCACTTTTCACTTCGCCTTCATAGACAGCACCGTCTGCAAATATATATTTACCTTTGCCGTTGGGTTCACAGTCATACACGTCACCTTCATAGACAATACCGTCTGCAAATGTAAATCTGCCTGTGCCTTCAGGCATACCGTCTTTCACGTCACCTTCATACTCATTCCCGTCAGACATTATCATTTTACTTTTGCCGTGAGGAATTCCGTCCACAAAATCGCCTTCCATGACAGTACCTTCGGAAAATACAAGTTTTCCGTAACCGTTAGGCTTGCCGTCTTTGAATTCGCCTTCATGAACATCACCTTCAGGCAAAATCATTTTACCTTTACCGTTTGGCACACCGTCTTTGACTTCGCCTTCATAGACAGAGCCGTCTTTATAGCGGATTGTTTCTGTGCGGTTATTGCTGATTTCTTTTTCTTCAGAGTTCAGGAAATCCAATAATTCAGACATCTTAATATCTCCTTTTTATTATTGCCTTACACCGTTGATGTAATAACATTCTTCGGTTGTACCGTCGGGGTATGTGAGTGTGCCTTTACCGTGTTTGATGCCATCTTTCCATTCACCGTCATAGACTTTACCGTTTGCGAATGTATATTTACCTCTGCCGGTCTGTTTGCCGAGCTGCCATTCGCCCTGATAGACATCGCCGTTGGCATATCTCATCATGCCTGTCTGATGTGCTCCGCCTGATGCAAAAATTCCTTCATAGACATCGCCGTTGGCATATTTCATCACACATCTGCCTCTTTTTGCGTTGTCTGTCCATTCACCGTCATAGACATCGCCGTTGGTATATCTCATCACGCCTCTGCCGTGACATTTTCCGTCTTTCCATTCACCGTCATAGACATTGCCGTTTGAGTATTTCATTCTGCCATTGTTATGGTACTTTCCGTCTTTCCATCCGCCTTCATAGAAAGCACCGTTATCATATTTCATTTTGCCGTTACCGCAGAAAAGATCGTTTGCCCATTCGCCCTCATAGATATCACCGTTTTCAAAGTGCATTACGCCTGAGCCGTCTTTTTTATTGTCTTTGAATGTTCCTGCATATACAGAGCCTTCTGCATCTGTGAATCTGCCTTTACCGTTTCGCTTGTTATTCAGGAAATCGCCTGTATACACACTGCCGTCGGCATATTCATATTTACCTCTGCCGTTGATTATGCCGTTTTTCCATTTGCCTTCATAGACACTGCCGTCAGCAGATTTAAGGACACCTCTGCCCTCACGTTTATCGTTTAACCATTCGCCGTCATAGACATCACCGTTTGTCAGTCTGCTGATGCCCATGCCGTTGCGTTTACCGTCTTCAAAGTCACCCTCGTAAACATCGCCTGTGGGTGATCTGAATGTGCCCTTGCCGTCTTTTTTGCCGTTTTTGTAGTCACCCTCATAGACACTTCCGTCGGCATATATCAGTTTGCCGTAGCCGTGTTTTTTGCCGTCTTTGAATTCACCGTAATAAACTTCACCGTAGAAAGACTCAAATTTGCCGTCACCGTGCTGTTTGCCGTCTTTCCACTCACCTTCGTAGACATCGCAGTTATCATACATCATTTTGCCGTTGCCGTGCTGGATGTCATTTTTCCATTCGCCTTCATAGATGTCACCGTTTTCATATTTCATTATACCGGAACCGCAACGCTGATTATCTTCCCAGTCACCCTCATAACTTTTTCCGTCGGCATATGTATATTCACCTTTACCGTGACGTTTATCATTTTTCCAGCTGCCTTCATAGACATCACCGTTGGACCATGTGCATTTGCCCTGACCATGACGACTGCCGTCTGTCATATCGCCTGAATAAACATAACTGTATGCAATTCCATCATAGGTATCAGTACCTGTTATTTTACGAATAATTGATTCTGCCATGATTATGTCTCCTTTTTGTTATGCTCCGTTTTCTGATAATTATCTTCGCATATGTCGCCGGGGTATATGTTTTTTCTTTTTTATATATTTATTTTATTGTACATTTATTTTTCATTACAGTCAATATAAATAAGAAAAAAGAGACTGAAAACCAGCCTCCTTTTTGTTATTGTTTTACTCCGTTGATGTAAATACATTCTTCAGTTGTACCGTAGGGGTGTGTGATTGTACCTCGCGGTTGTTGCTGATTTCTTTTTCTGTCTCCTTATTGTAATATACTTTTATTCTGCATTTATTTTGCAATGCAATCAAGGAGCTTGCGTAAAAATTATTTTCGTGGAAATTTTTTTGTTTTCCCCCTTTATTTTTTATAAAATATATGATAGAATGTATCATGTATAATAATTTTATGAGAGGATAAGCCATGTCTTCACCCCTTGCAGACAGAATAAGACCGATGACACTTGAAGAAGCTGTCGGGCAGAAGCATCTGCTTTCACCCGGTGCACCGCTTCGCAATATCATCGAATCGGGTATCATTCCGAATCTGATTTTTTATGGTCCCAGCGGCACGGGAAAGACAACCGTTGCAAACATCATTGCTGCATCCACAAACAAAAAGCTGTGCAGACTAAACGGCACAAACGCTTCAATTGCAGACATACGCAATGTTGTGGCGCAGATAGACACAGTCGCAGCACCAAACGGTATCCTGCTTTATCTTGACGAAATCCAGTATTTCAACAAAAAGCAGCAGCAGTCGCTTCTCGAATACATCGAAAACGGCTCGATTACGCTTATCGCATCCACAACCGAAAATCCCTATTTTTACATATACAGCGCAGTGCTCAGCAGAAGCACGGTTTTTGAATTTAAAACCGTCACTGCCGAAGATGTTGTACCCGCCATCGAAAGAGCTTTCAGATACATGGGCGAAGAGATGAAATGCGGACTCGACATTGAAGACGGAGTTGTAAATCACATTGCATATGCCTGCGGCGGTGATGTGAGAAAATCAATAAACACCGTTGAGTTGCTGTGTCTCAGCTCAATGATTCCCAAGGAAGGCGAAAACAGAGTCATCACTCTTGAAAACGCAAAGCAGTTATCGCAGAAGACTTCACTCAGATACGATAAAGACGGTGATGAGCATTACGACCTGCTTTCCGCATTCCAGAAATCAATGCGTGGCTCAGACCCCGATGCTGCAATCCATTATCTTGCAAGGATTCTTGCGGCGGGTGACCTGCCATCAGCCTGCAGACGTCTTATGGTCTGTGCGGCAGAAGATGTGGGACTTGCTTACCCCATGATAATGCCCATAGTCAAATCCGCTGTGGACATTGCACTTCAGGTGGGGCTTCCCGAAGCCCGTATTCCCCTGGCAGATGCAGTCATACTCGTGTGCAATTCGCCGAAATCCGCTTCGGGTCACGATGCAATCAATCTTGCAATGGCAGACCTTGAAAACGGCAGATACGGGCCGATTCCGAGAAATCTGCAGAATATGCACTATGACGGTGACGATGTAAAAAATAAAGGTCAGTTTTATAAATATCCCCATGAATATCCGAATCACTGGACTGCTCAGCAGTATATGCCCGATGTGCTCAAAGGCACGGTCTATTACACCTACGGTGATAATAAAAATGAGCAGGCTGCAAAGGAATACTGGGATAAAATAAAAAAAAGTGAGGGCAAGAAATGAAATTTTCAGTCAGCACATACAGTTACTGCCGATTGATCGGCTCAGGCGAAAAAACTCTTCCCGAATGCATCGCTTTTGCAAAGGAAACAGGCTTTGACGGTGTTGAATTTGTTGAGTTCGATACTCCCGAAGGCATGACAAAGAAAGAATACGCAAAGTTCCTTCGTGAAGAATGTGAAAAGAACGGTGTTGAGCCTGTAAGCTACACAATCGGTGCAGATTTCCTTAACGGGTCAGACGGTGACATCGACAGGGAAATCGCAAGACTCAAAGAAGAAGTTGAAGTCGGTGCGGCTCTGGGCGTAAAGCTCATGCGTCACGATGCAACAAGAGGCTATGAAGCAGAAAACAGAGGTTTCAAAGGCTTTGATGATGCACTTCCTGCAATAATCAGGGGTTGCCGTGAAGTCACAGAGTATGCAAAGACATTCGGCATCAGAACAATGGTTGAAAATCACGGTTATTTCTGTCAGGAAAGCACCCGTGTTGAAAAAATAGTAAACGGTGTGCAGAATGACAACTTCGGACTTCTCGTTGACATCGGCAACTTCATGTGTGCAGATGAAAACCCCATCGAAGCTGTGGGCAGACTCGCTCCCTACGCATTCCACGTTCATGCAAAGGATTTCCACAAAAAGAGCGGTAACGCACCGTTTTTCTGTGACGGATTCTTCAGGACAAGAGGCGGCACATACCTCAGAGGTGCTATCATCGGTCACGGTTATGTTCCCGTTTATCAGTGCCTTTCAACTCTCGTTGAAAACGGTTACAACGGTTATGTGACTGTTGAATTCGAAGGCATGGAAGATCAGAAAACAGGCACTCAGTACGGTCTGAATACACTTAAAAAGATCTTCGCAACATTATAAAATCGCCCTTGCGGTTTTACATAAATAACTTTATAAATTATTTTAAGGAGTGTTTCTCTTATGAAGAAAAAAATTATCGCACTTGTTATGAGTATAGTTCTCTGTTTCTCACTTGCTGTTCCCGCTTTTGCAGAAGAGGAAGAAGCAGGCTTTGATCTGAACGCAATTCTCAGCTCAGATATCGTTCAGGGGCTTCTCAGTTCAGACGGTGTTGTTGACCTTACAGGCATTATTCTTGAACTCATCACAACAATGAATCCCGAAAACATCAAAGCAATGGGTCAGGAAAAGTTCCAGCAGCTCGTAGGCAGCATGGTTGAATCAGTCAGCGACTACATCTCTCTTCTCGTAGGCAACAAGGATCTTGTTTTCACATACGATCCTCTCAAAGTTTTCGGCAATCTCTTTGATCTTGACACAGACTCTCTCACAACAACAGAACCCGAAGATACAACAAAGCATCCCGATGAAATGGAAATCGGCATGGGTGACGTTGACGGTGACGGTCAGGTTACAGCAGCAGACGCAAGACTTATTCTCCGCAGAGCTGCAAAGCTTATCAAGTTCACAATGGAACAGGATGCACTTGCAGACGTTGATGAAGACGGCAAAATCACAGCTAAAGATGCAAGAAAGGTACTCCGTGTTGCAGCTCAGCTCGAAACATTTGACGAAGAATAATAATTCCAGACAATAATTAAACCACCGAGCAATCGGTGGTTTTTTGTGTTTATAAAGTTTCGGCGAGTTTATTGACAAGTGATGAATTTCTTGTCATTGAAATGTTGCTCTGCACGATAATATCTGTTGCACCTTTTTCCTTTGCGAAGTCGGTGATATCACCGTCAAAATATCTGTAATCCACAACATAAACTGTTTTGTAATTACATGCAAGGTAAGGTGCGAATGCGTTACCGAAAGACTCTTTCACGAAAACGCAGGTTTCGCCCTCTGTCATGCTGTTGTTTTCGATGACGGAAAGAGGATTGTCACCGCCGATAAAGCACAGATATTTGTATGATGCGTTGTAGTCTGAAACATCGCAGATAAGAGGCCAGTTGATGAAATCAGTACTGCCTTCCTGCATCATTCTGAAGCTGATGTCGCCCTTCGGCATATAGGCAAAAACCGTGTCTGGAGTTTTTTCAAGGGCAGAATTCTTGTTTGAGTCGTTATAGAATGAGCCGAGGAAACCGCTGAAACCATACTGTGAGAAATCGGAAAGAGACGCATAGTTTCCGCCTTTGACGGTCATAAACTGAGCATATGCGTAATAAGCACCCAGTGCAGTCCAGTGATGGTCTGTCCTGTAATAGATATACTCATCCTTGTGAGCTTTCAGCAGGTCATAGATATGCACCTTTTTCACATTCTTGTTCATGGATGCATTCATGTAATTTATCGCATCCTGCTGGTCGGATGTATTGAGTTTGCTTCGTGCTTCTGTGTCAAGAGTGATATCAATACTTGTGGGAATGAGCATGTTGTAGAAATTTATATTGTTCTTTGAGGCTTCATCTGCACCCTTGTTGACGGCTTTGACATAGTTGTCTGCCGTGTCACGCACAAAGTTATAATATTCATAGGCTGTGTTGCCGTAAATATAAACCGAGCCGAGTGTCTGCTCAAGCACATTTCCGCCGTTGCCTGACGGTGCTTTTTCCGTTGTTGACGGAGGTACGGCAGGTTTCAGCAGGTCGTTTGCACTCTGTGATTCAGGCACATCGGGGCTGACATCAACCATTGACTGAATTTCATCTTCGGGAGCATCGGGGATATCATCACCGCTGTTTTCCGAGAAATGATGGACTGACTGACCCACACCAAGAAGCTTTTTGATCTGTGTTGATTTCTTCACAAGGCTGTCTCTCATGGGAAACGTGTCTGAAAACCAGAGATTTATGTCGTCGAAATAATCTCCGCTGAAAAGAGCTTCTGCCGAAAGGTCGGGAAACTGAGCAAGGTCTCTTTTTTCGCTTTCGGAAAATTCAGGTCTGAGCGGCAGGGCAAAAGAGAGTGCACACAATGCTGTGAGCGTAACGATAAAAAACAGTGATGCCGCAGTATATGCAAGTCTTCGCACACGGACGACTTTTTTGCGGTCAGGCTTTGATTTTTTCTTCATTTTGTCCTCCTTTCTCAGAATCGGAAATACAGAAACGGATTGTATGAGTCACCAACAAGGCAGATTGCAGAGATTATCACAAGCACAGCAGGGATAACAGCACGGTAAACCGAGTAAATGACATTGACCGCCTGACTTCTTTTTGAATAGTAATCTATAAGACCCTTTGCAGTCTTCACAACAGGTGAGCAGGCAAGGACTGCAATGATGATAAAGACAAAATTGTCTTTGAGATACATAAGAATTTCATGGGTTGCAATGGGATTTGAGTTAAGGCAGAACATACCTTTAAGCACTGTGAACATGATTTCGGTATTCTCGAATCTGAACAGCACCCATCCGAAAAATACAACCGCAAGAAGATAAAAATGGCGGAAAAATGCGGGGATTTTTTTAAGCAGTTTTGCAAGGAACAGTTTTTCAAGAGTGATGAACACAAAGAAATAAAGTCCCCACAGAACAAAGTTCCATGACGCACCGTGCCACAAGCCCGTAAGAGCCCAGACAACAAAAAGGTTCAGAATTGTTCTGACTTCGCCTTTTCTGTTTCCGCCAAGCGGAATGTAAACATAATCCCTGAAGAATGAACCAAGAGAAATGTGCCATCTGCGCCAGAATTCGCTGACAGTGGATGATGCATAAGGATAATCGAAGTTTTCTTTATAATGGAAACCTGTCATCAGACCCATGCCGATTGCCATGTCGGAATAAGCCGAGAAATCAAGATAAATCTGAAGCATATAGAAAAGCATGCCTGCCCAGAGAGTGATCGCAGACCCGCCTGAGAGAGTGCTGATGTTTTCTGCAAGAAGATCGGAGTTTGCAAGAGCTGAATCACCCAGCACAAGTGTGTCTGCAAAAGAACCGCACTGATTCGACAGCAGAACTTTTTTCGCAAGTCCTGAACTGAAACGCATGACGCCCTTGTTGAAATCCGCCATGTCAGGCTTTCTGTTCATTATTTCATCGGCAACGTCGGAATATCTGACGATAGGTCCTGCAACACACTGATGGAAAAGGCTTGCATAAAGAAGCAGATTGAAATAATTCTTCTGCGCCTTTGCATCGCCTCTGTAAACGTCAATAACGTATGTCAGAAGCTGGAATGTGTAAAATGAAATGCCTATGGGCAACGGAATGGGGTTCATCTGAATATCAGCACCCGTCAGCGCAGATATATTGTCAATCACAAATGAACTGTACTTGAAAATTCCGATAAGTGACAGCGCAACAAGGCATGAAAGGAAAAGGAAAAACTTCGCTTTTTTCGGTTTTTCCTGCTTTGATTTTTCTATGCCGGACGCAAACATCCAGCAAGCAAATGTCATGAAAAGCAGCAGCAGAACATAAAGCGGTTCACCCCATGCATAGAAAATGAGTGAAAAAATGAGCATGATGATGTTTCTTGTGCTGTTTTTTTTCGGTATATAATAAGCCGCAAGATTCAGCGGCAGAAAAAGACAGACGAATAAAAGGCTTGAAAAAACCAACTCGTGCACCACCGTTCAGTTTAGTTTTTATTGTTCTTATATAATTATGCAATAATTTTTACCATAAATCAACAAGAACATCAGCATTGTCACAATTTGTAATAAATTTCCTGAGTTACTGATTGCGTTTTGTTTTTGTGGGGTCAATCATACGGGATCTTTGCATGGCAAGTTCAATATCAAAAGACGGCTTTTTTTCAGTTTCGGATTTTTCTTCGGTGTAATTCCTTGCAAAAATATAAAGGTGACCGATGTGCCCTTTTCTGTATCTGCCGTCACCTGTTGCGATTTTAACGGAAAGCTCGTCTATCACATTTTCTGCAATAAGAGGATAATCCGAAAGAAACTGTTTGTATTCCTTTTCTGTGAGAAAAACGTTGCCGAGTCTGCCGTGCGCGTGCGGACTCTCCGCACACACTTCTTCCATTATTTCATTATTACATTTTTTCATTATTTCATTATTATATTGTTGTGATTTGTCTGTGATCTGCTCGTGACTTGTCTGTGGTCTGACTGTGATCTGTTCGTGATCTGATTGTGATCTGATTGTGGTCTGATTGTGATCTGATTGTGACCACCCCTGATAAAGATCATAATTAACCACCGATATCACAAGGAATTTCGGTCGTCTTCTGATTGTGATTTCTCCTGTTGATGAAAGATGTTCAAGGGCTGTCCGCACCTGATTGACTGTCAATCCTGTTGCTTCGGACAGGCTCTGATGTGATGTTGCCATCTGCCCTCTGTGAATAGTGATTTTCATAAAATCGCGGTCTGTTACGTTTGCATTGATGAGAATGTACAACCACAACTGCAATGTATTTCTGTCCTGAAACCATCTCCATTTTGTAATACTTCTGTCAAGTTTTATGAATGTTGTAGGCATAAAAAAACCACCTTTTATTTTATAGTCAGGGATAAACCCCTCTATAAATAGCTCCAACTGCCTGTTTTGACCCGCTTTTTACGGGTAGAAAATGAAAAAGCAAACAAATGTTCACAGAAAATTTACAAAAAATGAAAAAACCACGGATAACTCCGTGGTCTTTTCGGGGAAGAGAAAATAAAATGAAAAGGAATTTTTATGTTTGCTATGTGGAATATTATATATAAATCCTTTTGTGATGAGTGTACGGATTTATGAACAAATTGTAAACAATTGTCATATTCTGCAGTTTTATACCCGTCCGCCAAGGGTTGTTTTCTCTGCGCTGTTTGCAGTTGTTGTCTCCGCCTGATTCAGAGAATTGCCTTCCTGGGGAATATTCGGCTGCTGATTGAATGTGACAGTTTCGGGTGTTGTGGAAGAAACGGTCTGAATCGCACCGAGATAATAACTGCCCTTGACTTCACGCAGGGTGATTTTCAGCACTTTATCGGGTGTAGGCGCAACAAAATTGCCTTCATCATCCCTTGCCCAGCTTTCGGCTGAAAGCATATTCACGGTCAGTTCAAGTGCTGTGCCTGATTTTGAAACATCTGTGACCTGCGGAATATAAATGGGTGAAATGGTTGTGACAGGGATTTTATAAACACCGCCTGCCTGATCATATTCAAAGACACTGTTGTAACCGTTTACAGTCATGTGAGTGAGATTTGCCGATGATTCCGGTCCGAAAATTGAAACATAAACGCTTTCGATATCCTTTGCGGGAATGAGCATGTAACCGCCTGAGTATGAATATGTGTCGGGGGTGGATTCACGGCTGAGAATTGACCATATTGCCGCACTCAGAAGCTGTTCCTGATCGGCAGACGCAATATCGTCAAAGGGATCGGGGTCAACTGCTGCGATGGGTGTCAGATATTCGTTATACTGAGCGAATTCGCTGACCGTGTCTGTTGTGCTTTTCACGTAACGCACACTGTTCCATACTGTCAGCACAACACCGATGACAGCAAAAATCAGCACAACAAGTCCCATCAGAAATGAAAGCTTGTCGGGATATTTTTTTGCTATTTTATCTTTCTGCTCTTTTCTGCGCTGTTTCTTTTTTTCTTTTTCGTCGGGTTTATTTTCGATAACGGGAATCTCGTTTTCCGTTATTTCCTTCTTTTCTTCGTCCATCATCTTACCTGTCCGTTTCCTCTGATAACGTATTTGTATGAAGTGAGCTCGGGAAGTCCCACGGGACCTCTTACATGGAGTTTCTGGTTTGAAATGCCGATTTCAGCACCGAAACCGAATTCACCGCCGTCTGTAAATCTTGTGCTTGCGTTGATGTAAACGGCAGAAGAATTGACTTCGTTTATGAATTTTTCCGCTGCTGCGTAATTCTGTGTCACGATGCTTTCGCTGTGGTCTGTGCTGTACTTTGCGATGTGTGCAATCGCTTCATCGATGCTTTCAACAACTCTGACTGCGATTTTGTAATCAAGATATTCTGTGTACCAGTCATCTTCTGTTGCAGGGATTACATCGGGCAGGATTTCCTGCACAGCTTCGTCACCGATGATGACAACATTCCTGCTGTCGAGCTTTTCTTTTATTGCAATGAGAGCAAACTCTGCAATGTCCTTGTGCACAAGAAGAGTTTCACAGGCGTTGCAGACAGAAACTCTTGAAGCCTTTGCGTTGAAAACAATCTCAGCTGCCATATCGATGTCCGCATCATTGTCAACATAAACATGGCAGTTGCCTTCACCTGTCCTAATAACAGGCACCGTTGAATTGTTGACAACGGACTGAATAAGACCTTTACCGCCTCTGGGAATAAGCACATCAACATATGCGTTGAGCTTCATCAGGTCGGCTGCAGTTTCACGGTCTGTTTTTTCAATGAGCTGAATGCAGTCTGCGGGAAGTCCTGCTGATTCAATTGCATTTCTCATTACATCTGCCATGGCTTTGTTTGAATTTATCGCTTCTTTACCGCCTCTGAGAATGACTGTGTTGCCTGATTTAAGGCAGAGTGCGGCAGCATCTGCGGTAACATTGGGTCTTGCTTCATAAATGACAGCAATCACACCAAGGGGTACGCTGACCTTTGAAATCATAAGTCCGTTGGGTCTTGTTGTGCCTGAAAGAGTCTTGCCCACAGGGTCATCCAGTGCAATGATTTCACGGATTGCAGATGCGATTTTGCAGATTCTTTCTTTATCGAGCATAAGTCTGTCCAGCATTGCGTCGGAAAGACCTGCATCTGAGCCGTTTTCAATATCAGCTTTGTTGCTTTCAATGATTTTTTCCGCATTTTCTTCAAGAGCCTTTGCCATTGCTGCAAGAGCCTTGTTTTTTGTTTCGGAAGATGCAGTTGCAAGGACTTTTGATGCATCCTTTGCATTCTGACCTATATTATTAAGATATACATTTTCAATCATTTCAAATCACCTTTTGCCAACAAAAAATGTACCTGTCTGGTGTCCGTCAACAAGTTTGTAGATTTCCTTGGGGTCTGTGCCGCTCATGATTACGGTGTCAATACCCGCATTGGTCGCAATCTCTGCCGCATTGAGCTTTGTAATCATTCCGCCTGTGCCTCTGTTTGTGCCTGCATCACCTGCAAGTGCTTTGATTTCCGGAGTGATTTCGTCAACAACGGGAATCAGCCTTGCATCGGGATTTTCCTGAGGATTTGCGTCAAAAAGACCGTCGATATCTGTCAGAATAACGAGTGCATCAGCATTGATAAGCTTTGCAACGATTGCAGAAAGTGAATCGTTGTCGCCGTAAACGATTTCTTCAACTGCAACGGAGTCATTCTCATTTACAATGGGAATTGCACCGTATTCAAACATGGTGTTGAATGCGTTTATAAGATTTTTTCTGCGCTCATCATTCTCAACGTCACTTTTTGTTATGAGAAGCTGACCGATTGTGTGGGAATATTCTGAGAAGAATTTGTCATACATAAACATCAGCTCACACTGACCGATACATGCAGCAGCCTGTCTGCCGGGAGTGTCCTTCGGTCTTTCTTTGAGACCTAATTTGCCCACACCCACACCGATTGCACCCGATGTGACAAGCACAATCTCTCTGCCCTCATTGTGCAGGTCGGAGAGAATTGAAACGAGCTTTGCCATGCGTCTGATATTTGTCTTTCCCGTTGAATATGTAAGTGTCGAAGTGCCGACCTTGAAAACTATTCTTTTTGCATTCTTAATTCCTGTCAAGAGTTTCACATCCGTAGTTATAATTATACTTATATAGTATAACATAAGGACGGATGGATTTACAAGGGCTAAACAATAATTTGTCGGGCTGAAGCTCGACAAATTATAAAAGAATAAAGAAGAAATAAAAAATAATAAAATCGGAAGCCCTACGGGCTTTGATTATATAAATGGGGTTTAAGGGGCTTGCCCCTTCCGACATTATTCTTTATTCATTATTATTTATTCTTTCAATAATTTGTCGATGGGACCTCGACAAATTATTGTTTCCTTCAATCTTGATTCAACCATTTTTTTATACTATAATATAAACAGGAGGGATTTATATGCGTATACTTATAGTTGAAGATGAGGTTTCCCTTGCAGATGCCATAACGGCGATTCTGAAAAAAGAACAGTATTTCGTTGATGCAGTCTATGACGGCAGAGATGGTCTTGATTATGCTCTGAGCGGAATCTATGACCTGATTCTGCTTGATATCATGCTTCCGAAAATGAACGGAATCGATGTGCTCAGGGAAATACGTAAAAACAATATATCAACACCCGTAATGCTTCTTACGGCAAAGAGCGATGTGCGTGACAAAATCACGGGGCTTGACTGCGGTGCGGACGATTATCTGACAAAGCCTTTCAACAAGGGTGAACTGCTTGCAAGAATCAGAGCGCTCACACGAAGAAAAGGCGAAATTCCGTCAAACGAGCTTGTTTTCGGTGACCTTAAGCTCAATCAGAGCACATACAATCTGAGTTGCGGAAGCCTTGACATGAAGCTGGGTGCAAAGGAATTCGGCATCATGCAGATGCTCATGTATGTACCCGGAAACATCGTATCAAAGGATGAATTCATCGAAAAAATATGGGGTTATGAAAGCGATGCGGAATACAACAGCATCGAAGTCTACATCTCATTCCTGAGAAAAAAACTCAGCGCCATAAAATCAACGGTGCAGATAAAGGCATCAAGAGGCGTGGGTTATTATATTGAGGAAACCAAACCATGAACATGATAAAAAAAACACAGCATAAGTTCATAGCGATAACACTCGGTGCGATATCGCTTGTTCTTGCGCTGATTCTCGGATTGCTCAATCTGAGCATCTATATGGCTGTCCTTTTCAACACACATGAAAACATAACTCTTATCCGTGACAGCAGAGGTATCATTTTCAGCAATCAGAACAGCTTTTCTCCGCCTGAAAACAATGCTCCTTTCGATGCACCCGACGGTAACACACGTCTTTCATATATCTATGTGCGCATCAACAACAAAAATGCGTCTGCACCGCCCTTTATCACCACAAACATGACAGGCACCTACTCCGGTGATGAAATTTATTATCTTGCGGAGCATCTGATAAAAATCGGCGAAACAGAGGGTATTTATCAGGATATGATGTATGAAATCACGCAGGATGATCTTTTTACGGAAATTGTCGTTGCAGATATTTCGGCAGATATCGCATTCCTGACAAATCTTTTCAGAATGTCCGTTGCAATCACTGTTGCAAGTCTGCTTATTGTTTTCATTTTCTCATATTACCTGTCAAAATGGGCGATAAAACCCGTAAAAACAGCACTCGAAAACCAGCGCAGATTTATTTCCGACGCAAGTCACGAGCTAAAAACTCCACTTGCGGTAATTTCTGCAAACGCAGATGTGCTTGAATCGGAAATCGGCTCAAACAAGTGGCTTTCAAACATAAAAAATCAGGCAGATGACATGTCTTCACTTGTCTTTGACCTGCTTGACCTTGCAAAAATCGACGAAACTGCGGATGAAATCGTGGTTTCCGAATTCGATCTTAGCAACGTGGTGCTCAGCAAGTCCCTTGAATTTGAATGCACTGCATTTGAAAGCGGAAAAACCTTTGAGCAGAATATCACCGACGGAATAACATTCAAGGGCAACGAAGAATCCATACGCCATCTTGTGACAATTCTCATCGACAATGCCATAAAGCATTCCGACGAAAAGGGCATCATCCGTGTAACGCTGACATCTTCGGGTAACAAGAAGATTTTTCAGGTCTACAACACGGGTAACGGAATCAGAAACAGCGAAAAAGACAAGATTTTTGAACGTTTTTACCGCAGTGACGAATCCCGTTCAAAGTCCACGGGCGGTTACGGTCTGGGGCTTTCAATTGCGAAATCCATCGTCGATGCCCACGGCGGCACAATCTCCGTTGACTCGGATGACAGCAGATGGATAAGTTTCACAGTGGTGCTTTAAGCATAAATTAAGAGCTGTACAGCAAATGCTATACAGCTCTGTTTTTTTATTTATTCACGCCGTCACGGATTGATTTGAGCTTTTCTTCCAGCTCTTTGACTGATTCAAGGTCACCTTCTGAAGCGGCGATTGATTTTTCTTTTCTTCTTTCAAGAAGTTCAACATACATCTGCTCTTTCTTTTTACCGTGCAGGTCATAGAACAGCATCGGGAAAATACCGAATGAACCTGTGAGTGCGGGAATGATTGTGAACATTGCGAAAAGGTAGAATTTAACGCTGTCAGGCTGCTCTGTACCTGCTGTGTAAGCACTCTGGTCGTATCCCACAAGCTTCTTCAGGAATGTTGTGATAACCTGGCTGACAGACATTGAAACCTTTGCTGCAAGTCCCTTTGCAACAGATGTCATAGCCTCGGTACGGTAACCGTTTTTCCATTCGCAGTAGTCCATGGATTCGTTGTAAAGCTCTGTACCGATAACCTGCATAAGACCGAAGAAACATGTCCAGATAAGCTCCCATGATGCCATGATGAAGAACATCGCAAGCTTGCTTCTGTAAAGACCGCCTTTCTTTGTCTTCCAGTCCATACCGATACAACCGAAAATAAACACGAAAACATGAAGGAAGTTTGAAATGTTACGGCTTACGATATAAAGGAAACGGCTGGAGAATTTGCGTCTGAACCAGGGAACAAATGAATATGAAACAGGTGACAGCGGTGCTGCGGGAAGACCTGCAATAAGCGTCATTGACGCAAAGTGAAGAACGTCTATGTAATAGTCCTGTTTGCTGCCCGAAATGCCGAAACCTGCAAGGAAATCGGACAATGTCATAAGCAGAACGGGTTTGTTGTTTATGATAGATTTGATTGAATCCTTTACGCTGGGAGTCTGAACGGACTGCATGACTCTTTCCTTTGAGTTTGCGAAGTACCAGAAAGACATACCGCTGGAAATGAGTGTTGTTGCTGCACCCATGCCCACGAATGCTGCCATTAGCTGTTTTTCAACAGACGAACCGTTTCTGAAAACCTTGTTGTCGATAAGGTCAAGCAGAATCGTCATGCCGTGTTCGGGCAGTTTTTCACCGAAGAAGCCCGATGCAAAGTTCGCAACGGTAATCAGTCTCGTTCGGTCAACGGGGTGCGGCGTTATGGTTGCCATCATACCCGTTCTTGCGATGGACTGGAATGTGCCTACGCCTTCACGGAGAATTTCAAGAGAAATATAGAAAATAAATTTGCTGATTGACATTGCAGGCTGACCTGCAAAAATAAGAGGCATGAACCAGTAAAGCAATGTGGCAATACAGCCGGGAATTGCAAGTCCCATAAGATAAGGTCTGAATTTACCCCAACGTGTTCGTGTTTTTTCAACAATTGCCGCAGTAAAAATATCGTTGACAATATCCCATACACTGTTGATCGATTTTGCTATCGTCTGATAACCAAGGTCGATTTTTACAATATTTGTGATAAATCGCGATGAATAGGTGTTGATATTCAGGCTCTGTGCAGCGTCCCACAAAACAAAACCGAAAGTTTCCTTTTTGCCGACATAACGCCTGTTTTCATAGACATAACCCGAGTTTTCATCAACATAACTCTGTGTGTCAACCTGCTTATCTGCCAACGCAATCCCTCCTTCTTGATATATATGATTAATCTTATCACATATTTCCCTTTTTTGCAACAGAGTAACAAAAATTATATAAAAGTTAATAAATTTTTATAAGAAATAAATAAAAAAAACCGTGTCTGCAAAAAGCATAACACGGAATTTTATTGTTTTGTGATATTTTACTGTGCAAGACCGAAAAGGTGAAGAATTGAGGGTGACTGATTAAGACCTGTAAGAGAAATGGGAGTGAGCACCTGAGGAATGAATACTGAAACTTTCATATTCATCTGTCTGAGACCTTCCGCATCATAAATATCGATAACTTTGAGCTGACCGTCAAGAGTATAGATACGGATTGTGCCGTATTCTGTTTCATAAACTGAGCAGAGATGGTCAACACCGTCTACCTTTGCGTTGTATTCTGAATATTCACCCTGATCGATATACTGTGAAAAGTCCATATTCTGATCAAAATCAGACATCATGCCTTTCATTTCGTTCATGTCTGCACTTGAAAAAGACACGCCGAATGATGAAAAGCTGTTAAGCACCTGATCAAGGCTGTCGATAGCTGCCTGGTCAAAGAGAATATAGCTGTTTGATGAATTATTGACGATGTAGGGATTGCCGTCAAGATAAACCATGCTCAGCTTCATCTGGCTTGAATTCATTTCAAGTCTGTAATCATCGCCGTCGCATGTCATTTTTGCATCGATGACTTCACCGCCCTGCATATTCATTGTACCTGCAAGGTAAAATGTCTTTGATTCAAGAGTGTCAACAATCGCCTTGATTGATGAACCGTCGGGCTTTGTTGTGGTTTCGGGCACTGTTGTTGTTTCCTGAGTAGTTGTTTCCTGAGTGGTTGTTTCGGTAACTGTTGCCGATGCCTGTGTTGCTTCTTCCTGTGTGATGATTTCATCGGGAGTTTCGTCTGCAGTTTCTTTTCCGCATCCTGCAAGGGCAAAAATCATAAGAATTGCCGTTAAAATACTGATAACTTTCTTTGCTGTCATAGCTGACATATGTATCACCTCGTTTTTTTAATATATCATATGATTATTAACACAAGATTAACAAATAAAAAAAGCAGATATAATTTTCCTGTTTTTTCTGTCCTGAAATGTTTTTTGTCAGAAATATATGAAAAGTATGGGTTTTTTTTGCATAAAATAATCAATTTTTTTTGCCAAAACTATGGATTTTTTATTTCCGGTCTGTTATAATTATGTGGATAGAATATCGGCGGTTAATCCGACGGTTTCTTGAAAGCATGTTAAAAATAAAATCTTTATATTGGAGGCAAATCAAAATGAGCAAAAAATTTGTTTATTTGTTCTCAGAAGGCGACGCTTCAATGCGTGAGCTTCTCGGCGGTAAGGGTGCTAACCTTGCTGAAATGACAAAGATCGGTCTTCCCGTTCCTCAGGGCTTCACAATCTCAACAGAAGCTTGTACTCAGTACTATGAAGACGGCAGAAAGATCAACGATGACATCCAGGCAGAAATCATGGAATACATCGTTAAGATGGAAGGCGTTGTAGGCAAGAAGTTCGGCGACCTCGAGAATCCCCTTCTCGTTTCAGTTCGTTCAGGTGCTCGTGCATCAATGCCCGGTATGATGGATACAATCCTCAACCTTGGTCTTAACGAAGAAGTTGTTGAAGTTATGGCTGCTAAGTCCGGTAACGCAAGATGGGCTTGGGACTGCTACAGAAGATTTATCCAGATGTACTCTGACGTTGTTATGGAAGTTGGTAAGAAGTACTTTGAAGAACTCATCGACAAGATGAAGGAAGAAAAGGGCGTT
>JAGBSO010000037.1 GCA_017631795.1 Clostridia bacterium | reverse complement strand
GAAAGCAATGGTATATCATCAACGATAGCGTTGCTATCGTTGTATCTCATCAGTCCGCAAGGACTGTATATCATCACGCTTTAGCGTGCATCAAAAAAGCTTTCGCAATGATGATATACAAAACTTCGTTTTGATGATATGTAATTCCTAACGGAATTGATGATATCCAAGGCTCCGCCTTGATTGTCGCCCTTCGGGCAAACGGATTGATTTTTCTCGGTTGTAATTTTCTGGTAGGTGTGATACAATTAATTTAATAAATATAATTTAAGAGGTGCTTGTTTTATGGACAGAAAAGTTTTTGACAATGAACTTGATACCTTGTTGACAAAAGCAGAGTTTTTGATTCCCGAAGAAAACTTACCTGATTTGCCATTTATGGATTTAGCACCTGATGTTCACGACTGGTATATGTTTGAACATGAATTATGGGAAGTTGGCGAAGATATAAGACAATTTCTTTTAGAAAATAAGAATAAACTAAATGTTAGTCAAATTGAAAGAATTGTAAAAATTTGTCTTGATAAAAGAGCTAAACGAGGCAGACAAAGCTTTGTTATGTTGTTAGGAAAAAAGATGTTTTCCAAATATGCTGAACAGATAGTATCACTTATTGATGACGATGATGTGGATGGACAAGTAATTGATACTTTGTATAAAATGGGTGCGACCGGATATGCAGATTTAATTGAACCGTTTCTTTCACATAATCGCACCTGGATAAGAAATGAAGCTAAAAGATATATTCAGAAATACAAGTAAACTGATTATTTAATGGCGGTTTTAAAGTGAGACGTACTGCCAAATGAAAATCCGTTCTCAATAGAGGACGGATTTTTTATTTGTATTATTCATTCTTCAATCTTCATCATTCTTTATTCTTTAAGAGAGAACGGATTTTCAATGAATAATGAATAATTTTAGGCGGCCCCCCGCACTTGATTGTAATTTCGCTTCAGGTGTGATGAAATTTTATATCTGATTTTATCCGTTTTTTTACAATAAGCTGAATGTCTGTTTGACAATTTTATTTTTATTGTGGTATAATCATTTAATCATTAATCTGGGAGATGATGTAAGTATGAAAAAGAAAAAGCTTACAAAGGCAAAAAAGGCAATACTTATTGTAGTTGCAGTTTTGATTTTTCAGTTTGTGTTTGGTATTGTTTTTTTTGAGCTTGACCCTGAAAACAAAAATATAAACTATGAGCCTGCCGATCCGCAGAAGGTAACTGATACAACAATCAGATTCAATTCCGACGGTAAACTTAAAATACTTCATATTGCAGATCCGCATCTTGCCAACGACAAACATTTTGATTCATCAATATGGGTAATTGCTGAAGCCTGCGATGTTGAAAAACCTGATCTTGTTGTTCTTACGGGTGACAACACTAAACCTTATGAAGATCCCGCAGAAACCAAAAAGATTATCAATTCACTTATGAATATCTTTGAGTCAAGAAATATTCCCGTTGCCGTAACTTTCGGCAATCACGACTCTGAGGCAGGGCCGATGTCAAGAGCTGATATTATGGAGTATTACAAGACATTCTCATGTGTTATAACTGCTGATGATGCGGATACTTTTAAAAACTGCGCAACATTCAACATTCCCGTTCTTGCATCAGACAGCGATAATGTGAAATTCAATATCTGGGTGTTTGACTCAGGTGATTATGATGAAGATGAACCCAGACATTACGACAGAGTAAGAACAGAACAGATTGAGTGGTATAAGGAAACCTCCGCAAAACTTAAAGAAGAAAACGGCGGAAATACTGTCAATTCTGTTGTTTTTCAGCACATAATCGTTCCCGAAATATACGATGTTCTTGAAAAGGTTGATTCGAAGAAGCCTTTTGCAATCAAGCATATTTATAACGAAGATGAATATTATATGTTTGATTCCGAGCAGACAAATTACGGAACTCTTAATGAAAAGCCTTGTCCCGGATATTACAACGACGGACAGTTTGATGCTCTGGTTGAAAATGGTGATGTGCTTGCAATGTTCACAGGTCATGACCATACTAACGCATTCGGTGTAAGAAATCAGAATATAGATATCTTTACATCTCCCATGACACGCTATAAAGGGCTGGCTTACACTACTCAGTACGGCTATCGTGTTGTTGAAATAGATGAAAATGATACATCTGTTTACAATACAAGAGTTGAACGTCTTTTTGATGTGTTTGATTTCAGTTATATCAGCACAGCAAAGGATAACGGCGATAATTACTCAGGAAGACTTGCTTTTGAACTTGCGGTAAAAGGCGGAGTTCAGAAGGGATTTATGAATATTTATCAGTCATTGATTGAACTCTTTTCAGGCAGAACAGTTACATATCCTGATTATTGATGACAGCGTTTCTGAATCTGAGGCTTTTATTGCTTTAATCTGAAAATACTGATATTTTTCATAAGCTGTGTCAGATCTCTGTTTTCCTGAGGTCTGATGCAGCTTTTGCAGTTGTTGAATTATTGCACTGCAAGCAGATTTATGTTATACTTTACACAGGTGATGATATGAAAAAGAATAAAAAGGTCAAACGCAGAATTATAATATCTGTAATTCTTGTTGTTGTTCTCTGTGTTACTGCTGTCGTACCGTATTTTGATGTAATTCCCGATATGGTAAAGGTTGGTATTGATTACATCAGCCTTGACAGAAATCCCGAATATCCTGATGAAGAGGAAATTATACAGGCTCTTAATGAGAATACTGAGAAAAATCATCCCTTCATTCTTGCCGACGGAATTGACTTTGAGTCTGCAAGGAAAGAATATAAATCGGGTGAATTTTCCGATTATACAGAAAAGCTTTCAGCCTATGTTATTTCAAATGCTGATACGCTTTGTGATATAAATGTTTATCCGCCCATGGAATATGTTCTTGACGAAGAGGACAGTATTCTGCCCATTTCCCGTGAGGTTATCAGCCGTATGGTGATTTTAGGTTATGCATGGCAGATAACAGGTGAAGAGAAGTATGCCGAAAGAGCAACGGCAGAAATAGAAAAAGTATGCAGTTATGACGATTGGTGCACATCACATTTCCTTGCAACTGCTGAAATGGCTCTTGCAGTGTCTGTTGCTTACGACTGGCTTTATGATTATCTTGATGATGATATAAAGACTCTTATGGAAGAAAAAGTGTGGGATTATGCTATATATTCCGCGCTTAATGATAACCATTGGTTTACATGGTCGAAGAATAACTGGAACAGCATTTGTTACAGCGGTATAGGTATTGCCTGTATGACATTTTTCAGCCATGACAGTGAATCAGCCGCAGAGTTTCTTTCAATGTGCTATAAGAATATGCCCATAGCATTTGAAAATTTCACGCCTGACGGTGTTTACGCAGAAGGACCCGGTTACAGCCAGTCGGGAATGAATTCAATAGTGTATTTTGTTGCAACTTCAAAGAATTTCTTCGGCACAGATTTCGGCATGAGTGAAATTTCAGGTTTCAGAGAGCTTGGAAAATTCCCTGTTTATATCACAACTCCTACAGGTGTATTCAACTTCGGTGACAACAAGGCAAGAATGTGCTTTACGCCCTCTCTTCACTGGTATGCTGATGAATACGATTGGCCGCTTCTTGCCTGTTATCAGATGTGGGATGATCCCGGTGAGTTTGCTCCCGATACATCAGGAAACACTGAAATCAGCGGAAAGGGCAGGGAAAACGCACTGTCACTTCTGTGGTATGACAGAAACTACACTCCCGAAAGTGCAGATTTTTCAGATGAATTTACCGAGCTGTATCTTGAATCAGATGTCGGTCAGGATATGGTGCTTATGAGAAGTGCATATCTCGATAAAAATGCAACCTTTGCGGGTATCAAGGGTGGCTAT
The DNA here is from genome assembly GCA_017631795.1 of Clostridia bacterium. Taxonomy (GTDB): domain Bacteria; phylum Bacillota; class Clostridia; order Oscillospirales; family Acutalibacteraceae; genus UBA1081. The sequence continues at coordinate 55,234 of JAGBSO010000037.1, read as the reverse complement.
AACTTCATCAATCACGGAGACCTTGATATCGGCACATTTGTCTTTGATTCAATGGGTGTAAGATGGGCAGAAGAATTAGGCCCCGGCCCGTATGATGCACCGAATTATTTCCTTAATACTCCTGCAGGCGGAAGATGGAAAAACTACTCAAAACGTGCAGAAGGGCAGAATACTCTTGTTATAAACCCTGATATGACACTTGATGATCAGTATGTTCTTGCGGAAAGTGAATTTATTCATTTTGAACCGCGTGACGGCGGCGGATTCTGTACTCTTGACATGACAGATGCATACCTCATGAATGGTGCAACTGATGTGACACGAAGTTTTGAACTTTATAATAATTATTCATCACTTCGGATTACCGATAAAATCAACTGTCTTATCAGAAGTGACATCTATTGGTTTATGCACACAAAGGCAGATATCAAAGTTTCAGAAGACGGCAAGACTGCAATTCTCACAATCGGGGATAAACAGCTTAAAGCAATATCGCATGCTGACGGTACTTTCTCTGTTATGAAAGCAGAAAGACTTTCAGGTGAATGGGAATGGGATGAAGAATATCCTGATATTCAGAAACTGACAGTCAGTCTTGAAAATGTTAAAAAGGCAGAGATTGTTATAACTCTTGAGCCTGTAACTGAATGAGCAAAAAAAATCACGGTGAAACCTTAACGGAATCACCGTGATATTATTTTTGTTATTTTGCCAGCCAGTCAAAGGATTTTCTTCCGCATACAGCATGTTTTCCGGGAAAAACATCTATCCGGAGATTATCCTCAGCATTCATAAGCGAATACACTCTTTTTATTGCACTGTGAGCAGTTTCTGAAGCTTTTATCGGGAAAAGCTTATCTTTTTCACCTGATTCAATAAAAAGTTTTTTTGGAGCAAGTGCAGAAGCGAAATCGTAAATTTCACCAATATCAAGGATATGAGGAATATAATTGTCGGGACAATGCCACATTGCAAAAATACTGTCTCTGAATGTGTTGATATAACCGCAGATAACAGTTTTATAAATGCTGTCGTCAAGCACTGATGCATAGAGTGCAGTAAGTCCGCCGCCTGAAATCCCCATAAGTGAAACCTTGTTTTCATCAACAGTGTTCATTTTTCTTAAAATCCTTGCACAAATCAGTGCCTGAAAAACTCTCAATGATGCAGTGGTAAGTCCGTAGGGGAGCAGATGATGGGAAAGCTCATCGCAGGAGCTTATGTAAAAAGGTTTCCATAAATCGTGTGAAAGTCTTGCTTCGCCGAAACCGAAAAGCTCAGGAGCAATAACAGTGCAGCCTCTTTTTGCCATTTCTGCGGCAAAGTTGTTCTGGTAATTATCGAAATAGTTGAAGTGCTTTTTATTGCTTTTTTTTGAAATATTCAGAATCTGTCTTACACCGTAACCATGACCGCAGAGAGCAACCACACCGTTTGTTTTTTTCTGAACATTCTTCGGTTCAAGAATATAAACAAGGCTGTTTAATCCTTCAAGAATTTCTAACGAATATTTTTTGAGTGTATATTCAGGATAATCAAGAGTTTTGCCGACAGGTACAAGCTCTGGTTCAGTTGCAATTGAGCTTAACTTCTCAAAAGAGAAAATCTCACGTGCTTTTTCTTTTATGCTTATACCGGTTTTGATTGCATCCTCGTAAGAGTTTACATTTTTGTAAGGCTCTGCCCTGAATCTGCCGTAAAGACCCGACATGAATTCATCAGGTGAATATGGACTTTTTTTCATTGTTTTCTCCTCTCAGGTCAGAATGTTATCTTTCCTGCTTCGGTTACATTCTTACTGTCTGTGCCTACATATACGGTATAACTTTCGTCAAGCTCCCAATTGTCTTTTACGGGATTGTAGAATTTTATATCATCAATAAGCACATCTGTTTCTGCGGTGATGACTTCGCCTGATCTGACGCTTACACGCTTAAAGCCTTTAAGTACTTTAACGGGTCTGTCTGTTTCTTTATTGTTGCTGCCGATGTAAACCTGAATAACTTCGTCGCCGTCAACATCACCCTTGTTTGTTACATCAACGGTAACTCTGATTTTATCTTCTGTTTTTTCACATGAAATGCAGCTGAGTTCAAAATCAGTATAGGAAAGACCGAATCCGAAGGGGAAGTGTGCGTTTATATTCTTTTTGTCAAAGAGTGTATAACCGTGATAGTAGCCGTATTCAATGTTTTTATCCTTTGTTCCGAGATGCAGGAATGACGGATAATCCTCTGCTTTTTCAGCTATTGTAAAGGGGAGCTTACCTGCTGGAGTAACATCACCGCTGATGATATCTGCAAGTGCATTACCGCCCTCAAGACCGCTGTAAAACGACATGACAACTGCATCAGCAATATCAATCCAGTTTCTGATAACATAAGCACTGCCGCCCATGATGTTTACAATAATCTTTTTGCCCAGAGTTGCAAGAGACCGTATAAGGTTTTCATCCTCTTCGGGTATTCTCAGATCTGCTCTGTCTCCGCCTGAGCCTTTTGGTTTCTTTTTGGTGTTGCCGAGATTAACAAGGAATTCACCTTCCTGAAGCCAGTCACTGCCGACACAGACTATGATGTAGTCACTGTCAGAGGCAGCTTTCAGAGCTTCCTTGCAGTCAGCACCGTTATATAATACAACGTTATCCTTGCCGAAACGGTTTTTTATACCTTCATAAGGAGTAACAGCATACGGACTGAAAACATTACTGCTTCCGTGGTCACCTGTGTTACGCTTGTTTGCATATCTTCCTACAACGGCAATTTTTTTACCTTCGGGAACAGGAAGAATTTTATCTTTATTTTTAAGAAGCACAATGCCTTTGGTTGCAGCTTCTCTTGCAAGGGCGATATGCTCTTCTGAAAGAATAACTGACTTATCGTGCTTTTTATGTTTTGGTAATGTTGAAATGAGAGCTCTTAAAATTCTTACAGCTGATTTATCTATATCTTTTTCGGTTATCTCTCCCTTTTTAAGAAGATAGGGAAGAACAGAATATCGGAAAATGTAAGGCATTTCCATATCCATACCTGCTTTAAGACTTCTCTTCGGACTGTATATTCCGTAGAAAAAGTCAGAAAGAGAAAATCCGTCAAAGCCCCACTTGCCGTGGAGAATATCTGTAAGAAGAGTTTTGTTTTCGCAGGCATAAGTGCCGTTGACCTTGTTGTAAGCACCCATTATTGACATTGCACCTGCTTCAATACATTTTTTGAAATGGGGGAGATAGACTTCGTGGAGTGTTCTGTCATCTGCTATTGCATTTGCTGAAAAACGAAGGTCTTCAATGCTGTTGAGAGCATAGTGCTTAGGACATGCGATTATACCGTTATCCTGCATGGCTTTTGTGAGCGCAGCACCCATTCTTCCGAGCAGATAAGGGTCTTCACCGTAGGTTTCCTGCGCTCTGCCCCACATGGGATTGCGAAGAAGATTGATGCAAACACCTGCAAAGAGGTTTGCATCGAGTGCAGAAGCTTCCTTGGCAAAAACTTCACCTATACGGTATTCAAGCTCATCGTCAAAGCTTGCACCGCGAAGCATAGAAACGGGGAAACAGGTGCACTTGCCCATAACAATACCTCTGGGACCGTCTGTAAACATCACGTGAGGAATGCCGAGTCTTTTGCATCCTCCTGCAGGATAAGCTTCGCCGTTATAGAATCTGCCCTTTGTGATAAAGTTTTTTGCCGTTACACCCAGAGCATGCCCCTGAAGCAGACGTATCTTCTCTTTTACGGTCATTTCCTTTAAAAGTAAATCTGCCACCTCATAAAGCTTTTCTTTTGTCGGTTCAGCAGAATAAATTGCTGTCGCTTTTCTGAAATCCATAAAATTTTCTCCTTTTATGCCATTGTTGAAAGCATTTCTTTTGTAACCTCGTACTGTGTTTCTTTGCCGTTGAGGTAATTGTCAAATTGTTCAATCATATAATAAGCCATTCTGTGGGTTTCGTTACCCATACTGCCTGCAATATGCGGAGTAATGATGGCATTCGGACACCAGAATAAGGGATTTATGTAAGGGAATATCTCACGTTTAAGCACATCAAGCACAGCAGTTCTTGACGGGTGAAGAATCAAATTTTTTGCGAGTGCCCATTCGTTTACCTGGTCACCTCTGCCTGTGTTTATAAAAGTGGAATATTTTTTCATTGATGCAAAATGCTTGTTTGTAAAAACATTTTTCAGCTCTTTTTTGTTTGCAAGGTGGTTGCTTATTATGTCACTTTCTTTAAAGAGTGTTTCAAGGTCAACAAGCCTGACGCCGAGTTTTTCTGCTTTTTCCTGACTGCAGAACGGGTCATATGCCAGAACTTCAACATCGTATTCCCTGAGTCTTTCAGCAACCATTGAACCGATACAGCCAAGACCTGCAAGACCGACTTTTATATCAAAATTACCTTTGCTTTTCTGCGTGTGAATGAACGATGAGGGCAGAGCAAGTCTGTATCTCTTTGCACCCTGATAAAAACCTTTAGCTGCAAGAACAATCTGTGAAACTGTATATTCTGCAACAGGCACCGCATTGGCTGCAAAGGCACTGAAAACTCTGACTCCGCAGTCAAGAAAAGGTCTTGCAAAAGCCTGAACAGAGCCTGCGGCATAAAAAACAATTTTAAGCTCAGGCATATATTTTTTTATTTCATCCTCATTGAAACAGGGCATTCCCCATGTGGAAAACGCAACCTCGCATCCGGAAAGAAAATCCTTATGATTTTCAATGTTGCTCTTGTTTATGATTTCCGGTGAAACATCACCGTACTCTTTTAATTTTTTCATTACATCTTCAGAAAAAACAAGGTTGAATTTGCTTAAATTTCCGCCAAGTAATGCTATCTTCATATTTTTAACCTCAATAACTTTTAAGTTTTTCGGCGTCCCTGAAGAAGTTCTTTTCTCTGTTGCCGGAGACAAACTCAATCATGACAATGCCGCAAAAGTCTTTTTCCATAAACTTTTTAAGAAGCTTGTCGAGATAGTTTTTATCCTTCTTTCTGAAACGCTGTTCTTTTTTAAGGTCACGGTAAGACACGTGAACATCTTTTATGTAACCGTAAGTTCTGTCAATTCTGTCAAGGTCGTATTCCATACGGAAATATCTTGACTGGAAATAGGTTTTAAAATTATCTTTCTGTAAATCACCGATAAATCTCAGAATTGAATCGGTATTGTTATTGAAAGTATTGTCGTGACATTCGGGACAAACAATCAGACTGTACTGCGCTGCAATGTCACACATTTTTTGAGTGTTGGCAACCAGTTTTTTGTATTCTGCTTCGCTTGTTATTTCGCTGTCTTTTTTGCCAAGCCATATTCTGATATGTTCAGCATTCATTTCTTTTGCAATTCTGCAGATTTCATCCCATTTGTTTTCATTGAATTCGGCAGAGTTGAAATAGCTTCCGTATGAACAGATTTTTATGCCGGATTCATCACAGAGTGCTTTTACCTTTTTTGCATCGTCAGTGCTTCTGACGTGGATATCTCCGCCCCATTCGATATATCCGATACCTGCTTTTTTTGCCAGGTCAATAACTTCTTCTGCAGTTTTGTTTCTGAATGTTACGCTGCAGAGACCAAGATTGAAATAGTTCATTTTACACCTCTGATGCTGTGGCAAGCTCATTTTCCATTGCCTGTTCTTTCTGTTTTCTGTATTCCACAAGTTTCTCTTCAACAGCATTTTCATCAAAGTTGAAGAAGAGCATGGGTATAGCCTGTGCAATAAGAGCAATTGCGCCCAGCGCGGTGAGCATAAAGAAAATACCGTTGAGAAGTGCGGTATAGTTTACACCGTCGATGATATTTGCTTCCAGTGTTGAAGTGATGAGCGGGATTCTTGCTCCTTCGGTGATAGCTTCCATTTTTTCAGCGTTATAGCCAAGTTTATCGATAACCTGAAGAACAACAACGTTGAATACAGCGGCTGAAATTTTGAAAAGCAGACCTTTGAATGAATATACTGTAGCTTCGATTCTTTCGCCTGATTCCATTTCAATACTGTCGGTTACATCGGCAATGATTGATGTGAGAAGCACAAGACTCATGCCTACGGGGAAGTTTGTGAAGAAACGAAGTACTGCATAGATAATAAATCCGGGTATTGTGTTGTAAGGCACAATGTAGATGCCGACTACATAAACGATAATGTTTGCTATCGCACCGACAAATGACATGACTATCCATAATGTTTTCTTTGTCATTTTTTTAAGCAGAGGTGGAACGAGAAGCATTGAGAGCATGTATGAAATACCGCTTGAAACAGAGAGCAGAGTAGGAAGAATTGCTACTGCGTCAATGTTCGGATTTTTGCCTACGATACCCTCAATGAAACTGTTGATCTGATCCATCGGAAGAATACCGATACAGTTCCATCGTGCAAAATATGAAAGGAACATCGCACCGAGATTGATTATGCCGCTGAAGAATGATGCAACAAGCAGTGCAAGAACTCGCTTATCTTTAAGCATTCTCTTAAGGTTTGCTGATGATTTTGCTTTTTTGGGAGGAATATAGACCTTTTCCCTGATGCCGAAAAATGAACCCATCATAATGGCAGCACCTATAAATGCAAAGATCGCAGCTGACCAGAAATAACCCATATCAGTCATATCTTTTTTGCCGTTGCCCAGAAGACCTGCCATTGTCCAGATAAGAACAGAAGGAAGAATTGTACCGAGTGAGCCTACTGTGTTTGAAATCGAAACGGCTCTGACTCTTAAATCCTTCTGCGGGAAAACAAGGGGAGTAAGGCTGTTGCGGGGGATTTCCATTGCTGTGAATGCAGTAATATAAACCATATACATAATCAGCATATAGATAAAGTTACCTGCATTGCCGAGATTTGTGCCGTCTGCTGTGATGATGTTCCAGCTTTCGGGGAAGTTGACGGGTAAGAAAAGGAGCGCAGTGGTAATTGCAAAGGGGATTGATATCCAGAGAAGATACGGTCTGCATTTGCCCCACTTTGTTCTTGTTCTTTCAACAATCTGTCCCATAATGGGGTCATTTACAGCGTCCCATACTTTTGTGCCGAGAAGGACGATTGACACAAGTCCCATGCTCAGTTTCAGAACATCGGTCATGTAAAAGTTGATTACTGTGTATACTGTGCAGTCAATGAAGAAAAATCCCAGGGGTAAAAGTGAAAACGCAAGAATTTCCCTGGCGGTTGCACGTTTGATATCGATTCTTCTGTTTCCTGTCATGTTCAGTTCTCCTTGAATTTTATCAATTTTTCAGAAATAATGATTCAGCATTATTTCTTTAAAACATATTTCTGATAATAGGGCATATAGCACTCAGAATCTCTGATTACACAGCCTGAAACGGTGCCTGCACGCATAAGCTCAGAGCACTTGCTGCATCTGATACACACCTTGTTTTTATCCGGAGTGCCGTTTTCAATATAATCCTTGTAAAATGTCGGATAAGCGAATGTCATTCTGCCGAAACCTGCAATGTCTCCGACACCTTCAGAAAGAAGCTTTTCTGCATAATCAACTGAATTTTCACCTTCAAAAGAAAGAGCAGAAACAACAAATTTTATATCAGGAAATGCAGATGTGATTTCCTTTGTTACATCATATACTCTTTTCATTCCGATATTTCCGTCTTCGGGAGATTTTGCCGAATAAGGTCTGTTGATATGCGGAATAAGATAGGGATTTCCGATTGTAATGTTTACAAGCTCAATACCTTTTCTGCTGAGTTTTTCAATTATCTGTTTTGTTTCCGTAAGGTCAATTTTTTCATTTTTGTTTACACCGAAACCGTAGCCGTAAGGGAAACAGTCACAGGCATTGAGCCTTGTTGTAACGAAAGCCTTGTCGCCAACAGCTTTTTTTACGGCGTCTATGCAGTCAAAATAAAGTCTGGTTCTGTTTTCAAGGGAGCCGCCGTATCTGCCTTCACGGTTGTATGCACTCAAAAATTCATTGAACAGATATCCGTGGCAACACTTTACATCCATACCGTCAAATCCTGCTTCAAGTGCGAGTTTCGCAGCTTTTGCATACATGGCGGGTATTGTGTCAAGATATTCGTCGGTAGCTACAATAAAGGGTTGATCTTCTTTGCCTTTTTCCCAGAGTTCATTTCTGTATGCGACAATGGGCTCGGGTATTCCGTGAGGTTTACTGTATCGGCCGCTGTGGGTAAGCTGAACGATAATCAGAGGCTCAAATCCGTGAAGTTCCATTGATTTTGCTTTTATTCTGCTCACTGTGTCCCTGAAACTGTCAAATGTATTTTCGTTTATGTAAAGCTGACGGGGATTTGCTCTGCCCTCATTGCAGACAGCAGTAGCCTCAAACCAGATTATGCCGGGAGCACCCTCGGCAAAACGAAGATATCTGCGTAATGTAAGCTCATCCACAGCTCCGTCACTTGTTCCGTCACAGCCTTCCATAGGCTGAAAAAGAACACGGTTTGCTGCAGTTTTTCCGTATATTTCTATGGGCGTTGAAATAAGATTTATCATCATAACATTCCTTTATTTATATTTCTTATTAACAATAACATTTCTATAAGAAAAAAACAACATAAAATTCTGATATTTTATATATATTTTTAGATAAAATGTTTAAATGGTTTGTAAATGATCGACTGAGAGAAATTTAAGGTCTTGAAATCTGTATTATACTGATTTTGCACAAGCTTGATTGTATTTTTATGTCAGCTGTGATATAATAATTCCGATAAAAAATAAATCATAGCGGGAGGAAGTATAATGAGTCTTAGCATGCTTCATTGCGACGGTGAAAAAATAATCAATGCCGAAGGAAAACAGGTTTTTCTGCGCGGAACAAATCTCGGCGGATGGCTTCTTGATGAATTATGGATGGGATTTTTTAAAGGCGGAGACGCTCAGTGGGATATCGTAACCACTCTTGAAAACAGATTTGGCAAGGAAGAAGCAGACCGTCTTATAAAATTGCGTGAGGATAACTTTATTACCGCCTATGACCTTGATTATCTGCAGTCTCTGGGATTTACATGCGTGCGTGTACCTTTCTGGTACAGAAATTTTCAGACAGATGACAACGGCACATGGAAACGCAAGGAAAACGGTGAAATTGATTTTTCTCGCCTTGACTGGGTTGTCTCGGAATGCGGAAAAAGGGGAATGTATGTAATTCTTGATATGCATGGCGTGCCGGGTCATCAGAGTATTGCCCATCACAGTTGCCGTATGAATCATTGCAAACTTTATGATGAAACTCAGGAAGGAGAACATTTCCGTGAACTTGCCTGTGAATTGTGGCGTGAAATTGCACGTCGTTTTGCAGGTAACGGGACTGTTGCCGCTTACGACCTGATGAATGAGCCGATGTGTGACTATGAGGGGGAAGACAAGGTCAACAGCAAGTATCATGATGTGTATTCTTTGCTTTATGATGCAGTCAGAGCAGAAGACCCCGATCATATCATAACCCTTGAAGGGATCTGGACTCCAGATGACCTGCCTCATCCTTCTGAACGCGGATGGGAAAATGTGATGTATCAGTATCACCTTTACGATGATTCAGATGCAAGTTTCAGAGAAGTCACTGAACACCATGCAAGCCGTAAATTCAATGTTCCTGTGCTTGTGGGTGAGTTTTCTCCCTGCCGTGGCACTGCCACATGGGAATATATACTTAAACTTTTTGACGAATGTGTATATAACTGGCAGACATGGACTTACAAAGGTCATTGTGCAAAGGGACACACAAGTCAGTGGTTTATGATGGGATCAGATGATGAAGATAACGTTGTTGATATAAACAATGATTCCGCAGAAGAAATCGAACGCAAGTGGTCATCTGTCAGAACGGAAAATTGTTGCAGACCGATGAATGACCATGATTTACTCTCTGCATTTGCAAAAATCTGATTTTGCTGAATTAAAAAACGGAGGGGTTTTGTAATGAAAAAGATGTGCATATCAGTATCATTGATTGTTTGTTTTTTAATGTTGTCTGTTACGGGATGTTTTTCAGAACAGCAGAAACCGGTTGCCGATCTTGAGAGTGTTTCAATCCGTGATGCTGTTGCAGATGAAGATGATGTTGCTCTTTTGCAACAGATTTTTGAAAGCGAAACTGCCTATCTTGCATCTTTACAGCTGGAAAACGGCGCAATTCCCATGACACGTTCCGAAAACGGGGAACTTTCAATGAATCCCTATTTTGCTGATTTTGCGGCACTTGCACTGCTTGATGATGCGGATGAGTATGCAGATGAAGTAAAAAAATATACAGATTGGCATTTTGATCATCTGAATACAAAAGAAATCGATTGCAACGGTATCGACGGTACGATTTATGATTATATAATAACAGTTGCTGACGGAAAAGTTACCGGGGAAACTGTAAAAGAGACTGACGGCAAAAAAACATATGATTCCACAGATTCCTATGCTGCAACTTTTCTGATGGTGCTTGAAAAATATTATGAAAAAACAAACGATGCTGATTATATTCTTTCACACTGCAAAGATATTGAAAGAATTGTAAACGCAATGCTTTCAACACTTCATAAAGGTCTGACTTTTGCGAAACCCGATTATGAAGTGAAATATCTTATGGATAACAGTGAAGTTTATGAAGGTGCAATTGCAGCTTTTGCCCTTTTCAGGGATGTCATATGTCCTTCCGATTCTTCTTATGATAAAACAGCAGAAAAGTGTGAAAAAACAGCAGAAAAAATTGTGGCTGCAATTGAAAAATATCTCTGGAATGCGTCGGAAAATCATTATGAATCGGCAATTTTCCGTGACAGAAAAGCGGCGTATGAATTTTCGTGGGATGAATATTATCCTGATGCCACAGCACAGCTTTTTCCGATAATCCATGGCGTTATCGCCGCTGACAGTAAGCGTGCAGACACTCTTTATGACAGTTTCTGCAATTCTTTTGATTGGCAGAATTTTGATATTCCGTCAGAATTCTGTTGGGGATCAAATGTGCTTGCAGCTGCATATATGAATGATCTTGAAAGCGTGATATGTTATATGCAGAATTTTGCTGAGATTTATGAAAAACATGAGTATCCGCTTTATAATGCGGATTCAGCAAGAGTCTGCATGGCAGCATATATAATGCTTGAAAAAGCCAGATAAAAAATCTGCCTTCGTAATGAAGGCAGATTTTTTTATCTGAGATATTCATCTGAAATGTAAGTATTTACGATTTCTTTTACTGCATCAGATGAATCATATTTCATAAGATGCTGAATGAACGCATATCCGTCAACCACATGATTCTTGTTGCTGTTATACCAGTCAGAAAGCATATCGAAGAATTTCTTTTCGCCCATTGTTTTTTCAAGCGCTGTGAGGAAATCTGAGCCTGAATCATAAACAATGCCGCTGTAAACTTTCAGTGAGTATAAGTCTGCCGGCAGATTGATGTAACAGATATCTGAGTCCTTGTCGGAGAAGAGGTCGGCAGGATCGCCATAGTTTGCATACATCGAATAATCAGATTCAATGTAAGGCTCATTGTACACATTTCTGAATAATTTATCCGCAGTGCTGTAAAAATCTCTTGCATTGAGCATGAAATAATTTTCAAGATATGATGTGAATGATTCATCAAGCCATGGTTCATTTGCCTGGTCGTTACCTACAGCGCAGTAAAACCACTGATGCCCCATTTCGTGGCATACCATATTGATTGTCTGATACAGAGCTGACTTTTCGTCATAGTTTGAAGAATCTTTCAGTGCTCCGGGGATTGAAACCTGTATGTATCCGGGCATTTCCATTCCGCCGACACCGTATGATTCGTCTATTGTCATGGGGATTATATCAATTTCGTCGTAAATATATTCACCGACTTTTTCAGAGAATATTTTTACTGATTCAATTGCAACATCCATTGTCATAGCATAGAGGTCTGCCAGAACAGATTTGTCGTCATAGTTGTATTCGGGCTTAAGAAGGTTGAATTCAACACCGTTCACAACTTTTGTCAGAACTGTTGCAAAGTTGCATGCAGTTATTGCGATTTCACGTACATTCTTTGCTTCAATGGTAGTTTTGCCGTTCACTGTTTCGTTTTTACCGCTTGCAAGAACAACGTAATCAGCAGGTGCTGTGAGTGTAACGGAATAATCAGACATTTCGTTATAAAGAGATTCGCCGGCTTCAATATATGTTGAATTTACCCATTCGCCATTGTCAAAAAAAGCAATCTGCGGGAAGCAGTGCATAAGATGGTACATTCTGCCGTTTTCATAGTCATGATAACCGTATCTGCATTCTGTGTCGGGAATCACGGATGTGAAATCAAGCTCAATTGTTTTTGATTCATCAGGAGCGAAACTGTTTTCAAGATCAATTGTGATGAAGGCAGGATTTTTCTTGTCTGCACTGAATGACAGATTTTTTCCTGTTGCACTGTCTCTGACAGCTGTTATTGCAGATTTTTTAGTGATTGCAACTGCATAGAAGTTGAAGCATAACTGATTCAGTGATTCTGCAGATTCGTTTGTGAGTTTAACAGTTGTTTTTCCTGAAACTGTCTGATTTTCAGTGTCGAGCTTTATATCCATAATGTAATTTTCAGCAGGACAGTCTGTTTTTACAGCTTCATAACTGATTGCGAGTGCAGCATCAACGGCATTGTTGCCTTCTTTTTGCTTATACAGTTTTTTGCCGCATGAGGACAGTGTGATAAGCGACGTAATAACCAGAATTACTGCAACAAGTTTTCTGATGTTTCTGATATCCATGTTATCCTCTCCTGGGTTTTATTATGCCTTGTATTATAATGCCGCTTTTTGTAAAAATCAATATAAAAAGAGAAAATACACAGTTGTTATTTGTAGCTGTTGAGAATCCATATCCCCAGATTCAGGTATCCTGCAAACGTCACCCACACAGCATACGGAATCTGAAGATATGCCGCTGTCTGATTAATTTTTCTGTATTGCAGAATTGTTGAAACAATAAGATAAAGAAGCAGTAACAGCCATAAGAATGAAAAAAGGAAAGCTCTCATGTTGAAGAAAAGAATGCTCCATAAGAAGTTTACAAAAAGACTTGCTGCATATGTGAAGAGTGTACGGTCTTTTTGTCTTTTTAAAGCAAGATTGTCAGTATGAATCATTGCTGCACTGATGCCCATGAGTATATATAAAACAGTCCAGACAACAGGAAATAAAAATGATGGCGGAGACAACGGGGGAGTTATGACCTCTTCGTAAATGTTCATGTTTTTCCGTGTCAGCAATGCTGAAATTATACCGACAGAAAGGGAAATGCCGATTGAAAATATAAAGGATTTCAGTTTTTTCTTCATAAATAAACACCACCTGATAAATTTATATGCAGAAAAAATATGAGTATTAAAGTTTCTTGACAATGCTTCGTTATTTATGCTATCATATACTATGAATTTTCTTGATAAGAAAAGAGTGAGGATATGGGAAAATATAAAGTTTTTATATCTTTTAAAAATACTGATAACGGCGCAGAGACAAAGGATGCCGTAATGGCAAATGAGTTGTACCGGGTTTTGACTGAAAATAATATACCTACATTTTTCAGCAAAGTTTCCATTCTTGAATCAGGTGAAGGTGATTACAGAAATCTTATTGATGCTGCACTTGATGAATGTTCAATTCTTATTGCTGTCGGAACAAGAAAGGAATATCTGGAGTCAAAATGGGTCAAGTATGAGTATGCATCTTTCCATGAAGATATACTCAGCGGTAATAAAGATGTCAACAAATGTACAGTCTGCAGCTATATTGCAGGGATGAGACAGCGTGATCTTCCTCGTCCGTTGAGAAATCTTCAGTCCTTTGAAAATATGGATCTTCTTGTGGATTTTGTAAAGAATCATATCAGAAAACTGGATGAAACAGAACAGAGCAAAACAGAAGAAGCTGTTGTTGCACCTGCTGATGATACAACAGTGAAAGCTGTTGAAATTGCTGATGATGCAACAGTAAAAAATGCAGAGGAACCCGAAGTTGTCAAACCTGCAGAAGAAAAAGTTCCTGAAAAAGAAGTTAAGAAAGACGAAATTCAGAAAAAAGAAGTTTCTGCTCCTGTTGTTGCAGAAAAACCTGTAATTGAAAAAAAATCCAAAAAAAAGATAATTATCGGCATAGCAGCAGCTGTGGTTGCATTGATTGTTATTATTTCAATAATAATCAGTATTGCTAAAAAAGTTGATGTTCCTGTCGTTGTTGACGGTGAAGCGGTTGAACTGGAATACAGTGTTGATGATATTTATGTAAATATGTACTCAGCAGAACTGAATGAAGAATCCATGACGGCTCTTGCAGAGATTGAATGCATGGAATCTATATATCTGAAAGACTGTACATTTACTGATGACAGTTACAAGATGTTTGGAAATATGTCAGAATTGCGCAGTCTGAATTTTGAAAATGTTCAGGGGGTTTCGGATTTCAGTTTTGTTGCAGACATGGAGCTGCACGAAATCAAACTCATAAATTGCGGATTGACAGATGAAAATCATAACTTGGGTGAAAGAGTTAATGATGTTTGTGAGACTTTGGATTTAAGCGGTAATGCAGAATTTTCAAATCTGCATTGTCTTGAGAAATTTACAGCTCTTGAAAATCTGAAAATTGACTCAACAGGTGTAAGAGTTCTGTATGGATTAGAAAATCTTTCTTCGCTTAAAGTTTTTAGTTTCAATAATTGCAGAGTCGGTGAGTTGTTTCAGATTGCAGGAATTGATCTTCATGCAGTTTATGGTGACAATACCGATATCCATGATATTTCACGTCTTGCAGGTCTTGAAAATCTTGAGAATATTTCTTTTGAAAACACTCATATATCAAGGGTTACAGATGAATTCAGATCTTTGCGTCTGAAACATGTAAATCTCAATAATAATCCGATTGTATCTTTGATCGGTTTCAAGAATCTTACTGTATTGGAAGATCTGTATTTCGGATATTTTGAACCGTTACCTGAAGACAGATATCTGCCTGCAGAAGAATCAGGATTTGATGTTCTTATTTCAAGAAATGCAAAGACATTAAAAAATCTTGACGTTTCATACACTTCCGTAACAAAAAAAGACCTTGACACTCTTGTGAATGCTGAAAATCTTCAGACTGTTGATATAAGCGGAATTCAGACATCAGACCTGTCATTCCTTGCAAACAGCCTGCAACTGGAATCGGTTCGTGCGGAAAATTGCGGTCTTACAAATATTGATGCACTTGCTTCAGCAGTCGGACTCAAGGAAGCATATCTTGCAAGTAATTCAATAAAAGATATATCATCGCTGAAGATGGATGAGAGTGTTTATGTGTATCTTGATCTGTCAGATAACGGCATCGTTATTGACGGTGATTCATTCATGAATTCTGATGAAATGAAATTCCAAGAACTTCTTCTTTACGGTAACAAGATAACAAACCTGTCATTCCTTCAGAATCTGGCGGTAGTTACACTCGGTATAACTTATGATGAAAGCCATGATCCTTCTCTGATAAAAGGCGGGCTTTATATCGATAATATCCCCGAACATAAAATTGTTGCGTATGAAGATGCTGTTGTCGGTGAAGTCATTACAGGACGTTATGATCCGGCAGCTGAAGAAGATCTTCAGGCTGAACAGTAATATGTGATTGAACTTTTGAGAAAGAACTGTGGTGAATTCCGCAGTTCTTTTTTTTGTTGTATAAAAACAGAAGTCTTTGTTAATAACTTAACATTCCTTTCTTGACATAAAAGAAAGTTTATTATATAATTATTGAGTATGGAACTGACTGTTCCGAAAAATATGTGATGAAAGTGTGTGTCTGTATGGATCAGAAATATGAAGCATTATTTACACCATGGAAAATCGGTAATGTTGAAATCAAGAACAGAATAGTTATGTGTCCCATGGGCGGTACATCTCTTTTCGGTTGGTTTGAACTCGGCGGTTGTCATTTTGATAAGGAAGCAGCAAAGCTTTTCCTTGAAAGAGCAAACAATAACGTAGGTCTTATTATCCCCGGTATTGCTCCTCTTCGTGATACATTCTGGGGCAAATGGCTCTGGCAGAATCCCAAGATGTTTGAAGAACTCAAAGAATTTATGGATGAAATCCATAAGACAGGTGCAAAGCTGTTTGTTCAGCTTACAGCAGGTATGGGCCGTTCATGGGCTATTACAGAGCTTGTAGCACCTCTTCACAGAAATAAGTTCACAAGAGCTCTTGTTAAACCTATTCTTGATACATCTCATGAACTTGCTTCTCCCTCTCCCCAGCCTTCACGTTGGGCTCATGATATTATCTGTCCCGAAATGACAAAGGAACAGATTCACGAAATTATCGAAGCATTTGCAAAGACAGCTAAACTCTGCCGTGATGCAGGTGTTGACGGTGTTGAAGTTCACGCTGTTCACGAAGGTTACCTTCTTGACCAGTTTGCTATTGAATTCTTCAATAAGCGTACAGACGAATACGGCGGAAGCTTTGAAAACAGATATCGTTTTGCTGCTGAAGTTGTTAAGGCTATCAAAGAATCATGCGGTGACGAATATCCCGTTTCACTCCGTTACTCAGTAGAATCAAAGATGAAGGGCTTCTGCGAAGGTGCAATGCCCGGTGAAGAATATACAGAAGTGGGCAGAAATATGACAGAATCCGAAAGAGCTGCAAAGTATCTTCAGGATGCAGGTTATGATATGCTCAATGCAGATAACGGTACATATGACTCATGGTACTGGGCACATCCCCCCATGTACATGCCTCAGAACTGTAACCTTGATGATGTTGCACATATCAAGAACTTTGTTGATATTCCCGTTGTCTGTGCAGGACGTATGGAACCCGATGTCGGTGCTGAAGCAGTAGCAGCAGGCAAGATTGACGGTGTTGGTGTTGCCCGTCAGTTCCTTGTTGACCCCGAATGGATCACAAAGATCATTGAAGACAGAATTGAAGAAATCAAGCCCTGTATCTGCTGTCACAGCGGTTGTTTCAACTTCTCATCATCAAAGGGTCATGCAAATACTCAGGATCTCAAGGATACAATGGGTCTTTCACGTTGTGCTCTGAATCCCAAGACAATGCAGTCAAAGAAATATAAGATCGTTCCCGCAAAGAAGCAGAAGACAATTGCTGTTGTCGGCGGCGGTATCGGCGGTATGGAAGCAGCTATCGTCTGCGCAAAGAGAGGCCATAAGGTGCATATCTATGAAAAGAGCAATAAGCTCGGCGGTGTATTCATCGCAGCTGCAGCACCTTCTTTCAAGGAAAAAGACCGTGATCTTATCGCTTGGTATGAACGTGAAGTTCAGAAGTATGATATCAATATCCATTTCAATACAGAAATCAAGAATATTGAATCTCTCAAGGCTGATGAAGTTATCATCGCAACAGGTTCAGTTGCAAACTCAATCCCCGTAAAGGGTGCAAAAGAATACGGTATCGAAGCTGTTGATTACCTTCTCGGTAACAAGACAGTCGGCAATAATGTTGTTGTTGTCGGCGGCGGTCTTACAGGTTGTGAAATCGCATACGATCTTTACCTTCAGGGTAAGAATCCCACAATCATCGAAATGCAGGATGACCTTATCACAACTCCCGGTGTTGCTCTTGCAAACACAAGCTTCCTTCGTGACTTCTTCAAGACAAACAAAGTACCCGTATACCTTGAAACAAAGACAACTGAAATCCGTGCAGACGGCGTGACAGTATGTGACAAGGACGGCAAGACAACAGACATCGCTTGCGATAACGTTGTTCTTTCAGTCGGTTACAGACCCGCTCCCGTTGCTCCCAAGGCAAAACATGTTCATGTTATCGGTGATGCATTCAAAGTCGGTAACCTCAGAACTGTTATCTGGCAGGCATGGGACGTTGCAATGAAACTGTAATGTTTTAATAAATTAAGGCTCCGGAAAATTCCGGAGTCTGTTTTTTTACAAAAAAGATATTGATTATTTTTTTATTTGTGGTATGATAAATATGTAATATTTTGTAATGCAAATGAAAGGAATTTTTGATATGGCTAAATATCTTATAGTAAATGCTGACGACTACGGCATGTGTAAAGCTGCAAACGAAGCTGTTCAGGAACTTTTCCTCGGCGGTTTTCTCAAATCATCAACAGTAATGCTGCCTTGTCCTGCAGCAAAAGAAGCAGTTCAGTTCTCAATTGATCATCCCGAATATCCCATCGGTGTACATATCACTCTTACAAGTGAATGGGAAAAGTACCGTTGGAAACCCCTTACAAGCGGTAAATCTCTTGTTGATGAAGACGGCTACATGTGGCATGAAAGCGACATGGTTGAAAGAAACGCAAAATACAAGGAAATTGAATCCGAAGTACGCGCTCAGATTGACTATGCTCACAGACTCGGCATGAAACCTTCTCATATCGATAATCACATGGGTTCACTTTACGGTCATTATACAGGCAGACTCAGCCTCGGTAAGATGGCTCTTCGTATCTGCGGTGATTATGGCTACGCATACCGTATTTTTACAAAGAATGATAAGCGTATCTGTCCCAACGGCACACCTTATGCTCTTTATTCAGCAATCACAATCTTTACCAAGCTCTGGGGTAAAAAGTATAACGTTATCATGCCCGATTATCTTCTTTTCCCCGATTGGAACGATGATATGCGTGTAAGCTATGAAGTTTACAGAGATACAATCCTTAAAATCTGGACAGATCTTCCCGATGGTGTTACAGAAACATTCATCCATCCTTCTGTTGAAAATGATGAACTCAAAACCATCACAGGCAGATGGCTTGACAGAGTATGGGAATATCAGCTTATGAAAGATCCTTATACTCATGAATATCTCAAGAAACACGGCGTTGAACTTATCAGCTATCGTGAACTTATTGAGATGAAGAAAAACGGAACAGTATAATTAAATCAATAAAGAAAATCCCGTCGGATACTCAGTATCTGACGGGATTTCTTTTGTTACCAAAATATTAGATGTTCAGTATGAAAGGTGGTATCTGTATTTTATAACAGATTTATTGAATAAGCCTTGATAAAAACTTAATTTTTTCTTGAAATGAACAATGATAATTGACATTGAAAACAAAAGTTGATATAATATTTTTCATAAAGGTAAGGTCGTATAATATGAAAAAACTGTTATCATTGCTGATAGTGTTGTCGTTGACACTATGCAGCCTGACATCATGTGCTTCAGGCGGAAAACAAACTGTTCTTGAAATAAACGAAACCACTCTGATAGATGCAGAAATTTTTTCGTATTTTTTAAATGAAGTATATTATGAAAATGAAGGAATTTCAGATTCCGAATGTATTGAGCGTGCCACATCAGAATGTCTAGAGTATGTTGCAGTCAATACTCGTTTTTCACAGAGCGGAGGAAAGCTTTCTCCCCGTGAAAAAGCTGAAGTTGCAAATGAAACAAATGCACTCTGGCGTATTTACGGTGATTATTATCAGGAAATAGGCGTGTCCAAGGACACATTTTTCAAGATAAGGCAGTATGATTGTTTCAAAGAAAATATCCGTCTGTCATTATATGATAAAGACGGAACAATGCCTCTTAATGAGGAATATATCAGGCAGTATTTCACAGCCAATTACGTGGGTATAAAATACTTTTACGAAGAGCTTTATACCGTGCTTACTGCCGAGCAGTACAATTCACTTACAGACTATGAAAAAGGTGTGTATGATTCGCAGAAAAAGGCTGCGGAAGACAGATACAGATATATCAGCGAAATCGCAAACTATGTTAATTCATCCGTTTATACTATGGATGAAGCATTTATGGCAGTAACTGGCGAGGTTTCTGCAGATATCAGTGTTTCTGCTGCTGTTGTGAGTAAAACAGGTTCTTCATTTTCAGAGGAATTTGTAAAGGCTGTTTTTAATCAGTCTGTAGGCAGTGCGTTCATTATAACAAATTCTGATAAAAGTCATGTTTATTTTATTGAACGTATTGATCTGCTTGATGAAAAATACGGTTTTTATGAAGAATACAGGGCAGAGTGCCTAAAAAAAGTTTCTGAAAGTTTTCTTATAAATGAAATAAACAGTTGGATCACATCGTATAAAGCCGTAAGACATCTGTCAAAGGCAGAAAGATGTCTGAAAGTAATAAAAAATGTTGATCGAAGCAAATATGCGGGAACTGAAAATTATCAGTTCCAGAGCTTTTTACCAAAAAATCCGGAGGCTATAAAATGAAAAAACAAGTGCTTGCATTTGATTTCGGTGCATCAAGCGGAAGAGCCATTCTCGGCACTTTTGACGGTGAAAAAATCACACTTCAGGAGATTCACCGATTCAGTAATGATCCAGTAAAAGTAGGCAATACATTTTTCTGGGATGTTCTCAGACTTTTCCATGAAATAAAACAGGGTATTCTTAAAGCAAAACAGTTCGGAAAAATCGAAAGTATCGGTATTGACACATGGGGTGTTGATTTCGGACTTGTTGATGAAAAAGGCTATCTTCTTGAAAATCCCGTTCATTACCGTGATGACCGTAATATCGGCATGATAGATGAAGCATCAAAATACATGTCAAAAGATGAAATGTATGACAGAACAGGTATTCAGTTTATGGAATTCAATACTCTGTTCCAGCTTCTTTCACTGAGAAAGAACAGACCCGAAATGCTTGAAAGAGCAGATAAACTTCTCTTTATGCCCGATCTTCTTGCATATATGCTCACAGGTGAAAAAGTTGCGGAGTATTCAATCGCAACAACTTCACAGATGGTTAATATAAACACTCAGACATGGGATAAGGAACTTCTTGACACAATGGGTATTCCCGAAAGAATCCTTTGTGATATCGTTCCTGCAGGTACAAAAACAGGTGTTTTAAGACCTGAATTGTGTGAAGAACTCGGTGTTGATGCTGTTCCCGTAATTGCAGTCTGCGGTCATGATACTCAGAGCGCAATCACAGCAATTCCCAGCGAAAGCAAAGATTTTGCATTCATCAGCAGTGGCACATGGAGCCTTTTCGGAACAGAGCTTGATGCTCCTGTTGTAAACGACAAAGCAAAAAGACTCAATGTCACAAATGAAGGCGGTTACGGTTTCACAACAGCATTCCTTAAGAATATCTGTGGTCTGTGGCTTATTCAGGAAAGCAGACGTCAGTGGATAAGAGAAGGCAAAGAGTATTCTTATGCTGAGCTTGAACAGGAAGCACTTAAAGCAGAGCCGTTCAAGTGCTTTATCGATCCTGATGCACCTGATTTTGTTGCAATGGGTGATATGCCCGAAAGAGTACGTGAATTCTGCAGAAAGACAAATCAGTATGTACCTGAAACTGTGGGTGAAGTCATGCGTTGTATATACGAAAGCCTTGCAATGAAGTATAAATATGTTCTTGCAGGTATCGAAGACTGTACAGAAAAACAGTATGACCGAATTCATGTCATGGGCGGTGGTACAAAGGATACATTCCTGTGTGCACTCACAGCTTCATCATGTAACAGAACAGTTTATGCAGGACCCATCGAAGCAACAGTGCTCGGAAACATCGCTGTTCAGTTCATGTCTGCAAATGATATTAAGGACATCGCTGAAGCAAGAAAGATTATTGCAAAGGGCGAAAATCTTAAAGTTTATAACCCGGTCAATGCAGACAAATGGGAAGAAGCATATAAAGATTTTGTAAAAATTGTCAAGTAATTCTAAGTGAACAATTTCACTTTATATAAAGAAAGGTTGATACAAATGGCAGAAAAAAGATTTGCAGGCGAATATCCCGTAATCGGTATCCGTCCTGTTATCGACGCAAGAAAAGGACCTCTTGATGTAAGAGGATCACTTGAAGATCAGACAATGGAAATGGCTAAAGCTGCAGCAGAACTTTTCAGAAATAATCTGAAATATTCAAACGGTGAGCCTGTAAAAGTTGTTGTTTCAGATTTCACAATCGGCAGAGTCGGTGAAACAGCAAAGTGCGCTGAACAGTTCAAAAAAGAAGGCGTAGATATCACTCTTTCAGTTACTCCCTGCTGGTGCTACGGCAGTGAAACAATGGATATGGATCCCAACACAATCAAGGGTGTATGGGGCTTCAATGGTACAGAGCGTCCCGGCGCAGTTTACCTTGCAGCCGTTCTCGCTTCACATGCACAGAAAGGTCTTCCCGCATTCGGCATCTACGGTCATGAAGTTCAGAATGCAGACGAATCAGCACAGATTCCCTGTGATGTAAAAGAAAAACTCCTCCGTTTCGGCAGAGCTGCAATTGCTGTTGCTACAATGAGAGGTAAGTCATACCTTCAGATCGGTTCTGTTTGTATGGGTATCGGCGGTTCAATCATCGATCCCTCATTCATCGAAAGCTACCTTGGTATGCGTGTTGAATCTGTTGATGAGGTTGAAGTTATCAGACGAATGACAGAAGGCATCTACGATAAAGAAGAATACGAAAAGGCTCTTGCATGGACAAAGGCTAACTGCAAAGAAGGCTGGGACAAGAACCCCGATTTCGTTAAGAAGTCAGATGAAGAAAAGGCTCAGTCTTGGGAATTCGTTGTAAAGATGATGTGCATCATCAAGGATCTCATGAGCGGCAACAAGAAGCTCGAAGAACAGTTCTCAGAAGAACAGATCGGTCACAATGCTATCGCAGCAGGTTTCCAGGGCCAGAGACAGTGGACAGACTTCTATCCCAACTGTGACTTCCCCGAAGCAATGCTCAATACATCATTTGACTGGAACGGAGCAAGAGAACCTTACATCCTTGCAACAGAAAATGACGTTCTCAACGGTCTCGGCATGCTCTTCTCAAAGCTTCTTACAAACAGAGCTCAGATTTTCGCAGACGTTCGTACATACTGGTCAGGCTCAGCTGTTAAGAGAGCTACAGGTTACGATATCGAAGGCAAAGCAAAGGATTGCGACGGCTTCATTCACCTTATCAACTCAGGTGCAGCTTGTCTTGATGCTTGCGGCGAAGCAAAGGACGAAAACGGCAATGCTGTTATCAAAGAGTGGTGGGATGTAACAGAAGCAGACCAGAAGGCTATTCTTGAAGCTACAGACTGGTGTGCAGCTGACAACGGTTACTTCAGAGGCGGCGGATTCTCATCACACTTCGTAACAAAGGCTGAAATGCCCGTTACAATGATCCGTCTTAACCTTGTAAAGGGTCTCGGCCCCGTTCTTCAGATTGCTGAAGGCTGGACAGTTGCTCTTCCCGACGAAGTTACAAAGACTCTCTGGGACAGAACAGACCCCACATGGCCCTGCACATGGTTCGCTCCCAGATGCGACGGTAAGGAAGGCAGCCCCTTCAAGACAGCTTATGAAGTAATGAACAACTGGGGTGCTAACCACGGCGCTATCTCTTACGGTCATATCGGTGCAGACCTCATCACAATGTGTTCAATGCTCCGTATTCCCGTTTGTATGCACAACGTACCCGAAGAAAAGATCTTCCGTCCTGCTTGCTGGAATGCATTCGGTATGGATAAAGAAGGTCAGGATTACAGAGCTTGTGCTGCTTACGGTCCTCTTTACAACAAATATTAATCTTTCCGATAAATAGTAAAATCCCCGGACAGTTAAATACTGACCGGGGAATTTTTTTACTTTACTCTGTAATTTCAATATGAATTAGAAAATGAAAATCTTGAGTAAGGGCTTGATGATAAGCTTTAAGAAGTGAAGAAGAGCCTTCATTGTGTTTCCATCCTTTCATATTTTATGTTTTTATTATAAATTCTATTTTTTTTAATTTCAAGAATTTGATTAAAAATTCATAGAATATTAAAGAAACATGATTGATAATACCAAAAAAACAGATATATGTCTTTTTTTCTTGACATATATATATCAGTGTGTTATACTTTTACGCGGTTACCTGTGAAACTGTCGGAATCTGAGTGAAACCGATAGCGGAGGAGGCTCTGGAGAAGTCCATTGAATTGGGTGCCAAAGGTGCAAGGCGGTTTTTCGCTGAATCTCTCAGGCAAAAGGACAGAGCAGGATATATAAGATTTTTTTTGTATGTTTTGCTTTTTTTCAGACCGCCCTATTTTTGCAGGAGCGGTTATTTTTGTTTTCTGAGGTGTTGTAAAATGGATGCTGTTTTAAAAGTTGTACAGACAATCAATATGTATCTGTCTGACTATATCCTGATAATCCTTCTTATCGGTATAGGCCTTTTCTATTCCGTAAAGACAAGATTTGTTCAGGTGCGTTGTTTCGGTGAAGCTATGAAAAAGACTTTCGGCGGACTTAAATTCAATGGGGCAAAACAGCAGGGCGGACTCAGCTCATTCCAGGCTCTTGCAACTGCAATTGCTGCACAGGTCGGTACAGGTAATATCGTTGGTGCCTGCGGAGCTATTCTTATCGGCGGTCCCGGTGCAGTTTTCTGGATGTGGGTTATTGCATTTTTCGGTATGGCAACAATTTATGCAGAAGCTGTTCTTGCACAGGAAACAAGAAAAGTCAATGATGACGGAACTGTTGAAGGCGGTCCTGTATTCTACATAAGAAAGGCTTTCAAAGGAAAATTCGGTAAGTTCCTTGCAGGATTTTTTGCAGTTGCCGCAACACTTGCTCTCGGTTTTATGGGGGCAATGGTTCAGTCAAATTCAATTGCAGAAACATTCAGTACAGCATTCGGTGTGCCGGGTTGGATTATCGGTCTTGTTGTTGCATTGGTTGCAGGATTTATTTTTATCGGCGGTGCAAGCAGAATTGCTTCAGTTGCAGAAAAAATTGTTCCCGTAATGGCAGTTCTTTATCTCGGCGGCGGCTTGGTTATTCTTGCTTTTAACATAAAAAATATTCCCGAAGCTTTCGGAATGATTTTTAAATATGCGTTCATGCCTCAGGCTCTTTTCGGCGGAAGTGTCGGCGTATTGCTGAAACAGGCAATCAGTCAGGGTGCGAAGAGAGGTCTTTTCTCAAACGAAGCAGGTATGGGTTCAACACCTCATGCTCATGCACTTGCAAATGTTGAAAAGCCTCACGATCAGGGTGTTATCGCAATGGCGGGTGTGTTCATTGATACATTCGTGGTGCTTACAACGACAGCTCTTGTTGTTATTTCAACTCTTTATGCAGGCGACGGAATTCTTGCTTCGGGCAGTGCAGACGGTGTGACAAAGGCAAATATGGCACAGCTTGCATTCGGCAGTGTCTTTGGTGAAAAAGGCGGTAACATGTTTGTTGCAATCTGTCTGTTGTTCTTCTCTTTCTCAACTATTATCGGCTGGAATCTCTTCGGTAAGACAAATATGCTTTATCTTTTCGGTAAGAAATCTGAGAAGATTTACGCTGCAATCGCAGTTGTTTTCACTTTCCTCGGGGCATGTCTTTCAAATGACCTTGTATGGGAGCTTACGGATATGTTCAATCAGCTTATGGTTCTTCCCAATGTGCTTGCAATTGCTGCGCTGGCAGGTTGTGTGGCTGAAAAAACAAAAAAAAGATGATTATGAAAACACAGCTTCGGCTGTGTTTTTTTGTTTTGTTAAAAAATAATAAAAAATAATAATTATATTGATTCTGTAATGTTGACATTGATTAACAAAAAGGATTATAATATTTTCAATATGAATACTCGGAGGGATTGTATGTCTGAAAAAAAGGAAACAGGCAGACAGTACGGAAAATTCGTAAAAGTAATGCAGATTGTTGCATTTGTTTTTATGCTTGCAATGGTTGTTGTCTGCATAGTTTTTATGAAAAAGAACAATATTTCCGTTAAGAATGTTGATGCGCTTACTCAGTATCTGACCGGCGGCACACTTACTATTGCTCTCATAATGACTGCATTCAGTGTTGTCAAATCATTTGCTCTGATTTTTCCGCCTGCAGTGCTTTTTGTGCTTTCAGGCATAGTTTTTGACGATTTGTGGACAGCAGTGCTTGTCAATGCAGTTGCAACAGCGTGCAGTCTGATTCTGCCTTATTTTCTCGGCAGATTCATGGGTGCGGAAATGGTTGATTCGCTTAAAGGCAAATTCAAAGCAATCAATAAACTTGACAGCTTTGCAGGTGAAAATTCATTTGCCGTTGTTTTTGTGTTCAAGGCAGGCGGTCTTATGCCGTCAGACCTTTCAAGCCTTATATTCGGGGCTATGAAAATTCCCTTCGGAAAATATTTTCTTGCTTCAAACCTCGGTATGCTTGTTCTTAATGTGCTGTGGAGTCTTCTCGGTGCAAAGGGTGACCTTTCCAATCCGTTCACATTTCTTTATGCACTTCCCGCACTCCTTTTTGCAATTCTTGCATCCGTACTTATGAGCAGAAGACAAAAGAAAAAACAATCACTTCAGTCACAGGAGGATAATAAATGAAAACTTATGACGTAATTGTTATCGGTGCAGGTAACGGCGGTCTTGCAGCTGCTGCAAACTGTGCCAAAGAAGGTCTTTCGGTACTTCTTCTTGAAAGACACAACATTCCCGGCGGTTCAGCTTCTTCATTTGTAAGAGGCAGATTTGAATTTGAACCCTCACTTCATGAACTTGCAGGTATCGGCGATGAAAAAGAAGTCGGCACAATCGAAGAAGTATTCAATCGTATCGATGCTGATGTTGAATGGTGCAGACATGATTCAACATTCCGTCTTGTTGTTCCCGCAAAGGAAGGCGACGAAGATGCATTTGTCAATGAAGACGGTGTTCTCGTAACTGTTGATGCACGTATGCCCGTAGGTTTTGAGGCATTCTCAAGAAAGCTTGATGAACTTGTTCCCGGTTCATACAGCAGCTGTCGTAAAGCTTTTGATATGTCAATCAACATGTTCAAGGCTTTTGAATGCCTTGAAGACCCTTCAAAGATTCCCGGCTGCCTTAAAGATGTTCCTGATATTATGACAATGGTTTCTCACACAATGAAAGAAGCTCTTGATGACCTCGGAATGCCTAAAAAGGCACAGGATATTTTCAATACTTATTGGTGTTACATGGGTTCACCCGCTTCACAGTTCGACTTCCTTTACTACATGTGCGTTCTTCACAGCTATGTAAGAAGCGGAACAGGTATTCCCAAGTACAGAAGCCATGAAATGAGCCTTTCAATCGACAAGAAAATCCGTGATTTCGGCGGTGAAATCTGGTATAACTCAGAAGTTACAAAGATTATAATGAAAAACGGCAAGCCTGCAGGGGTTGTCGTAAACGGCGAAAGGGAAGTCTACGGTAAGCAGTTTATCTGTAACAGCTATCCCTATAAGGTCTTTACAGAGCTTATGGATAAAAAAGATGTTCCCGAAATGCAGCTGAGAATGCTCAATGCCAGAAAGACTGCATGTACACTCACAACAGTTTATCTCGGCATGAACAAGACTAAAGAGGAACTCGGCATCACAGACTATTCTGTATTCATTGCTCCCGATTCAGACTCTGATAAACAGTACGAAGCTGCTCAGAATTATTTCAGCGGTTACTGTATCATCAACTGTCTTAATGAAATCATTCCCGACTGTACTCCCGAAGGCACAAGCCAGCTCTTCCTTACAACAATGACATTCGGCGATGTAATGAAGAATATCAAGCCTCAGGATTACAAGAAGTTCAAGACAAAGGTTGCCGAAGACATGATTGAAACATGTGAAAAGGCTCTCAATATCTCAATCAAGCCTTATATTGAGGAAATCGAAATTGCACTTCCTCCCACATTTGCACGTTATCTCAATACTCCTCTTGGCACACCTTACGGTTATATGCTCGAAAAGTGGGATAGTATGCTTCCCAGAACAATTCAGTATCTCAGTGACCAGCCATTTGATAATTTCTACTTCTGCGGCGCAACTCAGGAGAGAGGCGACGGTTACGGCTGTGCATATTACACAGGCGAAAAGGCTGCAGGTCTTGTTATCAAAAAGATGAAGGAGGGTAAATAATATGGCAAAGCATTTCAATAACCTCAAAGGTATAAAATTCTTGAAAATGCTTCCTGACCGTCAGGCAAG
This sequence comes from Clostridia bacterium, assembly GCA_017631795.1. Classification (GTDB taxonomy): domain Bacteria; phylum Bacillota; class Clostridia; order Oscillospirales; family Acutalibacteraceae; genus UBA1081. The sequence goes on along the minus strand of JAGBSO010000037.1, from coordinate 27,346 downwards.
ATTCAAGGAAGCTCCCGCTGAAGCACCTGCATTCACAGACAATGCAACAGCACTTGCAAAGGCACTTCATCCCAAAAGACAGTTTCTTAAAGTTGCCGATGTGAAAGTCATGGCTGAAGATACAAGAAGCTTCACACTCGTTCCCGATGAATCAAAAGGCACAAAGGCACTTGCATATTTCGGTGCAGGTAAATATCTTACAGTTTTTGAAACAATTGAAGGCATGCCCGTAACAAGAGCATATTCAATTTCATCTTCTCCCAAGGATTCACTTGAAGGAAAATATGTTCTCACAATCAAGCTTGTTGAAGGCGGACTTATGTCTCAGTATATCTTTGATAACTGGGAAGTCGGCACTCAGGTTGAAGTTGCAGCACCTGCAGGTAACTTCGAATATCAGCCCCTTCGTGATGCAAAGAAAGTTATCTGTCTTGCAGGCGGCAGTGGTATCACACCCTTTGTTTCAATGGCAAATGCAATCGCTGACGGTGATGAAGATTTTGAAATGACTCTTCTCTACGGAAGCAGAAATTATGAAAACATTCTTTTCCGTGAAGAACTTGATGAACTTCAGAAAAAGTGTGACAAAATCAAGGTTGTTCATGTTCTCAGCGATAAAGGTGTAAAAGCACCCAAAGGCTGCGAAAAAGGCTTTATCACAGCAGAACTCATTAAGAAATATGCACCCAAGGATGAAGCATATTCTGTATTCCTTTGCGGACCTCAGCAGATGTATGAATTTGTTGATAAAGAACTTGAAAAACTTGAACTTCCCAAGAAATATATCAGACATGAAATGTTCGGTGAATTCCATAATCCTCAGAATCAGGCAGATTATCCTGCAGGAATCCCCGAAACAGTCAGAATCACTGTTACAATTCAGGATAAGACATATATCATCAAGGGTAAATCAACAGATTCTGTTATGCAGATAATTGAACAGAACGGACTTTCAGCACCTGCAAGATGCAGAAGCGGTGAGTGCGGCTTCTGTCATTCACACCTGATTTCAGGTAAGGTTTATGTGCCCAAACACCTTGAATACCGCAGACTTGCAGACTATAAGTTCGGCTGTATCCATCCCTGTTGCTCATTCCCCCTGACAGACCTTGAAATCAATGTTCCCCCTGCAAAGTAAATAAAAAAATGCCGTCGGAAAATTTTCCGACGGTTTTGTTTTTTTTGTAAACAATAATTTGTTGAATAGTTAGGAGTTTGGAGTGTCGGAAGCACTTCGTGCTTATTCCGCTACGCTCTATTAAAGAAATTGAAGTTTTTTGCTATAAACCGCCATTTTTACTTTATCTGCATTATAAATGGGGTAAGGGGCAAAGCCCCTTCATAAACTCCTCACTTCTCACTCCTAACTATTATCGGGTACAGCCCGATAAATTATTGTTTTCTCTTGCATTTTCAGGAAAAATTTGCTATACTCATTTTATAATGCGGATATGTGGGTATATTAAAAATACAAACTAAATATACAAAGATTTTTCCGTATTATTTTTCGATTTGGCAGAAATGCTGATTGATAAAGTTTTCACAATATAATATAATATTATTGTGTTAAAAAAGTAAAAAATTCTTTATATAAAAGGAGATTTCAAAATGAGCGTTTTAAACAAAAAGACAATTGAAGACATTCAGGTTGCCGGCAAAAAAGTTCTTGTACGTTGCGACTTCAACGTAAAGATGGAAAACGGCGTTATCACAAGTGATAAGAGAGTTGTTGCTTCTCTTCCCACAATCAAATACCTTCTTGCAAACAATGCAAAAGTTATCCTTTGCTCACATCTTGGCAGACCCAAGGGTGAATTCAATCCCGAATTCTCAATGGGCCCCGTTGCAGAATGCCTTTCAAAGTATCTCGGCATTGAAGTTAAGCTTGCAAAAGACGTTGTAGGCGAATCAGCTCAGGCTCTTGCAGCAGAACTCAAGGACGGCGAAGCAATGCTTCTTGAAAACGTTCGTTTTGAAAAGGGCGAAACAAAGAATGACGAAGAACTCAGCAAGAAGTTCGCAGCTCTTGCAGACATCTTCGTAAACGATGCTTTCGGTTCAGCTCACAGAGCTCATTCATCAACAGCAGGCGTTGCAGCTTATGTTGAAGAAACAGCTATCGGCTACCTCATGCAGAAGGAAGTTGACGTTATGGGTAAGGCTCTTGAAGATCCTGCAAGACCCTTCGTTGCTATCCTCGGCGGTGCTAAGGTTTCAGACAAGATCGGTGTTATCGAAAACCTTATGGACAAAGTTGATACTCTCATCGTAGGCGGCGGTATGGCTTACACATTCTTCGCAGCAAACGGCCACTCAGTAGGTACATCAATCTGTGAAGAAGACAAGATCGACCTTGCTAAGAACATGATGAAGCTTGCAGAAGAAAAGGGCGTTAAGTTCCTTATCCCCGTTGATAACAGAATCGGTACAGCATACAGCCCTGATACAGAATGTGAAATCGTTGACAGTGACAAGATTCCCGACGGTTGGATGGGTCTTGACATCGGTCCCAAGTCAGAAGAACTCTTCGCAGCAGCACTTGAAGGTGCAGGCACAGTTATCTGGAACGGACCTATGGGTGTTTCAGAATGGGATAAGTTCGCATCAGGTACAATTTCAGTAGCAAAGGCTGTTGCAGCTGCAACAGATGCAGGCGCTGTTTCAATCATCGGCGGCGGTGACTCAGCAGCAGCTGTTAAGAAGCTCGGCTTCAATGACAAGATGACTCACGTTTCAACAGGCGGCGGCGCTTCTCTTGAATTCCTTGAAGGTAAAGACCTTCCCGGTATCGCTTGCATCGGCACAAAGTAATTGAAAGGGTAATGGAATTATGAATAAAGCACTTCGTAAAGCAGTTATCGCTGGTAACTGGAAAATGAACAAAACTCCCGCAGAAACAAAGGCTCTCATCGCAGAAATGAAGCCTCTCGTTGCAGGTGCAGACTGTGATGTTGTTCTCTGCGTACCTTATATTGACGTTTTTGCAGCTATGGAAGCAGCAGAAGGTTCAAACATCAAGATCGGTGTTGAAAACTGTCACTGGGCAGAAAGCGGTGCTTTCACAGGTGAAGTTTCAGCTAATATGCTCAAGGAAATCGGTGTTCCTTACGTAATCATCGGTCACTCAGAAAGAAGACAGTACTTCGGTGAAACAGATGTAACTGTTCAGAAGAGAACAAGAGCTGCTCTTGATGCAGGTCTCACAGTTATTCTTTGTGTTGGTGAATACCTTGACCAGAGAAAACAGGGCGTTACAATCGAAGTTGTTCGTATGCAGACAAAGATCGCTCTCGGTGGCGTTTCAGAAGCTGAACTTGACAACATCATCATCGCTTACGAACCCGTTTGGGCTATCGGTACAGGTGAAACAGCAACAGCAGAACAGGCTAATGAAGTTAACCATGCAATCAGAGAATGTGTTGCTGAGCTTTACGGCAAGGCAGCAGCTGATAAGCTTGTTGTTCAGTACGGTGGTTCAATGAATGCAGGCAATGCAGATGAACTCCTTGCTAAAGAAGATGTTGACGGCGGTCTTATCGGCGGTGCATCACTCAAGGCAGAAGATTTCTCAATAATCGTAAAAGCTGCTTCAAAATAATTAATCAATATTGCGGGCAGGGAACACCTTGCCCGTTTTATTTGGAAAGGATAAAATAATGAAAAAACCTTATGTTTTATGTATAATGGACGGTTTCGGTTCAAATCCCGGAGTTAAGGGAAATGCAATCGAATTTGCAAAGACACCTTGTCTTGACAAGCTCTTTGCAGAAAATCCCAACACACTTATCGGTGCATCAGGTCTTGATGTAGGTCTTCCCGACGGTCAGATGGGTAACTCAGAAGTCGGTCACACAAACATCGGTGCCGGCAGAGTTGTTTATCAGATGCTCGTTAAGATTTCAAAGATGATTAAAGACGGTGAACTTGCAAAGAATGAAGAACTTCGTGCAGCAATGGAAAACTGCAAGGAAAAGAATTCAGCTCTTCACCTTATGGGTCTTCTTTCAGACGGTGGTGTTCACAGCCACATCGAACACCTTTTCGGCCTTGTAGAAATGGCTAAGGAAATGGGCGTTGAAAAAGTTTATGTTCACGCTATCACAGACGGCCGTGATGTTTCTGTTGAGTCAGGTAAAGGCTTCATGCAGGATTGTCTTGACAAGTTCAATGAAATCGGTCTCGGTAAGATTGCAACAATCTCAGGCAGATACTACGCAATGGACCGTGACTTCGCATGGGACAGAGAAGAAAAGGCTTATGCTGCTATGGTTTACGGTGAAGGCAATCAGTGTGACTGCCCCGTAAAGGCTATGGAAGAATCATATGCAAACGGGATCACAGACGAATTCGTTCTTCCCGTTGTTATTGATAAAGACGGAATGATCAAGGAAAACGATTCAGTTATCTGTTTCAACTTCCGTCCTGACAGAGCAAGACAGCTCACAAGAATGTTCGTTGATCCCGATTTCAACGGTTTCGAGAGAAAGAACGGTTTCTTCCCCGTGAAGTACGTCTGCATGACTCAGTATGATGCTTCAATGCCCAACGTTACAGTTGCTCTTCCCAACGAAGACCTTACAATGACAATGGGTGAATATGTTTCATCACTCGGTCTTACACAGCTCAGAATCGCTGAAACACAGAAGTATGCTCACGTAACATTCTTCTTCAACGGCGGTGTTGAAGCTCAGTTCCCCGGTGAAGACAGAATCCTTATCAACTCACCTGACGTTGCAACATTCGATCTCAAGCCCGAAATGAGTGCTTACGAAGTAACAGATGCTGTTGTTGAACAGGTTCTTTCAGGCAAGTATGATGTTATCATCATCAACTATGCAAACTGCGACATGGTTGGCCACACAGGTATTTTTGAAGCTGCTGTTGCTGCTGTTGAAGCAGTTGACGAATGCGTAGGCAGACTTGCAGATGCTGTTGCAAAGATGGACGGTAAGATGATCATCACTGCAGACCACGGTAATGCAGATAAGATGCTCGACGAATCAGGCGAAGCATTCACACCTCACTCAACAAATCCTGTTCCCGTTATCACAGTAGGCAGCAACTATGCTCTCAAGGAAGGCGGCAAACTCTGTGACCTTTGCCCCACACTTCTTGATATCATGGGTATTGCTCAGCCCGCAGAAATGACAGGCGAAAGCTTACTTGTTAAGTAATTTTCAGTAAATAAAATCAACCCGCATCGTTCAACGGTGCGGTTTTTTTATGTAGACAGGAAAAAAGGTCTTAAAATTGAGTCCATTTCGCACAATGCCAATGAATCTTAACGTTATTGTGAAAAGATTAATCAGTTTTGATAAAAAATAAAGAAGCAGAACTTGTTGTTTTGAATCAGCCAGGTATTCCCATTGTATCCATATCAACTGTTTCAGTTAAAATTATAATGCAGACGGATATATCATTGAATCAAAAGATGTAAGTCTTGAGAAAATAAACAATAATGAAAGTGTGTTAGTTGACTTTTATTACGGTGGAGGTGTAACAAAATTTGTTTTCTATGCATCTAATGTCGGAAAGAGCGAATCCTTGTAACAGGGTGAAATGATTGTATATGCGGTCTTTCCGTAAACGCCTTGTTTTATTCTTTAAACGGTATGAAATCTGTAAAAATCAGATTTTGGGATGTTTGATTATTTGTTGATTCTGCAATTGCTTTAACAATCATTATTTTTTGCTTTTTTGTTAGTAGTTGGTTGTTTTTATACTAAAAAATATGATTTGCAGTTGAATTATTATGCAGAATAATGTATTATATTTAAAAGAAAATTATAATATATGGAATAAATAGATTTTCCTTATAATCGTTTTTAATATGATATTATATTTTATATGGAGGAGGGGTATAGTGCTGTTATGAAAAAAATTTGCAATGTGTTATTATGTTTGATTATATTGCTATGTACATGTTCGTGTGGTGTATATCGTAATCCGAACACAATATCAGATTTAGCTTATGACCGTTCAGGTAAGGCTGAGAGTGTATATATTCTTGAAAATGATCAATACATACCTTTTTTGGTGTTAACTGATGATTACAACGGGAAAACACTTCTGCTAAGGAAAGATCTTCTCACTGAAAAACGAAGTATAAGCGATTACAGTTCTTATTACGGAGACAGTCTGATAGATTTATATCTGAATAATGAGTATATAAAATGCTTGACTGAGCTGTCTGAGTATATAGTGAGTTCAGATATTGAAATTACGGCTGATGATGCACTGGGTACGGTTGGTGTCGAAACTGAACAAATAAACAGAAAGATTTTCCTGTTATCGTGTCAGGAAACAGGGTTTGATGATGGGGTTAATATTTCCCCTGAAGGAGAAATGCTTGAATATTTTGAAAACCCGGATAACAGAGTTGCTTATTCTGAAGGTGAAGTTTCAAGCTGGTGGTTGCGTACCCCTGACACATCATATTTCTCTTGTTCATATGTGATTGGAGATAATAATAAACTCGGATTTTCAAATGCATATGATAAAAACGGTATCCGTCCTGCATTTTGTGTCAGAAATGATATGGAAATTGAGCAAAGCGGCAGCATTGTTGTCGGACAGAATGTATATATTTTCTCGCTTGAGAATTAATATTAAAAATATATAAAAATTCTATGGAGGAATAAAAATGAAGAGAGTTTTAGCGGTTTTTTTAACAATAACCTTGTTGATTGGTTGTTGCCCGATAATATCCTTTGCAGCACAATCGGCAGATTCTGTAAAGAGATATACCGTGCTTGTTCTGGACACTTCAAGTACCACAAGATTTACTTCCGGCGGTAAAGAAATTTACACTGCTGATACAGCGATTGAGTATGTGAAAAAAGCATCTTCTCGTTTTCTGGATAATATCAGTGGAGCTTCCGGTGATAATTATGTTGCAGTGGTGTCGTATAAAGACACAGCTTCGATAGTGTCGGATTTTACAAAGAATTTTGATTATCTCAAGGATGAGATTGATAATCTTTATGCGTCCAGTAACACAAGATCTATTGCTGACGGATTGGTATATGCAAATGATCTTTTAGCAGATATTGATGGCGAAAATGTGATAAAAAATGTTGTATTGTTTACAACAGGTATGACTAATGCGGGAAGTTACAGCTATTCGGGTAAGTATGATTCGGATGTAATCGGCAGTAATTGGTATCGTGTTGATACAGATGTAAAATTATATGCTTATGCTAATGTTGCGTTGGCTAAAGCAGATATGATAAAGGCAAATGATATAGGATTATATTCAATCGGATTGTTTCAGGTTATGGATAAAATGCCTGAAGCAGGACAGAATGTTGTAGCATTATTCAAACTTACAGCAAAGGATCTGGCTACAGATCAGGATTATTATTATCCTGTTGATGATCCGGATAATCTTGAATTTACCTTTGGTGAAGTTGCAGACAATATTATCAATCCTCTGAAAAAAATTACATTTACATATCAGTCAGGAGAAGATTATACTGCAACATGTTATTATACAAATGACTATTTTTCTGAAAGTGCATATGATTATAAGGCCAGTCTTGCTACGATGTCTCTGAGCTTTGCGATGTCTGCATTCGGCAGCAGCACTGGTGGTGAAAATTATTCAGACAAGAGTATCAACGCAAAACGGTTGCTGATGGAAATCGGTGTGCCTGAAGAAAACATTCAGACAAATGATTGGTTTACAAAAAAGCCGACCACAGATTCTATCGGCGTTATTGCAGGTAATATGCCTATCACAGTAAATGGTGAAAACTATACTCTGATTGCAGTTGCAGTCCGTGGTGGTGGTTATGAGCAGGAATGGGCAAGTAATTTTACTATCGGACAGTATGGACAACACCAGGGTTTTGATACAGCTAAAAATAATGTTATCAGTTTTTTACGCAGTTATGTGAATGATCAGAATATCAGCGGTGATGTAAAATTATGGATAACAGGTTATAGCCGAGCTGCTGCAACAGCTAATTTAGTCGGCGGAGCACTTGATAACGGTACAGTAATCAGCAATAATATCAGTTATGATTATGATGATATCTATACTTATTGTTTTGAAACTCCTGCAGGCGCGCTCAAATCAGAAGTCAAGGATCAATCAAAATACAATAATATTTTCAATATCCTCAATTCCAATGACCCTGTGCCTAAAGTTGCACCTGCGGCTTTGGGATTCTGCAGATATGGTATAGAAAAGGTTTTGCCTTCCAGAGAATCAGATCCTGATACATATGCAACTTTAAGATCGAAGATGCTGAATATTTACAATGAACTTGACAGCACAGAAGAGTACATTGTTGATGGTTTTCAGATGAAAAAAATCACCGGTGCAGATAATTGGTTGCCGTTTGGAGAAAAAATATCATTGATAATCGAAGATGATACTAAGAATAATTATTCTCAGGGATTGTTCCTTGATAACTATGTAAACATTCTTTCAAAAGAGTTTTTAAAGAATCGCAGCAACTATGTTGCAGCATATCAGGATGAAATAAGAGAAATTTGTTCTGTTATATTTGGCTGTACAGAGGAACAATCTGAAAAACTTGTTGATTCATTGATATCACAAGCCAAAGAAGAGTGGAAAGACTTGTTATGGTCTTACATCTGGAATGTTGGTGTTAATCCATGGGGTTCAGAAGAAGATGCACTTCAGATTATTTCTGATTGGCTGAAGAAAGCTGTAAAAGACGCAGGAATAACAAATTATAATGAGTCTGTAATTGATTCAGCAGGAAAGAATCTTGCAGATTTGCTGCTGGCATTAGTATCTAATCATCCGAATTATGCTACAACTGCATTTATGAACATCAAGAATATCGGAGCAGCTCATTATCCTGAATTGTGTTATTCATGGCTTGCATCTATGGATGATAATTACACAGAAGGTGCTAAGGTCGAGTTCAACAACGGTGGTTACAGAATTATCCGTATTAATTGTGCGGTTGATGTGGAAGTATATGACGAACAGGGCAATAAAGTTGCTTCAATTAAAAATGAGCAACCCGAGACATTGTCAGAATCATCCTATATTTTTGGTGTGGATGAAGACGGACAGAAATTCGTTGTATTGCCGAATGATGCAGAGTATGATGTTTCCATTGTAGGCCGTGAAACTGATCAGGTTAATTACTCTATCAGTGAATATGATGCTTCATGTGGTGATTACACACGAAATGTAAATTATTTTGATATTCCCCTTGAACAAGGTGAATCTCTGAACGGTGTGTTACCTGCATATAATGAAGACGAACTTGAATACGGTGTTCCGAATGGTTCTGAAGCTGAGTATGTATTGTTTGATTCAAATGATGAATTGATCGTGAAAACATCTGATAAATCAGGTGATGATGCACAGCTTGTATTTAATGTTAATGTAACAACTTCTGACAGTAAAGCAGGTGTTGTAACAGGTTCAGGTTTACATCAGTATGGTACATTTGCCCAGGTAGAAGCTATTGCTTATGAAGGTTATCAGTTTGTTGGCTGGTATCGTGATGGCAGTCTTGTTTCTACTGATATGGTTTACAGAGTTTGTGTTACTGAAGATATGGAATTGGAAGGCAGATTTGAAAAAACATTTTGTCCTCATGATTCAACAGAAATTCGCGATGCAATAGAACCTTCTTGTACAGAAGGATATACAGGTGACACATATTGTAATATATGTGGTGAGAAGATTGTTGTTGGTGAAATTATTTCGGCTCAGCATAATCTTTACAAGATAGATGCTGTTTCTGCAACACATGAGACAACAGGTAATATTGAATATTATGCATGTTATGGTTGTGACAAGCTCTTTACAGATGGCACTGCAACAACAGAAATTCTTATTGAAGATACCATTATTGATAAAATCGAAAGTATCACTTATCTTGGCGATGTTGACGGAAACGGAAGAATTACAGCATCAGATGCAAGAATTATTCTCAGAGCGTCAGCAAAACTTGATGTGCTTGATGTCCGTAAATTCCTTGTTGCTGATGTAAACAGTGACTCAAGGATTACTGCATCAGATGCAAGAACTGTTCTCAGAATGTCTGCAAGACTTGAGAGTCTGATTGAAATGCCGTCAGGAGGCACAACCACACCAACACCACCACCGTCATCTTCATTGACTGCAATTGAAGTACATGACATCGCTTCAAAATATACAGTTGAAGTCAATGCGAAGAACGATGAATACCGTTCAACAGGTTCAGGTTTCTTCACTACTGCAGACGGCAGAGTAGTAACAAACTATCATGTTATTGATGGTATGTATGAAATCACTGTTACAGACTATAACGGTGTTTCATATGATGTTGTTCAGGTGCTTGCTTTTGATGCGGACATGGATATTGCCGTTCTTAAAGTGAATGCAAAATCAACTTCTGCAGTGCTTAACACAGAAACTCCCCGTACAGGTGCGGTTGCTTATACACTCGGCAGCTCAAAGGGGCTGACAGATACATTCAGCAACGGTATTATTTCAAACGGATCAAGAGTTGTTCCTGAATATCATCCGTATATTGCATATATCCAGACAACAGCTCCCATTTCACAGGGTAACAGCGGCGGACCGCTTATCAATGAAAAGGCAGAAGTTATCGGCATAAATTCATGGATGAAAACGGACGGACAGAATCTTAATTTTGCAATTCCCGTTATGTATCTGGATGATCTTAATTACAATAATCCGCTTACAATGGACGAGTTTGCAGATATGTTCAGGCCGACAATTCCCGAAGAACCTGTCGAAACATTGAGTCTTGATGTGGATACATCGCTCCGTTATCTTGACAAAGGCGGTACTGCAATCATTGATGTTGAAATTATAGGTGACCTTGATGGCCGTGATCTGGTTGTTGACTATGATGGCAATACATTCAGATGTGTGTGGGAAGAAAACTGGTATACAGCGTATGCAACAGGAAATGATGTTGCTGTATTGTATGTTTCTCCGCTGAAATATACATCAACAAAATATATCACTGTTTATGTTGAAGGTTTGAAAGATACAACAGCTATCAACATTCCTGTCAGTGCAACATCAGACGGTTGGTATGATTACGGCGGATATGTTGGTGCTGTCGATTACGGCGCATATACACGTGTTGCTCCTTATCTTTATTTTATGAGTGAAGATGCAGATGCATTGGGATTCTATTACAGCTTTTCTGACCTTGTATCAGCAGGTTACAGTGCAGAAGATATCTTTACATATTTCTTTGATTATCTTGAGTCTTACGGCTATGAATATGTTGAGAAGAATGAATATGGCACAAGAACAGCATATTCATTCTATAACTCAGAATACGGTATTGTTTATTCATATTCGCTGATTTACGATAATTACGGCGATGTCACGGATATAATGATTGTTTTTGCATTTTGATGCCGATTAATAAATAGCACAATAAAAACGGATACATCGTCTGATGTATCCGTTTTGTGTTTTAATTATGATTATAAAGCTTCCTGAACCTGTCAGCTCTTTCAAATGCTTCGTTGATGTATTCTTCAAATGTCATTTTTTCATATCTGTCGCTGACATTTCTTTCGGGACGGTTTTTGCACACAAGTTCAAATGTAAGCGGTCCGTTGAAGTTGCATCTGTGCAGTCTTTCAGCAATTCCGTTCCAGTCTGCGACACCATGGTCAAAGGGAAGCAGATGTGAATCATCATAGAATGTGATTTCATCACCGGTCTGTCCCATATTGTCATTAAGATGTGTTGAGAAAAGATATTTTCCGAATTTTGCGAGTGTATCTTCAGCACCGTTATAACAAAGTTCATGCCCTGAATCAAAACAGAATCCTATATGCGGTAATTCACCGTATGCGTCAAGAATTTTCTGAAGATATTCAATTCCTTCCGTATTCTCAAATGCAATACGGATTTTTTTCTTTTCTGCGTATTCAATGACTCTTTCAAGCCTTTTTATGCCCAGGTCGTTGGGGGAGTGGTTATCCATACCGATGATTGCATGGCAGATAATAAGGTTTGTACCGTATTCACTTGCACAATCAATAGTGCCGATGATATCATTCAGCATTTTGTCAGAAAGTGTGTCATCAGCGTGAAAAATATCATCCATTCCGTAAAACGGTGCGTGGAATGACTGTAATTCAAGTCCGAGATTTATCGCTTTTGTGATTTCCCTTTTTCTGTCAACGGTTCTTTCCCAGTCAAAGAAAACACCGTCAAATCCTGCTGCTTTTATTATTTCTATCTGATCGAATTCTGATACATCTGCGTTCATGCCTACATTGATGCATATGTTTTTGCTGTTCATTTTCATCACCTGATTCAAGTATAAATGATTTGTTATGATTTTGCAATATTGTTGACTTAAAAATGCACTGATGATATAATAAACTTATAAATAAAATGTGTTGGGAATGATTTTATGGGTGAAAGGATAAAAAAGCTGATAGGTGTAGAGGGTGATTTCAAAACCACAATTCTGCCTATGCTCAATTACAGTTATGCAAACATGTATATGGGTGGTGCAGGATATATCATCAGCATGTATTTTACGGTATTCCTTACCGACGTTGTCAATATGTCGCTCAATCAGGCGGGTATTGTTGTTATGATTGCAACTGTCTGGGATGCTGTAACAGACCCTGTCATGGGTATTATAACTGACCGTACACGTTCAAAAACAGGTAAACACAGACGCTATCTGCTCTGGGGATTGCCTGTAATGGTAATTTCTTATACACTTTTGTGGAATTCATTCGGTCTCAACGGTGCTCAGAATCCCACAAAAGCGATGATTTATTTCACGCTTGTCTATATGCTTTATAAAACAGCATACACAATGATCTGCGTGCCTCATACTGCAATGCTTCCTGAACTTGCACCTGAGTATAATCTTCGTACTCAGTACAATTCTGTGGGATATCTCTTCAATTCTGCAGGTATGGTACCTGCATTCGGTATTGTTGTTCTGATTCTTGCAATTTTCGGTTCAGGCGATAATATCACATCCGAATCAAAAACACCGTTCCTTGTTATCGGTATCGTTCTTTCGGTTTTCTTTGCGGTTGCAGTTTTTCTGACTTTTGCAAAGACAAAAGAACCCAGTTCTCTGGGCATAAAAAACGAAAAACTTGATGTTAAATACATAATCAGAGAGTACATTCTTGTATTCAAGAATAAATCATTCAGACAGTATTTCTTCATGAGCCTTGCATATCAGTTTTCAACAGGATTCTATGCAAACTCAAAGGTTTACTACATAAAGTACCTTGCAAATCAGTACAGCAAATACGCACTTTTCAATGCTGTTGCAGGTGTTGCCGAGGCAGGCGCATTTCCTCTTAACTATGCACTCACAATGAAACACGGCAAGAAAAAATGCGGTAATATCGTAACTCCTCTTATGGTTGCAGGTCTTGCAATCGGTCTTATAATGCAGTCTGGCGGTTCATTTTTCTGGACAGTGCTTATGATGCTCAGCATGTTGCTTTATCCCTTCGGTATGTCAGGTCTTGGCTTCGTTTCAACAAATATTTTCCCTGACCTTACAGACGTTGACGAGCTTATCACAGGCAGAAGAAGAGAAGGCGTTATCGCAACATTCTCAACTCTTATCAAAAAGAGCATCAGCGGTGTTATGGCTGCACTCGTAGGCTTTACTCTTCAGGGCTTCGGTCTTGTAACAGGTGATACTGTTTCAGATTACGAAAAAGCAACAGGCACACTTTTTGCACAGTCGGACAGCGCTGTAATCGGTGTTCGTATCTGCGTTGCAGTTATTCCCATTGTCGCAGCTTTTGTGGCTCTTATACTGCTTAAAAACTTCCGTATGACAAAAGATGATCACACAATGATTCGTGCAGCTATCGCTACAAAACATAAATACGGCAGTGTAACGCTGACACCTGAGCAGAAAGAACGCTGTGAACTGATTTCAGGTCAGAAGCTTGAAAACACATGGCTCGGTCAGGGAGAATCTGACGGTGAAGAGCATTATCTTGAACTGAATGAAGATGGTCAGTATCTGATACTGATTGAGAAAAAGAAAGAAAAGGAGAGTGCCGTGAAATGATTGACATAACAAAAAAAGCACCTGATAAAAGAGAAAAAAATGCAAAAAATCAATTTCTCGATTTTCTGTTTTATCTTGTGCAGTGGACATGGGGACTGCCCGTAAACATTGTCGGCGGAATCGCATTTCTTATCTGCACAAAAATAAAGAAACGCCGTTGGCAGAGATTCGGATATTCATATATCGTCTATCTTCCCTGGAATCAGGGCGGACTGTCGCTGGGACTTTTCATTTTTATGAAAGATCAGCACAGCAGTAAAAAATGGACATACAACACAAGAATCCATGAATACGGACACACATGGCAGTGTCTGCTTTTAGGGCCTCTTTATTATCTCGTTATTGCGATACCTTCTGCTGTATGGTGCAACGTACTTGCAGGTTACAGAAAGAAAAACAATATTTCATATTATAAAGTCTATTGCGAAAGCTGGGCAAATTCCTGGGGACAGAAAGCAACAAAAATGAAAATGGACTTATAAACAATAATTTAGCGGAGCTGTGCTCGATAATAGTTAGGAGTGAGGAGTGAGAAGTTAGGAGTTTATGAAGGGGGTTCACCCCTTACCCCATTATAATGCAGACAGAGCACAAATGGCGGTATATCGCAAATATTTCGATTTCATTTATAGAGCGAAGCGGAAGTAAGTGCGTAGCACTTCTGACATTCCTAACTCCTAACTCTTCAATAAATTATTATTTACAAAAAAATTCAAGCCGTGGGAAACCACGGCTTTTATTGTTATTTTATTCGTATTATCGTAAACACACCGGAAATCTCGGCAGGATACGTTTCCATAATTTCACCGTTATAAATAATTATTACTTCATCACCTTTTTTCAGTTCTGGAACAGGATTTCCGGAAATAACATCGGTGCTGACATAAATTTTGCTTGCAGAGTTTCTTTCAATCTCACCCTTAAGCGGTTCAACAAGAATATTTTTTTCATTAACTTCAAGGACATTTGCATTGAAATACGGATTCACATTTTCACCATTGTCAACTATAACGGATGTTGTGGTATTTTCTGTTCCTGCGGTGCTCAGTTCTTCAGGATGTGCATACGGTGCAGTTGTCGGAATGTCTGCTCCGATGATAATATCTTTCTCAAAATCAGTCACAGCTTCAATTTTGATGTCATGATCCCTTTTCAGCTTGAAAGATTTCATTACATAATAATTCCCGTTTCCGTCTGTGGAAAGAGATGCCCCGATAAAGTCTCTGTTTCTGAATCTTATGAAGATATATTTATTCGTGTATGGACCTGATGTTACATATGTTTCCGTTATCTGGTTCTTTGAATATTTTGATGGGAGTGTTTCAAGAATCAGGTCAAGATCGTGGTCATTTATATTTTCTTTAACAAGAACCCCCAGAACTTTAGCATTGCCTGTACCGTCACCGTCAAATCTGGTGATTATCATATCATCACCGATTCTGTAACGGTAATCACGCAATTCGTTATTTGCACGGTCAACACCAATGACATCTTCATAAAAGTACCTGTCAATATAGTGATATCCGTCTATTGAATCATCTGCGGGAGTTGTCATAAAACCGATTGCAACACCTGCAAGTGCAATTACGGAAATAATTATTATCCACAGCGTCGGTTTTTTGTAGCTGAGCACAGATTTAATTCTGCTTTTTACACCGACTTCACCGAATGCAAGCGGACAGACTGCAAGATTTCTTTTTGAAATGCTCAGTGACAGAAGTACTTCGGAATATGTCTTTTTCTCTTCAGATTTCATATCTTTTATAACTTTTTCATCACAAGCATATTCAATGTCACGGCAGAAAAGACTGTATGCAATCCATACAAGAGGATTGAACCAATGAATGCTCATAACAGCAAATCCCAAGGGCTTCAGAATATGATCAAGACGTCTGATATGTGCTTTTTCATGTGCAATAACAGGATTTATCTGATTGGCATTTATATCAGACGGAAGATAAATCCTCGGTTTTATTATGCCGAGAATAAAAGGTGATTTGATGTTGTCGCAAAGATAAATGTTGTCATTGTAGCGTATTGATGCTCTTACCATTCTGTGCAGTTTCAGATAGCTTATCGCTGAATAAACAAGCATAACAGCAATACCTGCAACCCACACAAGGAATGAAATTTTAAGAAGCATATCAACAGGATTGTAGCCGATAGAATACGGCATTTTCGAAAATTCTGAAATAGCGGGATTCACAATTTCGTTTATCGCATTGATTCCCGTATTGATTGACGGTGACGATGTCGCCTGAATATTGCCGGGTATCGTTTCAGCTGTAGGGATAAGACTGAACATACTCTTAAAGTTGAAAGGGCAGATAAGACGGAAGCCGACCAATGCCCACATTATAAGATTTATGTACTTCGGTGCTTTTTTCAGTATTGCACGCAGAATGATAACCGCCAGAATCAGCCACATTGCGGTGATGCTCATGTTGAACAGTTTAATCATTACAACATCCATTTTTTACACCTCCCCGTAAGCATCAATCATTTTTCGGATTTCTTCAATCTCCTTTTTTGAAAGTGTCTGTTTCTTTGTGAAAGCTGCAATGAAAGCGGGAAGTGAGCCTTCAAAAGTTTCATCAACAAAATTTTTGCTCTGAAGTGCGAAAAAATCATCCTTTGATATCAGTGATGATACCGTTCCGTTGTCATTCTGAAAAATTCCTTTTTCGCAGAGTTTTTTCAGAACAGTGTATGTGGTTGACTTTTTCCATTCAAGTTCTTTCAGGCATAGTTTTACAAGTTCTCCCGAACTAATTGGCTCATTCTGCCATATAAGTTCGGCAAATTTCTGTTCAACAAAGCCCAGTTTATAATTATCCATATATAAACCTCCTTCAATTTTGGTCTATCGCAAATAAACCTTGCATTTTCAGTCTATCATTAATAGACCGATTTGTCAAGTATTTTTTTGCAAAAAAAATCAAGCCGCGGAAAACCACGGCTTGTTGTTATATTGTTTTTTATTAACCCTGTGCCATTGCACCGACCTGCATCATGAAGTCACCGATCTGTGCACCGAATTCGGGAGCACCGTCCATGATAAGCTTACCGCTTCTTGTTGAATCAAGCATGTCTGCAGTCTGCATAAGAATGCCGAGTGCGCTGTCGAATGAATCAAATCGCATTGTGAAGAAGGGGAGAGCTCTCTTGTAAGTGCCTCTGCCTGCTCTTGTCTTACCTGCCTTAACACGGATGTAAGCAGAAACTGAGGGTTCGTCGTTGACTGCCCATGCATAAACACGGTCGGGGCTCTTCTTTGCCCATTCGTGAATTTCTTCGTGACCGTTCTTGTTAAGCTGGCTGATACCGCTTGAAAGGAGATAGAAATAGCACTTAACCATAAGTCTCTTGTCTTCTTCCTTTTCAGGGGGTTCTTTTGCAGTCAGGATTGATGACATTTTAAGAAGTGCCATCATGAATGCAACGAAAGCGCCTGTATTTTTTACAAGACCTTTCATCTTGGGGAGTGTCTTGGGACCGATTTTGCCTTTGAAGAAAAGGTTCATAGCCTCAACACTCTGGAACTCAAGCTCAACCATGGGCTTGGGTTCAACTTTTTCTGTGTGTATTACCCATTCATCGGAATTAACCTGAAAATGAGTTGCATATTTTCCGTCGGGAGCTTCGGGATCAAGTGCGCTCACCTGATAAACACAGTGAACAGCCTTGAATTTTTTAGCAAGAGACGGTGTGTCAGCAACGATGACCTTCAAAAGGGGTAATACGGCATTCATAAAAATTTTATTGGTTAAAAATTCTTCTCTTGAAGCCATTTTTAGTTCCTCCTTTTAAAGATTATACTTCGTCGTCCCAGTTGTCGTCTTCTTCGAAGTCCATCTTCATTGTTTCTCTTACAGCATTGATGATACCGTTTGAGTCGATGCCTACAGCGTTCATGATATCTTCATGAAGACCGATAGGAGCAAACTTATCCTGATGACCGAGCTTCTTGAAAGCGCAACCCTTACCTGCTTCAGCCATAACTTCAGCAACAGCTGAGCCGAGACCGCCGATAACGTTGTGATCTTCAACTGTGATGATACGGCGAGTATCCATAACAGCCTTGATGATAGCTTCCTTATCGATGGGCTTGATTGTGTGCATATCAAGAACACGAACTTTAAGACCGTCGTTCTGATCAAGGAACTGAGCTGCTTCCCATGCCTGGAATACGCATGAACCTGTAGCGATGATTGTGATGTCAGAACCTTCGTGAACTGTTACAGCCTTGCCGATTTCAAAGCCGTAGTTTGCATCCTTATAAAGAACTCTGTCGAAACCGCGGTTGATTCTGATGTAGAAAGGACCGGGTGTTTCGTAAGCTGCCATAACTGCGTTGTATGTTTCAATACCGTCAGCAGGGCAGATAACTGTAAGGTTGGGAATTGAACGTGTAAGTGCGAAGTCGCAGATAGCGTGATGAGTTGAACCTGCCTGACCGAATGATGTACCTGAATGAGTAGCAATAACTTTTGCATTTACATTCTGGTAGCAAAGGTCTGTGTGAAGCTGGTCAGCTGAACGGAATGATGCGAACTGTGAGAATGTTGAAAGGAAGGGCACAAGACCTGCTTTTGCCATACCTGCTGCAACACCGAACATGTTCTGTTCTGCGATACCAACGTTGAAGAATCTGTCGGGGAATTTCTTCATAAATTCGCCGATCTTTGTTGACTTTGCAAGGTCAGCTGTGAGAGCAACAACTTCGGGATGTGCTTCACCGAGCTCAACGAGAGCCTGACCGTAAATCTCCGCTGTGGAGAGTGATGTTGAATCGAGTGCTGTATAGGTTAATCCGCCTGCCATATTATTCAGCCTCCTTTTCTACTCTTGCGATTCTCTTCTGATAGTGCTTTTCAAGGCTTTCCTTAGCCTGCTGATACTTTGCATCATCAATAGCACCGTAATGCCATGTGTAATTGTCTTCCATGAAGTCAATACCGCAGCCTTTGATTGTATCAAGAACGATCATGTAGGGAGAATCTGTTTCGTTTGCGAGTGCTTCGTCGATAGCATCGCAGATTTCCTTGATGTTGTTACCGTCGATAACTTTTGTGGTAAATCCGAATGCTGTCCATTTGTCAGCAAGGGGTTCAAGACGCATAACATCTTCTGTTCTGCCGTCGATCATACACTTGTTACGGTCAACAAAAGAAATCATGTTTGTTGTCTTGTAGTGAGCAGCTGACATTGCAGCTTCCCAGTTTGAACCTTCGTCACATTCACCGTCACCGAGAAGAACATAAGTCTTGAAGTCTTTGCCTGTAACTTTAGCTGCAAGAGCTGTACCTACGGCAATTGACATACCATGACCGAGTGAACCTGTTGAAGCGTCAACACCAACAACCTTGTTTGAGTCAAGATGGATACCCATTGTTGAGTTTGAAAGGTTGAAAGTCTTGAGAAGTTCCTTATCATTGAATCCGAGGTCGCAGAGTACGGGAGCATAAGCAACACCAACGTGACCCTTTGAAAGAATGAATCTGTCTCTGTCTTCCCAGTTGGGATTCTTTACATCGATTTTCATGTACTTGTGGTAGAGTACAGTCATAACATCGAGAGCACTCATACCGCCGCCGATGTGTCCGCTGCCTGCCCATCTTGTTGTGTCAAGAGTAAGCAAACGGAGTTCGTGAGCTTTCTTTTCAAGAGCAAGCCATTCCTGTTTTGAAAGTGGCATATAATTTTCCTCCATTCATTTTTTAATGCACAATGCACAATGCATAATTATTTTGTAGCAAGAAATCCGGGATGCGGGTAAGGTTTTTACTCTTTCCCGGCATTCCATTGCTAATTATTCATTAAGTATAGCAGTCTGATGTAATCAGAATGCTTCGGGATGACGTTTTCTTACAGCCTTGAATGCGTCTTCTGCAACATCAATTGTGTACTTGATATCGTCTTCTGTAAGAGAAGCGTTGATGAAATGGTTGTGATGGCTTGTGATGAAGATGCCTCTGCTTACCATTTCCTGAACCCAGTCCTGATGCAGGAACAAGCTGTCATCATTAGCTATTCTCAGATAGAACAATGCGGGTTCACCTGAACAAACAAGGTCAAAACCGTTGTTTGCAGCAGCAGCTTTGAGACCGTTTGTGAGCTGTGTGCCGAGTTTTTTGAACATTGTGGGAGTATCGAGTTTCTTCATCTTTTCGATACATGCAATACCTGCTGCGAAAGGAACAGCACTCATCCAATAGCTTCCTGTGTATGAAAGACCGCTCATTGCACTCTTAAGGAAGTCTTTACCGCAAAGACATGAAACGTTCCAGCCGTTTGCAAGAGCTTTACAGAAACAGATAAGGTCAGCTTCGAAACCGTAGTAATGGTCTGAACCTGCAAGGTCAAGTCTGAAACCGCAACGAACGTCGTCAACGATAAGAACGATGTCGTTTTCTGTACAGAGCTTTCTTACTTTCTGCCAGTAGCCGTCAGCAGGAAGAACGTTGTCAAGGAAGTTACCGTGCATGTAAGGTGTTGCGATGAAAGCAGCGATTTCGCCCTTGTTTTCTGCAATAAGCTTTTCAAGTGCAGGAATATCATTCCAGTCAACATAAAGGTTGTTTGCAACGTCTTCGGGAAGAACACCGGGGTAGTCAAGTTTCTGTGTCCACATTGAAACACCGTGATAGAAACCGTTTACGAAGATGATCTTTTTCTTATGTGTATGGTAACGTGCACACATGATAGCAGCCTGAGTTGTATCGTTACCGTTCTTTGCAAAGAATGCCCAGTCAGCAGATGCAACTGTGTCAACCATGAGTTCAGCGAACTCAACCATTTTGTAAGAAGGTGTTGTTGTGCAGTTTGCAAGTTCAGCCTGCTTCATAGCAGCAGCGTTAACGTCGGGATCATTGTAACCGAGAACGTTGGGACCGTAAGCACACATGTAGTCGATGTACTTGTTTCCGTCAACGTCCCACATGTATGAACCTTCTGCTCTTTCTGAGAAGAAAGGCCATGAAGTTGTGGGAACCCACAGACCTTCTGCAGGACCGAGATGTCCGTAAATACCTGAGGGGATTACGTCAACAGCTCTTTTGAACCATTCGTGACTCTTTTTATGATTGAATTTTTTTGTAGCCATTTATGTACCCTCCTTATGCAAGATAAAGACCTACAAGGTCGAGAATTCTGTTCATATTATCAACCATTGAGATCATACCGCCCATTCTGATTTTACCTTCGCCGACACATGCAACAGAGTTTACTTTGCCGTCGAAAAGGTCACGGGCAAGTCTGATATTATCAAACTCCATAAGAGCTCTGGGAGTATCAGTACCTTTTTTGATTGTGATGAGTCTGTGGTTGCTTACTCTGATTGTGGCTTTGGGGCCATCCTTGATAGACATAAGGATTTCACCGTCTACCATGTGGTCAGCAGAGAATTTACCGATCTCGTCATTATTGCCTATCTGAGCGATTGCAACAGCAATTGTGTAGAACATGAGTGATGTGCTGATTTCAAAGAATTTTTCATCTTTAAGATCTTCGGGATCAGGTCTCATGTATTTTGAGAGAAGATCTGTAAGGGGTACAAATTCTTTGAGAAGGAAACCGATATGTCTGAATCCTTTTGAGGGGATGGGAGTAACTGTACCGTCAATCATTCCGTTGAATTTCTCACATGATGAGAAGGGGAGTTTGATGTCACAGGGACCGATACCGTCTTCCATTCTGCATTTGCCGTTTTTGAAAGTAATTGTGGCTGAAGGTCCGCCCTTAACCTCAATTCCGATTGTTATAGGCTTTTTGTTGGTAAGAAGTGCACTTGCATCTTCATCCAGGGCACAAAGATTTTCAAGTGTGCCGAGAACAGCATATAAATTGATATACGCGAGTGTTTTTGCGTCTGTCAAAGCAATTCCTCCTTTTTTTGCTTATATACTATTATATAATATCAAAATAATATGGTAAAGTCAATAAAACAAAGACAAATAAAACCATGTTTTGTTATAAAAACTGACGAATTAAGTTTGTTTAAAACATACAAAAGATATTTTATGATTGTAAATAAACTTTTTGTTTGTTATAATGTACGGGAAAGCTGGTGAAAATGATGCATAATTTCTTTGTTGATGATAACAGCAGACAGGATAACTGTTACTATATAACAGGTGCAGATTTTAATCATATAAAAAATGTTCTTCGCATGAAAACAGGTGATACATTTCTTGTAAGCGAAAACGGAATGAGTAATCTGTGCAGACTTGAAAGTATCAACGGTGAAACTGCCGTTGCACAAATAATTGAAGAGAATTATCAGAATACAGAGCTGCCTGTGAAGATTTATCTTTTTCAGGGACTTCCTAAAGGCGATAAAATGGAGCTTATTATTCAGAAAACCGTTGAGCTTGGTGTGTATGAAATAATTCCCGTTGAAATGAGCAGATGTGTTGTAAAACTGGACGATAAAAAGAAGAAAAGCAAACAGACACGTTGGCAGACAATTTCAGAAAGTGCCGCAAAACAGAGTAAACGCAATTTTATTCCTGAAATAGGCGATGTGCTTACATATAAACAGGCTCTTGAAAAAGCGAAAGAGCTTGACCTTTTTCTTGTACCTTATGAGTCAAAAAACGGAATGGCAGATACGAAAGATGCACTTGAGAAAATCAGAAGCGGAATGAGTGTGGGAATATTTATCGGTCCTGAAGGCGGATTTGATGAGAGTGAAATTGAATCTGCTGTCAGCTGCGGCGGAAATATTGTCTCTCTCGGTCAGAGAACACTGCGTACCGAAACAGCAGCAATAACTTCTGTTGCCATGTGTATGCTTCATGTGGAAATGAATATAAACGGTGAAACTGAATGAAAAATTTACCCTCAGAATATATCTTGAGAATGCAGATGCTTCTCGGAAAAGAATATGAAGAATATGAAAAAGCGCTGAATGATGAGCCTGTAAGGGCATTCCGTGTGAATACAGATAAAATAAGTCTTGCTGATTTTGAAAAGATAAACATTTTCGGAAGCGAAAAAATACCTTATGTGGAAAACGGATTTTATCTTGACTATGACAAAGTCGGAAATCATCCTTATCACCATGCAGGCATGATTTATGTGCAGGAGCCCGGTGCCATGGCTCCCGCAGAATGTGTTGATATTGATCCTGACTGGAAAATTCTTGATATGTGTGCAGCTCCCGGCGGAAAAAGCACTCAGCTCAAAAATAAACTCGGTGAAAACGGAATCCTTGTTTCAAATGAAATCATATCTTCACGATGCAGAATTTTAACGGGAAATGTGGAAAGACTCGGTCTTCACAATACTGTCACAACCTGTATGGATACGGGAAAATTCGCAAAACTGTTCCCCGATACATTTGATATGATAATGGTCGACGCACCTTGCTCAGGTGAAGGCATGTTCCGAAAAGAGGAAATCGCAATCGATGAATGGAGTCCCGAAAACGTAAAAAAATGTGCAGAAAGACAGACTCAGATTCTCGAAAATGCCGTGACTGCACTTAAAAACGGCGGATACATCGTATATGCGACCTGCACTTTCTCACTTGAAGAAAATGAAATGATGATTGATGCATTTCTTGAGAATCATCCCGGATTTGAGATTGTTCCCGTTAATGAAAAAGTCAGGGAAAACACATCAGACGGCATATTTTTCGATGGTTGCAAATGCGAAAACATTCATTTTGCAAGAAGATTCTATCCGCATAAAAGTAAAGGTGAAGGTCAGTTTATGGCTGTGCTTCATAACAAGAATGAAAGTTATGATTTCGGCATGAAATTTTCACCTGACAAAATAAAAATTGACAGGGTAGTAACGGATTTTCTTGACGACGTACTTGTTTCTTATGATAAATCCCATGTTACAATGTATAACGGAAATCCTGTTTATTTCACACCTGACTTTGAAATAAAAAAAGGCACCGCTTTTTCATGCGGTGTGACAATCGGTGAAATACGCAAGAATTACATTCAGCCGCATCATCAGTTTTTTATGGCGATGGGCAGTGATTTCAGAAGAAAAATCGAGCTTTCACCTGACAGTGATGAAATGAAAAAGTATCTGCACGGCGACGAGATTCCTGCAGACTGTGAAAACGGCTGGGCAGTTGTCACAACAAACGGCTGTGCTGTGGGCGGTGCAAAAGTCGTCAGCGGCAGAGCAAAAAACCACTATCCCAAAGGTCTGAGAATAAAATAAAAAAGGAAGCAGAATTTCTGCTTCCTTATATTTTTGCTCAGATTAAGCTTTTTCAACGATTTCCTTTGTATCTCTTGCGATCATAAGTTCTTCGTTTGTGGGGATAACGTAAACTTTAACCTTTGAGTCAGCGCCTGAAAGTTCGCCGCCAACGCCTCTGATTGCCTTTGCATTTTCTTCAGCATTGTATGTGATGCCGAGGTATGAGAAGCTTTCGCAGATGTTCTGACGAAGAGGCTGTGAGTTTTCACCGATACCGCCTGTGAATACGATTGCGTCAACACCCTGCATTGCTGCGATGTACTGACCGATGTACTTTCTGATCTGATACCACTGCATCTTTCTTGCAAGATCAGCTCTCTTGTTGCCTTCGTTTGCTTCTCTCTGGATGTCTCTGTCATCGCTGAAACCGCCTGAAACACCGAATATACCTGACTTCTTGTTAAGGATTGTATCGATTTCTGCAGCAGTAAGACCTTCTTTTTCCTGAATGAATGTAACTACTGAAGGATCAAGGTTACCTGAACGTGTACCCATTACAAAACCGTCAAGGGGAGTAAGACCCATTGATGTGTCAATAACTTTACCGTCTTTGATAGCTGTGATTGATGAACCGTTACCGAGGTGGCAGGTGATGAGCTTGATATCTTTAAGATCCTTGCCCATGATCTTTGCACATTCACCGCTTACATACTTGTGTGATGTACCGTGGAAACCGTAACGGCGGATCTGATATTTTTCATAGTATTCATAGGGAATACCGAACATGTATGCTTCTTCAGGCATTGTTGAATGGAATGCGTTGTCAAAAACAGCAACTTCGGGAACATCTTTGCCGAAGATTTCCATACAAGCGTTGATACCCTGAATGTTTGCAGGGTTGTGAAGAGGAGCAAGATCACAAAGGCTTTCAATACCCTTGATAACTTCATCTGTGATGAGAGTGCTTTCTTTGTAGATAGCACCGCCCTGAACAACTCTGTGACCGATTGCACTGATTTCACTCAGGTCGTCGATAACTTTTGTTTCGCCTGATGTGAGAGCTTCTTTAACAACAAGGAAAGCTTCTGTATGGTTTGCCATAGCAACTTCTTTTTCAAACTTGCCTTTTTCTGTCTTGATTTCAAATTCGCCCATAGCAGCACCGACTCTGCCGCAGGTTCCTTTTGCAATAACAACTTCTCCGTCCATGTCAATGAGCTGGAATTTGAGTGAAGAGCTGCCTGCATTGATAACAAAAATTTTCATTAATTTTACCTCCGTAATAAAAAAATTCTTGATACTTTACTTCCAATGATATATTATATACTTATAAAACAGATTTTTCAACATATTTTTGAAAGGATATTGAAAAAATATGCAAGTAACTGCAGTAATTGCCGAATACAACCCTTTTCACAACGGTCATAAATATCATATTGAACAGACTCTGAAGAAAACAGACAATTCTTTCATTATGGCTATCATGAGCGGAAACTTTGTCCAGCGGGGTGAACCTGCACTTCTTGATAAGCGTGAAAGAGCACGTATTGCACTGATGAACGGAGCAGATCTTGTTGTTGAATTGCCTGTTCAGTGGGCAACTGCTTCTGCTGAAAGATTTGCAAGAGGGGCTGTGTATATAGCACATCAGGCAGGCATTGTCAATAACCTTTCATTCGGCTGTGAAGATGATGATATAGTTGTTCTGCAGCAGATTGCAAGGATTCTGAATGATAAGGTCTACAGTCGTGACATCAAAAATTACTATGATGATCATATGTGTTCATATCCTGAAGCCAGATCTGCAGTTGTGAGTGAAATTCTCGGCAAAGACTGTTCAAAAATCATGATGCGTCCGAACAATATCCTTGCAATTGAATATCTGAAAGCACTCATATCTTTCAGATCTGATATAAAACCTGTCGGCATTGAACGCAATTCAACGGGACATGATTCTGCACTCATAAATGGCAATATCACATCGGCAATGAACATCAGAAATCTTGTCAGAACAAATAAAGATTTTGAAAAATTCGTTCCTGCAAACAGTCTGCAGGTGTTCGGTGAAAATACAGAAAAAGGTGCATTCCCGTCACTTTATTCAAACCTTGAAACAGCTGTGCTGGCACATCTTCGCAAAATGAAACCTTCTGATTTCATCGGTACTCCCGATGTTGCAGAAGGTATTGAACACAGAATAGTTGAAGCGGTGAAAACTTCCGTTTCACTCAATGAAATTTTCGACAAGGTCAAAACAAAGCGTTATACACACGCAAGAATCAGAAGAATCATTCTGTCTTCATTTCTCGGTATTACTGCGGATGATGTTGTTTCACTTCCGCCGTATATAAGAGTTTTAGGACTCAACGATAACGGCAGAATGATGCTCAGAGAGATGAAAAATAAATATTTTGTGCCTGTTGTGATGAAGTACGGCGATGTGAAATATCTTGACGACAGCGCAAGAAGAGTTTTTGCAACAGAATCCACAGCAACCGACCTTTACAATCTTTCTCTTCCCGAAAGACGTCCCTGCGGAACAGATATGACAGATGAAATCATATATATCCCGAATAAATAAAGACCGCTTTCCGCGGCCTTTTTTTTATCAATCATCATCTTTCTTGTCAAAATCTTTCCGCATTTCGGCGAGTACTCTCGTTTCGATCCGTGAAACATAACTTCTCGAAATTCCCAGAAAATCAGCAACTTCCTGTTGTGTCATCGGCTCTGAATTGTCAAGTCCGTATCGCATTGTAATTATCGCTTTATCTCTTTTGTTTTTTATATTTTCAACAAGCTTCCGGACACGGATACGGTTTGTTTTTTCCTGCAAGTCATCAACAATTGTATCATCCGTGCTGATTATGTCCGCAAGTGTCAGCGGATTGCCTTCGCTGTCCGTTTCAATGGGCTCATTCATGGAAATATCCTGTGCTGTTTTCTTTGCTGCTCTGAAATGCATCAGAATTTCATTTTCGATGCATCTTGAACAATATGTGGCAAGTCTCACGTTTTTATCAGGTCGGAAACTGTTGATTCCTTTTATAAGTCCGATTGTTCCGATTGAAATTAAATCATCCTGATCGCTGTTGTTTGCATAATATTTTTTTATGATATGGACAACAAGTCTCAGATTG